>CAVUCB010000105.1:0-15246 GCA_963739755.1 uncultured Alphaproteobacteria bacterium | reverse complement strand
TCATTGGTTACAGAGCGCGCTCATGCAATTCGTCGAAGCCAACGGCGCCAAAATCCCCTCGATCGGTCTCGGCACCTGGGAACTGCGCGGGCGAACCTGCGCCCGTATCGTCGAGCAGGCGCTCAGGTTGGGTTATCGCCACATCGACACCGCCCAGGTCTATGAGAACGAGCGCGAGGTCGGTGACGGCCTGCGCGCTTCCGGCGTCAGGCGCGACGATGTGTTCGTGACCACCAAGGTCTGGACCACGCATTTTGCTCCGAACGATCTGGAGCGCTCGACCAAGGAGAGCCTGGTCAGGTTGCGCATGCCCGAAGTCGATCTGCTGCTGCTGCATTGGCCCAATCCGCACGTGCCGCTGTCCGAGACGCTGGGCGCGCTGGCGCATGCCAAGCGTATGGGTCTCGCGCGGCATATCGGCGTCTCCAACTTCACGGTGGCGCTGATCGAGGAGGCGGTCAAAGCCTGCCCGGACCCGCTGGTATGCGACCAGGTCGAATACCATCCCTATCTCGACCAGGCCAAGGTGAGGGACGCCTGCGCCACCAACGGCATGGCGCTGGTTGCCTATAGCCCCGTCGCCAAGGGCCGGATCAAGAATGACGAGACGCTGATGCGGATCGGCCGGGACCATCGCAAGAGCCCGGCGCAGGTCTGCCTGCGCTGGCTGGTGCAGCAGAATGTATCGGCCATTCCGCGCACCTCGCGCATCGAGCGGCTGTCGGAGAATATCGACATCTTCGATTTCGAGCTTTCCGAGGACGAGATGGACCTGATCGGTCGTCTGGCGACGCCCAAGGGCCGGTTGACCGACTTCGGATTTGCACCGAAATGGGATTGAGGCCATCCCGCGAGCCGCTATGCTAGCGACCGGGGACGGCTTCGACCATCGGTCGGCGGCGATGGAAGTTCGACAATATTTACGGCCTGATGTGATGGTGTCCGCGCTCGCGCACCTGTCGCTGGTGGCGTTCGTGGTGATCTATACCGAAGTGCGTCCGTTTCGTTCGGCGGTCGAAAAGGTGGTGCCGGTCGACGTCGTCGTTGCGGACGAAGCCAAGAAGCCCGATCCGTTGCCGACGCCGCAGCCATCACCCGACTTCTCCCAGTTGGCCAAGCCGGAAGCGCCGATACCTTCTCCGTCGCCCGCGGTTTCGCCGCCGGCCGCAACTCCGCCGCCGCCAACTCAGGCCCCGGCTCCCAAGCGTCGCGAGGCGTTGGCCGAGCCACAGCCACAGCCGCAGGCCGCGGCGCCAACTCCGCCGGCGCCGGCGTCACCGGCTGCGCCCAGTTACACGCCGCCGCAGCCCGATCTCACCGTCAAATATCATGTGATGCTGGGCCTGCCCGAAGCGCTGCCGCCACCCGCCGCGTCCGGCGCGCAGCCCGGCGAGGGCGGCGATGCGACGCCTGCGACCAGCAATCTCGCCTCGAACCTGGTCGAGCCGCTGCGGCGTCATCTGAAGACATGCTCGAAACTGCCACCTGCGCTGTCGCCGTCCGACAACGTCGCAGTCAAGCTGCGGGTGCAGATGACGCCGGACGGCAGGCTTGCCGGCGAGCCGGCCCTGATCGAGGGCTCCGCCTCGATGAAGGGCGTGGAGCTGATGCGGGGGGCGATCGCGGCGCTTGCGGCGTGCCAGCCTTATGCGATGCTGCCGGCGGATCGCTATGGCGAGTGGAAGGTGCTCGACCTCTCCTTTACGCCGCACGATTTCAATTAGCTCCCCATCGCGCGCCAGGCGTTGGAAGCAAACTGCCGGCGCCAGATCACGACCACGACCAGCGCGGTCGTGACGAACAGCACCCACGGGCTGACGAACCAGCCGAGATAGCCGAGCGCAAAAAAGAACGCGCGCTGGCCTCGATTGAAATGGCGGCCGCCGGATTCGAACATGCGGGTGGTGCGGATCACATGCGCCTCCGCCTCCGGCGTGTCGCGCTGGGAGGGCGGCGGCATCGCGCCGAGCAGAATGCAGACATAGTTGAACAGCCGGTAGGCCCAGGCGAATTTGAAGAAGGTGTAGACGAAGATCAGGATTAGCCCGACGCATTTCATTTCCCACAGCGCGGGCGAAGGGCTGACATCGATCGGAAGCTTGCTCAGCACGACGAGGGCGTCGTTGGTGGCACGGAGCAGCGCCAGCGCCCCGCCGATCGCAAGCAGGCTGGTGGAAGCGAAGAACGCGGTGCCGTTCTGCAAGCTGATCATGATCTGCATGTCGACCATGCGGGCGTCGCGGTCGAGCATGCGCCGGATCCAGATCTCGCGATAGGCGTGCATGCGCGCCGACAGGCTGTCTTGTCCGTAGGCCGTGCGCTCCAGCGTGTAGGCGTAGACACTCCATTCGAGAATGAAGAATCCGACCGCCAGAATATCGACCGTGCAAGAGCCCATGCTGCGTTCCGTGCCCGCGCGTGCTAAAGCGCTCGCCTAACATGCCAGGCCGATGTGCCAAAGAGGATTTGTGCGATGTCGCTAACGCTCGTGATCGGTAACAAGAACTATTCGTCCTGGTCGATGCGGCCTTGGCTGGCGATGCGCGCAAGCCACATCCCGTTCGAGGAAGTCTTCATCCCCCTCTACACCGACAACAAGGCCGACAAGGACCGCATCCTCAGCTTCACCCGTTCAGGCAAGGTGCCGGCGCTGATCGATGGCGACGTCACGGTGTGGGATTTGCTTTCGATCATCGAATATCTCGCCGAGCGTTTTCCCGAAGCAAAACTCTGGCCGCAGGATCGCGCCGCGCGCGCGCATGCGCGCTCGATTTCGGCAGAAATGCATTCGGGATTTTTGCCGCTGCGCAACGAGTGCGGCATGAACCTGCACCGTCCGATCCGCGCCGTGACGCTGTCGGCGGACGCGCAGGCCAATGTCGCGCGGGTCGAGCAGATCTGGACCGAGTGCCGCGAGCGCTATGGCAAGCTCGGGCCGTTCCTGTTCGGCGCCTTCACGGCGGCCGATGCGATGTACGCACCGGTCGTGCACCGCCTCCGCACCTACGCGATCAAGGTCGCCCCGCAGGCGCAGGCCTATATGGAGACCATGATGGCGCTGCCGGCGTTTGCGGAATGGACGAGGGCGGGGCTCGCGGAAACGCTGCTCATCGAAAAGTTCGAGACAGTTTGAAAATGTTCGACGCAGATGTGACTGACATCCCAGCTTGACGCAACCCTGCTAAACGGGTCTCAATCTCGCGGTTCGCTCGCGTGTCAGGCACAGGTCAGAGCAGAAAAGGAAATCGGCCATGGGCATTCTCGATTTACTGGAAAGTTCGGGCATCCTCGGTCAGCTCGGCGCGGCCGTGCTTCCTGTCGTGCTGGGCGAGGTGATGGGCACCGGCACGCAGGGTGGGACGCTGAGTGCGATTGTCGCCAAGCTGCAGCAGGCGGGCCTCGGTGATCAGGTCAAATCCTGGATCGGAACCGGCCAGAACCTTCCGATCACGGCAGATCAACTCAAGCAGGTGCTCGGCAGCGACGTCGTCCGGCAGCTTGCCGCGAAATACAACATCCCGATCGACCAGGTTGCCGAGGTGCTGGCGCATCAGCTGCCGGTGGCTGTGGATAAGGCGAGCCCGGACGGCAAACTGCCGCACACAGCCTAAGATGAGAATGCCTTAAAAAAACCATGATTGAGGGGCCCACGAAATAGGATTGTAACCCTACAAATCATCTATCGTTATGAAATACCAACGAAATTTGCGGATTTGCCATGTCCTGATGTGACTGGCCAACGCTCGCGGGCGCGTGCTATAGACCCAACCGGGTTTTCAGCCGGCCGTGCAGCGGGACTGTTAGTGCGACCGGCTCTCTGTGTGATGGAGAGGGCGTTGAAGCACAAATTTCCTGTTGGAGCGACCGTCTACTTTACCGCGAGCAACGTCTCGCGCCCGGCCGCGACCGGTACCTATGAGGTGATCCGCCAGCTTCCCTCCGAAGGCGACGACTGCCAGTACCGGATCAAGAGCTCGACCGAAGCTTTCGAGCGGGTTGCTAAGGAAAGCCAGCTCGCAGTTTCCTGAAAGAAGCGAGCGGAACCGGCTGATCGGTCGAGCGAATTGTGTGGACGGCTTGGGATGAGGGTACTTTTCCACGCCGTTAACGGGCCTCCATTCGCAGAAACGTTCTGCGTAAGTACAATGCCTTGAGAATTGGCATTTTGCTTTGCTGAATTTGTTTCAAATTGCGTGAGGGATTTCGCGCATGAATTGGGCCTGGACCACGTCGTTCGATCACATCTGGCGTTCGCCGTCCTTTCCGATGTTGCTGATGCTGGCTGCGGCCGCATTCTTTGGGGTCATCGTCCTGTTCACGATGTTGCGCGCCGAGAAATCGGTCGCGAACGGCGCGTTGACGGTCATCACGCTGTTGGCGGTCGGCATCGCGGTGACGTCGACGCTGCGCGGCGATGGTCCGGTCACCCGCGGCGCGCCGAATGAAGGGCGGCCTTTGCCCTTGGCGCCCCCCGGCCTGGCGGCGCTGTCCTGCATCGATGATCTTGCCGGCGAGGTGGTCCTGCAAGCCTGCGAGAAGGCCGTGTTCGGCTCGGCGGAATCGACTGCCGCTGCGGTGAACTATGTGGCGGCGATGATCACGCGCCTGACGGCGCTCGGCGATGCCACGACCGCCCAGCGCACCATGACACCAGAGACGCAGGCGTTGCGCCGGGCGATCGAGCGTGACCGCTACGGACTGGTGGCGCAGGTCCTGCTCGCGCGAGAGCGATGCACGCCGATGGAGTGCGCGGCCTATCGCTCGCTGACCGACAACCATCAGATCATCATCAACATGGACGAGCATCTCTATGACGGCCTGGTTGCGCGCTATGCGCCGTCGTGGAATGCACCGCCGGTCACGACCGCGTCGACCGGGCCGCTTGGCATGATGCCGCCGTCGTTACCGACCGGCCGGCCCACCAATGCCGAATTTCCGAGCGCGGCCAACACGCCCCCCGTCAGCATCATGACGCCGGAGCCGGGCACGGGGGCGAAACCGCCGGCAGCCGCGAACGCCGCGATCCCGCCTGCAACTGCTCGCCAACCGGCACAGACGGCGGGGGCTCCCACTTCGCTGGCGCCGTCGCCGCCACCGGCGGCTGCGAAGAAGCAGCCCGCGGCTAAACGTCCGGCTCCGGCTACAGCAACCGCGCCGGCAGCGCCGACCCCGCTATCCCCAACCGCGTCTGAGCCGCCCGGTGCAAGCGATTGATCCGCGGCGCCGCGGTAGCTAATTGAAGGGCATGCCGCTACACATCCTCAAGCTCGCCGTTGGCTGCGATTCCGTCAAAGAACTCAAGGAATGGGTTTCCGAACGGATGAAGACCGCGAAGAAGAAGGGTCTTCCGCAACGCCACGTTCATGTCACCCGAATGGTTCCGAAACGGACCGAAGAAATCCTGTCGGGCGGTTCGCTCTATTGGGTGATCCGCGGCGAAATCGCCGCGCGTGAAAAAATCGTCGGCATCGAGCCGTTCCGCGACAAGGACGGGATCGGGCGCTGCCGGCTTCTGATGCAGCCCAAGGTGATCGCGGTGTCGCCGCGGCCGATGCGCCCGTTCCAGGGCTGGCGCTATTTCACCGACGACTCCGTGCCGCCCGATCTCGGCAAGGCAACCGCCGGCAGCATCGCCGCGATGCCGGAGCCGATGCGGCGCGAGTTGCGCGACCTCGGGCTGCTCTAAACCGCCATATTGTCGATCAGCCTGGTGTTGCCGAGTTTCGCGGCGACCAGGATGCGCAGCGGTCCCTCCTTGATCGAACTGACCGGCGCCAAGGTCTCGGCATGGCGCACGTCAAAATAATCCAGTGCAAAACCCGCAACCTTGATGATCTCGGCGCCACCGGCAAGCACGGCCGAAACGTCGTCACCGGCGCGCAGCCGCGCCGCACTTTCCTTCATGGCGCGGAACAATTCTGGTGCCACGCGCCGCTCCTCCGCCGAAAGATAGACGTTGCGGGATGACATCGCGAGCCCGTCGCGCTCGCGCACGGTCCTGGAACCGATCACGCGGACGCCGAGGTCCAAATCCCGCGCCATCTGCGCCACAACCCTCAGCTGCTGAAAGTCTTTTTCGCCGAAGATCGCAACATCCGGGCGGCATTGCGTCAACAGCTTGCCGACCACGGTTGCGACGCCGCCGAAGAAATGCGGCCGGAAGCGGTCTTCCAAACCTGCGGTGGCCGGACCTTCCGGCACGATCCTTGTTGCGAAGCCGTCCGGGTACATCGTCTTGACGTCGGGATGCCATATCACGTCGACCTTTTCGGCAGCGAGCTTGGCGAGATCGGCTTTCCATGTGCGAGGGTAGGAGCCAAAATCCTCCGTCGGGGCGAACTAAGTCGGGTTGACGAAAATCGAGACGATCACACGTTTCGCGCGCCGTTTTGCCAGCCGAACCAAGGACACATGCCCGTCATGGAGTGCACCCATGGTTGGCACCAGCGCGATTGTGGCTTTCCTGGTGCGAAAGCCGTCGATAGTGCGACGCAGGACGGGGACCGTGCGGGCGATCATGGGGTTGCGTGACATCTTGTCTCGATCGGTTGGGGCGAGCCTGCTGCTTTGCAGGCGTTCAATACTGAAAGACCGACACTACCAATCAGGCTATGCCAGCGCCAAGCGCGGGCGGCATGCGGTAGCAGACGGTCTCAGCTTGAAAAACGCTGTCGGCAATTGTTGCATCGCTCACAGATCGCAACGGAGCCTCCATGAATTCATGATTAAAGCATCGATCTGCAAATTGAGTGCGCTGGCGCGCATTTCTCTTGACCGCAGGCGCGCGTGATTTGATGATATCTACAGGGGTCGACAAATGCTGGTGCAGGCTAGCCAAGGACAATCTGGCTCGGCGCACGTTGTGGTGCTGGGCAACGAGAAGGGTGGATCCGGCAAATCCACCACGGCGCTGCATATCGCGGTCGCGCTGATGAAGGCCGGCCAGCGGGTCGCCACCATCGATCTCGATTGCCGGCAGCAGAGTTTCACCCGTTACATCAACAACCGCAGCGCCTGGGCGCGACGGACCGGCCTCGGTCTCGAGCTGCCGGTGCATAGCTGCATCAAGCTCGGCCAGACCATGCAGATCGCCGAGAACGAAAATGCCGAGCTCCAGCAGTTCGCGGACGCCGTCAGCGCGGTGGAGCGGTCCTTCGACTTCCTCGTGATCGATACGCCCGGCACCGACAGCTATTTGATGCGGCTCGCACATTCCATGGCGGACACGCTGGTGACGCCGATCAATGACAGCTTCCTGGATTTCGACGTGCTCGGCACCGTCGACCCGCAGACCTATGCCGTGACCGGCGAGAGCCACTACGCCGAGATGGTGCGGGACACCCGCCGCAAGCGCCGCCAGCTCGACGGTGCAACCACAGATTGGATCGTGGTGCGCAACCGCTTGTCGATGATCGGCTCGCGTAACAAGCAACTGGTTGCAGACGGGCTCAAGGAACTTTCATTCCGGCTCGGTTTCCGTTCGATCGACGGCTTTGCCGAGCGCGTGGTCTATCGCGAGTTCTTCCCGCGCGGACTGACCGCGCTCGACGACATCGACGAAGCAACCCTCGGTACCCGGCCGAATCTCGGCCACGTCACGGCGCGGGAAGAGGTGACGAGCCTCCTGCGCCAGCTCAAGCTGCCGCTGGACGAACGCGGACGCAGGCGGGCAGCGAATCGGGCCGAGTGGTTCAACCAGATCGACAAACCGCTGGAAGTCCACGACATTATCGGCGCCTAGCCCCGTTCATTTCGCTTCGGCAGAAACCTCGCGCAAGCGTATAGTTCCCTCGACACGCTCGCGTAAGCGTATCCTCCCTCGACAGGCGAGGCAGGCTTGCGGGGGCTGCGGCGCCGTCGTGACCGCGGCAACGGGTCTAGGGAATGGCCAGGAAGAAATTTGATCCGTCACCCGCGTTAATGTTGCAGGTCGAGCAGGCGTTTATGACGCAAGGCTATGCCGCCCTGACCATGAGGGCGATCGCCAAGTCTTGCGATTTTTCCACGCGCGCACTGTACTTTTATTTCAGCAGCAAGGAGGAGACCTTTCGCGCAGTCGTGCGGTTCCGCAACGAGCTCGCGCTCACGACCGGGTTTGAGGCCGGGCGCAAGCGACGCGAGGCGGGCGGTGACGCGCTCGATATTTTGAGTGACATCATCAACATTCGCTATGGCGACACCCGACGTATGGCCAATGCTTCGTCGCATCTGATCGAGCTGAACGCCCAGGTCTTCACGTTCTGCACAGACATCCTGCCGGTCTGCATCAAGGCCGGCGCACTCGACATCAATGTGCCCGCGCGCGATCTCTGGATTTCGCCGCACCACGCGATGTTCATCGATGGCGTGCTGATCGAGGCCAAGGACCTCGTCAACGGCGTCTCGGTCGTGCAGGCGGAGAAGGTCGAGCAGGTCGACTACTTCCACATCGAACTCGAAACGCACGATGTGATCATAGCCGAGGGCGCGTTGTCGGAGACCTTCGTCGACGACGACAGCCGCGGCATGTTCCACAACGTGCACGAGTTCGACGAGCTCTATCCGGACGCGGTCAGGCAGCCGGCGCGTTATTACGCGCAGCGCTTGGAAGGCGGCTACGAGGTGGAGGCCGTGCGGCGACGCATCGCGCTGCGCGCAGGTCTCGCCGCCTGCGAGAAGGTCGGCAAGCTCCGCGGCTATCTCGATCTCATCAGCACCCATTGCGTTGCCGGCTGGGCGCAGAATGAGGATCATCCGGAAGCGCCGGTCTGCCTGGACATCGTTGCCGGCGGCCAGCTGCTCGGGCAGGTGCTTGCGAACATCTACCGCGAAGACCTCGCGCGTGCGGGCCTCGGCAGTGGTTGCCACAGCTTTACCTTCGCGCTGCCGCCGGGTCTCGCCGCGGTCCACGACGCCATCGAGGTGCGCCGTTCGCTCGATGGCGCGCCGCTCGAATTCGGGGCAGAAGCCGCCGAAAAGCCGAGGAAACTTCGGCAGAGGGGCTGAACCTCAGGGAACCCTGGCCAACCCGCGGTAGCAAAATCTTCCGCGGGTTTGATCCATGTTAATGTACGGTTCAGCAAGGGGCGTATAAGCCGGCTGAATGTCGGGTTTTACCCCGATTTTACTCAAAATTTGAACCTGACCTTGATTGGTCGCGGCAAACGGTGCGGAACCGGCTGCCACCGCTCAGTTTTTGCGTGTCTGCGCAACAACTAGCTGCGGCGCACAATGATAAGGCGGTCAATTCACAACTTTTGGTCTTCCTGTCACGTGGCTGTGACGTATACTAAGGGAATAAGACGACCACAGAGGCCGGAAGACTGGATCAAAAGGGCAGAACGCCCATTTCCGAGGACCAGCATGAAACGTGGAATTGCGGTTTTCTTTTCGGTTGGCGCGCTTTTCGCGATCGCTTACCTCTCGGCGAGCAAATGGGCGATCCGCCACGAGACGATCACGTTCTATGACGCCGAGCGCGACAACCGCCCGGTTGCCGTGGACATCGCCGTCCGCCGCGACAAGGAAGCGCAGGCGGATGCCGGCATGCTGAAGCTGCCGGTAACGGTCCTCAACCACGGCAACACCGTGAAGTTCACCGAATACTCCTTCCTTGCGAACGTGTTTGCGGCACGTGGTTACCTCGCCATCAGCATCCAGCATGACCTGCCGACCGACGCGCCGATGGTGACCAAGGTCGGCGAGATCTATGTCGGACGGCTGAAACAGATCGAGCGTGGCGTCGCCAACATCAAATTCGCCGTGGCGCAAATGAAGGATCGCGAGCCCAACGCCGACTACGACCACCTCACCGTGGTTGGGCATTCCATGGGCGGCGACATCACCATGTATTTCGCCAAGCAATATCCCGACCGCGTGAAGAAGGTCGTGACCCTCGACAACCTGCGCGTGCCGTTCGTCACCGGAGGCAAGTTCAAGATCCTGAGCTTCCGTTCGAAGGATCCTCAGTTCAAGACCGATCCCGGCGTGATCCCGAGTGCGGATGAGTGCGACAAGGACGGTATCACCGTCGTCAACACCGGCTTCCAGCATAACGACATGCGCGACACCGGATCGGAAGAGGCCAAGACCTCGATCCAGAGCATGCTGGACAAATTCCTGGCCGATACCGACGAGTCGAGCGATGTCGCGCCGGTCGAAGCCAGTGCGCAGAAGCTACTCGACCCCGGGCCGGTGGCACCCTATGTACCGACGGGTAAGCAAGCCAAGCCGGCGAAGACGCTGACACACTAAGCGTTCCGTCCCCGGCGGCTGGACCACTGGCAGCCAGACGCGAGCGCCGATGTCGGGTGAACCAACCAAATCCAAGTCCGGCGACGTGACGTCGGCGCATGCCGACGGCAAAACCGGATCGCTGCCGGATACCAATACTTCCGCCTCCGATGATATCGCCGCCTTCGTTGCGAAAGCGCGCGCGATGTCGCCGCTTGCAGAGGGCGCGCGAGGACGACTGGTGTTTGCGCTCGATGCCACGATGAGCCGGCAGCCGACTTGGGACATGGCCTGCGCGCTGCAGGCCGACATGTTCCGCGAGGCGGCTTCCCTTGGCAGCCTCGACATCCGCCTGGTTTATTATCGCGGTTTGAACGAATGCCGCGCGAGTGGGTGGGTTTCCGACAGCGCCCAGCTCGCCAAGCTGATGTCGAAGATCGATTGCCGCGGCGGCAACACGCAGATCGGCAAGGTGCTGTCGGAATCGCGCCGCGAGGCGGTTGCCTCCGGCGTTCGCGCGGTGGTGTTCGTCGGCGACGCCATGGAAGAGAATGTCGATGAGCTCTGCGCCAAGGCCGGCGAGCTCGGGCTCTTGAAGGTACCGGTCTTCATGTTCCAGGAGGGACATGACGAGACCGCCGAGCAGGCGTTCCGCGAGATCGCGCGGCTGACGGGCGGGGCGTGGTGCAAATTCGATCCGGGTGCAGCGGCGCAATTGCGCGAGCTCTTGCGGGCCGCGGCGGCCTATGCCGCCGGCGGGCGTGAAGCCTTGAAGCGGTTATCGGCGCGCGAGAGCGGTGCCGCGAAATTGCTCGGCCAGATCAAGTGATCGCTGCTCTTTTGACGCGCGCCCGCTTATATTGACGCCATGCCGACCCTGATCGCGGGCGCCGTCGCCGTCGTCGTTCTCTATTTGCTGCTGCAGATGTTTCGCGCGGCCAATCCCGCCGTGCTCGCGCGCGCCATCAAGATCGTTGGCGGCGTGGTCTCGCTCGCGGTCGCCGCCTTCGTAGGACTGAGGGGTGAGCTCGCGGTAGCAATCCCGCTTGGCCTTTTCGGCGCAGGCCTGCTCGGCTGGGCGCCGTTCGGCGGGGCCGGCTTTGGCAATTTCGGCGGCCTGTTCTCAGGGCTCAACACCCAACGCTCGGCCGGGCAGACCTCGCAGGTTCGTTCGCAGTTCCTCGAGATGATGCTCGATCACGATACCGGCCAGCTTGCCGGTCGCTTCATCGCCGGGCCCCATGCCGGCCAGCCGCTCGACGCGTTCGATCTGCCGCAGCTCGCTGCGATGATCCCGAATTTCGATGCTGAAAGCGTTGCCTTACTTGAAAGCTATCTGGACCGCCGGTTTCCCGCCTGGCGTGAGAACGCGCAGCGCAATACGGCAGGGGGGCAGCGCCGCCCGGCGGCGAGCGGCAAAATGACGGAAGAGGAAGCCTATCAGATCCTTGGCCTGCAGCCGGGAGCGAGCAGGGACGAGATCGGCCGCGCGCACCGAGCCCTCATGAAGAAACTGCATCCCGACCAGGGGGGGTCGACGTACCTCGCTGCCCGGGTAAACGAGGCCAAGGATACTCTGCTTCGCACGCATAAGGACTAACTCCGGCAACGCCAACAACGCTACTGACCGAAGGGGTTTCAGCCCGCCTCTCTGTACAACGCCTGCCATGGCCCGCCGTTGTCCGGCGTGGTCGAACTTTCACTGATGAAAGGTTTTAACCGCAAATTCTTGACGAGAGGTTTGCAGGATGACGGCGTCGGATCGTCGCCGAAAACAAAAAGCCCGCGCTTTCGGCGCGGGCTTTTCAGTTTCTCTATGCGCGTTCAGCTAGTTGTGAGCGGTCATGCAGGGAATGTCGGAGCGGCGCAGCGTCCGGCAGACGGCTTCCGCCTGATCGCGCTCGAGACCGGCGAAGCGTGCGCGGTAGAGCTTGCGGTTATCCTTGGCGATCACAGCCTCGGTAAACGGATCGGCCTTGCTGAGCAGGCCGCGGGCGCCATTGCGGGCGGCTTCGAGGCGCTTCTGTGCCTCGTCTTCGCTTTCGAGCGCGCCCACCTGCACGATCCAGCCGGTATGCACGGAAGCGGGCTTATCGGCGATGTTCTGCTGTACGATTTGTGGCTGGGCCGACGGCTGCGGGGCGGGGGCGGCATTGACGACCACCTGCGGTGCCGGAGCGGGCGGAGCAGCGTTGGACACGCTGGAAGCCGGCAACACGCCGAGGATGCCGTTGCCCGTTCCGTGGCCGGGCGGCTGCGGCGGCAGTTCGGTGCGCGTGGCTGGCGGTGCATAGTCGGGCTTGACCGGCTCGACCCTGGTTTCGGCTGCCTTGGCCACGACCGCGTTCGATGTCTCCGGAACGCTCGGCGCGGCCGGCGGAAGCGCGCTGGTGATGGGGGGCGCGGGCTGGGCCGGGCCGGCGGAAGCAAGCTTCAAGTTGCCGGCCTTGACCTGCACCGTCTTCACCCGGACCGGCTTCATCGGCTCTGACGAGCCCGGTACCAAAGCGAGCGGCTGGGTCTGGATCACGCCCGAGGTCATCGGGGCGGGCTCGACGCGGGCCTGTGCCTTCGAAGCGGGCTGGGCGGGTGGCAGGGCAGCGGTCGCTTGCGCGAACGCCGCGGTCATCTTCGAGACCGGCGTCCGCATCGCGGGCGGCGCCATCGGGTCCTGCGCATCGGTTGCACTGGGCGCCGGCTGCGGTGCGGCCTGAGCCTGCACCATCTGCGGCGCCGCTGATGAGTCCGGACCGGTGTCGGCGACCTCAACGGCGTCGGGACCGTTGCGTTCGCCGATCGCGGCAACGCTACGCGTAGTCGCGGCTTTGCCGAGGTTTTCCGCGAGCAGGTTGCGCATGATGGCGTCGCGCGAACCGCCGCTGCGGCCGCCCATGACGACGCCGACCAGGAAGCGGTTGCCGCGATGGATCGAGGTCACGAGATTGAAGCCGGATGCGCGGGTGTAGCCGGTCTTGATGCCGTCCACGCCCTCGACGTCGCCGAGCAGGTGATTGTGGTTGCGGATCGACTGGCCGTGATAATTGAACACGGTGGTCGAGAAGTAGCGATAGTAGCGCGGGAAGCGATCCTGAATCGCGCGGCCGAGCGTCGACTGATCGCGCGCCGTGGTGACCTGTTCGTCGTTCGGCAGGCCGGAGGCGTTGCGATAGGTGGTGCGGCTCATGCCGAGCGTGCGCGCCTTGCGGGTCATCATTTTCGCGAAATCGTCTTCGCTGCCGCCGATATATTCGGCGATGACGACCGCGGCGTCATTGGCGGAACGGGTGACAAGTCCCTTGATCGCGTCCTCGACCTTGATGGACTGTCCCGGACGCAGGTCGAGCTTGGTAGGATCCTGATCGGCGGCGTGCTGCGATACTGGCATCTCGGTGTCGAGCTTGATCTTGCCGAAGTCGAGACGCTCGAACAGCAGATAGAGCGTCATGATCTTGGTGAGCGAAGCCGGATGGCGGATGCCGTCGGGGCTATTCGACGTCAGCACGGCGCCGGAATTGCCGTCGACGATGATCGAAGAGAACTGCGGGCTGTAGCTGCCGCGGTCGTCGTCATCGCTGGAGTGATGCGCGACATGACGATGGCGGGTGTAGCGGCGTGCCTCAGCGCTGTCGGTTGACGCGATGACAACAGTGGCGATTGTGATCAACCCGAAAACGCTAACTCGCATTAGGCGCGAGGAAGCCGATTTGTTACCAAGCATGAGATCCCCGTCCCAGTTTCTGACTAAATCACCGGTTCGTGAGGCAAAATTGTGCCCGCGTTCCCGTGATCGTTCCCTGCTCGAACCCTGTCGCCACCCCTGCCTTGGCATGGGGCATCGAGGGTTCACGCTGCCATTCTAGCTAAGGTTCTGTTCGCAAATGTCTTTTTTCCATTTGCGGGGGCTGAACAGTCCGGGATCAGGTTAGGTGCCGTAAGTTGCCAAAACCTTAAGCAACCGTTGCGCTGATCCCCAGTTTTCTTGGCAAATTTGCGTTTTGTGCGCCGCACAAGAATCTTGACTGTTATTGTGCGTTGCACTATGTATGAGCAGGGTCAAGGGAGCCGGGATTGGGCCGGCGGAAGCGCAGTCAGGGAAAGGGATACCATCGATGTTCAAGGTTGAAGACATTCAAAGCTACGGCAAGGAGCAGTATGAGACCGCAATGTCTCACGCCACCTCCATGCAGAACGGCCTCTCGGCGATCGCCAGCGCCTATGGCGACTACGCCAAGAAGTCCTACGAGGATAGCAAGTCCTTCGCCGAGAAGCTCTCGGGCGTGAAGTCGCTCGACAAGGCGCTCGAGGCGCAGACCGAATACGCCAAGGCCGCCTACGAAACCTTCGTCGCCAACTCGCAGAAGATCGCGAGCCTCTACGGCGATCTCGCCAAGCAGGCTTTCAAGCCGCTCGAAGGCGTGGTCGCGAAGTTCACGCCAGCGCACTAAGCGCAGGTATTTCTCGCGTCAAATCGAAAAGCCCGGCTGTCTCAGCCGGGCTTTTTGTTTGCATATTCGTGTGCATGGAAAAATCGCTCGATCACCTCGGTCGCGCCGATGAGAGAGCGGATTGGCGTTCGGCAGGGCAGCGGCTTTTCTGAGAGATGATGTTGGTGGCGTGGGAAGAGTACGGCAACGCTTCGGTGAAAAAGTGGTCTTAGGACGCGATAGACGTCGCAATCTGTTTTCCGCCGGGATTTGGCCGACGAAGCCACCACGGTCGTCAACAGGCGCCGAATGGGCCGCTGCATTGTTTTGTCAAATCCGCCAGAATTGATTATTCTGGGGGGATCGCCGGGTCGGGAATCGGACTGCCGCCGGTCGCGTTGGCTTTGGCCAACGCCGCGCTTGCGGAAGCCCGGGGACTGACCCATATTTCAACGATCGATCCGGACGGGGTCGGTCCGCCTGGATTATGCGATCTGGAATGATGGGATGCCACGGTGGCTCCAGCGAGGAGAGCATCCACTGGCCGCCGTCTGGTTTCCCGTGGGGAAATTGAACGCCTTTGCCATGTCGCAATTAACTTCGAGCACCG
>CAVUCB010000104.1:0-254751 GCA_963739755.1 uncultured Alphaproteobacteria bacterium | reverse complement strand
TGATCTTAAAGCTCGGCTCATCGCTCATTTTAGAAATCCGATGCCCGAGGTCGAAGTGAGCGTCGATGCGTTCGCCTTGTGTGATTCTTTGAATTCGAGCGCGACGTGATGGGACGATTGCTGCAGCTGGGATACAGCGTGCGTCCGCAAGTCGGTTCCTTGGGGTATCGCATCGATATGGTCGTCGAAGGCGCCAATGGTCGACGGCTCGCTATCGAATGCGACGGCGATCGTTATCATAGGCCCCGAGCAATCGACGACATCGCAGGTGGAGTGGACGCGTTCTCGAACGGGTGGTCGGCCTGTTTGGCGAAACTGTTTTTCCGGCTTTATCGGGACACTGATGGCGTCATCGGTGATCTCGTGGCCATGCTGACGCGCATGGGTATTGAGCCCGTAGCAAATAAGGAACAAACGGCGCGGACCATCGCTATACGGAACATCGCACCGAGGGGCCAACATCACCCCCGCAAGAAGGCGCGACCGACGCCAAAACGCTCCCACTTACCGCACAGCAATCTGCGCCGGAAGTGCCTCCCGCGCGCATTAAGCTGAGCGATAAGGTTATCCTCTTCTATGCCGACACCAACAAGCGACGGTCGGTTCAACTCTTTGAGGATGGCGAGGACCTCGATAAAGGGAGGTTATCCCTTCATTCCCCCCTAGGCGTGGCCGTCTGCTCCTGTGACGCGGGCGACGAGGTCGAATATCGCGATGGCGCAACTGACCGCAAAGTTCTCGTCGAAAGCGTCGAGCGGAGCCTCACGCTTAAATCCTCAATCGAAGAGAGCCATAAACAATCCAGCCCTGAACTGAGCATCGCTTCCGCCGTCGGATGACCGAAAAAGCGTATGCGGCGCAAACTGCCTGTGCGATCTTTTACGCGGCGTGGACCGCGTCAGGCGACTGCTGGTAGCCATTCGGGCAATCGGCGGTCGGCTGCGAAGATGCGGAAGATGGCCCGTCTATTATCTTTCAACAGACGCACAATTATCGCTCCAGCACAGTAGCTTCTCATCGCTCAAGCTGTCGATAACACCGCCGCCTCGGCCCATAGCAAATTTGGCGTTTATCGATCCGTGCCTTCGTTAAACAATTTCCAAGCTCCTATTCGCCTTGGAGGCAACGGCTCGCGCCGACTTCAGCCAGCCTAACCTTCACCGCCATCTCCTCAAATCGGCAGAACCCATTCGCCCACCCGATCTGTTCCAGCGTGCGGCAATCGGGTTCGAACAGACGTGAATTCGCAACGACAATCACTGTGCTGCACGCCCGGCTGGTGGCCACATTAAATCGATGCGGGTCATACAGGAACGCCATGCCGCGCGGCGCGTCTTCGGGTGATGAACTGGCGCACGAATAGATCACCACTTGCGCTTCCTGGCCCTGAAACTTGTCGACGGTGCCGACGCGGTCCACATGTACATCGGTGAGCGCACGCCTTAGCGCGCTCACTTGGGAGTTGTAGGGAGCGACGACAAGGACGTCCTTCGGCTCCAACGGGCGGGTTTTTACGTCGGCGTCTGTCAATGTGGTGCCGGCTGCGGCAACGAACGCGCAATAGCCGCGACAGCGGCCACCTCTTCGAGGGATTGGGCTTGGTTGCCCTGGTGGGCCACTTCCACCATGAAGAGCCCAGCACCGACGAAGGTGTTGCACCCTCGATACGCTGGCGCTCCAAGCCACAATTCGATTGCAAGCGACCCTCGTAGTACGCTTCGGACGTGAACGCGCAAACGGCGGGGTGCAGCCGATACGTCCGGTCGAGAAACAGGCCTTGCTCAACGCGCAGCGTCGCCTGCGCTGGACCGAGCAGGTGCACGAGTGCGGCAACGTCGGCGCCATTCTCGTGCGCGCCCCGCGTGGGCTGTTCAAGCTGCTGCGGGTCGCCGAGCAATACCAAGTTGCGAGCCGCGCGCGCGGCGGCCAGCGCCTGTGCTAGAGCCATCTGTCCAGCCTCGTCGATGACGAGCACGTCTAGGCGAGCGATGGCATCAGGATGAGCCCAGAGCCACGCCGTGCCACCGACGATGGTGCCCGGGGCAATGCGGTCGAGCGCCTCCCCTGACGACTTGGCGAACTCAACGCCGTCCACACCATCATGCTCATCATCCTTGTGCACCAAGTACAGATGTTGGGGCGTTCGAGGCATTGTCGGCCTTGCGCACGGCAACCAGCAGGTTGTCGATGACTTTGTGGCTGACGGCTGTGATGCCAATCCTCTTGCCTGCCGCGGCGAGCGCCAGGATGGCCTTGGCACCTTCGTCGTCTTGCCGGCTCCAGGCGGTCCCTGTACAGGCAGCACGCCGCCGTCGAGCTCGCTACATAGGCGCACAAGGGCTTGGACGGCGTCCTCATCGGCGCGGCGCAGCGCTTCGGCGACACCGGTGCGGCGCGGCGGACGTGCACGCAGAAGCTCACTCGCAGCAGCGTACGGACTGTCATTGTCAAACCCGTTGTCGCGGACATGTTCGGCGAAGGCGAGCATTGCTTCCTCAAGCGACTTGGCGCCGACCACCGGATCTTTGAAAACTGAGGTGGGAAGAGATTGCATGGCCTTCTCATTGATGCTCAGAACGACGGTTCGATCATCGAGATCGAGCGCTTCGACTGCGGCCGTAATCGTGTCCGGTTCCTCGCCGGACCTGCGGGGATCGGCCACACGGCCTTGTCCCCGACATCGATAGCCATTTCCTGGGCCGGGAAACGAAATCGGCATCGTGCGTTCCGCTCGCGCCCCTGCTTGGGAAGCCGTTCGACGAACTCGAGCCCGGCGAGCATATGCCGTTCATCGAGGTGCTCGTCGCTTGGCAGGTCGCGAAGACGGAAAAAGTCCCACCATGCGTTTTTTTCTTCCTGCCGGTAGTAGCCGAGCATCGCAGCGAGCAGCGCCCGCGCCCTTTCGTCCGCCGTCCGCATCTCGGGTTCCGACGGCAGGCCTTGTCGCAGCGCCTGCCGAAGCGCCTCGATGCGCTGATCGCGAACGCTGACCTCCTCACTTGGCGCCAGCGCGCCGGGCACCGGGCGGACGACGCTTTGGCCGCGCGCGAGGGAATCGTCGCGCTGGCGCTCGAGCCAGCCTCGCAATGATTCAGTGGAGAGGCAGTCGTCGCCGTTGTACACGGCAACACGCTCACGGATCTCGTCGGCAATGGCATCTGCGTGGCCTAGTTCGAGAGCCAATTCAAGGTCGCGTCGCGCAAGACCGGCGTCTCGCAGGTCCAGCCGGCGCTGGAAGCCATGCAAAGCTTCTAGCTCCTTGAGGCCATAACGTTCCACGCCGATGCGAAAGCCCTCGCGCACGACGGCATGCAGATCGACGAAACGCCGACCGCGCAGCAGTTGATCCAGCTCAGATCCGCGCGTGGCATGGCGCGCCGACAGCCGTTTGAGAGCAGCGGGCTCGTAGGCACCGTAGTGGTACACATGGGCACCGGGGTCCTTCTGCACGCGAGCAAGCGCAAAGTCGATGAAGGCCTCCAAGGCAGCCTTCTCCTCACCCGTATGCAGCGCCCAACGTTGGTTGAATTCGACGCCTCCGTTCTCGTTCTTAATACTCACGCCGGTAAGGTACTCCAGCCCGTGCGGGGCAATGAATGGGTCGCCCTCGAAGTCGAGGAACATATCGCCTCTCGAAGGCGCCGGCAGCCGTGCTAGCCCACGGCCTGGTTCAAACGCGAGTGCCTCAGTCTGCGGCATGTCGGCACCAAGGCTGGCTATTTGCAGCCGCGCCTGCTGTCCAAGCCGCCGGAAGGTGTCTTCAGCGCCTCGCTTAGGCTTGTCAGGGAGTCGGCCTTCGCGTTGGGCGATGGCCGCAACCGTAGGAAGTCCTTGCTGCTGGAATTCACGCACTTGAGCGCTGCTGATGGCAGCGATCAGTGAAGGGTGGTCGTCCACCCGCCTCTGCCGGTCGCAGTGGCGCCAATAAATGCAGATGTCGCAGTGCGCCACGGGGTGCGGATAGGTGCTCGGTGGCGGCGTCGCGGTCACCGCGTCCCGCAAGCGGGCACGCACGAGCCGGTAGTAAGCAGCGAACTTCGCGGTGCGATAGGTTTCCTGCTGGAGCGGCGTGATAACATGGATAATTCAGGCGCCTCGCCCTGCATGGGCTGCAGCAATTCGGCATAGGTGCACAGTTGCAAGATCGTGCCCGGCTTAGTCTCGAGAGAAAGCTTAGTGTCGGCCGGCTCGTAGGCGTAGCCGGGCAACGACGAGGTCGTGGTGTCAACGCGCAGCAGAGCGTCGGCGACGCCGCTGAATACCTCATTGCCCAATGTAGCCTGCACGATAGCGTCGAAGCCGGCCTCCATCGCTCGGCGGGTCGCCGCGGGATCACGCTGGTCGCGCAAGTCGCAGACCGAGCGGCCCGCATTCCGCAGGCTCTCGACGTAAGCCGTTTCGTGCTGGCGGCCACGCTCACGCAACGCGTCGAGCCGTGGGTCGGGCTTGAACTCGACCTGAAGCAGCCCCTCACGCCGCTGGCGCTCGAGTTGCGTGAGGTGAGGACAAGCTAGATGGGGCGCAGCTAGTCAGAGTCAGGTGCCAGAGTAAACCCAGTGTCGGCTTATCATGGGCGACGAAGTCAACATTTGGCGACTTCTGTTCCACCTCTGACCCCTGAGAATCCCGCATATCTCCCATAGCTCCCCCCTCCAAACAACCCAAATAGTAGTCTACTTTATCGCGAGCTTGCGTCGATGAAACTCCAGCAGTTGTGGAGTAGCAGAGAAATTTTCAGCTTCCAGCAGCCCCCGGGCGATCGACCGTTGTGACGCCGACTTGCGCGCGTTGCAATTCATCTGCCGGGGTGCGTTGCCGCAATCGGGCGGCAGTCGTGATCGAACCAGTCTCCGCCGAAAGTCTCCGCAAAACGGGAATATTCCCGGACGAGGCCGGAGACTTTCGGCGATTTCCGCCCCATGTCAGGCGAACCCGGAGTCCAGAGACAAACCCGAATGCGCGAAAAGCCCGGATTTCCGGGCTATTCTCGCGTCTCTTGGGGAACCGGGCTAAACGCAGGAATGGGTGGCTGGGGCGGCAGGGATCGAACCTCCGAATGGCGAAATCAAAATCCGCGACGTCTCCAGCCGCACTGGGCAAGAACTGAATAGCTAATGTTAGAAAGCTTATCAGTTCTACGACAGACTGCAGTCGGAAGCATCCCTTTAGTACGCCGCAATATCTTCTTCTACGACTTGTCTGAAATCGCTATTCCAAGCGCTGCTGGCGATCTCCATCATGCATCCTCACCACCAAATAGGAGATGCCGATCACTGGCATCTCCCGTTCGCTGCCTTTGACAATGCCGCGCTCTGCCATAATTCCAGCAGGTTCTTGGCCACGTCGTATGCCCGCAGCAATTGCGGCGGGATATTGCGGTGAGCCGACTGCCGAAGCATTTTTAAACGAGTCGGCATCGAGTATCCTCAGCCACGGATCAAAGAAGGGAGACGTCAGCTGTGGTTGCGAGACGACCTGGACCGAGCGATCGTCCCGGACTTCGTGCCGGGCGACCTCGCCGAGGATTTGTAGTCTTAGAGCGCCCTCGCCCGCGCTTTGTTGAGCCGCGTCGACTGGCCGACGGCTCGGTTGCGTTCTATTTCTGCATCCCAAAATATTACAGAGCGCTCGGCTGCGAGATCGCAAACGAGCCACTGGGCGTAAGCTACGAGGCGGCCTGCGGCGAGGATGGCAAAGGTGGACGGCCGCCACACTCAACGCTTTGTTCAACGAATGGAACGACCAGCGCAAGGGCGCGCCGATCGAGCAGGCCAAGATTGCCCGTTATGGAACCATCGATTGGTTGTTTCGGCAGTACAAAACGGAGAAGGCCTACACTGAAAAGGTCTCACAGCGGTCCCGCCCCGACTACGAACGGATCATGCAGTTGATATGCGATACCGTCGGCAAGAGCGGGCGCCGCATTGGCGAAAGGCAAATCAGAGAGGTCACGCCGCGCGCGGCTGATAAAATCTACGACAAGATTATCAATGGCCCGAACGGCGTCAGGCTGCGTCAGGGTGAGAAGGTTGTCGGCCTCTGCCGTAAGGTCTGGCGCATCATGAGGCGGCTGCATCCGGATCTGTTTGACAGAAAGCATCCGAACCCGTGGGACGACTTCACGCTCAAGAGCCGCACTAGAAGCAAGAAGCACGCCGTCACCCGTGAGGAAGTCTATAAGTTCGCGTGGGGCTGCATCAAAGAAGGTCGGCCCGAACCTGCGGCAGTCGCAGTCATCTGCTTCGAATGGTTGCAACGACCCGAGAACGTCGTGGCCGGATTTTTGAGTTGGCCTGACTATCGAAGCAAGAATTGGCCGCATGCCGTGCGCATTGAGCACCACAAGAACAAAGCGCTTGTCTGGCATCCACTCGAAGAAGCCGTCGATGGTGAGATTGTCAAATTTTATGCCGAGGCGGAGGACATTCTGAGCCATCTGCCTAAGTTCGGCGTTCCGATGATTATGCGCCGCATAGAGAGAGGCGAGCGGAAGGGCGACGCCAAGGTGTGGTCGTATCCCGGCATGGAAAAGGTAGTGCAGCAGTTCGCAAGAAGATCGATGGCGTGTCGGAGCTGTTTACGCTTGATGCTTGCCGGCACGGAGGCATGACCGAGTTAGAGGAAGCCGAGTTGACCGACGGCCAGGGTCGCGCGCTCTCAGGACACAAGACCGCACAGGCATATCGCGGCTACGCCAAGAAACGATGAAGCGGGCATTGGCGGCGACCCGAAAGCGGCATGCACATCTGTTGGCGCAGAAGCAATTCGAACAACAGAGTACTGACGCGACGGCGGAATCGGGCCACGAAACAAGCGATGACGACACGATGCGCCAGCCAGCCTCAACGACGTAAGCTGGCTTCGGACCGCAACGATAGCGCCTCGCTCAGTGTGAGGTGTGCGGCAAGCCACCGACGGCACTGCCTTCCACTACCCAGCGAATGCTGACACGACGCAAGCCGCGGTGCCTCGCGCGCAGCACCGCTACAGCAACGGCCTGGCGTTCGTAGCGTGTTCAATAACCATCATTGATGTTGAGCAGCTTGAGCCCGGCAGTGAGTGGGCAAGCTGGCATCGCTGTCCACTGAAACGAAAGCAGCACAGAGTTTCAAAATGGCGGGTAAAATTTGTTTCCAAATGCCTTGAAAAATTCGATCGAGAACAAAGCCGTTTACGCAATGAACTCAGGACTTTAAGCCTTGGCTGGGGCGGGAGGGATCGAACCTCCGAATGGCGGAATCAAAATCCGCTGCCTTACCGCTTGGCTACGCCCCAACTGGCCTTCCAGGGGAACGGCGGAAGAACAGGTTACCCGCAGATTCCCCGCCGGTGCCGGTCTATAGAGAGAAGGCGGCCAATTCAACCACGCCGGGGTAAAATTCGCGTCTCCAAAGCCCGCCCCGGCTACCCTTTATTATAGGCGTAATTATAGGCGTACGGCGTTCCGTCTCCCCTGCCCCTTTTTGGCTTCCCGGTCATTGTTAATGGCCGTTCCGGCAGTTGAGGGTCTGCCGGTTTCGTGGGAAGACAGCGCCAACGACCCGGGAGTTGACGCCATGACCTACCGCGCGCCGATCAACGACATGCTGCTTGCGCTGAACCACGGCGCGGGCCTGAAGGCGGCGATCGAAGCCGGCCATTACGGCGATTTCGACGCCGACATCACCGAGGCCGTGCTGGAGGAAGCCGGCAAGTTCGCCTCCGACGTGCTGGCCCCGCTCAATCGGGTGGGCGACGAGCACGGCATCAAGCTGGACGCCGGCAAGGTCACGACGGCGCCGGGCTGGCCCGATGCTTACAAGCGCTGGACCGATGGCGGCTGGAACGCGGTGTCGGGTCCGGAGGCCTTCGGCGGCCAGGGCCTGCCGCTCGCGGTCAACGCCGCCTGCACCGAGATCTGGAGCGCGTCGAACGTCGCCTTTGGCCTCTGCCCGCTGCTCACGCTGTCGGCGATCGAGGCGCTCGATGCCCATGGCTCCGACGAACTCAAGAAGATCTATCTCGAGAAGCTCGTCACCGGCGAATGGACCGGCACCATGCAGCTCACCGAGCCGCAGGCCGGCTCCGATGTCGGTGCGCTGCGCACCCGTGCGGAAAAGCAGGCGGACGGCACCTACCGCATCAAGGGCACCAAGATCTTCATCACCTATGGCGAGCACGACATGACCGACAACATCGTGCATTTCGTGCTTGCGCGATTGCCCGATGCGCCCGCGGGCACCAAGGGGATCTCCTTGTTCTTGATTCCAAAGTTTCTGGTCAACGCCGACGGCTCGCTGGGGCAGCGTAACGACATCTATGCCTCGGGTGTCGAGCACAAGCTCGGCATGCACGCCTCCCCTACCTGCACCATGACCATGGGCGATCAGGGCGGCGCGATCGGCTACCTGATCGGCGAAGAGAACCAGGGCATGCGCTGCATGTTCACGATGATGAACCAGGCCCGGCTCGGCGTCGGCCTCGAAGGCGTCGGCGTCGCCGATCGCGCCTATCAGCAGGCCCTCGCCTACGCCCAAGAGCGCAAGCAGGGCCGCGCCGCCGGCAAGAACGGCGATGGCATGGATGCGATTATCGTGCACCCCGACGTCAAGCGCATGCTGTTGCAGATGCGCGCGATGACGGCCGCCGCCCGCTCGATCTGCTACGCCACCGCCGTCGCGCTCGACGTCGCCGTACGCGCCAAGGACACCGAGGTGCGGAGCGAAGCCGCCGCGCGCGGCGCGCTTCTGACGCCGATCGCAAAGGCCTTCTCCACCGACATCGGTAACGAGGTCGCCTATCTCGGCGTGCAGGTGCATGGCGGCATGGGCTTCATCGAGGAGACCGGTGCCGCGCAGCATTATCGCGACGCCCGCATCACCTCGATCTATGAAGGCACCAACGGCATCCAGTCGATCGATCTCGTGACCCGCAAGCTCGGGGCCAATGGCGGCGCATCGGTGTGGGCGCTGCTCGCCGAGCTCGACGCAACGGTCAAGCAGGTCGAGGGCTCGAACGATCCCGCCTTCGGCACCACGGGTGCGAAGCTGCGCGACGCGCTGCGGTCGCTGGAACGCGCCAGCCGCTGGCTGCTCGAGCGTGTCACGTCGAAACCGAACGACGCGCTCGCCGGTGCAACGCCCTACCTGCGGCTGTTTGGCGCGACGCTGGGCGGCTGCATGCTCGCGGGCGAGGCCCTGGCCGCGCGCAAGGGCGGAGACGGCGAGCGCTATGTGACGCTGGCGCGTTACTTCGCCGAGAACGTCACCGTGCAGGCGCCCTCGCTGGAAAAGACCGTCACCGACTCGGCGGAGGCCGTGAACGGCGCGGATGCCGTGCTGCTGGTGTAATACTCCGCTGTCGTCGCGGCGGAAGACCGTAGGTTGGGCAAAGGCGCACTTGCGCCGTGCCCACCATCTTCCATCGGCATTTACGATGGTGGGCACGCTTCCGCCTTCGCCCGCGGAGCCATTGCGCGCGTGATCGCTTTGCCCACCCTACATTCTGTCACGCCAGCGTGTGCACGATCACGGGACCCGCAACCGCGGTCGCCTGCCCGACCAATAGCGGCCCGAGATTCTGGTCGATCCAGGCCAGCGCGCGCTTGTTGGCCTCTTCCGCGCCCGCGAAATTGTTGAAGAGGCTGATCGCGGTCACGGTGTCGTCGCCGGCATAGACCACGTAATAGGCCCGAAAACCCTCGACATCGCTGATGATGGGAATGGCGCCTTCCTTGATCCGGCGCGCGAGCTCTTCCGCGCTGCCGGTTTTGGCCTTGGCCTGACGGATGGCGGCGTACATGGGATCCTCCTTCCGGCATTTTATCCGGTGCGGGTTCGTTGCCCCCATCCGATCCTACGCCAGGCGGCGCACGCAGACCATTTGCTTTCTGATTTAAATGTCAAACAGCCTGACCGTCATTGCGAGCCAACGGGTCGCGCGAATGCGCGCCCTGGCTCGCAATGACGAGCGTCTGCATTCTCGCGGCAGGATTTGCCCGAGTTTTGCGGTAGCCATCGCCCTCGGAAAATCAAGAGGGCGCAGGGAATGCCGGGTGATGGCCTCACCCATGGCCCGCCTGCAACAAAAAACGCAGGCGGCGTCACCACAGGTTCAGCCGGATCAACCGGCATTCCCTGCGCAATGGTTTACGGCTTATAACGCGCTCTCCCCGGTGTCCGGGCTTTGATAGCCACCGTCGCTCGTGAACTCGTCCACGAACTTGATCCCAGCGTCGGGAGATCAGGACCACACGCCTTCGCCGTCCGCGTGGCCCTGCCTCGTCCGCAAAGCCGCCGCGTCCATCGCATCCCGCTCCCGACACTCGTGACGATCGCGAAGCGCCCCTCTTTGGAAGGAACGGGACGGCGCGAACCATACACCTGATTTTAACTTCTGAAAAAGCGAAATCTTTTTTAGTGCCAGGCTTGACACGATTTCGGAAAATCAGCCCGCCGGGCAAATCACCGCTCAGTCCCGGGTCGACCAGCGACCCGGGCAGAACAGAGTCCACAGACGACCCGATGCGCGGGGGCCGGCCGGGTGGACACGCCCGACCATGTCGGCGATGATCGTATTCGCCAGCTGGCTGGTCAGCGACGGGTTATCGTGTGGCGATGATGACGCTGAGGCAAATTGAAGTCAT
Source organism: uncultured Alphaproteobacteria bacterium (assembly GCA_963739755.1). Classification (GTDB taxonomy): domain Bacteria; phylum Pseudomonadota; class Alphaproteobacteria; order Rhizobiales; family Xanthobacteraceae; genus Bradyrhizobium. Next base: position 244,127 of record CAVUCB010000104.1, on the reverse strand, counting down.
TCGGGCCGTGATGATCTCCGGAACGATCACCGGCGCGGCGAAGCTTCTCAACGTTTCCGCACCGGGCATCAGCCGTCTCGTCAAATATACCGAGCGATCGCTCGGTGTGCGCTTCTTCATGCGGCAGAACGGCCGCTACTTTCCCACCCAGGACGCCCAGCTCATCTTCGAGCAGATCAATACCATCTACAAGAAGGTCGACGATCTTGCCGACGTCATCGGCAAGATCGGCCGCGGCCAGCTTTCCGAGCTCAGGATCGGATCGGTGCCGAGCATTGCCCAAGTCATGGTGCCGCGCGCCGTGGAGAAAATCCGCAAGCGCTACCCTGACCTCAAGATGGATATCAACATCCTCAAGATCGAAGAGGTCATCGACTATCTCCTGCTCGGCAAGGGCGACTGCGCCGCGATCAGCTACCGGCTGGATCATCCGGCGCTGGATTTTCTGCCGCTCGCTTCCGGCCGCCTGTATTGCATCGTCCCGGAAGACCACGTCCTGGCGCAACGCAAGAGGATATCGGCTGCCGAGATGACGCGATTTCCCCTGATCGGCATCGATCCGACCGATCCCTATGGCCGCATCATGTCGGAACTTTTTGCGCGAAACAAACTGCCATACGACATCACGATCCGCGCCCGCTTCGGCAACACCGTCTGCTCACTGGTGCAGGCGCGCCTCGGGATCGCCGTCATCGACCAATTCTCGGTGGCCCATGGCGGCATTCCCGGCGTCCGGCTTCTGGAGATTCAGGAGCCGACGCGTTTCGAGACCTACGTTGCCATCAAGCGCGGCGCACCGCTCTCACCCTACGCAACTCATTTCATAAAGACCCTGCGCACCGAGATGGAGACCGACGGCAAGCGGCTGGCCGCGCGTCCGATAAAATAACATCAGGTTAAGTTTCTCGCATAAACGAGTAATTGTGTTATCTCGGCCCGGCGATATGTTTCTCACCATACGGAGCAGAAACAGCCACGCGGCGGAAAAGGGTCACACACGATGACCTTCTCGCAGAACGGCTCCCAATAAAGCTCCCAACAAAAAAATCCGCCGTCGAACGGCTTTCCATCAAAGAACGGGGAGGAAACCCAATATGACGTCAGCAAGCAGCGCGAAGAGTTAGCGTCAATCGAGAATTGCGGCCGCAAGCGGCTGGATAGGATCGGCGCTTGAATACTACGATTTCTTCATCTACGCGACCGCCGCGTCGCTGGTCTTTCCGCAGATTTTCTTTCCATCAACGAACCCGACGGTCGCGATCGTCGCCTCGCTGGCAACCTATGGTGTCGGCTACGTCGCGCGGCCGATCGGCGCCTTCGTTCTCGGCCATTGGGGAGACACGCATGGACGGAAAAACGTCCTGGTGCTCTGCATGTTTCTGATGGGCTTCTCGACCATGCTGGTCGGCGTGCTGCCGACCTATGAGCATGTGGGAATATGGGCGCCGATCCTTCTGGTGGCGCTGCGGCTGATCCAGGGTTTTGCCGTCGCCGGAGAGATTTCCGGCGCAAGTTCAATGGTGCTCGAGCATGCGCCCTTTGGCAGGCGAGGCTTCTTTGCGAGCTTTACGCTGCAGGGGGTTCAGGCCGGGCAAATTCTCGCAGCGGCCGTATTCCTTCCGATCGCGACTTACATGCCGAAGGAAGATTTCATCGCCTGGGGCTGGCGCATCCCGTTTCTGCTGAGCTTCTTTGTCATCGTCATTGGCTATCTCATCAGGCGGGAGGTCGATGAGACGCCGGCTTTCGCGAAGGAGAGCGAAGCAGGCGCGGTGCCCAAAGCGCCCATCGTCCAGGCTTTCAAGACCAGCTGGGCCGATATGCTGAGAGTTGTTTGCATGGCGCTCATGAACGTGATTCCCGTCGTCGCGACCATCTTTGGCGCCGCCTACGCCGTGCAACCCGCCTATGGAGTGGGATTTAAGGCCGATGTCTATCTCTGGATTCCGGTGATCGGCAACATTGCCGCCGTACTGGTCATCCCCCTGGTCGGCACTCTGTCCGACAAGATCGGCAGGAGACCGCCGATCATCGTTGGCGCCTTGTGCTCCGGCCTGCTCTCCTTTGGATATCTCTACGCCATCAGCATCAAGAATGTCCCGATGGCGATCGGTCTCTCCATCCTGATGTGGGGCATCGTTTATCAGGGCTACAATGCGGTCTTCCCGAGCTTCTATCCCGAGCTGTTCCAGACCAGGTACCGCGTGTCAGCGATGGCGATTTCGCAGAACATCGGCACGACGATCACCGCCCTGCTGCCTGCTCTGTTCGCGACGGTGGCGCCTCCGGGATCGACCAACGTCCCGGTCACGGTCGGCGCGATCGCCTTTGCCATCACCGCCGTCGCAGCGATTGCCGCTTTCTCCGCCCGGGAAACCTATCGGCTTCCGGTGAGCGACCTCGGCAATCCCAGCGCGGCGCCCATGGAAAAGCAGGCCTACGATCGGCTGAGAACAGCCTCCTTCGGCGGTGCCGCACCGGCATAACCGCCTCGGCCATCAAAGGGGCGCGAAGCAGCCTGGCTGCGCCCGCGCCCCTCGATGCCCAGCGCAAGAATAGCGAGGACTTGATGACACCCGAATATGAATTTCATCAGCGCGACCGGGATATCCATCCCCCCGCCTTCACGCCCGTTTACAAGACAAGCGTGTTGCGGTCTCCGCGAATTCCACTCTGGTCGCTGCAGAACTCGCTGTCGGAAGTCACCGGTCCGACATTCTCCCGCGATGAGCTGGGCCCGCTCGATAACGACCTCGTCCTGAACTACGCAAAGGACGGCAAGCCGATCGGCGAGCAGACCATCGTTCACGGCCACGTCCTCGACGGCAATGGCCGTCCGGTCCGCAATACCCTTGTCGAGGTCTGGCAAGCCAATGCGGGCGGCCGCTACCGGCATCGCAACGACACCTACATCGCGCCGATCGATCCCAACTTCGGCGGCTGCGGCAGGATGCTGACGGACGACAGCGGCTATTATTTCTTCCGCACCGTCAAGCCGGGCGCCTATCCGTTTCGCAATCGCGTCAACAGCTGGCGTCCCGCCCACATCCACTTCTCGGTGTTCGGCTCGGGATTTGCGCAGCGCCTCATCACCCAGATGTACTTCGAGGGAGATCCGTTGATCCCTCATGATCAGATCATTGCGACCGTTCCCGACAAGTCGGCGGCGGACAGGCTGACCGCCAGGCTCGATCTCAATGCTTCCCTGCCGCTGGAATGTCTTGCCTATCGCTTTGACATCGTATTGCGCGGCAGCCGCCAGACCCTGTTCGAGAACAAGCTGCACGGAGGCTGATGATGTCGCCCCAACTCTATCTTCCGGAAACACCGTCGCAAACAGCGGGCCCCTATGTGCATATCGGATTGATCCCGAACCAGGCCGGTTTCGACATCTTTGAGAATAATTTCAGCGCCGACATTGCCGGGCCGGACGTGGCCGGCGAGCGCATCGTCATCGAAGGAAGGATCCTTGACGCTTCGGGTCACGCCGCAAAGGACGTGCTGGTCGAAACATGGCAGGCCAATGCGGCCGGCCGCTACAACCATCCGGCCGATCGGCAGGACAAATCGCTCGATCCGACCTTTCGCGGCTGGGCACGAAGTGGAACCGACTTCGAGACGGGGCTCTACCGCATCCGGACCATCAAGCCCGGTCCGGTCGCCGGACGGAGGGGTCGAAAGACCATGGCGCCTCACGTCAGCTTCTGGATCGCCTCCCGCGGAATCAATATCGGTCTCGCGACACGGATGTATTTTGGCGACGAAGCGGCCGCCAACGCCGACGACCCCGTGCTCAACATCATCGAGCAGCCGGAGCGGCGTCAGACGCTGATTGCAGCGCGCTCCGAGCGCGACGGACAGGCGTTTTACACCTTCGACATTTTTCTCGGCGGCGAGGGTGAGACCGTTTTCTTCGATGTCTGAGAGTGCAGTGAACGCAACTGCGAGGGCGCCAGCTTGTGGCGACAGGTTTGAAACGATGATTGACGGAAAAACAAGGCTCATCGCCCACATCGGCTATCCGACGGAATCGTTCAAGTCGTCGATGATCTACAATCCGTTCTTCGAGGCGCGAAAGATCAACGCGGCTGTGGTGCCGATGGGCTGCAAGAGCGAGGACTACATGGCGTTCCTGAAGCTGGTCTTCAGGCTTACCAACGTGCATGGCGCGCTCATCACCATGCCCCACAAGGTCACGACCCTCGAGCTCGTCGACCAAGCCTCCGTGTCCGCGAAGATCGCGGGGGCTTGCAACGCAGTGCGGATCGATGAACGTGGCGCCATGATCGGCGACATGTTCGATGGCGAAGGCTTTGTTCGCGGCCTGTCCAAGAAAGGGCCGCCGGGTTGCAGGCGCCAGCGCCCTTGTCTCCGGCTGCGGCGGGGTCGGCTCTGCGATCGCAGCATCTCTGGCAAAGGCCGGAGTTTCCAGGCTCGGCCTGTACGACGCGTTCCCGCAGGCGATGAACGGCCTGTCGGAGCGCCTCAAGGCTCATTATTCGAATCTCGAGGTGACCGCGGGCTCTGCCGATCCGGCCGGATACGATATCGTCATCAATGCCACGCCGCTCGGCATGAAAAAGGACGATCCGCTTCCGATCAATGTGGACCGCATCCAGCCTTCGGCGTTTGTAGGCGAAGTCGTCATGAAAGAGGAAATCACGCCGTTTCTGGCCGCGGTGCGCGCGAAGGGTTGCGACTATCAGGTGGGAACAGACATGCTGTTTGAACAGATTCCGGCCTATCTTGAATTCTTCGGCTTCGGCACGGCAACGTCGGACGAATTGCGCAAGGTCGCGCAAATTCATTACTGATGGAATTGAACTCGGGCACGCGCCTGGCTTATCGAAAGGGACCGGAGCAGTGAAATGATACGTTCGATCGCAACGGTCTCGATCGGTGGCGCGCTCGACGAGAAGCTCAAGACCATCGCGGCGGCAGGCTTCGATGCGGTGGAAATCTTCGAGAACGACTTCACCTGCTTTGACGGCTCCGCGCGTGACGTCGCCCGGATGTGCGGGGATCTCGGCCTTGGCATCTGCGCCCTGCAACCATTTCGCGATTTCGAGGGAATGCCCGAACCGCAGCGCAGCCTCGCTTTTCGCAGGGCGGAAAAGAAGTTCGATCTGATGCAGGAGCTTGGCACCGATCTCCTGCTGGTTTGCAGCAATGTCTCGCCGATCGCACTTGGCGGAATCGATCGGGCCGCCGACGACCTGCGCGAACTGGGAGAACGGGCGAGCGCACGGGCCTTGCGCGTCGGCTTCGAGGCGCTGGCGTGGGGACGCTATGTCAACGACTACAGGGATGCCTGGGAAATCGTTCGGCGCGCCAACCACCCCGCGATCGGAATCATTCTGGACAGCTTCCATACCCTGGCGCCCAGCTTTCCGGTCGCCCCGATCGCAGCGATACCTGCGGACCGGATATTTCTTGTTCAGCTCGCTGACGCTCCCCAACTCGACCTCGATGTTCTGTCGTGGAGCAGGCATTTTCGCTGTTTTCCGGGGCAGGGAAACCTCCCCGTCGGCGATTTCATGCAGGCGATCGATGCGACCGGGTACAGGGGACCTCTGTCTCTCGAAATCTTCAACGACCAGTTCCGTGCGCAATCGACCAAGGAGGTCGCCATCGACGGCATGCGTTCGCTGCTCTTGATGGACGGCGAACAGGCAAAGGCCAACGCCGCCCCGGCCCTGCGCCCTCGTGCCAATGTCTCGGACGTGGCCTTTGTCGAGTTTGCCGTCGATCAGACGCATGCAGCTCCCCTGGCCAGGCTGTTGCGTGAACTTGGTTTCAGATTGACCGGACGTCACCGCTCAAAGGCCGTGGAGCGATGGTCCCAGGGTGACATCAACCTTCTCATCAACAATTCCGAGAACGGCTTCGCCAGGTCGCATTACGTGACGCACGGCTCTGGCGTATGCGCGATCGCCTGTGAAGTCGACGATGTCACGGCCATGATGAGCCGGGCTGACGCCCTGCAAGCGACCACCTTTCGACAGCCGGTCGGCCCCGGCGAAATGACCATCCCGGCGATCCGCGGCGTGGGAGGAAGTCTCTTGTACTTTCTCGAGCCTCAATCGCCCAACTGGGACGTCGACTTCGTTGGTATCGCGAACGAGGACGGCCCCGATTTTCTCGGCCGCATCGATCACATATCGCAATCGATGCGGTTTGAGGAAATGCTGTCGTGGGAACAGTTCTATACCGGCCTCTTCGACGTTCAGAGATCACCACAACTCGAAATCACCGACCCGCTGGGGCTCGTCAAGAGCCAGGTTCTGCAGAACCGAGACCGTTCGCTCCGACTTGTTCTCAATGCGTCGACGGCGACCCAGACGATGTCGTCCCGCTTCCTCTCGGAGTTTTTTGGAGCCGGAGTTCAGCATATCGCGTTCACCTGCGATGACATCTTCAAGGCTGTGTCTGCCATGCGCGCAGCGGGCGCAACCTTTCTGGATATTCCAGCCAACTATTACGACGACATCGACAGCCGGTACGAACTGGATCCCGACCTGCTCGCCTCGATGAAGGAAAACGGGATTCTTTACGATCGCGACGACGAAGGCGAGTTCTTCCAGATCTATACCCACGCCTTCGAGGAACGGTTTTTCTTCGAGATCGTGGAGCGGCGTGGATATAAGGGTTTCGGCGCACCCAACGCAGGCATCCGTCTGGCGGCCCAGATGCGAGAGGCGCGACCCCGCACAATGCCCCGGATCGGATGATGCCTGCCCTCGCCAAACGCATCGTGAGCGCTGGATACCCACATTTGAATGCGGGCGCCGCGAAATCGGCGGAAACGACGGCTCTGCTCGGCCATCCCAGGACGGAGCGCGCGACATGGCCACGGACCATCGCAGCTTGCGCGTCGGCGAGCCGCTTGCGCTCGAGCTTACCGCTGTGCTCGAGCAAGGCGACGCAGGCCGGCTTGAACGGCTGCTGGCTGCCGAGCCTGCGCTGACGCACTGCGTAGTGACGGATCACAAAGGCGGCGGACGCACTGCGCTGCATCTGTTCGCCGACTGGCCCGGACATCGTCCCAACCCGGAGGCGATCGTCGCAATCCTCGCCGCGGCCGGCGCCGACCTCAACGCGCCCGCGGTCGCGATGTGGCACCGTGAAGCACCGCTGCATTGGGCCGCGAGCAACGACGACGTCGCGCTGATCGACGCGCTGCTCGATGCCGGCGCGGATATCGAGCAGCAAGGATCGTCCATCAACGGCGGATCGCCGCTATCCTCGGCCGTGGGCTACGGACAGTGGCGAGGCGCCCGGCGGCTGGTCGCGCGCGGCGCGAGAACCGAGCTCTGGCACGAAGCAGCGCTCGGATTGCTGGAGCCGATCAGGCAGCGCGTGAAAGCCGATCCCTCGCTGCGCGACGGGGCGCTTTCCGGGCCATTCTGGAATGCCTGCCATGGCGGCCAGCTCGCCACCGCACAATATTTGCGGTCGAACGGCGCCGATCCTGACTGGCTCGCGCCCTGGTCGGGGCAAACGCCGCTTGATGTCGCCGAGCGGGCAGGACACGGCGATGTCGCAGCCTGGCTGATCGAAAGCGGCGCGAAGCGCGCAGGCAAAATCGACTGAGGCGGGTGATCAAATCGATATTCTGTTGCGCATTCCGGCGCAATCGATGATATGCCCGGTCGATGTCCGACGAGCCCAAACGCATCCCTGCCCTTTTCATGCACGCCCGCGCGCTCGCCCATCGCTACCGGATGCAGCTGATCCTGGCGTTGCGTGTCACGGTGTCGGCGCTGTCGGCGCTGGGGCTGGCGCAGGTGATGCATTTGAGGCTGCCGCTGTGGGCGGTGCTGACCTCGCTGATCGTGACCCAGATGAGCCTCGGCCGCTCCATCAAGGTCGCGACCGACTATCTGATGGGAACGCTGGCCGGCGTCGCCTATGGCGGCGCGCTCGCGATCCTGATCCCGCACGAGAGCGAGTTTGCGCTGTTCGCGGTGCTGGCGCTGGCGGTGGCGCCGCTCGCCTTCATCGCCGCGTTCAAGACCAATTTCAACGTGCTGCCGATCACCGCGATCATCGTGCTCTTGGTGCCGAGCATGCAGCATGTCAGCCCCGGTGCGTCGGCGCTGGACCGCGTGCTCGAGGTCACCGTCGGCGGCGCCGTCGGCTTCGTCGTCTCCTTCCTGGTGTTTCCCTCGCGCGCGCATGCGATCACGGTCGACGCCGCCGCCGACACGCTCGATCTGGTCGCTACCGCGCTGGCGCAGATGCTGGAGCACCACACCGGCGGCGAACGCCCCGACATCCGCCAGCTCAACGACGAGCTTTTCAACTTCATCAATCGCCTGAACGCGACCGGCGCCGAGGCCGAGCATGAGCGCACCGCGCGTCTCACCTCGGGCCCCGACACCGGGCCGCTGTTGCGCACGCTGCTGCGGCTGCGCCACGACATCGTCATCCTCGGCCGCGCGGTCGGCTGCGAGCTGCCCGGGCCGGTGGAGGCGCGGCTGACGCCGCCGCTGCAGCAGATTTCCACGGCCGCCGGCGACTTCCTGCGCGCCAGCGCCGCCGCGCTGCGCGAGCGCAAACCGCCGCCGCCGCTTGGCGAGGTCGAGGCCGCGTTCAAGGCCCACTCGGAGGCATTCGACGCGGTCCGGCATGACGGCCTGATCCGCGGCACGCCGAGCGAGACGGCGGAGCGGTTTTTCACGCTCGGCTTCGTGCTCGAGCAGATGCGCGAGCATCTCGGCGAGGTGCATCGGGTGGTTGGCGAATGGGTCCACGATTAACCCGGTGTACATGGTTAATCCGAACATAATCGCGATCCTGCAATCACGTTAATCGGACTAACGGCGCTGCAATTCACCTTGGCTATGCTCGCCCAGCACATGGCAGGAGGGAATTCATGCGCGCTCAATCGCTCGTACCGGTGATCCTTGCGATCACGCTTGGCGCTGGTCTTGACGCTGGTCTTGGCACTGGTCCGGCTGCCGCCGGATCACGCGTGATCAGCCTCGATCCGGCCGGCAATGCACCGCAGCCGACCACGGAAGCCGACTTCCAGAAATATCGCGGCTTCATCTACGACCTTTCCGACTATACGGGCCGCAAGGACGTCGGCGCGATCGAGGACAATTTGAAGCATCAGCTCGACATGGTCGAGAACGCGGGCCTCAGCCCGAAGGTGCTGAACTTCTTTCATTCCGTGCCGATCGTTGCCACCGAGACCGATTGTCTCGAACTCGGCGCTTCGCTTGCCTGCTACGGCCCGGTCGCGCCGAAACGCGACCGCCGCCCCACGCTCGGCGTCACGATGTGGGATCACGACAAGCAGCAATGGAGCAACCCCGACATCATCGACCTCGCGGCCGATTCCGGCGTCGGCGTCATCATGTTGCGGCCGAACATGACGCAGTACACCGACGATCCGATCCTGCTGCACGAGTTCCTGCATGCCTATCACAAGAGGCTGATGCCGAACGGCTACGACAATCTCGGCATCAAGGGCTACTTCGCCCAGGCCAAGACCAAGGATGTGTTCGACAAGAAATCGTACACGCTGATGAACGACCGCGAGTTCTTCGCGGTCACCGCCAGCATCTTCCTCGCCGGCAAGGAATTGATCCACGAGCCGAAGACCCGCGAGGCGCTGAAGGAAAAGCTGCCGGACTATTACAAGTACCTGGTCGGCGTGTTCGGGTTCGACCCGGATCCCTCCAAGACGCCGATCGCCTCGAGCACACCGGATGACGCAGCGCCACCGACCGCGCCGAGCGCGCCGGTGCCGAACTGATGGTCTGATTTTGGCTTGGGACAAAGGGCGGGCAACGACAGGCCCGCCCTTTCGCTTTTTGCAAACAGGTTCGCTGTCTCAGCGATGGGCAAAGGGTTTGCGCGAGCGCTGGCCACCGGTGATCCTGGCAAACCGTGCGGCATCGAACACCACCGCGGGCGGCCCGGTGCCGGGCGCCGGCGGCTGATCCGTGCCGCCGAACAGCGTCGCCTCGAAGCGCACGCCCGGCGCCTGGTCGGATGTTCCCGAACAAAAGGCGGTGCCACCCTTGAAGGCGCCCGCGAGCTTTAGTTCGATCTCGTCGACGCCGAGCACGGTGGTCGGACCCGCCGCGCAGCGCCTTGTCGTCAGCGTCGCGGTGAAACTGCTATCGTCGATCTCGTAGGTACCGCCATAGGTGAAGAAGCAGTCGCCGCCCGTAATCTTGCCGTCAGCAAGATGAACGATGCCCGTGCCCTGGCCCCGCGGGGTCCGGAACCATGCCGTATATTTGCCATCTCTAATCATCGACGAGCCGTACGACGCGTGTATGCCTCCATTTCGCACCAACTAGAAGCTGTAGGGGCAAACCGCCAGCGTGTCCTTGCGCGGTAGTTAACGCCCCCGAAAAGGAAATGCAGAAAATACCCCCCACTGCGGACGCTTCGTGGAGCACACTCTTGCCCCGTGGTTCACGGGAACTTTCGTGGAATTGTCGCGCCGCTGTTTTAGGATGCCCGGCATGAAACACAGACTTTGTCAGGCGCTGGTCGCCTTTGTGCTGTCGGTTGCGCCCGCCTCCGCGCAATCGCCCGTCGAACTGCGCATCCTCGCGATCAACGATTTCCACGGCTATCTGCGCGCCTCGCCCGGCATCCGGATCAACGATCCCGCCGACAAGGAGAAGAAGGTGCTGGTCCCAGCCGGCGGCTCCGAGCACATGGCGACGCTGGTGAGAGAGCTGCGCGAGGGCCACAAGAACAACGTGTTCGTCGCGGCCGGCGACCTGATCGGCGCGAGCCCGTTTCTGTCGGCGATGTTCCATGACGAGCCGGCCATCGAGTTGCTGTCGATGATGGGCCTCGAGATCGCTTCCGTCGGCAACCATGAATTCGATGAGGGCAAGGACGAGTTGTTGCGGATGCAGAATGGCGGCTGCCATCCCGTCGACAAGTGCCAGGGGCCGCATCTCTTCCCCGGCGCGAAATTTCATTATCTCGCCGCCTCCACCTTCGTGAAGGACACCGGCAAGACGCTGTTTCCGCCTTACGAGATCAAGAGCTTTGACGGCATTCCCGTCGCCTTCATCGGGCTCACGCTGAAGGGCACGTCAGAGATCATTTCGCCGGCGAGCGCCGCCGATTTCGAATTCCGCGACGAGGCCGAGACCGTCAATGCGCTCGTGCCGGAGCTGAAGACCAAGGGCGTCGAGGCGATCGTGGTGCTGATCCACGAAGGCGGCGTGCCGACCGGCGACTATAATGAGTGCCCGGGGATTTCGGGGCCGATCGTCGACATCGTGAAGAAATTCGATCACGCCGTCGATATCGTGATCAGCGGCCACACCCATCACGCCTATGTCTGCAACATCGACGGAAGGCTCGTCACCTCGGGCGACAAATACGGCACGCTGGTCACCGCGATCGACGTGAAGCTCGATCCCGCGACGCGCGACGTCATTAGCGCCAGGGCCGACAATGTCATTGTGCGCACCTCGCTTGCGGCGGATCCGGATCAGGCTGCGCTGCTGGAGGCCTATGACCGGGTGGCGGGCCCCCTCGCCAACCGCCGTGCAGGTTCGGTGAAGGACACGCTGTCGCGCGTGCCGAACCTGACCGGCGAAAGCGTGCTCGGCGACATCATCGCCGATGCGCAGCTTGCCGCCACCGCAGGCAACGGCGCCGTCATCGCGCTGACCAATCCCGGCGGCATCCGCACCGACATCACGAAGAAGGACGCCGGCACGGTAACCTATGCCGACGTGTTCGCGAGCCAGCCGTTCCGCAACCAGCTGCTGACGCTGACGCTTAACGGTGCGCAGCTCAAGACCGCGCTCGAGCAGCAATGGCTCGACGAAAAGCGGCCGCGCATCCTGCAGGTCTCAAAGGGATTCAGCTATGCATGGGATAGCAGCAAACCGTTTGGCGAGCATGTCGACGCCGCGTCGATGAAGCTGAACGGCGCAGCGATCGACGCTGCAAAGACGTATCGCGTCACCATCAACAATTATCTCGCGCTCGGCGGCGACGGCTTCGCCGTGTTCAAGGCCGGCACCAACCCGCAAGTCGGCAGCTACGACGTCGACGCGCTGTTCGCCTACTTCCAGGCCAACAGCCCGCTCGCGCCCACGCCGCCGCTGCGCATCACGCGCACGAATTGAGCTGACCGCCCTTCCAAGGCGACCTACAACCGCCTAGATTAGCCGTTCGTCTCATGCGCGTTCCACGCGCCAGGATAATTCATGCCAACACTGCTGCTCAGCCATCCCGCCTGCCTCAACCATCTCACGCCGCCGGGCCATCCCGAGCGGCCCGACCGTCTGCGCGCGATCAACGAGGTGCTGGCCGAAGGACGCTTCAAGGCGCTCACCCGCGCCGAGGCGCCGGAGGGGGATCTCGATTCCGTCGCGCTCTGCCACGGCGAGCATTACATCACGGAGCTGCGCCACGTCGCGCCGACCTCCGGCCTCGTCTATATCGACGGCGACACCTCGATGTCGCCCGGCACCTGGGAAGCCGTGATGCGCGGCGTCGGCGGCGCGGTGGCCGCGACCGACGCGGTCATGACCGGCAAGTACCCCAACGCCTTTGTGGCGGTGCGCCCGCCTGGCCATCACGCCGAAAAATCGACGCCGATGGGCTTCTGCTTCTTCGACAACGCAGCGATCGCCGCGCGCCACGCGCAGCGCAAATACGGCATTTCCCGCGCCGCCGTGATCGATTTCGACGTGCATCATGGCAACGGCACGCAGGATATCTTCTGGGCCGATCCGACCGTAATGTACTGCTCGACGCACCAGATGCCGCTGTTTCCGGGCACCGGTGCGCGCGGCGAACGCGGCGAGCACGACACCATCGTCAACGCGCCGCTTGCGCCGGAAGACGGCGGCGCTCAATTCCGCTCGGCGTTCGAGAACACGATCCTGCCGCAGCTCACGAAGTTTGCGCCCGAACTCGTCATCGTTTCCGCGGGCTTCGATGCGCATCACCGCGATCCCCTCGCCTCGATCAATCTCAGGGGTGAGGATTTCGGCTGGGCCACCCAAAAGCTGATGGATGTCGCCGACAAAACCGCAGGCGGCCGAGTTGTTTCGGTGCTGGAAGGCGGCTATGACCTTGAAGGCTTGAAGGAATTGGTCGCCGCGCATCTGACGGCGCTGATGGGAACCACGCCAAGACCTTGAGCGTGCCACATTCCGTCCGCAGTGGTGGCCTTACGTGACAGAAGCCAGCGCGTAAGGAGTAGGATTTAGAGACATGAGCATGGCCGAGAACACCTTGGTGGACGTGAAAAAGCTCTCCTTCGAGCGCGCGATCGAGGAACTGGAAACGATCGTGAAGCGGCTCGAGGACGGCAAGGTGCCGCTGGAGGAATCGGTTGCGATCTATGAGCGCGGCGAGGCGCTGAAGCGCCGCTGCGAGGAGTTGCTGCGTCAGGCCGAAGCCCAAGTCGAGAAGATCACTACGGACGCCAGCGGCGAGGCCCGCGGCGTGGCGCCGCTCGACGTCCAGTAGCTGCCAACCCCTAGAGAACATTAACGGAATTTCGTGAGCCCCGCCCGGTGCCGGGCCGAAATAGCTCTTGGCGCGCCAAGGGGACTGCTATAGTCCCCGGTCGACGCCCGATGGCTTCAAAAGCCATCGAGCTTCAGCCTATTTTTTTTGCGCATGATATTTTCGGAAAACCGGTTGCCATTTTTCCGGATCATGCGCGTGACACATCCGCCGGGGATCCAGCCTTAAGTGCACGTCAAGAACCGCCACGTCATCTATGTGCAGGGCTATGACCCGCGCGGGCTCGCGCAATATTACCGCATGTTCCGCACGGAGCTCCGCAAGTTCGAGAAGCTCTACCACCTCGCCACCAGGATCGGCCGGCCGCAGAACATCAGCGAAAGCGAGATCGCGTCCTGGACCATCGAGACCAAGGCAGACGACTGGCAGACGCACACCACCTACGACTTCCTGCGCTTTGAGGATTTCATCCAGCGCGACCTTGGCTTGCCGATCTGGCACATCGTCTCGTACACGATCTGGATTTATCTCCGCCTGATTGTCCACGGCACCGTGTTCCGCTTCATGAAGGCGAACTGGCGCTTCCTCACCTTCATCACCTTTCCGCATATCGTGTTCTGGTGCGAAGTCGCGTGCCTCGCGATCATCGCCGCCCTTGTCCGCAAGGGACTGGAGGCAATCGGCGTGCCCTCGCCGTTTGATATTCCGGCGGCCGCAATGTTCTTCTTCGCAGCGCTCTGGACCGTGCTGAAATACACAGAAAAGCGCACCTACCTGCTCTATCTGATGTGCGACACGATCTGGACCTGGGAGTTCTCGCATCGCGAGCGCCCCGAATGGGACGAGCGGCTCGACCGCTTTGCGCAATATCTCTGCGATGTGGCGCGCGGCAGCGACGCCGAGGAGATCGTGCTGGTCGGCCATTCCTCAGGCTCGTTCCTCGGCACCGAGATCATGGCGCGCGCGCTGAAGCTCGATCCCTTGCTCGGCAAGCACGGCCCGCGCGTGGTGCTGCTGACGCTTGGCAGTAATTATCCGATCGTCGGCTTCCACAAGGCGGCCTCCGATTTCCGCGCGCATTTGCGCGAGCTCGCGCTCGAACCATCGATCGACTGGATCGAGTGCCAGGCGCGCAAGGACGTGATGAATTTCTTCGATCTCGACCCGATTGCGAGCCACGGCATCGATGTCGGCGCGGCGAAACGCAACCCGACCATCGTGCCGATCCGCTTCCGCGAGATGATCCGCCCGGAACATTACAACCTGTTCCGCTGGCAGTTCTTCCGCGTGCATTTCCAGTTCGTGATGGCTAACGAAGTGCCCAACGCCTACGAATTCTTCATGATCGTGTGCGGCCCGGTTCCGCTGCACGAACGGATGGCGCATCCGGACGCCGCGCTCGCGGTTGCGACCGGCGACGAGGCTGCGCGCGAAAAAGGCTGGAAAGAGATCGAAACAGCCCCGATCTCTCCGGCCAGTGCCGCCGAATTGGGCGGACTGGAACCATCGGTCCAGCGCAGCGGTTAACCCCGACGGCCTTGTGCCGTGCGGCAGCAGGCCGTGCGGGTTGGCTTTGGCGGACGCTTTGGTGTAAAGCTTGCATCGCTATGCACTTTTGCGAAGCGACCCGTCGCCGCTTTTCGACGGCGATAAGTGCTTGCAAAGGCTGGGAAAAGTGGCTGAGACGGGTAGAAGCCGCAAAGTGACTGACATCACATTGATCGATCGGGAGCGCCTTTACGCTTTGAAATCGAGCCTCGGCTCGCGCGACTAAACCCGGACGGTCCCGGCCGCTGCTCGGCCGACCGTGAAACTCATCTCGCGCCGGAACCTGGGTTCCGCGCCATAGAACTGGAACGGATGCCGTGACCACATTCAGTAGAACTCCCCTCCTCGACACCATCAAGACTCCGGACGATTTGCGCCGGCTGAAGATCGATCAGGTCCGGCAGGTTGCCGACGAGCTCAGGCAGGAAACCATCGACGCCGTTTCGGTCACGGGCGGCCATTTCGGCGCCGGCCTCGGCGTCGTGGAACTGACCACCGCGATCCATTACATCTTCGACACGCCGCGCGACCGGCTGATCTGGGACGTCGGCCACCAGGCCTACCCGCACAAGATCCTCACCGGCCGGCGCGACCGCATCCGCACGCTGCGCACCGGCGGCGGCCTCTCCGGTTTCACCAAGCGCAGCGAGAGCGACTACGATCCGTTCGGTGCCGCGCATTCCTCGACCTCGATCTCCGCCGGCCTCGGCATGGCGGTAGCGCGCGATCTCTCCGGCGGCACCAACAATGTCATCGCCGTGATCGGCGACGGCGCGATGTCGGCGGGCATGGCCTATGAGGCCATGAACAATGCGGGCGCGATGAACTCGCGCCTGATCGTGATCCTCAACGACAACGACATGTCGATTGCGCCACCGGTCGGCGCCATGAGCGCCTATCTGTCGCGGCTCTATTCCGGCAAGACCTACCGCACGCTGCGCGACGCCGCCAAGCAGATCAACAAGCGTCTGCCGAAGGTGCTGGCCAACCGCGCCAACCGTGTCGAGGAATATTCGCGCGGCTTCATGGTCGGCGGCGGCACGCTGTTCGAGGAGCTCGGCTTCTATTATGTCGGCCCGATCGACGGCCATAATCTCGACCATCTGCTGCCCGTGCTGAAGAACGTGCGCGACATGAAGGACGGTCCGATCCTGATCCATGTCGTGACGCAAAAAGGCAAGGGCTATCCGCCGGCGGAAGCTTCCGCCGACAAATATCACGCCGTGGTCAAGTTCGACGTCGCGACCGGCACGCAGGCGAAAGCCAAGCCGAATGCGCCGGCCTATCAGAACGTGTTCGGCCAGAGCCTGGTGAAGGAAGCCGAGAAGGACGACAAGATCGTCGCCATCACGGCGGCGATGCCGTCCGGCACCGGCGTCGACATCTTCAACAAGGCCTTCCCCACCCGCACCTTCGACGTCGGCATCGCCGAGCAGCATGCGGTCACCTTTGCGGCGGGCCTTGCCACCGAAGGCTACAAGCCGTTCTGCGCGATCTACTCGACCTTCCTGCAGCGCGGCTATGACCAGGTGGTGCATGACGTCGCGATCCAGAGCCTGCCGGTGCGCTTCGCCATCGACCGCGCCGGTCTCGTCGGCGCCGACGGCGCGACCCATGCGGGCTCCTTCGACAACGCCTATCTCGGCTGCCTGCCGAATTTCGTGATCATGGCGGCATCCGACGAAGCCGAGCTGGTGCACATGGTCGCAACGCAAGTTTCGATCAACGACCGCCCGAGCGCGCTGCGCTATCCGCGCGGCGAGGGCCGCGGCATTGAGATGCCCGAGGTCGGTGTTCCTCTGCCGATCGGCAAGGGCCGCATCGTTCGCGAAGGCAAGAAGGTCGCGCTGTTGTCGTTCGGCACGCGGCTTGGCGAATGCGAGAAGGCGGCCGACGAGCTCGCCGCACACGGCCTGTCCGCCACTATCGCGGACGCGCGCTTCATGAAGCCGCTCGACGAGGAGATGATCCTCAATCTCGCGCGCGACCACGAGATCCTGATCGCCATCGAGGAAGGCTCCATCGGCGGCTTCGGCTCGCATGTCATGCAGCTGATCTCCGAGCACGGCATGCTCGACAGCGGCATGCTGCGTTTCCGCTCGATGATCCTGCCCGACGTGTTCCTCGACCACGACAGTCCGGGGGCGATGTACGCCCGCGCCGGTCTCGACGCCAAGAGCATTGTCAAGAAGGTGTTCGACACCCTCGGCAAGGACTTCAAGGCAGAGACGGTGAAGCTGGCCTGAGACTCTTACCTCTCCCGCTCTCATGTTCGCCGAAGCCCGCCTTCGGGCGAAGGCGGATGCGCGGGAGGTCGCATCGCATCGAAAGATGCGGAAATTCTCTCCACGCGAACAGTGGGACTCGCGGCGCCGCCCCCACCCCAACCCTCCCCCGCGAGAGCGGGAGAGGGAGTGCAGTCTCCGGACGGCAGCAGCGCCGCACAGAACCCACCTTGGTAACCCATGAACATCTATCTGGCAGGTCCCGACGTGTTCCTGCCGGATGCGGTGGAGATGGGGCGGCGCAAGATCGCCATTTGCGCCCGCCATGGCCTGACCGGCCGTTATCCCCTCGACAACGTCATCGATCGCAACGCCACTGACGCCTCGCTGCAGATCTTCGGGGCCAATGAGGCGATGATGGACGCATGTGACGCCATCATCGCCAATCTCACGCCGTTTCGCGGGCCGGGCGCCGACGCCGGAACCGTCTACGAGCTCGGCTACATGGCGGCGCGCGGCAAATATTGTCTAGCCTATTCCAACGATCCCGCCGTCTATGCCGACCGCGTGCGGCGGTTCACGGAGGTCACCTCGCGCGACGGCGGCCTGGTCGATTCCGACGGGCTGACGGTTGAAGATTTCGGCCACAATGACAATCTGATGATGATCCACGCGCTCGATCTCTACGGCGCACCGCTGGTGCTGCCGCGCGAGAGGCCCGCGGATATCTGGCACGACTTGACCGCGTTTGAAGTTTGCGTTGCCATGGCCGCCAGGCGGCGCACCTCCGCGACTTCTGGAGCATGATCCGGAAAAATGGGAACCGGTTTTTCCTCGCGACAAACGCGATGCGTTTGCGCGGAGATCATACTCAAACAAAATGAGCACCGCATGGCCTCTCCCCGCAAACGCATCGATCTCTTGCTGGTCGAGCGCGGGCTGTTCGAGAGCCGGGCCCGGGCGCGCGCCGCGATCGAGGCGGGCCTCGTCGTCGCCAACGATAAACAGGTCGTAAAGCCGTCGGAAATGATCCCCGCCGACGCCGTGCTGCAGGCCGAGCCGGCGCATCCCTATGTCTCGCGCGGCGGCGTGAAACTCGCGGGCGCGCTAGAGCAATACCCGATCGACGTGGAAGGCCATGTCTGCCTCGATGTCGGCGCCTCCACCGGCGGCTTCACCGAGGTGCTGCTCGCCAACGGCGCCGCCATCGTGTTTGCGATCGATGTCGGCCACGGGCAACTGCATCCTTCTCTGCATGGAAATCCAAAAATCGTCTCGATGGAAGCAACCGACATCAGAAGCTACGAGGGCAAGCGCCTGCCCGCGCGGCCAGACATTGTCGTCATCGATGTCAGCTTCATCTCGCTGAAAGCCGTGCTGCCGGTGGCGCTGTCGCTTGCGGCAGCGCCCATGCACCTGCTCGCGCTGATCAAGCCGCAATTCGAGGCGCAAGGCAAACACGGCAAGGGCGGCATCATCCGCGACGCCGCCGTGCATGCCAAGGTCTGCGACGACATCGCGGCCTTCGCGAAGTCGCTGGGATGCACGGATATCGAGGTGTTTCAGTCATCGCTCAAGGGCGGCGACGGCAACAGCGAATTCTTCCTCGGCGCGCGACGTGGTTGAGCGTCTGCTGATAGATCATGTCGGTCATCGCGGCGACGGCGTTTCGCTTGGCGGCGCCGAAGCGATCTATGTGCCTTACACGCTTGGCGGCGAAACCGTCGAAGTGGAAGAGGTCCACGGCCATCCCGACCGCCGCCGCCTGCTTGCGGTCGAAATTCCAAGCCCGGAGCGGATCACGCCGTTCTGCCCGCATTTCGGCGTCTGCGGCGGCTGCGCGATCCAGCACTGGCTGCCGGATCGCTACCGCGCCTGGAAGCACAACCTCGTCGTCGAGACCCTCAGGCAGGCGAAACTCGAGGCCGAAGTAGCGCCGCTGGTCGATGCACATGGCGCGGGCCGCCGCCGCATCACGCTGCATGCGCGGATGGGCACGCATGACGTGCTCAAGGTGGGCTTTGCCGCGGCCAATTCACACGATGTCATTCCCGTCGATCGCTGCCCGATCCTCGATCCCGCCTTGAAGGGCGCGCTCGACGCGACCTGGGCACTCGCCGAGCCCTTGATCAAGATCGGCAAGCCGCTCGACATCCAGGTCACCGCCACCAGCAACGGCCTCGACATCGACGTGCGCGGCTCCGGGCCGCTGACGTCAGCCATGATCACGACGCTGTCGCGAATCGCGGAACAACACAGGCTGGCGCGGCTGACACGGCATGGCGAACTGGTTTTGATGCGTAACGCGCCGGTTGTTGCCATCGGCACCGCGCAGGTGACCTTGCCGCCCGGCTCATTCCTGCAGGCCACCGCGGCCGGCGAAGAGGCGCTGGCCGCGCTGGTGGAGAAGCACGTTGGTCGCGCAAAAAATATCGTTGATCTGTTTTGCGGCGTCGGGCCCTTCGCGCTGCGTCTTGCCAAACGCGCGCGCATCGCGGCTTTCGACAGCGACGCCGGCGCGGTCGCTTCGCTGCAGAAGGCCGCGACCTCGACATCGGGGCTGAAGCCGGTGAAGGCCGAGGCACGCGACCTGTTCCGCCGGCCGCTGATGCCGCCGGAGCTGCGCGACTATGATGCCGTCGTGTTCGACCCGCCGCGACAAGGCGCGCAGGCGCAATCGCAGCAGCTCGCCGCCAGCAAGGTGCCTGTGGTGGTTGCGGTCTCGTGCAATGCCGCTACCTTTGCCCGCGACGCCAAAATCCTGGTCGACGGCGGTTACCGGCTCGAGGGCGTCACCCCGGTCGACCAGTTCCGCCACACGCCGCATGTCGAACTGGTGGCGCGGTTCTCGCGCTGACACGCAGACCGCAGACATCCGGCGCTTCCACGCGGCCCATCCGGCCGATACCATACGTCGATCCGGAGACGGCATGAGGCGGCGGACTTTCATCGCGGGACTGGCGGGCGCGGCCGCTTTGCCGCTCGCCGCGCATGCGCAGCGGGGCGGCAAGCCGCCGGTCATCGGCTATATCGGCGGCAACATCGAAACGATCGACCGGCCCCGGCTCGACGGCTTCATGCACCGGCTTGCCGATCTCGGCTGGACCGAAGGCCGCAACATTGCCCTTGACGCGCGCTGGACCCAGGGCGTCGTCGCGCGCGCCGGCGAGATCGCGACCGAGTTTGTCCGCCGGCCGGTCGACCTCATTCTTACCGCTGGCGACGCCCAGGTCATTGCCGCGAAAAAAGCCACGGCCACGATCCCAATCCTGTTTGCGGCCGTCGGCGATCCCGTCGGCAACCAACTGGTCGCAAGCCTCGCACGTCCCGGCGGCAACGCGACCGGCCTGTCGATCCAGCTCACCGACAGCGTCGGCAAGCGCGTCGACCTCCTGCGCGATCTCATCCCGAACCTTCGCCGCCTCGGGCTGATCGGTAATTTCGCCAATCCGACCGTGGCGCTGGAGATGAATGCGGCCCAATCCGAAGCGCGTGCGCTCGATATCGAAGTGATCCGATCCGGATTTGCGCGCACCGCGGATGCGGCGCCTGCGATCGAAAGACTGAAAGGCCGCGTCGAGGCGCTCTATGTCTGCCAGGACCCGCTGGTAGGCAGCAGCATTGCGGAGATCAATGCGTCGGCGCTAGACGCCCGGCTGCCGACCATGTTCAGTGTTCGCGATCTTGCTGCAAGAGGTGGCCTGATTTCCTACGGCCCGAACTATCTGGGCCTGTACCGGCGCGCGGCCGAAATGGCGGACAGTATCCTGCGCGGAGCAAAACCCGCCGACATCCCGGTCGAGCAGCCGACCCAGTTCGAGCTCGTGATCAATCTGAAGACGGCGAACGCGCTCGGCATCAACATCGCCGGCACGCTGCTCAATCGCGCGGACGAAGTGATCGAATAAAGTATCGCGCTACTGCAACACGTCGAGCTTCACGTTGGCCGTGCCTGACCGCACCATGCCGAGCGCCTGCGCCGCGGAATAGGACACATCGACCACGCGTCCCGGCACATACGGGCCGCGGTCATTGACCCGCACCGTCACCGACTTCCCCGTGGTGGTGTTGGTGACGCGCAGCCTGGTGCCGAACGGCAGGCTCGGATGCGCGGCGGTCAATTCGGTCGGATCGTATTTCTCGCCGCTCGCCGTCTTCGAATCCTCGGTATAGAAGCTCGCAACCCCGCCGCCCGAGGCCGGTCTCGTCGAGGCAAAATGCCTCTCCGGCTCCGGCACATGCCTCCGGACCACGGAAACATGGGTCTGCCTGGCGCGCTCGAACGCGGCCTGCCGGGTGTATGACGGCGCGAAGGCCGTGTGGCGGCTGACGACGGAAGATTGCGCGCAGGCTGCCAGCGAGGCGGCGGCACCTATCAGGCCGACCCATCGAACGACGTGCCGGCGCTGCGCGGCTGTCGCTCCCCAAAGCGCATCAACTGAGATGCCGGATACTCCGACACGGCTGATCGAAGGCATGTTGCACCCCACTGGCAGCCCTTCCCCGCACCAAATCCGTCAGCGAATGCAGGCAGAACCGTGTCGGGCTGTGCATTGCCATTTTTCGGCCACGGCATTTCGCGGACACTGTTGCGATGGAGTCACAGTTTTGCCGCGCTAAGCGAGATGGCGTGAGTATGCGCGGAGCCCTTTGTCTGCGCGCGCCAGGCCCGCGCTTGCGAATCAAGGGGGCGCCCAGAGCGAACGTGAGCGGGTTCACATACGCAACCGCCATTCGCCGTTAGGTTGACGGCGGAAAGCGATGCAGGGCGCGCGGGGCACGATGATGTCTCCCGCCCATCGGGCCGGCCTGCCAGACGATCTGTATCGGCTCCGGACTGGCCCTGGAGGTAGCGACATGGCCGACACGACCTATGCTTTCATCAGCTATGCCCATCAGGATTTCATCATTGCCGATGAAATCAGGAATCAACTCGTTGGCCTCGCGCA
Organism: uncultured Alphaproteobacteria bacterium; assembly: GCA_963739755.1. GTDB lineage: Bacteria > Pseudomonadota > Alphaproteobacteria > Rhizobiales > Xanthobacteraceae > Bradyrhizobium. The sequence continues at coordinate 221,926 of CAVUCB010000104.1, read as the reverse complement.
GCGCGGCATGGGCGGCACCTGCCTCGAATGCTTTCTCGACACCGAGAGCATCGAGCCGGGCCAGAAATACGAACCGGTCATCCGCAAGGCGCTGGAACGCACCGATTGGCTGATCGTCGTGTTCACCGGCGATCAAAGCGTCTATTGCGGATTCGAGATCGGCCTCTACAGCTTCATGAACGACGACAGCAAGCCGCAGGAGGAGAAGCCCGTCGTCTGCCTGCACGACGTCGACAGGACGAAGCTTCCCGCGGTGGTAGCCGCCTACAGCACGACACAGATCAGCCGGGTTGCCCCCTACCTTCCCGACAACGCCGCGGCTTCGAGCCCTGACGTGAAGTTCTGGTGGGACAGTCCAGCTCGGCAAGCTGCTGCAGGACATCTGCCAAAGCAAGAATCTGTACACGCCGATCCATCGCAAACGGGACCCGGCCCAGTACGAACTCGATATCGCCAAGGCAGCCAGCAAGATCGCCTATGCTTACGAAGCCGCGCGCCAGGAGGACGAAGAGTCGGAAACGCCGGTCACGCCCGTCCTCGAGCTCGTCGTCTATCCCCCGTTCGACAGCACGCAGAAGCGCATCCCGGAAAACTCCATGCTGGTCGGATCGAGCCGGGCCTTCGAGCTGCTCGGCATCAATCCGCCGCTGTCGCTCGACCAGGCACAGGCGCAGGCGCCGCAGATCACCTGGGGAGTGTCTGCGGCAGACGCTGGCCCGGCCGGAACGCGCCAACATCCCCTGGATCGACAAGCTCGAGACCAATATCGCCCGCGCCGCCGCGCTGAAGACGCCGGAGCCCGACGACGTCACCTTCCGCGGCAAGGACGGCCGCATCTATCGCGCCATCCTGACCCGGCACAAGCTCTACAAGAACGGCAAGCGCCGGTTCTTCGTGCTCCTGGACGAGACCTTCGACCGCAGGTTTGTCGGCGACCAGCAGACCTCCATGCTGCTGACCGCGCTCACGCTTGCCTCGCGCTGGCGTTTCACCTTCTTCGAGCGCTGGCGCGAGACGCTCAGGCAATTCAGCGACGACCGCACTGACAAGGAGTTCCAGGACGCGTGCAAGCAGCTCGAATACAATATGGAGTGGATGGAGAACGAGGGCGTGGAGCTCGGCGCCGACGATCCCGACGTGTTGGTGAACGCGTTCGGTTTCGAGAACAAGGCGCGCGTCGAACGCTTCTATACCGATTTCTATACCGCCAAGAAGCTGATGAAGAGCCAGTTTCCGCAGAGCCTCGACGAGCTGAAGGCTGAAGCGCGTCCGCAGGTGCAGAAGGCGATCGTCGACTTCCTGACGGCGATCAAGGAACAGAACGCCGAGTTCCTGAAGCTCTGCGTCGACAAATATGCCGAGCGCATCCACTGCAATCGCAGCCCGATCGGCACCTGACGACCCGCATGAACGAGCCGCGGACGCGCGGCAACCTTGCGCAACCCCGGCGAGCGAGGCGCGATGCACGGTCCATGACGGTTGCCGGATTGGTGACTGACCTGACGTCGGGACCTCGCCGCCCCTCGTTGAACCTCCCCTTCCCGCCCGTGACAGAACTGAGGAGGGGGGCTCACACGCAACAACGGAGGCTGTCATGGACGTCAACATGGACAAACTGAACGCCTTTATGGGCAAGATGGTGGGCGACATGGGCGCGGCGATGAACGCCTCGCTGCTGCTGCTCGGCGACAAGCTCGGCCTGTACAAGACGCTCGCCGGCAAGGGGCCGATGGACTCGTCCGAACTGGCCAAGGCCACCGGCACCACGGAGCGCTACGTCCGCGAATGGCTCGCTGCCCAAGCCGCTTCCGGCTACGTCGACTATGACGCGAAGACCGGCAAGTTCTCGATGCAGCCCGAACAGGCGATGGCGCTCGCCAACGAGGACAGTCCCGTCTTCCTCGGCGCCTTCGGCAATGTCGTCGCGGCAGCTTTTCTCGACGAGCCGAAGATCACCGAGGCCTTCACGACCGGCAAGGGCGTCGGCTGGAACCGGCGCAGCGAATGCCTGTTCTGCGGCACCGCGCGCTTCTTCCGCACCGGCTATATGCACAATCTGGTGCAGCAATGGCTGCCCGCGCTCGACGGCGTGGTCGAGAAGCTCGAGCGCGGCGCCAAGGTCGCCGATGTCGGCTGCGGCCATGGCGTCTCGACCAGCTGATGGCAAAGGCGTTTCCCAATTCGCGCTTCTTCGGCTTCGACTATCATGACGGCTCGATCGAGGCCGCGCGCAAGGACGCGAAGGCGGCGGGCCTGTCGGACCGCGTGACCTTCGAGGTGCATTCGGCCAAGACCTATCCCGCGGAAGGCTATGATCTCGTCTGCTTCTTCGATTGCCTGCACGACATGGGCGATCCCGTCGGCGCCCTGAAGCATGTGCGCGAGACCATGGCGGACGACGGCACCTGCATGCTGGTCGAGCCCTTTGCCAATGACCGGCTCGAGGACAATCTCAATCCGGTCGGACGCGTCTACTACGCCGCCTCGACCATGATCTGCACGCCGGCCTCGCTCGACCAGGAGGTGGGGCTTGCGCTCGGCGCCCAGGCCGGCGAGGCGCGGCTGCGCGAGGTTGCCCGCCAGGGCGGATTTTCGCGCTTCCGCCGCGCCGCCGAAACGCCGTTCAATTTGATTTTGGAGGCGCGGGTTTAAAACACCGTTCTCACGACTGCCTCTCCCCGTTCTCTTGTCCGCCGCATCCGCCTTCGGGCGAAGGCGGATGCGGGGAGAGGTGAACGGAGCGCCGCTTGTTGCGGATCACGCCAGCTTGTTCACCGAAGACGACGAGGTCGACGACGCAGCCGGCGTCTTGTTCCTGGTCACCGGCACGGAATAGGTCTTGTGACCGACCTGGATCACGACATTTCCGGTCTGGCCGTCGTTGGTCGTGAACTGCGCCTTGCTGCCGAGCATCACCGTGTTCTGGTACACGATGCCGTCGCCGGACTGCAGTGTGCCGCCATTGGCGGTAAACCTGACCTGCGCATCCCGGCCGTCGACGGACACGACCTGAAAGAACGCGCTCTGACCGTTGGTTTTCGAGAAGCCGCTCCAGGTTCCAACCAGCTTGTTCTGATCGGCGGGCGCGGCCTGCTTATTGAGGACCGCGGTCTTTTTCGCGGTGCCGGAGGAAAATTCCAGTGCCGCCACGCTGCCGTTCTTGGTCCCGATCGTGACGTTGCCGAAAGAGATCGTGGCGCCGTCGACACTCGCGGTGCCCCGCTCGGTGCGCCCATCATGGGTATATTCGACCTGGGCCTGATTGCCCCGGATGTTGATGACCTTGAACTCGACGGGGCGGCTGTTGTTTTTCCACGTCCCCTTCCAGTCACCGATCAGATTGCTCTGGTGATAGACGCGCTCGGTCCCCGGCGCGATCTGGCTGCCTTTTGGGATCGAAGTTATCGCGGTCATCAGGCCGTCGGGTCCTGCAAAGGTCGTGCGCCCCGACGCCATCGCGGCGTCCGGGCATTTTGACTGATCACGCCACTTTCGCGGTTAATGAGCGGTTAAGACCGCTCTCGTGCGGGCGAGGCGAAACGTCGCGGCGGCCGGCCCTGCCGCTAGCGTCCCCAGCGGTCCTGCCAGATCTTCTCGCCGATCATGCAGGACACCCGCGGCTCCTTGTCGGAGACCGGCACGACCCGCCGCTCTGGCGTACGTCCGGCGACTTCCAGGAGCAATTTGGTGCGGATTGCTTCCTTGAACTTCTCGCGATCCTTGATCGACACCACGAACGAGCCGGGGCCGCCGATCACGCAGTCCTCATAGTACCAATCGAGATTGTCGATATCCATGGTCGAGTAGGACGGCTCCTTGACCATGATCGGAAGGCCGTTGATGACGATGCCCTTCGACAGCGCCTCGTCACGTGCGCCCGTCACCGGCGCGCCGTTGTTGTTCGGACCATCGCCGGAAATATCGATGACGCGGCGTAGGCCGTGATAGGGATCCTCGTTGAACAGCGGCATCGCGAAGTAGATCGCGCCCGAGATCGAGGTGCGCGAGGCGCGGCGGACCGGGGTCTTCATGATCTCGTTGGCGACCGCATCCGCCGTCTCCGGCCCGTCGATCAGCCGCCAGGGGATGATGATCTTCTGGTCGCTGGAGGCGGCCCATTCGAAATAGGTGATGGAGATCTTGCCGTTCGGCCCGCTTTTCAGCGCCTGCAAAAATTCCTTCGAGACGATCGCCTGCGCGTAACCTTCGCGCTGGATCGCAAGCTCATCCATGTCCATGGAATAGGAGACGTCGACGGCCAGGATCAGCTCGATATCGACGTTGGGCTTGGCGTCCTCGGCGACTTTGTCAGCGGCATTCTGGCTCGGCTGTTTCGGCCCCGGCGCGGCAAAGCTCGCCACGTCGCCGCCGGCCAGCGCGCCCGCAAGCAGCACCGCCCCGATCGAGACATACCAGCGCATCAGCTGACTCCTCCAATCGTATAACTGGATGGTGACATGCAAATCGGGCGGCGCAAAGCAGGAACATCATCCGTCTTTCACATTCCGGTTAGCCATTACCGCGCCTCAATCACGCGAACCGGCGATTGCCGAGCCGTGATCGGCCGTGCGATACAGCGCCAGGGAATGGGGAGAATCATGCTGAGAAACGGCTTTCTTGACAGTTTTCTTGGCTGCGTGTTGCTGCTGGCCGCGAGCGGCGGCGCATCCGCCGAGAGCGCGATCGAGCGCGGCAACCATCTCGTCAACACCATCATGGCCTGCGGCAACTGTCACTCGCCGAGGGACGCCGAGGGCCGGATCATCGCCGACAAGGCGCTGTCCGGCGGGCTTACCTTCGACACGCCGGCCTTTGTCGCCACCGCAGCGAACATCACGCCCGATCGCGAGACCGGCATCGGCAGCTGGAGCGACGAGGAAATCAAGCGCTCGCTGATCGAAGGCGTGCGCCCCGATCACGGCAAGCTTGCCGGCACGCCGCTCGCGGCAATCATGCCGGCGAATTTCTACAAGGCGCTGCTGCCGGATGACCTCGCCGCCGTCCTCGCCTACCTGCGCAGTGTCAAGCCGGTTCGCAACGAAGTGACCGCGCCCGTCTACAAGCTGCCGGTCCGCCGCGATGCCTATCCGGATGCAGACGCCGGTTTCACCAAGGCCATGATGGCCGATCCGGTGAAGCACGGCGCCTATCTCGCCACCATCGGCCATTGCATGGAGTGCCATTCGGCGTGGTCGCGCGGCATCTCGGATTTCAAGACCGGGCTCGGCAAGGGCGGCCGCGTCTTCCCGCTTCGCGAAGGCGTGCCCGACAGCCCGACCAGCACCGCAGCCAATATCACCTCGCATCCCACGGCCGGCATTGGGTCCTGGAGCGATGCGGAGATCGCCCGCGCCATCCAGCAAGGCATCGCGCGCGACGGCCACGCGCTGAAGCCGCCGATGGCGTTTGGCTTCTATGCGGGAATCAGGGATGCCGATGTGAAGGATATCATCGCCTATCTTCGAACCGTGCCGCCGCTCGATTGAGCGATCCGGCCGCAACATTGTCGCGCCAGTCCAAGCCGCGCGCAGGCCTGGCGGGCTAAGAGGGAAACGCGGAGGAGCCGCCGCCATGAAGAAGATGATCGTTATGATCGTGCTGATCTTCTCACACCCTGCGATGGCGGCAGGCTCCTCCGTGCCTTACGGCATGGGCGGCAAGTTTGCGCGCTTCGATCCCGTGGTCGCGCAATACAACCAGTCCGGCGAGTTGTTCCGCATCGAGGGTCATTGCCAGTCGGCCTGCACGTTCTTCCTCTCGATCCGCAACGTCTGCATCGACCGCAACGCCACGCTCCTGTTCCATGCCGGCAACAGCCAGCCGCGGGAGATGACCAATTCCAATACCAGCCACATGCTCGGCGCCTATAATGCGGCACTTCGCGAATATGTGACCGCCAACCATTACATGGACACCCGGGAGTTTCACGCCATATCCGGCCGCGACATGATCGCCAGGTTCGGCTATCGCGAGTGCCCTAAATAACGGCACGGAGCGCCTCCCCTTCCGCCAGAGGCCGCCGCGCAAGGAAGCCATCGAAAACACGCGGGTTTCCCGAGAGAGCCGGAAATTGTATTCTCCGGGAGCGCGATGGGATTGGATGAATCCCCATCGCGCTCTAGAATTCTTGTTTGCGCATGATCTTTTCGGAAAACCGGTGTCCATCCCGCATCAAGTGCGGGCAGGCTTTTTCCGGATCATGCGCGAGCTCTCGGAGAGCGGGTGCCCGCAATGGCCGATACCACCGTCACCAAGCCAAAAACCAAGGTCAAAACCAAGGTCGAGCGGCCGCGGCTGCACAAGGTCATTCTCGTCAATGACGACTACACGCCGCGCGATTTCGTCGTCACCATCCTGAAGGGCGAGTTCAAGATGACCGACGACCAAGCCTACAAGGTCATGATCACCGCGCACAAGCTCGGCGTCTGCGTGGTCGCGGTCTTCACCAAGGACGTCGCCGAGACCAAGGCGACGCGCGCCACCGATGCCGGCCGCGCCAAGGGCTATCCACTGCTGTTCACCACCGAGCCGGAGGAATAGGGATCGACGTCAGTCGCCCTGCCCGCCATGCCTTCGCATGTCTTCGATCCAGCGGGCGCGTTTCTTGTCGTCCGCAAAGGTCAGTCCGTAGAGGTTTTCGCGGATCGGCTTGATTCCGGCGAAGCTCAGCATGCTGCGCTCGAAGGAACGCACGCCATACGCGCCGAAATACCAGCGATAGAGCATCGCCGGCATTCCCATGGTCACGACGATTCGTGCCGAACGGCCGGCGAGCAGCCGCTTGGGGAAACTCTTTTCTCTGTACTCCATGGCAAAGCCCGGCCGGAAAATATGCTCGAGAAAGGCCTTGAGCAACGCAGGCATGGTCCCGTGCCAGAGCGGGAACAGAAACACCCAGTGCTCGGCCCACCGCATGTCATCGCGCGCCGGCGTCAGGGCCGGCGGCAACTCACCCTTCTCGAAATCCTCTTGCGTGCGCAGAAAAGGAAAATCGAGACTAGCGACCTCGATGCGTCGGACCAGATGCCCGGCCGACACCGCGGCCTGGGCATAGACGTCAGCCATCGCGTTCAGCAGATGATGGCCGGCCGGATCCGGATGGCCCTGAATGATGGCAATACGCTTCGTCATCGCTGCACACGCGCTGTTCCGCCTGAACGAAGCATCGCAAGCTCGAACGCGCGTTGCGCTACATCAAACTCATCGGGCTCACCGTTCCGCTGCCCGCATGGCCCCGCCCTCGCGACCAAGGCGACGCGGGCGACCGACGCCGGCCGCGTCAAGAGCTGTCCGCTGAACTGGAGGAACAAACGCGACGGCGACGGTCACGCGGCCACGACCAATCGGAAGCTACTTGACGGTGATCGCGATTTTTTCCGAGACGAGCGGCGGGTTGAACGGATAGTGCTTGTGATCGCCCAGCACGAGCTGAAGCGTGTGCTTGCCCGGCGGCAATTCGATACGAGCCTCGGTCTGGCCCGCACCGAAATGCAGATGGTTCTTGTCCTGCGGGATCGGCTCGTTGACATCGAGCGGTTCATTTACGTCGATCAGCAAATGATGATGACCGCTGTTCGCAAAATCCTCGCCCGCATGGGTGACGCCCATGTTGCGCAGACCGAAGCGACACCAGAACCCGCCCTTGATGACTGTGCCGTTCTGCGGCCAGATGAAATACAAGAGCGCGTCTTTGGCGGGAGCCTTTCCCTGGGCGTGGGCGGCAGCCGGGCAAGAACGCCAGCGCCACGGCCAGCAGCAAAAGCCGGACGATCTTCATTTGCATCTCCTTAGACATCATCAAGGAGAAAGAGCGATCCGAAATCCGTGCGTTGGATATCGAACGCTCGTGTCGTAACTGTCGCGGTTCGCCGGCCGCACGTAACGCGCGTCATTCTTCCACGACCCGGACCGGATGACATGCGACCCGCAGTCGCCGTCCATCCATGCCGAACCGTCCGTCGGGGCGCCGCTATAGTTCTTGTGCCAACAATCCTCGACCCATTGGTCGACGGCGCCGCCCATATCATACAGCCCGAACGGATTTGGCTTGAAACTGCCGATCCTGGCGGGCTGCTCGACGGCCGCGACGTCGGCGCAGCCCTTGCAATTGGCCATGCCGGGCAGCAACTCGTCACCCCACCAGTACTTTGTTTGCGTTCCACCGCGGGCGGCATATTCCCATTCGGCTTCCGTCGGCAGACGGTACGGCTTGTGCGTTGCGCCCGCGAGCCAGCCGACGAACTGCTTGGCGTCGCTCCAGCTCACATTGGTGACGGGCGCGTCATCCCTGCCCGTTGCCACGAATGTGCATGCCTTGGCTGCGGCGCATTCGTTCCATTCGCCGCACCGAAATCGGATAACGGCTGATGGCGAACGGCTTGATCGTGACCTGGTGAACCGGCTTTTCCGAGCTGTCGTCATTGCTGCCCATCATGAACGTACCGCCTCGAAGCATGCTCATTTCAGGCTCTCGTACCGCCGCCGGCTGTGTTCCAGGCGCGCCCGGAGCAGCGAGTTGAAGTTGCGACGGCGCTTGCTTCGGAGCCGAGAGGCAGCCGGCCGATTTTCACGCGCGGCTTCCTGGGTTGCGGGCGCCGGCGAAGGCGAAGGCTGAGGCGGCTGCGCCGATTGCTTCCCGGGAATCGTCCGCGGCACGTCAGGCGAGACTTGGATTGACGCCTGATCCTGCCACTTTCCATGCCGTTGCGGCAACCAATACCAGAGCGCGCCGCAAGCTATCACAAACACGACGAAGCTCAACAGGAAAATCAAAATGGTCTCCCGGCGCTTTCGCGCCTTGTTGAACGCAGCCGGGTCCGGAAGCACCCGGTAGACCCTGACCGGATCGGTGATGTTCTTGACCTTGCGGTCTCCGAGCGACTCATATCCGCAAACCAGCTTGTGCTTGATCTGCTCGTAGATGCCGCCCGAGATAAAAACCTGCCCCGGCTCCGCAATGCTTTCGAGACGCGAGGCAATGTTGACGCCGTCGCCGTAGATGTCATCCTGCTCGATGATGACATCGCCCAAATTGACGCCGATCCGATACTCGATCCGCTGATCGCGCGGCAGAGATGCGTTGCGTCCCAACATGTTTTGCTGAATGACGATGCCGCAACGCACGGCTTCGACAGGACTGTCAAAGATCGCAAAGAAGCCGTCGCCGGTTGTTTTGACGAGCCGCCCGTGGTGTTCGGCGATGCTGGGCTCGATCAAGTCGCGCTGGATTCGCTTCACGCGCGTATGCGTGCCCTCTTCATCGCGCTGCATAAGGCGGCTGTAACCAGTGATGTCGCCGGCGACGATCGCAGCGAGACGGCGTGGCGTCATGGCGCCCGGCGGCACATTGTTCCTGGCGGAACCAATATCGCGAACTTTTTCGCGCATGGGCGACTCTACGCCACTGGAGCGGCCGACCTGTTCTAGTGCGAAGCCGGGTCAAGGTGGCTCTTGAGAAAATTTCATTGAGCGCGTGCGACGCGCGGCAATTCAATCAATTTCGACGCCATAGTATCAACATAATATGAAGGAGTGCGAGACCTTGCTGTATGCGCCAGATCACGTTTTCGCCGCATGCGACAACGCAGCACATGTCAGCGAGTCTGACCTTCATAGTCAGACGGACGCCTCGTCACGCAAGCCTGACGCATTTCGCGCGCGACTGTCCGCCATGACGTCGAAAACGACCGCACCCATGACCAACGCGCCGCCGGCGAGCGCGCGCAGCGACGGCACTTCAGCAAACGCCAGCCAGACCCAGAATGGCATCAGCGGCGTCTCCAGGGTTGCGATCAGCGACGCCTGCCCCGACGGCAGCAGCCGCGAGCCGAGCGCGTAGAGGGTTAGCCCGAGACCGACCTGGCACAATCCGAACATCGCGAGAATGACGAGGTCGTTCTGCGTCGACCGCGCCGATGTCCTGCGCGAAGGGAATGCTGACCAAGCTGCCGAGAAAATTCGATACCGCGGCGGCCGCGACCATCGAGGTCTCCCGATGCCTGCGGATCGCGACCGTCATGGTCGAGATCGAGATCACCATGAGCATGGCAAGCGCCGATGCCGCGATAATCGGCAACCCCGCCGGCGCCGCTGACGATGATCGCGATGCCCGCGAGAGCCACGAGGCTCGCCAGCAGCGTTCGCGGCGCGGCGGCCTCGCGCAGCCACAGCCAGGCGATCGCAGCGGCGGCGAAAGGCTGGAAGGCAATGATGATCGCGACATTGGCGACGCTGGTGAGCTGCAAGGACGGAATGAAGCTGACCATGCCGAGGGTGGAGAGGCAGGCAACGAGCCAGCCATTGGCCTTCATCGCGACCAGGCTGCGCGCGCCACGCCAGCCTTGGGTGGCCACGAGGAACAATCGCGATAGAGCCGCCGCCGAACAGCCCGCGCCAGAACAGGATGGTCCAGGAATCGTAATGCAGCAGGCGGGTGAAGAACGGCGCGGTGCTCCAGGCAATGGCCGCGGCAACGATGAGCGCAATGCCGGCGCGATGCGCGCGATCAGCCTGCAACATCGGCCGATACTTCGTCGTGCAGGCCGAACACGCGCTGCGCTTTCGAGAAGCCCGCGATCGGAAACTCGCCGAGATCGGTCCAGTCGTTGGCGCAGGCGCCGGCGAACGCAGCTGACGCCACGATCGTGCGATGGGTGCGCGAGGCGATTTTCTCCAGCCGTGCGGCGAGATTGACGGCAGGCCCGATGCAGGTGAAGTCGAGCCGGCTCATGCCGCCGATATTGCCGAACAGGATGCCGCCGATATGCAGCGCCACGCCGAAGCGGAAGCGCTCGACCACGGCATTGCCGCTCGGATAATGCATGGCATCGACATTGGCGCGGGCCTTGCGGCTTGCTGCCAGCGCCCTCCCGCAGACCTCGGAAAGATTGCCGCCGTCCTTGGCGATCGGGAACACCGCGAGCAATCCGTCGCCCATGAATTTCAGGATCTCGCCGCCGTGCTCGCGGATAACCGGCACCTGGCAATCGAAATACTGGTTGAGGATATCGACCACGGCCTCCGGCACCAACCGGTCCGACAGCGCGGTGAAGCCTCGCAGGTCCGACAGCCAGATCGCGGCCTGCATGTCCTCCGCATGTCCCCGGCGGATCTGGCCGGCGAGAATTCGCTCGCCGGCGCGGTTGCCGACATAGGTGTCGAGCAACGCCGCCGCGGTGCGGCGCATGGCATGAATCTCGCCGAGCCGGCTGAACGGCGGAATGACCGCACGCAGCGCGGCGAGATGCTCGTCGGTGAAACCGCCCTCGGCCGTCGTGGACCAGCTCGAAGCGTGGATCGTGCCGTCGGTGAACAACAGCGGCAGCGCGATATAGTCGGTGACGCCCTCACCGCGCATGTCGTCGAAGAAGGGGAAGCGCTTGCTCTCGGGATCATCGAGGCGATAGCGCACCTCGTGGCCGCTGGCGTACAGGATCGCGAGCGGACTGTTCTTGAATTGCGGCGTGTCCGGCAGATCGAAGGTCGGCGGTGTTGACGGCGATGTCCTCGGCTCCCTCGCCGCCAGACAAAGCTGCGGCCGAACACGTCCGGATGCAGCGTCCGCACGAAGGCGCCGACCCGATGGAGCGGGATGCCGGCGTCGACCAGCCGCTCGCACATCTCCTTCAGGAACGCTGTTCGGCGTCGGCGACGACCGCGCGCCGTCCATCAGCCATTTGATCAGCTTTTCGAGCTTCGGAGGTGTCCATGCCCGGCCATTAGCCTGGGTCGTTATCGGAGCCGTCAAGCCATCATAAACGCGTTACGTTTTCACGACACACGGGCAGCGTCGGCACTAGGCTGACGCACGGGCGGCCGCCGCTTGTCCGTCGGCACGCGGGAGCGAGCTGAACTCGATCTCCTGATAACCTTTCACCGCCACTTCGTTGATGATCCCGACGAATTTTGGGGTGCCGCCATTGTAGACGAAGTAGCGCACCGTGCCCTCCTCGTGGCCGGCGACGTTGGAGTTATAGCCAGTGAACCACGACTTGGCTTTGCGCATCAGCATGATCTCGTACATTTTCGCCACGTGCGCGGTCCAGCGATCCTGCGCCTCGAGCGTGGCTTCGGCGCGGGTGTGGCCGTGGTCCCAGATATGTTGCAGTAGGTCCATGCACCAGTTGACGCCGTTCTCGATGCCTCGCGGAAAATTCGTCGAGGCAGACGCGCTTTGAGGTCCGGTCGGCATCAGGAGATTCGGAAAGCCGTGGACAAGCATGCCGAGGAAGGTGGATGGCGCATGCTTCCATTTTCCAGCCAGCGTCTTGCCGCCGATGCCATGGATATCGATCAGATCATAAGCGCCGGTGATGGCATCGAACCCGGTGGCGTAGACGATGATGTCGAATTCGTATTCGCGTTCGGTGGCACGCAGGCCCTTCTCAGTGACGCGAACGAGCGGCGTCTCGCTGATATCAACGAGATGCACATTACCGCGGTTGTAGGCTTCGAAATAGTTCGTCTCCAGCGGCAAACGTTGCACGCCAAAGCCGTGATCCCTGGGGATCAGTTTTTCGGCCACCTTGGGATCCCTGACACGGCAGCGGATGCGATCGGCGATGTATTCCGACAGCTCGGCATTGGCCGCTTCGTCCATGAATATCTCGCGAAAGTTCGCGAGCCAGATGCCAAAACCAGGCTCATCATAGAGCCTGTCCCACAGCTCCAGCCGTTCCTCGCGTGACACTTCGTGGAAGCCGCGGCGCTGGGGCCCATGCAGGAAACTGCCCGGCGTGAGGGCGCAGGCGGCAAAGATCTCGTCATAGCGCGAGCGAATGTCGGCCATTTCCTTCTCAGAGATCAGGCTGTTGTTGAGCGGAGCACTCCAGTTCGGGCGGCGCTGGAAGACGGTGAGATCACCAACCTTGTCGGCGATCTCGCCTATCAACTGAATGCCTGTGGCGCCGGTGCCGATCACGGCCACTTTCTTGCCGGCAAGATCGACCGGCTCATGCGGCCAGTAATAGGTGTGGAAGGAGCGGCCCTTGAAATCATCGATACCTTCCAGCCGCGGCATGGTCGGCGCGGAGAGCAGGCCGATCGCGAGAACCACGAAACGGCTTGTCATCTTGCGGCCGTCGGCGATCTTCACTTGCCATAGATCACGCGCCTCGTCGAAATGCATCGCCTCGACCCTGCAATTGAACTGCATATGCTCGCGCAAATCGAACTTGTCGGCGACGAAATTGAGGTAGCGTAAATTCTCGGGTTGACCGGAAAAGCGCTCTTTCCAGTGCCACTCGTCGAGCAGTTCGCGTGAGAACGAAAAGCCATAAGTGTAGCTCTCGGAATCAAAGCGGCAGCCGGGATAGCGGTTCCAGTACCAAGTTCCGCCAAGATCAGGAGCCGAATCGAGCACGGTGGCGTCGATGCCGAGATCTAGCAGCCGCTTGATCTGGTAGATGCCTGCCACGCCGGCACCGACGACGATCACCTCGTAGTGGGTCTTGTCGTAATGGGTCTTGACCTCCCCCATCGTTTCCTGCTCCGGAATTCCGTTTTGTGCGTGATTGGTTCGATTACAAACCCTTTTGCCGACGCAAGCAACCGCCTCCAAACGGAAGAGTTACGGGCGGCACATGCGGATCGGTGACGGGATTTGCGTCGAGGCGCTGCCATGATGTTGGCGCTGCCGGTCGAAACCGGCAAGCGCACGATCGAATGCCGCGGTGACACTATGAAAGCTACAACCCAAAGGTCGACGACATGCATGCGCGCATGGTGTGGACCCACAAGGGCATGACCAACTGGTATCGCAACCGCCACGGCCGCGTGTTTGCGATCACGCCATGGCGGCTGGTGGAATACTGGAAGCTGACGTCGCGCTTCGATCCGGCGGAATATGAATTGAGCGCTTGAATACCGGCGGCCAGCAAAGGCTGCCGGTCACAAGCCTGTAGCAATTTGTCGCACCTTAGCGCAGACTGCCCCCAGTCGTGACCGCCGGTCATCCGACTGGCGGACGAGAGCATCGGGGCTTCGGCAATGACCGCCACGCCTGCCGGCAATTCGCTTCCGTCCACCGTCCTCCCCTGGACTGCAACGATGGGCGCGCTCGGCGTCGTCTATGGCGACATCGGGACCAGCCCGCTTTATGCGCTGAAGGAAGCCGCCCGCGCCGCCGCGCAGGGCGGACCGGTCTCATCCGGCGCGGTGCTCGGCCTGGTATCGCTGATCCTGTGGGCGCTGATCCTGATCGTTTCGATCAAATATGCGATGCTGATCCTGCGCGCCGACAATCGCGGCGAAGGCGGCATCGTCGCGATGCTGGCGCTCCTGCATGCACGCGCCGCCGTACCCGGCACGTGGCGCGCGCAGCTCCTGCTTGTCGGCCTGATCGGCGCGGCGCTGCTCTACGGCGACGGCGCGATCACGCCGGCGATCTCCGTGCTCTCCGCGATCGAGGGACTGAAGGTGGACGCGCCCTCGCTCGCGCCGGCCGTCATACCGCTCACCATCACGATCCTGGTCGGCCTGTTCCTCATGCAGAAGAAAGGCACCAGCTTCATCGGCCAGATTTTTGGGCCGGTGATGTTCCTCTGGTTTGCGGTGATCGCCGCGCTCGGCATCCACGGCATCTTCAAGGCGCCCGCGGTGCTCGCGGCGCTCAGTCCGTTCTATGCGGTTCAGTTCCTGCTGCATGAGGATTTCCATATCAGCTTCGCCGTGCTCGGCGCCGCCTTTCTCGCGGTGACCGGCGGTGAGGCGATGTATGCCGACATGGGCCATTTCGGCCGGGTGCCGATCCGGCTGGCCTGGTTCAGCATCGCCCTGCCGGCCCTGGTGTTGAATTATTTCGGGCAGGCCGCGCTGTTGATCACCGATCCCACCGCGCTCGACCACCCGTTCTATCAGCTCGCGCCCAACTGGGCGCAGTATCCGCTGATCGGGCTTGCCACGATCGCCACCGTGATCGCCTCGCAGGCGATCATCTCCGGCGTCTATTCGCTGACCCAGCAATCGATCCAGCTCGGCTTTTTGCCGCGCATGCAGATCAATCACACCACAAGCCACGCCATCGGCCAGATCTACGTGCCGCTGGTGAACTGGCTGCTCGCGGCGGCGACGCTTGGCGCCGTGATCATGTTCGGCAGTTCGGATGCGCTCGCGGGCGCCTATGGCATTGCGGTGTCGCTCTTGATGGTGATCACGACATTGCTGGCCGCGCTGGTCGCCATCCAGTGGGGCTACCCGCCGATCATCGTGATTGCCGTGAACGGCTTCTTCTTCATCATCGACTGCATCTTCTTCGCGGCCAATTCGACCAAACTGTTCGAGGGCGGCTGGTTTCCGCTGGTGCTGGCAGCCGTGGTGGCGTTCCTGATGCTGACCTGGCGCAGCGGCGTCAGGCTGGTCGAGGGGGCGCGCGGCAAGCTGCGCCAGCCCGAGGAAGATTTGATCGAAACCGCGGTCAGCCGATGTCACGCCCGACTTCCCGGCACGTCGATCTTCCTCGCCTCCACGCCGAACGGCGTCCCGCTCGCGCTGACGCAGTTCGTGAAGCACAATCATTGCCTGCACCAGCGGGTGCTGCTGGTCACCGTGCTGATCGAGGAGCAGCCGCGCGTATCGGACGAACACCGCGCCGAGGTGATCGAGATCACCGAAGGCATCACACGGATCATCCTGCGCTATGGCTTCATGCAATATCCGACGATTTTTGAAGGACTGACGCTCGCCTGCCGGCAGGGCAAGCTAAGCGGCGTCGATCTCTCCGATGTCACCTACTATATCGGCCGCGAGACCATCATCCCGCGCGAGGATGTGCCGGGCATGTGGGTGTGGCGCGAGAACGTATTCGCGTTCCTGCAGCGGAACGCCGAGCGGACGGCCGCCTTCTTCGACGTGCCCGCACGCCAGGTCGTGGAGTTCGGCACCGAGATCGAGATCTAGCGGCGGGCCGCCACAAGGCCTGCAATTCATGCGTCGCGACCGGCCGAAATTGGAGGATGACATCGCGCTTCAATTCATCGCAGTATCCGCCTCAATCGAGCGTGTAGCCGGGAGGAATGGATGCGGATTGCGGTGGTTGGTGCCGGCGGCGTCGGCGGTGGGTTCGGCGCGGCACTGGCCAAGGCGGGCGCCGATGTGACGTTCATCGCGCGCGGCGCGCACCTTGCGGCAATGAAGAGCGCCGGGCTCAAGATCGAGAGCCCCCGCGGCGATACGCATCTGGTGCCGACGCAGGCCACCGACGACCCCAAAACTGTCGGCAAGGTCGACTTCGTGCTGTTCTGCGTGAAACTCTGGGATGTCGAGAGCGCGGGCGAGCACATCAAGCCGCTGGTTGGACCCAACAGCGCCGTCATCCCGCTGCAAAATGGCATCGACGCCGCCGATCGACTGGCTCCGATCCTCGGCCGCGACGCCGTGATGGGCGGCGTGGCGCAGATCAGCGCTTCGATCATCCAGCCCGGCGTGATCCGCCAGGTCGGCACCTTCATGCGCATGATCTTCGGCGAGCTCGACGGCACGATCAGCCAGCGCGGCAAGGATTTCCTCGCGATGTGCCAGAAGGCCGGCTTCGACGCGACCTTGAGCGATCAGATTCTGACCGAGCTCTGGATGAAATTCGCCCTGCTCGCCACCAACGCCAGCATGACCGCGGTGACGCGCCAGCCGATCGGCAAGCTCAGGGAAGACCCCGATGTGCGGGCGATCTTCCTTTCGGCGATCCAGGAAGTGATCGAGGTCGGCCGCGCCAAGAACATCGCGCTACCCGCCGACGCGCTTTCGAAGGTGCTCGACTTCATCGGCCACGCTCCGCCGAGCATGAAGGCATCGATGGCGCTCGATCTCGAACGCGGCAACCGGCTCGAGCTGCCCTGGCTCTCGGGCAAGGTCGTCGAGCTCGGCCGCGAGCTCGGCATATCGACGCCGACCCACAGCATGCTCCATGCGCTGCTGAAGCCGTACATCATGGGAGCGCCGGCGTAGAGGTTAGCGGCCGACTTGCCCGCGGTGGCGGAGGAAATGATCGGCGAGCACGCAGGCCATCATGGCTTCGCCGACGGGCACGGCGCGGATGCCGACGCAGGGGTCGTGGCGGCCCTTGGTCAGGATCTCGGTCTCGCCGCCGTTGCGGTCGACGGTGCGGCGCGGGGAGAGAATCGATGAGGTCGGCTTCACCGCGAAGCGCGCCACCACCGGCTGTCCGGTCGAGATGCCGCCCAGAATGCCGCCGGCATGGTTGGACAGGAATTTCGGACCCTGATTGCCCATCCGCATCTCGTCGGCATTTTCCTCGCCCGACAGTTCGGCCGCGCCAAAGCCGGCGCCGATCTCGACGCCCTTCACCGCATTGATGCTCATGAAGGCCGCCGCGAGCTCTGCATCGAGCTTGGCATAGATCGGCGCGCCGAGGCCGGCCGGCACGCCTTCGGCCACGATCTCGAGCACCGCGCCGATCGACGATCCGCTTTTGCGGATGCCGTCGAGATACTCCTCGAAGAACGCGGCCTTGTCCTTGTCCGGACAGAAGAACGGATTGTTGGCCGTCTCCTCCCAGTCCCATTTGGCGCGGTCGATCCTGTGCGGGCCCATCTGCACCAGCGCGCCGCGCACGTTCACTTCGGGCAAAATCTTGCGCGCGATCGCGCCGGCGGCGACCCGCATCGCGGTCTCGCGCGCCGACGAGCGCCCGCCGCCGCGATAATCGCGCAGGCCGTATTTGGCCTCATAGGTGAAGTCGGCGTGACCCGGGCGAAACTTGTCCTTGATGTCGGAATAGTCCTTGGAGCGCTGATCGGTGTTCTCGATCAGAAGCGCGATGGGCGTGCCCGTCGTCACCTGCGCGCCAGTCTCGGGATGCGCCATCACGCCGGACAGGATTTTTACCGTGTCCGGCTCCTGCCGCTGCGTCGTGAAGCGCGATTGGCCGGGACGGCGGCGATCGAGATCGCGCTGGATGTCGGCCTCGGTGAGCGGGATCAGCGGCGGACAACCGTCGACCACGCAGCCGATCGCAACCCCATGGCTTTCGCCAAAGGTCGTGACGCGGAACAGATGGCCGAATGTGTTGTGGGACATGATTTGTCGTAACGCGCGTGGATGTCCGGCACAAGGCTTGGATGGGCCTTAACTATATTTGTTCAGCCCGTCCTCGCTGAACACGTAGACCGCGCCCTGCGCAATCGGCAGGTCGGCCGCGCTCTGCGGCGTCTCGAAGCCTAACGTCACCATCAACGCCCGTGCCGTGCCGCCATGCGCAACCGTGACGATGTCGCGCTTCTGCTCGCCATACCACTCGGTCATGCGCTGCTGCACGGCGACATAGCTCTCCCCGCCGGGAGGCGCCACCGTCCACTTCTCGGTCTGCCGCTTCGCGAACAGTTCAGGGTCGGCCACCTGCATCTCGGCCAAGGTCGAGCCCTCCCATTTGCCGTAGGCGATCTCGCGCAGGCGATCGTCGATCGCATAATCCTGCGCCGGCAATCGCAGCACGCCGCGCACCAGCTCCATGGTGGTGCGCGCGCGGCCGAGCGGGCTCGAGACGAACGGAAGTTTTGTCCTGTCGTGGCCGTGCCGTTCGAACAGATCGGCGAGAATTTCTCCCGCATGGGCCGCCTGCTTGCGGCCGAGATCGTTGAGCGGGACGTCCTGCACGCCCTGCAGTCGGCCATCCGCATTCCACTGGGTTTCGCCGTGGCGAATGTAGTAGATCACGGGCACGGGCATGGGACGTGCCGGCTATTCCTTCGCCGGCGTGATGTCGGGCGCGTCCGGCCGCTTCATGCCGACGACGTGATAGCCGGAATCGACATGATGCACCTCGCCGGTAACGCCGCGCGACAGATCGGAGAGGAAATACAGCCCACTGTCACCAACTTCCTCGATGGTGACGTTGCGGCGCATCGGCGAATTGATTTCGTTCCATTTCAGGAGATAGCGGGAATCGGCGATGCCAGCGAACGCCAGCGTCCTGATCGGGCCGGCCGAGATGGCGTTGACGCGGATGTTCTTCTCGCCGAGATCGGCGGCGAGATAACGCACACTCGCTTCCAGCGCCGCCTTGGCAACGCCCATGACGTTGTAGTGCGGCACCCACTTCTCGGCGCCGTAGTAGGTCAAGGTCAGGATCGAACCGCCATCGGTCATGAGCTTTTCGGCGCGCTGCGTGATTGCGGTCAGCGAATAGCAGGAGATCAACATGCTTCTGGTAAAGTTGTCGGCGGTGGTCTCGAGATAGCGGCCGTCGAGCTGGTCCTTGTCGGAGAACGCGATC
The DNA here is from genome assembly GCA_963739755.1 of uncultured Alphaproteobacteria bacterium. GTDB lineage: Bacteria > Pseudomonadota > Alphaproteobacteria > Rhizobiales > Xanthobacteraceae > Bradyrhizobium. The sequence goes on along the minus strand of CAVUCB010000104.1, from coordinate 202,701 downwards.
GCGTGCACGACGAAATCGATCTTGCCCCACTTCTCCCTGAGCACATCGAACACAGCGTCGATGGTTGCGGGCTCGGTGACGTCGCAATGCCCGAGCAACAGCCCGTCCAGCTCCTTGGCCAGCGGCTCGACCCGCTTCTTCAGCGCGTCGCCCTGCCAGGTCAGCGCCACCTCCGCGCCGGCCGCATGGCAGGCCTTTGCGATGCCCCAGGCGATCGAGCGGTTATTGGCAACGCCGAGAACGACCCCACGTTTGCCCTGCATCAGCCCTGAAATCTGCGCCATCATCGTTCACCAAGCTTGGAAAAGTTTGCGTACACCAGCCTTCGGGCCCGGTACAGCCTTATCGGTACCCGGATCAGGCTGTTTACCTCAAACCTTAACAGGCGGAATAGGCTAGGAGATCGGGTGTTATGCTCTACGTAAGCGTCTACCGAACAACCGAGCTTGCATGAGCGCGTTTCGACAGAGTGTTGAAGCCATGATTCCGGCGCTGCGCCGCTATGCGCGCGCGCTTGCGCGCGACGCCGATATCGCCGATGACCTGGTGCAGGACACGCTGGTGCGTGCCTTGCGCTCGGAGCGGCTGTTTCTCGGCGGCGACGTGCGGAGCTGGCTCTATACGATCCTGACCAACCTCAACAAGAACCGGCGCCGTTCGCTGGCGCGCCGGCCGCAATTCATGCCGCTGCTCGAGAACAATCCCGATGCGAGCGGCACCGAGGCCGAGAGCCGGGACATCGCGCGGGCACTTGCGACCCTGGTGGAAGAGCAGCGCGCGGTGTTGCTGCTGGTCATGCTGGAAGGGCTGAGCTATCGCGAGGTGGCTGATATTCAGGGCGTGCCGATCGGCACCGTAATGTCCCGGCTTGCGCGAGCCCGTGCCCATGTGAAGGCTGCGCTCGAAGGTGAACGCCCCGCATTGCGTCGTGTGAAGTAACCGATAATGGCAAGGCTTATGCATAGATATTTTTCGATCCGAGTTGGACAGAGACGACGAAAATGACCGACCCGAAAATTCCCGTCACCGAAGACGAGCTTCATGCTTACGTCGACAACGAGCTGCCGGCCGAACGCCGCAGCGATGTCGAGGCGTGGCTCGCGGCGCATCCCGACGATGCCGAGCGGGTGCAATCCTGGCGCACGATGGCGGAAGCCCTGCACGCGCGCTACGACTCCGTTGCCAACGAGCCGGTGCCGAAGCGGCTCGAGCTCGAGCGGCTGGTGCAACCGCCGCGCAAATGGATCTATGGCGCGGTCGCTGCCTCGCTGCTCGCCTTCGTCGCCGGCGGCGGCACCGGCTGGCTCGCGCATGGCGTGGCCGCGACGCCTTCCATGTATCAGAGCTTCACCGATGACGCGCTGGATGCGCACCGGCTCTATGTCGTCGAGGTCCGCCATCCCGTCGAGGTGCCCGGCAGCGAGCGCGCGCACCTGCAAGCCTGGCTGACCAAGCGCTGCGGCTGGGATGTCTTCGCCCCCGAGCTTGGCTCGACCGGGTTGAAGCTGGTCGGCGGGCGGCTATTGCCCGGCCCGACCGGACCGGCCTCGTTCCTGATGTATGAGAGCGCCTCGGGCGAGCGCTTCACGGTCTACACCGCCAAGGCTTCGACCGAGACGACGCAAATGCGCTACACCACCCAGGACAAGGACGGCGCCAAGGAAGGCGCCCTGTTCTGGGCCGACCGCGGCGTGGGCTATGTCGTGAGCGGCACCAGCGACCGCGAGCGCCTCGCCCAGGTGGCGCGGATGGTCTACGACCAGACCGAGAAAAAGGGCGGCTAGCTTTCTCGGAAAAGCGGCCCTTACTTTCTCGTTTGTTCAAGCATGATCAAAGGCTACGCACCCACGGCGTGCGGGAAACGCCATGGGTTCAGCATCGCGTGCACGCAGCTTTGCCAGCTCCTTGACGATTCAGAACCGGTGAAAGGTCACCTTCGGTGTCCCAATTCGGACATTGAAATTCTGGAATCAAGTCATGCATGCGTCTCATTATCGCACCGGATGGTCACGAAAAAATGAGGAGCGTTCGATCCGCCGATCGACGCACGCGGCCTCGAGTTGGGGTTTTGTACCGCGCTGGTCCCCCTCTCGAGGCCGCACCCGTTTTTTCGGGCTCAAGGAGCCCGAAAAAACCAATTACGTCCGTTGTTCTCGTCTGGTTTCAGTCAGGTGAGATCATTTCGAGGATTGTAGGGGTGCCCGTCGCGCCACTTCTGCATCAACGCCTCCAGTTCGGCGTCGTTCCCGTCGGGTAGCATGATGCGGGTGGTGACAAAGAGATCGCCCGACGTTCCACCTGCCTTCGGCAATCCCTTCCCCTTCAGCCGGAAAGTCCGGCTGCTCGACGTATTCTTGGGGATCGACAATTCCACCGCGCCTCCCAGCGTCGGCACGCTGACTTTCCCGCCCAGCACCGCCTCATAGAGCGTGATCGGCAGGTCGACCCGGATGTCGCTGCCGTCGACCTTGAAGTACGGATGAGGGGCGATGTTGACGGTGATCAGGAGATCGCCCGGCGGATGGCCCTGTGCGGTCTCGCCCTGTCCCCGCAGCCGGATCTGCTGGCCTTCGATGACGCCTGCGGGAACCTTGACATTGAGCTCCTTGCCGGTCGGCAGCCGCACACGCTTCTCGCCGCCTTTGACCGCCTCTTCCAGCGACACCCACATGGCGACCTTGAGATCGAGGTCGAGCCCTATCCCTCCGGTATCGAATTCGAACGGGCTCGCCCGGCCGGCGCCGCCGCACGCCGCGCGCCCGGCATTGGCGAACATGCTGTTGAGGATGTCCTCGAACGCCGCCCGCGCCGCCACCGGTGCCGCCGCCGGTGCGGAAGGTGTAGCTCTCGAAGCCGCCGGGACCGGCACGGCCGCCGCCCGCGCCGCCCCACCCGGAAAGCCGGTGAAACGTGGCTTGCCCTCGGCGTCGATCTCGCCGCGGTCGAACTGCTTGCGCTTGTCCTCGTCGCCCAATATCTCGTTGGCCGTGTTGATCTCGGAAAAACGCTCCGCCGCCTTCGGATCGTTCTTGTTGCTGTCTGGGTGATGTTTCTTGGCGAGTTTGCGAAAGGCGCTCTTGATCGCCGCAGCGTTGGCGCCCCGCGGCACCCCCAAGACCTCATAGGGGTCGCGCATCCGTCACGTCTCCTTCAGGGAAAATCAGATCATAAACCAAGGGCAGCCCGCCCGCTTTTGGTTTCATCTGGGGTCTCAGTTGTATTTTTGCAACGGGTGAAAACCCGCTCAGCTCTGCCGCCACGGCTTTAACGTGTGGATTTCCCAGCGGCCGTTGGCGTTTTGGCAGCCCGAACCCTGCAGCCAGTTCTCGGTCCTGCCGTTGACATAGCTTGCGAGGAAGTCCCGGCAAGTGCGGCCGTCGTCGGACGCATAGGCCTGGGCCAGCGGGGTCACCGAACCGCGCGCGCCGGTCTGCGGATTTTGCCAGGGTTGGCTGGAATCCTTGTCGCCCTTGGTCAGCACGTCGGAGGCGGCATGCGGGCGAAGGCGAGATCGGCTTCGGTCGGCGTCGGCTCGCCCTGCTTGAGCGAGCCCGTCACCTCATTGTCGCTCATCCTGGCGAAGGCCCGTCGCCGCGGGAGAAGCTGCAGCCACCGGTGGAAAGCCCGATTAGAATCAGCGTAAGTGCCGCCCCCTTCGGCGCGAACGCCGATAGGCCAACGCGCCCCCATGCCCTATATAGGGCTAGGCTCACAAGCGCGTTTTGGGACGCGGGCGGACGCAATTCGGACCCCTCGCATGACGGACACGACCTCCATCAAACACCCCCCACCCTTAACATCTGGTGATTTCACGCAAGCCGAGGAACCGTTTGCCCTGTTCGCGGAATGGTTTGCGGAGGCCTGCAAGGCAGAGCCCAATGATCCGAATGCGATGTCGCTCGCAACCGTCGACGCCGATGGCCTGCCGGATGTGCGCATGGTGCTGATGAAAGGCTATGACGCCGCAGGGTTTTGTGTTCTACAGCCACATTGCGAGCCAGAAGGGCCGCGAACTCGCCGCAAATCCTAAGGCCGGTTTACTCTTCCACTGGAAATCGCTGCGCCGGCAGGTGCGCATCCGCGGCAACGTGTCGCCGGTGACTGAAGCTGAAGCCGACGAGTATTTCGCGACCCGCCCGAAGCAGGCGCAGATCGGCGCCTGGGCAAGCAAGCAGTCGCAGCCACTGGAAAGCCGCTTTGCCTTCGAGCAGGCCATCGCAAAAGTCGCGGCGAAATATGTGATCGGCGAGGTGCCGCGGCCGCCGGGCTGGAGCGGCTGGCGCATCACCCCGCTGCGCTTCGAGTTCTGGCACGACCGCCCGTTCCGCCTGCACGACCGCATCGAATTTCGCCGCGACGCGCCGCAGGCGGCGCGTGGAGCAAGACGCGATTGTATCCGTAAGCGCCTGAAGGAGCAAAATGCCGACATCCGCCAACACGCCACGACGCACGCTGCTTCTGACCGGCGCCAGCCGCGGCATTGGGCACGCCACCGTGATCCGCTTTTCATGCGCCGGCTGGCGCGTCATCACCTGCTCGCGGCATCCCTTCCCGGAAGATTGCCCATGGGATGCAGGACCGGAGGATCACATCCAGGTCGACCTTGCCGACTACGCCGACACGACGCGGGCCATTTCGGTAAATCCGCCAACGGCTGGAGGGCGGCGCGCTGCATGCGCTGGTCAACAACGCCGCGATTTCGCCGAAAGCCAACGGCGGCACGCGAATGGGCACGATGGACACCGATATCGAGACCTGGAGCCATGTGTTCCGCGTCAACTTCTTCGCGCCGATCATGATGGCGCGCGGGCTGATCGAGGAGCTAAAGGCCGCCAAGGGCTCGGTGGTGAACGTCACCTCGATCGCCGGCTCACGCGTGCATCCTTTCGCCGGTGTTGCCTATGCGACCTCCAAGGCAGCATTGGCTTCGCTCACAAGGGAAATGGCCTCCGACTTCGGCCGCATCGGCGTCCGCGTCAACGCGATCGCGCCGGGCGAGATCGATACCTCCATTCTTTCTCCGGGCACCGAGAAGATCGTCGAGCAGCAAATCCCGATGCACCGGCTCGGCACGCCGGATGAAGTGGCGCGGATCATCTATGTGTTGTGCACGGAGACGAGCTCCTACGTGAACGGCGCGGAGATACACATCAACGGCGGCCAGCACGTGTAGCCGCCACCGCTATCGTCGGCCCCGCACACCATCCTTTGATCCGCGCCAGCTGGCGTCCATCGGCTCTGCGCCCTATCTCCGCCCTCATCACTCGGGGGCGCCCCGCGATAAAGGACTTCGCCATGGGACGCTTCGCCTCAACCGTCGAACTTTACGAGCAATTCCGGCAGCCCTATCCGGCCGAGTTCTTCCGCACCGTCGCCCAAAAACTGAAGCTTTCGAAGCAGCACGCGCTGATCGACCTCGGCACCGGCCCCGGGCTGCTCGCGCTCGGCTTTGCGCCCTATGTCGGCCGCGTCACCGCCGTCGATCCGGAACCGGCGATGCTGGCCGCTGCGCGCAAGGCGGCGCTGCGGGCAAGGCAAGCGATCACGTTGATCGAAGGCCGGGCCGAAGACCTGCCGGAGACCATCGGCCGCTTCGACCTCGTCACCATCGGCCGTGCCCTGCACTGGATGGATAGCGACGCGCTCGGTCCGCTATTCGCTCGGCTGGTTGCGCCGGATGGCGCGATCGCGGTTTGCGGCTCGTTGTCGGCGCACGACGGCCGCAACGCATGGCTCGACACGTATAACGAAGCGCGGCGCGTCTGGTCCGATGAGCTGCTCTGGGCGGACTCGCGCCAGGGCGAGCGCGCGCATCGGAATTTTGCGTCGGCAGCTGGAAGGCACCGGCTTCCACGTGGCGAGACGGTCAGCATCGAAACGACGCATGAGGTCAGCATGAGCGACCTCGCACATCGCGTGCTGACCTTTTCCCCGTCCTCGCCTGCCGCGCTTGGCGACAAAGTGGATGCCATGCTGACCGATATCGAGGCGCGGCTTTCACCGTTCGGCCGCGATGGCAAGATGACCGAGATCGTGATGGCAATCGCGCAGGTGGCGAGGCGACGGGATTGATCGATTCTCGATAGGACAACCGGACGCAGGCGCCTCTGCGCTAGATCAAATCATCGCCGGTCGTGGCGTTCTAGGCTTGTCGGGACGCCCAGACCGGAGGACCCCATGGCCATCAGAGACATCCTGCTCACCTTTGTCAGCTACCCCGATCCGACCCCCGTCTCCATGCTCGACGGCGCGATCTCGCTGGCGACGACGCTGAACGCCCACATCGCCGCCATCTCCTGCGAAGCGCATGTCGAGGTGCCAGGCACCTTCCTTTCCTTTGGCACGGTCGAGGGCCTCATCACCACCGAAGCCCATCAGAGCCGGAAGAACGCGCAGGCCCTGCTTGCGGCGTTCGACCAGGCGGCGGAGCGGGCCGGCCTCCTGCACGAGACGATCCTCGAGCGCTGCGCCATCTCCGAGGTCCCGAACCGCTTCGTGGAATATGCGCGCCTGCGCGACCTCACCATCGTGCCGACGCGCGCCTTCGAGGATCAATGGATCGCGGAGGCCCTTATTTTCGGGGCCGGTCGCCCGACCCTGGTGTTGCCGCCGACAACAAAGTCCTTCGAGCTCAACACCGTCGTGGTGGCCTGGGACTTCGGCCACGCCGCAGCACGGGCGGTCGCCGACGCCATTCCGCTACTGGAAAAGGCAAAGCAGGTCCGCGTCCTGACGGTGACGAACGAGAAGGTCTTCGACAGCAAGCGCTCCGCCGAGGAACTCGCCAAAAACCTGTCACGGCATGGCATCGACGTCGTGGTCGACAAGATCGATGCGGCGGGACGGCCGGTCGGCGAGGTCCTGAAAGCGCAGGCCGCGCGCGCGAATGCGGACCTCATGGTGATGGGCGCCTACGGGCATCATTCGCGGTTGCGCGAATTCGTGCTCGGCGGCGCCACCGACGAGGTGGTACGCAGCCCGTCCCTGCCGGTGCTGTTCTCGCATTGAGCGCCGCTGCGGCTCCCTTCAGGGCAACGGCGGCTTCGCGGCCTCGCCGATCAGGTCAGCCCGCGCAAGATCTGCGCGGCCTGCCAGCGCAGCCGCAGCACATCGGAGCTGAAGGCGCTGGAGCATTCCTCCTCGCGTTCGCCCTCGAGCAGCGCTGCGCCGCAATGCCGGCAGATGCGCGCCGACATCGCCACCGCCCTGCCGGCTGCGCCGAGTTCCCGATAGCGCGAGAGATCGACGACGTTGCGCGATGAAATTATGAGTTTCTCAACCATTGCTGCCTCGTGGCCAAAGCGCGATTTTTTCGCGCGTCAGCGTGTTGTTGAGCATGATCTCGTCCGGAAATCCGCGCCAGCTTTCCGGATCATGCTCATGACAGTGTTATCGCAGAGAAGTTTCGCTCAAACGTTCAGCGCAACGCTCAAATTTTACCGGAGCGATTGCGGCAGGCGCTGCCGTTGCGACTCGTGTTTCAGTGCAAGGCTTCGCTAACAATTGAGGCTCTCACAGCCACTTCTTCCACTTGAATATCCAGTAGGGAACGACCGCCGCAGCGATCATGGCGACGATGGCGATCGGATAGCCGTGGGCCCATTCGAGCTCGGGCATATCCTTGAAGTTCATGCCATAGATCGAGGCGATCAAGGTCGGCGGCATCAACACCACGGCCATGACCGAGAACAGCTTGATGATGTTGTTCTGCTCGAGATTGACGACGCCGAGCATCGCATCGAGCACGAAGGTGATCTTGTTGGAGAGATAGGAGGCGTGGTCGGTGAGCGAGGCCACGTCGCGCTGCATGGTCTTGAGCTGCTCGCGCATGTCCTTGCTCCATTTGACGCCTTCCATCACCGCCGACAGGAAGGTGACGATGCGCCCGATCGAGACCAGGCTCTCGCGCACCTTGGAGGTCAGGTCGCCCTTGCGGCCGATCGCGATCAGGATCTGCGAATAGCGCTTGGCGCTGCCGTGTCGTTCGCTTTCGGGCTCGAAGATGTCGTGGGAGACGGTGTCGACGTCGGCGCCGATGCGCTCCAGGATGTCGGCGCAGCGGTCGATCACGGCATCGAGCAATTCCATCAGCACCATCTCGCCGGTCACGCCGGGCGAGCAGGAACGTCCGAGCTTGTATTCGACCACCGCGAACGGCTTCGGCTCTTCATAGCGCACCGTCACCAGGCGATGGCCGGCGAGAATGAAGGTCACCGCCGTCGTCTTCGGCGTTTCGGTATCGGACTGGCACATCAGCGTCGCGGTCATGTAGCGCGCGCCGTTCTCGATATAGAGCCGGCTCGAGATCTCGATCTCCTGCATGTCCTCCCGCGTCGGCACCGCGATGCCGGCGAGTTTTTCCACCGCCTTGTCCTCGGCCTGGGTCGGGTTGACGAGATCGATCCAGACCGCGTTCTCCGGCAACGCGGCAAGGTCGTCGGCGGAGGCTTTCTTCAGCGAGGATTCGGGGGAACAAACACAGAAAGCATGGGGCACTCCGGACGACACGCGACTTACCCAAGCCGGCATAGCTCGATTTTGGCAAGCAGCTGATGACGTCGCATTAACCGGCCATTGGTATTTGTGGCGAGTTGGTGGCCGCAGCGTGGCACGGATTCGCGATCTGGGCAGACTTGCCCAAGATTCAGCCGAAATCAGCACCCCTTGCGGCAAAAAAGACACAACGCCGGTCTCGCAACGCGGGATAAGCGTCTAAGTTCTGGAATTTTGACCGGCTTCGACGATAATAAGGATTAACTGAATCATGGCGTTTGGGGCGCAGGATGGCGCCTGCGAACGCAGAGGCTTTCGATCGGAAGTGCACCATGCCGTCGCTCAAGGTGAAACTCGCCTTTTTGGCCGCCGGTTTGTTGTTGTCGGGCTGCATGCAATCCGCGACCTATGAGGCAACCAACACCACCGCCTTCAAACCGCGCGACAAGGAATTTCTGGCGAAGATCCGCTACACGAACACGCCGGTCGCCGAGCCCTTCCGTCGCGCGATCGTCGACTATCATCGCAAGGAATCGCCCGGCTCGATCGTGGTCGATTCCGACAACCACTATCTCTACTACGTGCTGAACGACGGCAAGGCGATCCGCTACGGCATCACCGTCGGCGAAGAAGCCATGGCCTGGTCCGGCATCGCCAAGATCGGCGGCATGACCGAGTGGCCGCCGTGGCATCCGACCAAGAGCGAGATCGAACGGCTCGGCGTGCCCACCTTCGTCGCGCCCGGTCCCGACAATCCGATGGGCTCGCGCGCGATGTACCTCTACGCGAACGGCAAGGACACGCTGTTCCGGCTTCACGGCACCAACCAGCCCGAATATATCGGCGCGTCGATCTCCTCGGGCTGTATCCGCCTGACCAACGAGGACGCGATCGACCTCTACAACCGCGTCAAGATCGGAACCATCGTGGTGGTGCTCGAGCCGCACCATGGCGACTCGCCCTTTCAACTCGCAGATGGCGCTGCAGGGCGGCGGTAACGCCGTTCAGTAATCGGCTGCCTCGATACGAATACGAAAAGCGCCGGTTTTCACCGGCGCTTTTTTGCTGCCGCGCTTCTTTGTCGGCGGCGGACGCTGGATCAGGCTGGCCTCTTCCGCCGCCTGCGGCTCGGCCGCTTCGGGCTTTGCCGTTTCCCGCTTGTCCCTGTCGCCATCCGATTTCGCGGCGACCTCGCGCGGCGGCGCGTCTTCGGGCCGCTCGGCCGGCATCAGCGGCGCGATCTGCGGCAACGGGTCGAGCACGTCCCACTGGCAGATCCTGTACTTGTTGTGCTGCTCCATCAGGTCGAGATGGATGTGGTCCTCGTGATACCAGTCCGAGCCGGGCCCGAGCACCGTGACGAAACGCGCGCACACCGAATGCAGCACGCTCTCGCGCATCTCGCGCGACACGCGCGTCGGTCAGCGCGATCGAGCGGCCATCCGCGAGCTTGAAGGCGCGCACGTCGAGCGCGTTGGCGCGGCCGTGCTCGGACAGATGCGCGCCGGGAATGCGGTTGAAGCCGCGGCATTCGTAGGAATCGTAATTGTCGAGCGTGGTGATCTCGCTGCCGAGCTTTTGGGTCAGCGGCACGATGTCGGTGCGGACCCAGTCGGCGATCTCGGTCGCCATCGAGCAGCGCAGCGTCGCGGCCGGCGTCAGCGCCACGCGATGCTTGTCCGGCAGCACGATCGCCTCGAGCCGCACGAGGTCGCTCGCCGCCGCAGCCGCCGGGCCCGTGGATGTCGGGAATGCTCGGCGCAATCGCGATGTCTTCCGTCAGCGCAAGCCGGCAGGCCGAGGGCTGCGGCGCGGCAGACGGCACGGGGCCGCCTGCTCGGCGGGCTTGTCCGATTCGGCCGGCGGGTCCGCGCCGCCGGGCTTTCCGGCTCGGCCGCCGGCGCCTCCGCCGGGCGCGGCTTCGGCAACGGAATTTTCAGCGGATGCACGCTCCCGCGCAGCCGCGGCGGGCCGTCGCTGAACAGGTCGACGAGGTTGAGCGGCCTCGCGGCCGCGGCCGGTTCGGCTTGCATGCCAACAAGGACCAGCGTGGTTACGGCGGTAACCATTTGGGCACGATACCATATGCCCACTTGCGATGTCCGTTCTCCGCGATAAGGTTCATGACAATTCCAAGATCGATCGCCTGTTCGCCCTTTTCCGAAGCGGAAAGGCGCAAGCAAATAACATTTCAGGAGGGAATTCGGATGCTTGGTTTGATGCAAGATTGGCCCTTGCTCTGTCACCGGATTATCGAGCACGCGGCGACGTATCACGGCACCCAGGAAATCGTCACCCGCTCGGTCGAAGGCCCCATTGTCCGCACCAATTACGCCGAAATTCACAAGCGCGCGCTGAAAGTTTCGCAGATGCTGCAGCGCGACGGCATCAAGCTCGGCGACCGCGTCGCCACCATCGCCTGGAACACCGCCCGCCACCTCGAATGCTGGTACGGCATCATGGGCATCGGCGCGATCTGCCATACCGTCAATCCCCGGCTTTTTCCCGACCAGATCGCCTGGATCATCAACCACGCCGAGGACAGCGTGGTGATGACCGACCTCACCTTCGTTCCGATCCTGGAAAAGCTCGCCGACAAGCTGCCCAGCGTCGAACGCTTCATCGTGCTGACCGACAAGGCGCACATGCCGCAGACCACGCTGAAGAACGCGGTCGCCTATGAGGAATGGCTGAAGCAGGCCGACGGCGATTTCGCCTGGAAGAACTTTGACGAAAACACCGCCGCCGCCATGTGCTACACCTCGGGCACGACGGGCGATCCCAAGGGCGTGCTCTATTCGCACCGCTCCAACGTGATCCACTCGTTCATGGCCAACTCGAAGGACGCGCTCGGCACGTCCGCCAGCGACGTCATGCTGCCGGTGGTGCCGCTGTTCCACGCCAATAGCTGGGGCATCGCCTTCTCGGCGCCGATGATGGGCACCAAGCTCGTGATGCCGGGCCCGAAGCTCGACGGCGCCTCGGTCTATGAGCTGCTGTCGACCGAGAAGGTCACCCATACCGCCGGCGTGCCGACGGTGTGGCTGATGCTGCTGCAGCACATGGCCGCCAACAATCTGAAACTGCCGCATCTGGAGTTCGTCGTGTGCGGCGGCTCGGCGATGCCGCGCTCGATGATCAAGACCTTCGTCGACATGGGCGTGGTCGTGCGCCATGCCTGGGGCATGACCGAGATGAGCCCGCTCGGCACGCTCGCCGCGCGTGAAGCCGCCCTTCGCCGAGCTCGAGGGCGATGAGCAGCTCGACGTGCTGCAGACCCAGGGCTTCCCGCCCTACGGCGTGCAGATGAAGATCACCGACGATGCCGGCAAGGAGCTGCCCTGGGACGGCAAGACCTTTGGCCGGCTCAAAGTGTCGGGTCCGGCGGTGGCGAAGGCCTATTTCCGCGTCGACGCCGACATCCTCGACGAGGACGGCTATTTCGACACCGGCGACGTCGCGACCATCGACGAGCACGGCTATATGCGGATCACCGACCGCTCCAAGGACGTGATCAAGTCCGGCGGCGAATGGATTTCCTCGATCGATCTGGAAAACCTCGCGGTCGGCCATCCCGCGGTGGCGGAAGCCGCCGTGATCGGCGTGCACCATCCGAAATGGGACGAGCGGCCGCTCCTGATCGTCCAGCTCAAGCACGGCCAGAAGGCCACGCGCGAGGAGATCCTCAAATTCATGGAAGGCAAGATCGCCAAATGGTGGATGCCCGACGACGTCGCCTTCGTCGACGGCATCCCGCACACGGCGACCGGCAAGATCCTGAAGACCGCGCTGCGCGACCAGTTCAAGGCCTATCGTTTCCCGAACGCGGCGGCCTGAGGCGCCGCCATAACAGTCACGGTCGAGGCGGCCTCCCGCAAAGGGAGGTCGTTTTGTCTTGAGATAAGCTTCAGCCGAACCAGCACAAGTTAACCCTGCCCTCAACTGCCCTCCGCCAGCGACGAAAGGCGAATTGGAACGGGCCTTCCGGCTCTCTAATTTCCGGCCCGATTTCGCAAAACCGAAACAACCAGGGAACGCTCATGATGACCAAATCAATCGCGCACCGCACGCTGCCGTGGCTGGTGCTTGCTTCGCTGCCGCCACCGGCGCGCACGCGGCCGGCAACAAGGTGGTGATCGGCGACATCGACGACATGTCCGGCCTCTATGCCGACGTGATCGGCCCCGGCGGCGTCGAAGCCGCCAAGATGGCGATCGAGGATTTCGGCGGCAGCGTGCTCGGCAACAAGATCGAGTTTCTGACCTCCGACCACCAGAACAAGCCCGACGTCGGCGCACAGAAATTCCGCGAATGGGCCGACCGCGACGGCGTCACCATGATCCTCGGCGGCTCCAACACCGGCGTCAGCCTCGCCATGAACAACGTCGCCAAGGAGAAGAAGATCCCGTTCATCGCGATCGGCGCGGCCGGCGCCTCGCTGACCGGCAAGGACTGCACGCCCTACACCGTCCACTACGTCTACGACACCACCTCGCTCGCCAACGGCACCGCCAAGACGATGGTGAGCCAGGGCGGCAAGAGCTGGTTCTTCCTCACCGCCGACTATGCGTTCGGCACGCAACTGCAGGAAGCCGCCACGAAGGTGGTGGAAGCCAATGGCGGCAAGGTGGTCGGCGCGGTGCGCGTGCCGCTCTCGACGTCGGACTTCTCGAGCTATCTGCTGCAGGCCCAGAACTCCGGCGCCCAGGTGCTCGGCCTTGCCAATGCCGGCAACGACTTCACCAACTCGATCAAGGCCGCCGACGAATTCGGCATCGGCAAGACGATGAAGCCCGCCGCCCTGCTCGCCTTCATCAGCGACATCCATTCGCTGGGGCTGAAGACCGCGCAGGGCCTCTATCTCACCACCGGCTGGTATTGGGATCTCAACGACAAGACCCGCGCTTTCGCCAAGCGCTATTACGAGAAGACCAAGCGCGAGCCGACCATGAACCAGGCCGGCTACTATTCGGCGACCATGACCTATCTGAACGCGGTCAAGGCGGCCGGCACCACCGATTCCGACAAGGTGATGGCCGAGCTCAAGAAGGCGAAGATCGACGACATGTTCACCAGCAACGGCAAGATCCGCGCCGACGGCCTGATGGAACATGAGATGTACATCATGCAGGTCAAGAAGCCCGAGGAGTTGAAAGCTCCCTGGGACTATTACAAGCTGGTCCAGACCATGTCGGGCGAAGAGGCGTTCGGAAAACTGTCCGAATCCGCCTGCCCGCTGGTCACAACGCACTGACGTGCTGACGCTCCAACTGCGCGCCCCGCCGCGGCGGGGCGCATCCGATTCTCGCCCTGTTTCCGGCGCGGACGGGGCATAAATTGCTTCACACTTGGCCGGAAAGTGCGCTAGGTCACCCGCACGCCCGGCTGCCCATTGACTAGAACGGGCGGCCAAATCCATGCCGGAATAGTTCAGGATGGCCCGCAGGTTTTCCGCTCCCTACCAGTCGGAGCCCTTCTCCGGGCTCGCCACCTGGGCGCGCAATCTTGCGGTGTTCTCGATCGTCGCCGTCCTGGTCTCGATCCTCATCGTCCGCTTCGGCTTCCTGGAGATGAAGCCGGCGATCGCGACCTTCTTCGGCGCGCTCGGCCTTGCCGGCTGTCCATCCTGATCGGGCTCGCCGGTTTTGCCGCGATCTGGCAGAACGGCACGCGCGGCATGAGCCGCATCCTGCTTGCCTTCGTGATCGACGCGGTCATCCTGGCCTATCCGGCCTATCTCGCCTTGCAGTATCGCAAGCTGCCGCCGATCCACGACATCACCACCGACCCGATCGATCCGCCCCGCTTCGACGCGCTGGCGCGGCTGCGCAGCGGTGACGGCGCCAATACGGCTGTTTATGCTGGCCTGTATTCCGCCGAGCAGCAGCACCAAGCCTATCCGGACATCGAGCCGGTGCAGCTCGAAATCCCGGTCGACCGTGCCTATGCGATCACCCTGCAGCTGGTCAACAAGCGCAAATGGCTCGTGATCGACGAGCGCGCGCCGCAGCAGCCACGCCGCGTCGGCCGAATCGAGGCGGTGGCGCGCACACCGATCATGGGGTTCCGCGAGGATGTTTCCATCCGAGTGTCGCCTGATGGCGATGATTTGCGCGTCGATATCCGCTCCTCCTCGCGCTATTTCGAAAGCGATCTCGGCTCCAATGCGGCGCGCATCACCAAGCTGATCGACGACCTCAACACCGCCGCCGAGACCGCCGCGCTGAAGCCGGTGAAGAAGGCCGCGCCGCCGCCGACGCCGAAGGGGCCGGCGAAGACGGTGAAGAAGTAGAGAATGGACAACAGCAAATAAGCAGTCACTCTCCTGTTTGCTGTTTGCCAACCTTTACCGAGCGCGGGGGCTATCGCGACCGTGCGGCCGAGCACCAGTGATTTACATCACATACGGGAACGCGCTTCTGGTTGACTTCCGGATGATAAGTTTAAAGATTTGCAGCGATTGCAGCGTAAGCGTTGAACGCGGATTGAAGCCTGCATCATGGCTGGATTGAATTGATCATATCCAACAGCGTCTCTGTATCGCCTGGCTTGCGGCGTTACTTTGTCTGTTTTCCTGACCTTGGTGATGGCCACGAATGCGCTGGCCGACAAGCGCGTGGCATTGGTCCTGGGAGTTCCGAAATACCAGAATGTCCCCCAGCTAACCAACCCCGACAACGATGCCGTCGCCATGAGCGGCGTCTTCAAGCAGATCGGCTTCGACGTTGTCGATTTGCGCCAGGATCTCGGTGTGTCCGAGATGCGACGCGCCGTACGCGAATTTGCCGCGGTCGCGGCGGAGGCCGACATGGCCGTCGTCTACTATGCGGGCCACGGAATCGAGGCCGATGGCGTCAACTATCTCATTCCGATCGACGCCAGACTGCTCAGCGATTTCGACGTCGAGGACGAGACCGTCGCCCTCGACCGTATCCTGCAGGCGATCAGCCCCGCCAAGAGATTGCGCCTGGTAATTCTCGATGCCTGCCGCGACAGTCCATTTTCGGAGAGGATGAAGCGCAGCGTCGCAACCCGCTCGATCGGCCGCGGCCTGGCCAAGATCGAGCCGACGACCCCCGACACCCTGATCGCATACGCGGCCAAGGCCGGCGCCGTGGCCAGCGACGGCGATGGCGCTCACAGCCCGTTTTCGACCGCGCTGCTGAAGCACATCGCAACACCCGGGCTTGATCTCCGTCTTGCTCTTGGCCGCGTACGCGACGAAGTCCTGAAGAGCACCGGCCGCCGGCAGGAGCCGTTTGTCTATGGCTCGCTCGGCGGTGAAACGGTCGCGCTGGTGCCGCAGCCCGCCCCGCCGGTCGATCCGGACGCCGAGGCACGGCGGGATTACGAATTCACGGCACAAATTGGCACCAGGGAAGCCTGGAATTCCTTTCTCGCCGTTCACGGCACCGGCATCTACGCCAATTTTGCCCATGCCGCGCTCGACAAGCTTGAAGCCGCAGAGAAAGCCAGCGAGAAGGCCGATGCGATCAAGCTTCAAGCCGAAGAACAGGCCAGGCAGAAAACCGACGAGGTCAAGAAGCAGCTCGAAGAACAGGCGGCGCACCGGACCGAGCAGGCCAAGCTCCAGATGTCGGAACAGGCAAAGCGCGATCTCGAGCAGGAACGTCAACGCATCGCCGAACAGGCAAAGCGAGAGCTTGACGAAGCCAGGCGCCAGCTTGCCGAGGCACGACGACAAGCCGACGACGCCGCCGCTCAGGTCGAGCAGGCCAAGAAGCGAGCCGCCGCGGACGCCCAGCAGCAAATCGAAGCGGCGAAGCGCAAGGCGGCCTTGCAGGCCGAAGCGACCCAGAAGCTGGCAGCCCTGCCCCCGCCGGCGGACGCGCCCACCCCAGCCGCGCCGATTGCCACGCCCAACATGGACCCGGCAGACATCGCGCGTCTCTTGCAGGCGCACCTGAAGCGCGTCGGCTGCGACCCCGGCATAGCCGACGGGAGCTGGAATAGCGCCTCACAGAGAGCACTCGATAACTTCAACCGGTACGCCGGCACCAAATTCGACATGAAGGTCGCGAGCCTTGATGCACTGGATGCAGTGCGCGGAAAATCCGACCGCATCTGTCCATTGATGTGCGGCAAGGGCCAGCGGATTTCCGGCGAGCGCTGCGTTCCGATCCTCTGCGAGGCCAACCTTGTACTGACTCCGAAGGAATATGCCGGCGCCGCCCGGAACTTCCGCCACAGAAACCGAAAGCCGTATCGCGCCATGAACCGGGCGCCCGCCATGAGCCGAGCGCGCGCGTGCGATCCGCGCCATCCGGCGGAAAAGATAGTTGCAACGGCGATTGCGAGGGCGATTAGTAGAGCCCATCGACGTTCGCGATAGCCTGCCGATGATGCGCGAGAGCACGCGGCGCAATCAGGTTGAAACGTAGTCGCGGTCCGGCTTGTTATGGAACCAATTTCATAGATTGGGGACGACGTTGACGTTCACTTTCATGATCAGAAACGTTCGCTTGCCGTTGCCTTCTTCGAAGAAGAGGCGGGCCTCAAAATAATCCGGCCCGGTATAGCCGGAGTTCGGCCGGTATACTGCCTTGGTCTCGTTGACCAGGCTATATGTACCGTTTCTTGGACCCACCACGATTTCCTGGCCGGCGAATGGACCGAGAGACATGAAATTGAACCCGCATTGGCGGTCTGATGCAACGCGCATCGGAATGTTCACGTCGCAACCTTGGCAGATATTGAACCGTGGACGGCGACACGCGGTGTTGGCGTTCAGGCCGCGGGCGTTGCTGTGTGCCATAAAGCCAGGCTGCATCTTGCTGGCGCCCGCCCCCTTGGAAAAAAGGAGCGGAGCGGTGAGCGCGATGCCGAGAAGGAGTCCGTTGACAAGAAATCGCTTCATCTTGAAATCCCGTTGCGAAATGTAATGATTCACGATCCTAGCATGAAAAGACAACCGAAAATTGAAGGCTAGTCTGCCGCCTGACTTGCTGAAGTCGGCGATGGGCTTGAGTAAGATCGTTGATGGCGTCTGCCAGACCAGCCACACGGAAACCACCTTGATTTGTGACGAACATCACATACCCGAAATTCAATTCGCTTGATGAGAAATCCTGGGGATTTTTGCCGCCGCATGCTCAGCATCATGGCTAGATCAAACCAGCCTGACTTGGTGTCGCCATTCAATCGTTTGGCTTGCGGCCTTGTTTTGTCAGTCTTTCTGACACTGATGATGGCCACGAATGCGCTTGCCGACAAGCGCGTGGCGCTGGTGCTCGGGATTTCCAAGTACCAGAATGTCCCTCAGTTAACCAACCCCGACAACGATGCCGTCGCCATGAGCGGCGTCTTCAAGCGGATCGGCTTCGACGTTGTCGATTTGCGCCAGGATCTCGGTGTGTCCGAGATGCGACGCGCCGTGCGCGAATTTGCCGCGGTCGCGGCGGACGCCGACGTGGCCGTTGTCTACTATGCGGGCCACGAAATCGAGGCCGATGGCGTCAACTACCTCATTCCGATCGATGCCAGACTGCTCAGCGATTTCGACGTCGAGGACGAGACCGTCTCCCTCGACCGCATCCTGCAGGCGATAAATCCCGCGAAGAGATTGCGCCTGGTGATTCTCGATGCCTGCCGCGACAGTCCGTTTTCGGAGAAGATGAAGCGCAGCGTCGCAACCCGCTCGATCGGCCGCGGCCTGGCCAAGATCGAACCGACGACCCCCGACACCCTGATCGCATTCGCAGCCAGGGCTGGCGCCGTGGCCAGCGACGGCGACGGCGCTCACAGCTCGTTTTCAACCGCGCTGCTGCAGCACATCGCAACACCCGGGCTTGATCTTCGCCTTGCTCTCGGCCGCGTACGCGACGAAGTCCTGAAGAGCACCGGCCGCCGGCAGGAGCCGTTTGTCTATGGCTCGCTCGGCGGCGAAACGGTCGCGCTCGTGCCCCAGCCCGCCCCGCCGGTCGATCCGGACGCCGAGGCGCGGCGGGACTACGAGTTCGCGGCACAAATCGGCACCAAGGAAGCCTGGAATTCCTTTCTCGCCGTTCATGGCAGCGGAGGTTACGCAGGCCTGGCCCATGCCGCGCTCGACAAGCTTGAAGCCGCAGAGAAAGCCAGCGAGAAAGCCGATGCGATCAAGCTTCAAGCCGAAGAACAGGCCAGGCAGAAGACTGAGGACTTCAAGAAGCAGCTCGAAGAACAGGCGGCGCGGCGGACCGAGCAGGCCAAGCGCCAGATGTCGGAACAGGCAAAGCGCGATCTCGAGCAAGAACGTCAACGCATCGCCGAACAGGCAAAGCGAGAGCTTGACGAAGCCAGGCGCCAGCTTGCCGAAGCACGACAGCGGGCGGACGACGCCGCGGCCCAAGTGGAGCAGGCCAAGAAGCATGCTGCGGCGGACGCGCAGCTACAAATCGAAGCGGCGAAGCGCGAGGCGGCCTTGCAGGCCGAAGCGAGCCAGAAGCTGGCAGCCCTGCCCCCGCCGGCGGACGCCCCTGCTGCCAAGGCTGCGCCGGCCACGGTGCCCAACATGGACCCGGCAGACATCGCGCGCCTCTTGCAGGCGCACCTGAAGCGCGTCGGCTGCGACCCAGGCGCGGCCGACGGAAGCTGGGATGGCGCCTCACAAAAGGCGCTTGACAGCTTCAACAAACATGCCGGCACCAAATTCGATATCAAGATGGCAAGCCTCGATGCGCTCGACGCCGTGCGCGCAAAATCCGACCGCATCTGCCCATTGACTTGCGGCAAGGGCCAGAAGGCCTCGGGCGACCACTGCGTTCAGATCATTTGCGAGAGCAACTTCGTGCTGGACTCCGAGGGAATATGCCGCAGGCGCCCCGAGCCGCCGCCGCAAAACCCGAAAGCCGTATCGCGTCATGAACCGGGCGTGCGCAATGAACCGAGCGCGCGCACGCCAGCCGCTCCGGCCGAGGGAGGCGGGGGGAGATGCTACTCCTTTGGTGGAAAGCAATACTGCCAGTAACAACTAACGGCCTGACCACACGACACTTCAAGACGCCAGCCGATACGTCCCGCCGATCACGGGATCGCCATCGGTGGCAACCACGCCGCGCCCGACCAAGTCCTCCAGATGCGCCAGCACGGAATAGCCGGCCGCGGTCATCAGCCGCGGATCGATGCCGATATAGATCGCGCGCACCATGGTCGGGATGTCGGCCTTGCCCTTGGAGAGGCGATGCAGGATCGAGGCCTCGCGCGCCTGGCGGTGGCGGATCAGGAAGCGCACATAGCGCGGTCCTTCCGGGATTTCCGGGCCATGGCCGGAGAAATAGAGGTCCTCCTCGCGCGCGGCGAGGCGCTCAAGCGAAGCCATGTAGTCGATCATGGAGCCGTCGGGCGGCGCCACGATCGAGGTCGACCAGCCCATGACGTGATCGCCGACAAAGCTGATCTTCCGCTCCGGCCAGGCGAAGGCGAGATGGTTGGCGGTATGGCCGGGCGTCGCCACGGCCTCGAGCCGGAAACCCGCACCTTCGATGACGTCGCCGCTTTTCACCGGCACATCCGGCCTGAAGTCGCGGTCGGCGCCGGATTCCGGATTGTGCTTCTCGCTCTCGAAGCGCGGCCGCGAGGCGCGGTGCGGCCCTTCGGCATAGACGGTCGCGCCGGTAGCTTGCTTGATACGCGGCGTGTTCGGCGAATGGTCGCGATGGGTGTGGGTGACCAGGATATGCGTCACCGTCTCGCCGCGCACGGCGTCGAGCAGCGCGTTCGCGTGTGCCTCGCTGTCCGGGCCGGGATCGATGATCGCGACCTTGCCCTGCCCCACGATGTAGCTGACCGTACCGGTAAAGGTGAACGGGCTCGGATTGTCGCAGAGCACGCGACGGATGCCGGGACGCACTTCCTCGACCACGCCGGGCTTGAGCGGAAAGTTGCGGTTGAACGGGACGTCGTCGTTTTCGGCCATGCGTCGGATACCTGTGTTGCGGTCGTAGGATGGGTAGAGCGTAGCGAAACCCATCGCGCAACGCGGTGAACCCGACGGTGGGTTTCGCTTCGCTCAACCCACCCTACGCTGTGTAATGCCCGTTAAGAAAACGCCTGAATGCCGGTGATCGCCCGTCCCAGGATCAGCGCATGGACGTCGTGGGTGCCTTCGTAGGTGTTCACGGTTTCCAGGTTCGAGGAATGGCGCATCACGTGGTACTCGATCTGGATGCCGTTGCCGCCGTGCATGTCGCGCGCCATGCGGGCGATGTCGAGGGCCTTGCCGCAATTGTTGCGCTTGACGATCGAGATCATCTCCGGGGCCATCTTGCCCTCGTCCATCAGGCGGCCGACGCGAAGCGACGCCTGCAGGCCGAGCGCGATCTCGGTCTCCATGTCGGCGAGCTTCTTCTGCACCAGCTGGGTTGCCGCGAGCGGCCGGCCGAATTGCTTGCGGTCGAGCGTGTACTGCCGCGCGCGATGCATGCAGTCTTCCGCGGCGCCCATCGCGCCCCAGGAAATGCCGTAGCGGGCGCGGTTGAGGCAGCCGAACGGGCCCTTGAGGCCGGAGACGTTGGGCAGCAGCGCGCTTTCCGGTACCACGACGTTGTCGAGCACGATCTCGCCGGTGACCGAGGCCCGCAAGCTGAGCTTGCCGCCGACCTTGGGTGCCGACAGGCCCTTCATCCCCTTCTCCAGGATGAATCCGCGGATCTGGTTGTCATGCGCGGCCGACTTCGCCCAGACGACGAATACGTCGGCGATCGGCGCGTTCGAGATCCACATCTTGGCGCCGTTGAGCCTGTAGCCGTCCGAGACCTTCTCGGCGCGGGTCTTCATGCCGCCGGGATCGGAACCGGCATCGGGCTCGGTCAGGCCGAAGCAGCCGACCCATTCTCCGGTCGCAAGCTTGGGCAGATATTTCTTGCGCTGGGTTTCGTCGCCATAGGCATAGATCGGATACATCACCAGCGAGGACTGCACCGAGTTCATCGAGCGGTAGCCTGAATCGACGCGTTCGATCTCGCGCGCCACCAGGCCATAAGCCACGTAGCTTGCATTGGCGCAGCCATATTCTTCCGGCAGCGTGACCCCGATCAGGCCGAGTTCGCCCATCTCGTTGAAGATCTCGCGGTCGGTCTTCTCCTCGAGATAGGCCTTGATCACCCGCGGCAACAGCTTGTCCTGTGCATAGGCCCGCGCGGTGTCGCGGATCAGACGCTCGTCCTCGGTCAACTGATCGTCGAGCAGGAACGGATCATCCCACTGGAAAGAAGCCGCAGCCGGCTTGTCCTTGGCTTGGGGGCGCACGCTCATGAAAAATCCTTTCGCGTCGTTCCTCTGAGGAATTGGTTGATAAAATAAGGCGCTACGCATGGAAGCGCAATTGAATTGAGAACAGCGTCTAACCTTCAAGCCGTTCGTTGGCGACGATCTCGATGCCGAAACCGGACAGTCCTTTGTAGTCATGCACCGAAGACGTAAGGTTCACAATCGAAGTGACGCCGAGGTCGCGCAGGATCTGCGCGCCGACGCCGACCTCGCGCCATTGCCTGTTGCGATCGGCTTCCGCCGTCTTGGGCTCGCCGACCGGTTCAACGGGAACGCCGGCCGCGCCATCGCGCAAATAAACCAGCACGCCACGGCCGGCGCGCTGGAAATGCTTCAGCACGATCTGCATCCGCGCCTGTCCGGTGAAGAGATCCTTGACGATGTTAGGCTTGTGCAGCCGCGTTAGCACCTTCTTGCCGTCGCCGATGCCATTATAGACGAAGGCGACATGGGCGATCTCGTCGAACGGCGATCGGTAGGCATAGCCCTGCAGCGGCCCGATGGGGCTTTCGGTGACGAAAGTCGAGACCCGTTCGATCAGCTTCTCGCGCGCCTGGCGATAGGCGATCAGGTCGGCAATGGTGACATGCTTGAGCTTGTGGGTGGCGGCAAAGCGGCTGACCTGCTCGCCCTTCGTGACCGTGCCGTCGTCATTCATGAGTTCCGAGATGACGCCGACCGGCGGCAGGCCGCTCAGCTTGCAGAGGTCGACCGCCGCTTCGGTATGGCCGGAGCGGAGCAGCACGCCGCCGTCGCGCGCAATCAGCGGGAAGATATGGCCCGGCCGGGCGAAGTCGTTGGCGCCGGCGTTGGGGTTGGCCAATGCCCGGCAGCAGGAGGCGCGCTCGTCTGCCGAAATGCCGGTGCCGCCGTCGGGCTTGTAGTCGATCGATACCGTAAACGCGGTGGTGTGGGCGGACTCGTTGTGCGCAACCATCGGGTCGAGCCGCAGCCGCCGCGCGTCCTCAGATGTGATCGGCGCGCAGACGATGCCCGAGGTATGGCGGATGATGAAAGCCATCTTCTCCGCGGTGCAGAGCGAGGCCGCGACGATCAGGTCGCCCTCGCCTTCGCGATCATCGTCATCGGTGACGACGACGAGCTCGCCACGGGCAAAGGCGTGCAGCACTTCCTGGATTGAATCCGCCATTCTCTCAAGATCTCTGTTTGATACCTGGATGCATTAGCCGGACTTCGACGCGCGCGCTAGTCTCCCCCGCCCTGCCCGGGCCGCATGGACCAATGAAAAGCCGGGCGATAGACTGGGCTTTGAAGTGCCGGATGCAGGGAGGCGGGGAGCCAGGATGGGATTGAAGCGAGCAATTTGTCGTGTCGCCCTGGCCAGCGCGCTTCTGACCATGACGGGGAGCGTTTCGCCGATCCCCATGACTGCCGCGCAAGCCGAGCCCGCGTTCAGCATCGAGAAGAGCTTTGCAGCTTCGCTGACGGCGATGCCGGCGGAACCACTCGCCGTATCCGGCTCATTCTATGTGCCGGTCTATTCCAGCGTCTCCATGGCGCAGGGCAGGTTGCGCGCGGATTTCTCGGCCACGCTGAGCGTCCACAACGCATCGGAGACCCGGACGCTGGTGTTGAAACGGATCGCCTATTTCGATACGGCCGGCAAGATGGTGGAAAGCTACCTCAAATCGCCGATTGCGCTGAAGCCGTTTTCAACCATCGAAGTATCTATCGCGACCGGCGATGTGCGGGGTGGAACCGGCGCGAATTTCGTGGTCGATTGGGCCGCGGCCGGCGAGATCGCCGAGCCGGTGGTGGAAGCGCTGATGGTCGGCGACGTCGGCGCCGCACACTACGCCTTCATCAGCCAGGGGCGGCCGATCAAGGTTGTCGGCAAGAACTGAAACAAACAAGAACTAAAACAAACAAGAATTAAAACAAAAAGAGAAAAACCTTGGGAGTGAATATCCAATGTCCAGCTTCGATTTTGCGCCCCTGCTTCCGGCGGGACTGCCCGCGCCCGTGGCCAGGTGGACGGGATTGGCGAAATACAGCTTTATCGGCGGCAACAACGATCCCGATCAGGTGCCGGTCGACGGCCTGATCGAGGCGGTCAATGCGGTGCTCAAGCGCGAGGGCAAGACGCTGGCGACCTATGGGCTGGCGAGCGGCCCACAGGGTTACCGGCCCTTGCGGGAATTTCTCTGTTCAAAATTGAAACGTGACGCCGGCATCATTGCGACAGCCGACGACATCATGATCGTCTCGGGCTCGCTGCAGGCGCTCGACCTGGTCAACCAGACCATGCTCACGCGCGGCGACACCGTGATCGTCGAGCAGGAGACCTATCAGGGCTCGCTGAACCGCCTGACCCGGCTTGGCGTCAATACTATCGGCATCCCTCTCGACGGCGAGGGCATGCGGATGGACGTGCTCGCATCGACGCTCGCCGATCTCAAGGCCAAAGGCATCCGGCCAAAATACATTTACACCATCCCGACCGTGCAGAACCCGACCGGCACCATCATGCCGAAGTCGCGCCGCGCCGAGCTCCTGAAGCTGTCGCAGGAATACGGCGTGCCGATCTTCGAGGACGATTGTTATGCCGATCTGATCTGGGACGGCAGGCGGCCGCCCGCGATCCATGCCATGGCCAAGAACGGCGGGGTGATCCATATCGGCTCGTTCTCCAAATCGATCGCGCCGGCGCTGCGCGTCGGGTTCATCGTCGCGCCCTGGGAGATGATGTCGCGGATGCTGGCGCTGAAGACCGACGCCGGCTCCGGCGCGCTGGAACAGATGGTGCTCGCCGAATTTTGCGCGCCGCATTTCACTTCCCATGTGCCGAAGCTGACGCGCGGGCTGCGCCGCAAGCTCGACACGCTGATGGAGGCGCTGGGCGAGCAGTTCGGCACCTCGGCGGAGTTCGAGGACCCCAAGGGCGGCATCTTCCTCTGGGTGAAGCTGCCCGACAATGTCGACACGCTAAAGCTCTATCAGGCGGCACTCGCTGCCGGCGTCGCGATCAATCCCGGACCGGAATGGTCGACCAACAAGGGCTATGCCGGCAGCCGCCTGCGGCTGTGCTTTGCGAGCCCCTCCGAGCAGCAGATCCGCGAAGGCGTCGCCGTGCTCGCCGATGTCTGCCGCAAGGAGTTCGGCGTGCCGGTCCGCATCGCCAATGTGGAGAAGCGGGCCTGAGGCCTCACCGCACCGCGAATGGCGCCTGATAGGGCCGGCCGAACGGCACGCCGTTGATCACGGTCTGCACCGGCTTCAGGTAGGCCTTGCCGTCGCGCTTGTTGTTGCGGGTGTCGACGAAGGTCACGGGGCCCTCGACCAGCTCCATGATCGAGACGTCGCCCGGCGCGCCCTGCTGCAGCGTGCCGATCTTCGGCGCGCGGTTGATGATCTTGGCCGGCGCAATGGTCGCCATCGCCACCACCTGCTCCAGCGTAAAGCCCATCGCCATGAATTTGCTCATGACGTTGGGCAGGAACGGCGTGCCCGGGGTATTGCCGGAGAAGACGTGGATGTCGGAGGAGATTGTATCCGGCGTGCAGCCGCCGGGAATCGCAATATCAGCCACCGTGAAATCGAAACTGCCGCCACCATGGCCGACATCGAAGATCACGCCGCGCTGCTTGGCCGAGAGCGCCGCCGGCAACAGCTTGCCGTCCTGCACGATGTTGGTGAAGACGCCCGACATGTTGGGAAAGCCGGAATAGCAGTGCGTCAGCACGTCGCCGGGCCGCAGCAGATTGAGGATGTCGGACATCAGCTCCTTGGTCTCGACGCCGCCGATATGGACCATCATCCTGGCGGGCCAACCGCACATTTCGCAGGCCTGGATGCCTCGCTTCAAGGGCTCGATGCCGTGCTTGAAGATGATATTCTCCGACATGCGCACCTTGACCCCGATCAGGAAATCGGGGTTTTCGGCCAGCGCCATCGCGCAGGCCTCCACCTGCGCATTGTCAATGTTGTAGAGCTCGGCGACGGGGAATGCGGAGAGGCCGTTGTTGGCGATGTGGAGGAAGGCATACATCCGCGCCCGGGTCTGGGCGACAATGAAGCGGCGCAGCGCTGCGAGATTGTTGACGCCGGCATCGCCCGCGGAGACCACAGTGGTCGTGCCCTGGAATTGCACCAGCTCGTCGGCGGGGATGCCGATCGCGGAGCCGTAGGGATAGACGTGACAGTGCAGATCGACGAGGCCCGGCAGCACGAGCTTGCCAGTGGCGTCGATGCTTTTCAGCGCGCGCTCGGCCGGAATGCTTTCCTGGACCGCTTCCACCACGCCCCAGCGGATGCCAACATCGCGCCTGCCGCGCAGCGACTGGCTGGGATCGAGCACCTCGCCGCCCCTGATGACGAGGTCGAACTTGTCGTTCGGCCCCATCGCGGCGTTGACGGGGCCTGATAGCGCCACGGCAGCGGCCGATCCCGAAAGCGCAAGGAAATCACGGCGTGACAACGCAGACATGGCACTCCCCCCATATGATTTCTATGGATGGATGATGCGCCCGCCCCGATTTTTCCGCAAGCTGGTGATCCAGTGGGAGGGACGCGAAGCGGAGTTTGCGAGAGGTGAACGGATTTTTCAGCCGGCTGCTGCTGGCGGCGACTTTCTCGGTGGTACTCGCCGATTGCGCCTCAGCCGAAACGATGGCGGAGACGGCGAAGCAATGGGGCCTGATCGGCCCATGGTCGCTCGATTGTTCGCTGCCGCCCGATCGCAACAGGGGCACGGTGCTGTCCTACGACATCGCGGACGATCACGTGGTGCACCGGCGGGACTTCGGCGACGCCCGCGATGAGTCCGACGTACTGTCGCTCAACGTGTCGGCCGACGGCATGATTCACCTGCGCGTTTATTTTCCCTCGGTCAAGCAGACGCGTGAATACGGCATGATCCATCAGAGCGACGGCACCGTTCGCACGATGTATAATCACAACGAGAAGAACCAGTATTCCATCAGGGACGGCAAGTTCACGTCCAACGGCATGCCCACCCCGCCCCAGCACAAATGCGAGCGGCCGGTGGTTTGAGCGCGCTGGCGCGCCGCGCACGAAGCTGAACACTCGTTCAGGATTCTCTGCAAGTTCCGTTGGAACGTTCCTTCACGCGCGCTGTTTTAATTCTCACTGAGAGTGAGGAGGACTACATGAGGAAGTTTGGTTATGTCGTCGCGGCGCTGGGTGCGATCGCGGTCGCGGTGCCTTCGATTGCGAGCGCCGAGACCGTGGTGATCAAGCGCGGCGGCTATCATCATCGCTGGGACGGTGCCCGCGCTGAATACCGCGAGCATCGGGACTACGGCTGGCACCGTGGCTGGCATCGCGACCACGACCGTGTCGTGATCCGCGAGCATCGCTACTAGAGCATGATCCGGAAAAGCGGGAACCGGTTTTCCGAAAAGATCATGCTCAAATTAAAGAGTCCAACAAGGCCGACACAGGAATGGCCCCGCGAGGGGCCATTCTCTTGTTTTTAGTCCCATGCCGGCGCGAAGCCCGGGCTGACGAAGCGCTTGTCTTTCGGCAGTGTGGCGATCTTTTTTCTATCGTCGTCGTCGAGTGTGACGCTCAGCGCATCCCAGTTGGCTTTCTGGCTTTCATGGCGCGAGGCTTTCGGGATCGCGGCGACGCCGTTCTGGTCGAGCAGCCATTTCAGCGCGACCTGCGCTGCACTCGTATTGTGCTTCTTGCCGATTGCAACAAGCGTTTCATCCGACGCGGCGCGGCCCTGCGCCAGCGGGCAATAGGCCACCAGCGGGATCGACTTGGCGTCCATGTACTTCTTCACCTTCGACTGATCGAGCATCACGTGATATTCGACCTGGTTGCAGGCGATCGGCGCCTTCAATTCCTCGACCACGGTCTTGAGCAGCGCGACATTGAAGTTGGCGACGCCGATGGCGCGGGTGCGCCCCTCCTCTTTCAGTTTCATCAGCGTCTCGAACATCGACGGCAGATGCATGCCTGGCTTCGGCCAGTGCACGAGATAGAGATCGACGAATTCGAGCCGCAGTTTCTTCAGGCTGGTGTCGAAGGCGCGGCGCATCGCGTCGGGCGCGAGATTTTCGTTCCAGACTTTGGTCGTGACATGCAGCTCGCCGCGCGGCACGCCGGACGCGGCGATCGCCGTGCCGATGGCGTCCTCGTTGGCGTACATTTCCGCGGTGTCGATGTGGCGATAGCCGAGCGCAAGCGCGCTTTCGACCGCGGCGCGGCAGACGTCGCCCTGCATGCGAAAGGTGCCGAGCCCGAGCCGCGGCAACCGAATGCCCTGGGTTTGAAAAGCTTCCATGATTGCTCCTTAAACCGGCGCCGCCTTGCGGGCTCGCGGGAAAACCGCAAAACGCGCTGTTGTTTTGGGATGGTTGGAACGGCGGGCCAGGTCGACGACAAGTTTGCCCGCAACACGGGCCGCAAATCAAGCTAGGGCTCGCGGAGACTGTCTTGCGATAACGAGAGTTCTATGGGGAAGCGGATCAGACCAGCGCCGACACTCCTGGAGCGGCTCGGCGACACCCGGACTGGAAATTATTGCTTCCAGTTGCAAATTCCACCGGACCTGCAGGGCCAGGTCTGGACGCGCGTATCCATCGCCTGTGCATCCAGGGGGTTGCGATGGCGGTGCGCGAGCCTGATCCGCGCCGCGCCCTTCGGCTTCTCGGCCGCCACATGCGTCACACGATGCGGAGGCCTGACCTTCAGATCCTGCACCGCGACTTTTCGGGGCTCGGTCTTCAGCTCATTGCGCGCCCAATTGGCTTCGCTTCGATCGCTCTTCGGATCGCTCTTGGCTTCGACCGCGACCGGCGCGAAATGCGTGGTTGGACCGAGCGGCTTTGGCGACAGCACAGCCTTGGACAGATCGAGGCCGAGGAACTCGTCCGCGCGGTATTCGTCAGCCATGGCAAAACTGCCGGCCGCAAGCAGCACGGCGCCGACCAGGACGGGAACCACAGCCTTCAGGCCCATTTTGGCCTCCTGAACATTCGAAAAACACACCCCTCGGTCGTATATCTAGGTGAACGGCGGTTCAGTTCCAGCACCCATGCCCGTCAAGGTTACTGCGCGCTGGTGTCGCAGCCCATTGCCGCCGCGAAGAAATCCGCCATCAGGCCGAGATTTCCCCCGAACATTTCGACACCGGTCTGGATTCGGCAGCCTTTTTGCCGGGCAGCGACGAGCGATGCCGGCATCGTCGTTAACGCGACGCCGCTCGGCATGAAGCCGGACGACCCGCTGCCGGTCGACATCTCCCGCCTCGCGCCGGCTGCCTTTGTCGGCGACGTCGTCACCGTTCCCGAAATGACGAAGCCCTCGCCGTCGAGCATGTCGCCATGCCAGCTGCCGTCGGCATTGCGCCGCGCGACATTGACCACGCCCAGGAATTTCGAGCGCTCCGACAGCGTCGCGCAACGCGCGGCGAGCGCGAACTTGTGCGGAATGGTCGCGATCAGCCCGTGAACATTTTTTGCACGCGTGATCGCGACAATGCCCGCATCGACATCGCCAGGCGCAAGCTGCAGCGGCACGACAATGGCATCGTGCCCGCGCCGCTCGAACTCGCGCGTCAACCCGTGAGGTGCCTTCACCTGCGCGATGGGGTCGCCGAGGATGAAAACGACGCGGGTCGCACCACTGTACTGGTCCAGCATTCCAGCCTGCTCCTTTTTCACACATTGACAGAGCCGGTATACCCTGTAAACAAATACGCACAAATGTGCGATATACGCACAATCTGAATTGCGCGGCGACGCGCGGTGGGGAGGCGCGGAATGTCCGTGAGTATCGAGGCGCCGGTCGCGGCGATGTCCGTCACCGCCAATGAACGGCGCAAGGTGGTGGTGTCGAGTTTCATCGGCACCGTGCTCGAATGGTACGACTTCTACATCTACGGCACCGCCGCCACGCTAGCGTTCGACACGCTGTTCTTCCCGAACCTCGATCCCGCGAACGCCACGCTTGCGGCGTTCGCCGCCTATGGCATCGGATTTTTCCTGAAACCCGTCGGCGGCGTGATCCTGAGCCGCTTCGGCGACACGCTCGGCCGCAAGAAGGTGCTGGTCGCAAGCCTCGTGATGATGGGCCTGGCGACCGGCTGCATCGGCCTGCTGCCGACCTATGCCGCGATCGGCGTCTGGGCGCCGATCCTGCTTGTCTTGCTGCGGCTCGTGCAGAGCATCGGCGCCGGCGCGGAGTTCGGCGGCGCCATCACCATGATCGCGGAATTTTCGACACCGCAGCAGCGCGGCCTGTTCACCAGCCTGCCCGCGCTCGGCGTGTCGCTAGGTATCCTGGTTGGCACCGCGATGTTCGCCGCGCTCTCCACCATGCCGCGCGAGCAATTCCTGCAATGGGGCTGGCGCATTCCGTTCCTGCTCGGCCTTGTGCTCGCGATCGTCGGCATCTTCATGCGCATGCAGGTGCAGGAGACACCGGCCTTCGAGCGGCTGAAGCGGACCGCGCGCATCCATCCGGCGCCGTTCTCCGACGTGGTGAAGCGGCAATGGCGCCGGCTCCTGATCGCGGCCGGCGCGCGCTCGGCGGACGCCGTCGGCGGGCAGCTCTTCAACGTGTTCGCGATCTCCTATTGCACCAAGACGCTCGGCCTGCCCGCGAGCGTCGGCCTCACCGGCGTGATGCTCGCCAACCTGATCGGGCTCGCCGTCATTCCGGCGACGGGCTTGCTCTGCGACCGTTTTGGCCGCAAGCCGGTCTATCTCGCCGGCCTTGCTCTTATCGCAGCCTTCGCCTTCCCGTTCTTCTGGCTCGCCAACACAAAACAGCCGATGCTGATCTATCTCGCGCTCGCGATCGCGTACGGCATCGGCGTGAAGGTGATTCTCGCGACCTCGGGCGCCTATCTCGCCGAAATCTTCGACGTGCGCAGCCGCAGCACCGGCGTGACGCTGGCGCGCACCATCTCCGATCCGCTCGCGGGACTGACGCCCCTGATCGCAACCGCGCTGCTTGCCTCGACCGGCGGCTACAGTTCGGTCGCCGCCTTCCTCCTGCTGGTCGTATTGATAGCGCTTACCGCTGTCGCGCTCGGGCCGGAAACGCAAAAGGCCGATATCGAGAGCC
Source organism: uncultured Alphaproteobacteria bacterium (assembly GCA_963739755.1). Classification (GTDB taxonomy): domain Bacteria; phylum Pseudomonadota; class Alphaproteobacteria; order Rhizobiales; family Xanthobacteraceae; genus Bradyrhizobium. The sequence goes on along the minus strand of CAVUCB010000104.1, from coordinate 171,879 downwards.
CGGAAACCACATGATCCACCGTTGCAATCATCCCGGTCGTCTCTCAAGCTCGCGGGCGATCAGCACATGAGTCTCGAATCGGACATGGCGAGGAAAGCGAACCCGACCATCGAACGCGACGGCCAGAAATTCGTCACCGGCTTCGCGCGCGGCCTGCAGGTGCTGGAGGCCTTCGGCCCGGGCCGGCGCAGCATGAATGTGGCGGAGGTCGCCGCCGCCACCAACCTCGACCGCGCGGTGGCGCGGAGGCTCCTGTATACGCTGGTCGAGCTCGGCTTTGCCGTTGTCGACAAGAAGCGGTTCGAGCTGACCGGCGACGTGCTGCGGCTGGGATACACCTATCTCGCTTCGCTCGGCCTCGACAGCGCGCTGCAGCCGCATCTCAACTCACTCTCACGCGCGGTCGGCGAAGCCGCCTCGGTGTCGGTCCTGAGCGGCGCCGAGGTGATCTTCATCGCCCGCGCCGAGCCGCCCGGTGCCAGCATCGCCTATGTCATCAAGACCGGCCTGCGGCTGCCGGCGTTCAATTCGTCCTCGGGGCGGATCCTGCTCGCGGACAAACCCGACGACGAGATCGCCCAGCTCCTGCAGAAAGCCAAGATCGAGGCGCGCACGCCAAAGACCATCACCGACCGCAAGAAGATCCTCGACATCATCCGCGAGGCGCGGCAGGCGGGCTATGCCGCCAATAATGAAGAGCTCGAGCTCAATCTGTTCGGGCTGTCCGTCCCCTTGCGCAATCGCAGCGGCCGCGTGGTGGCGGCACTGAATGTCAATTCGCAGGCGACCCGCGTCACCCAGCGCCGGCTCAAGGATGAATTGCTGCCGGCGCTGAAATCCACCGCGCAATCGCTGTCCGGCATCCTGCCGTGACGTTTTACGACGGCGGCCGGTAGCCGCGCCGGCTGCCGGGCTTGAGCGCGCCATAGAGCGGCCAGTGGCGCAGCACGCCGAGGCCTTCGAGCACCGCCTGGAAATCTTCCAGACGTTTGGGATCGCTGCGCACCGCGCGCGGCGGAATGTCATGTGTCAGCGCATAGGCCGCGAGCGCCCCGCTCGCCTCGCCAATGCTCCATTCGACGGGATGCACGCGATAAGCGCCATTGGTGATGCGCGTGGTGCCCAAATTCTTGCAGGCCGGCAGCAGATTGTCTGCACGCAGCGGCAACAGCGCACCGAGCGGAATCTCAAATGGAAAAGTGTCGATGTCGACGGTGTCGCGCGTGCCGGTGATCGCGGGATGCAGATCGATGCGGTAGGCGCCGATGCCGACGCTGTCGGCAAAATGCTCGGCGCGGTCGAAGCCGGCGCGCGCTTCGACGCCGATATGCTGCTCCAATATCGTGAACTCGGCGCGGATGCGGCGGCCTTCGCGGTAATAGGCCTGCTTGGCAAGGCCGTCCGCGGTACCGAGCACGTCGCCGCAGAGCCGCAGGCCCGGATAGCCGTTGCCTCCGTCGTGACGCGGCGCCTCGGTCTGCAGCCAGTAGAAGAACGACAGCGAGAAACGGCGCGCCTCGTCGAGCGCGGCACGCGCGGCTTCCTCGGAAACGCCGACGGCAGGCTTCAGCCAGTAATCCATCTGCGGCCAGTTTGCGATGGTGATGTCGCTCGCATAGGCACCCGGCACGAAATTGCGGCGCGCGGCGATGCGACGCGCATGCCAGAGATCGAACAGATAGGGCTCGTCGGTGTCGCCGACGAAGAGCTTTCGGTCGAGCGGCTGATGGGTGACGTGGTTGCTGACGGTCCAGCCGAATTGCGGGCCCGGCCAGAAGGGAAGCCTCACGCGGCGGAATAAATCATAGCCTTCGGGCTTCTCGATCGTATGGTCTTCGCCGGGCAGATAGTCGAGCGCAAAGCCCCAGGTCAGCGCCTGCTGATCGAGCGGATCGGCAGGTCCCGGAAGCGCGTGCAATTCGCCGGTTTCGGTTTGCGAACTCGGCGCCAAGCACATGCTCGACATTGGCCAGCGCAAGCAGTTCGCCGGTTTCGGTGGCGTCGATCACGATCGAAGCGGAAATCGAAAGCTTCGTGCCGGTCTCGAGATCGAGCGCCTCGATGCCGGTGATCTTGTCGCCCTGCACGGCGCAGGCGAGCACGCGATGCCGGCGCAGCACAGTGAGGAGACCGGCTGCAACCGCCGGCGCCAGCATGGCCTCGATCACGCGCAGCGCCACGACCGGCTCGCAGCAGAGCGTGCCGACATTGCCTATGCCGGGGTTGAGCAGCAGGTCGCGCCTTGCCGCCTCCGTTAGCGGCTTGTGGTCGCGATAGTAGCCGCGGATACCACCGCGAAGCGCGGCAAAACTCTGCGACGACACCAGGCTTTCGGCCCAGGGATGTTCGTCGAGCGGCACACCCTGCGCGGTCAGCTGCCCGCCGAGCCAATCCAGTTCCTCGACCAGCACCGCCTTGCGGCCCAATCGCGTCGCGGCCAGCGCCGCGCTGACGCCGCCCAACCCGCCGCCGACAATGAGGATCTCGGTCGAAACTTCTTTTGTCGTTTTACCCATGGCTTCGCCTTCGCCGCGCCCGGTTCGGGCGTAGAGCAGAAGCTGAGCCGCGTCAACTTATCGCTCATTTGTGCGATATACGCACATGGTTACGTGCTGCCGCCGACTTTAGCTCGCGCCGGCCGCGGCTCGCACGGGAGGCGCGGACGAACCGGGACGGATTCCCTCGAAAGCATCATCGAGCAGCGCGAGAATGCCCTCGGAAGTGACGGGGCGCGGATTGTAGTACGGCTGCTCCATCACCAGCGGGGCGGCGCGCGCGAGGTCCTCGCGCTTCATGCCCAATTCCTTCAGCGAGAGCGGCGCGCCCAGCTTCTGCATCAGGTCGAAGATGGCTCCCGCCGCGTTCGGCGCATTCATGGCGCGCTCGATCCGGATCATCGCCTCCGGCACGGCGGCATAATTGTACGCGATCGCGTGCGGCAGAATAACCGTGTGGGTCTCGGCATGCGGCAGGTTCCAGCTGCCGCCCAGCACATGGCAAAGCTTGTGATGCAGCGCCATGTTCGCCATTCCGAGCACGGAGCCGCAAAGCCAGGCGCCATAGAGACAATCGCTGCGGCTGTCGAGATCATGCAGGTTCGCCTTCACTCCCGGCAATCCATGCGTCAGGGCACGGATGCCTTCTTCTGCCATCAGGCTCGTGATCGGATTGGCGTTCTCCGCATACAACGCCTCGGCCGCATGTGCGATCGCATTAAAGCCACTCGCAATCGACATGCCGAGCGGCAGATCACGCGTGAGCAGCGGATCGTAGATCACGGTCTTCGGCAGTACCCGCCGGTCGCGGCCGGTCGTCTTCTTGCCGGCGTCGGTCAGTCCGTAGATTGGCGTCATCTCGGAGCCGGCATAGGTCGTCGGGATGGCCAGGATTGGCAGACTGGAATGGAGCGCGATCGCCTTGGCGAGACCGATCGTCGATCCGCCACCGGCCGCCACCATGCAATCTGCACCAAGCCGGGCGGCCTCCTCGATCGCCCTGTTAGCGACCTCGATCGGCACATGCATCACGGCATGCGGATAGACCCCCGCGCTGCGCTCGCCCAGACGGCGCGAAATATCCTCCGCCAGCGCCTGTTGCTGCGGCGTGGACAGTACCAAGGCGCGACGCGCGCCGAGCTGCTCGATCTCACGCGGCAATTGCTCGACGGCGTTCGGTCCGAACACCACGCGCCCCGGCGACGCTTCGAAGGTGAATGACTTCATGTGGCCCTCTCCTTTTGACCGTCTCGCGCGGGAGGCTAGCGTAGCGACAACGCCGCGGTTAAGCTACCGCCCGGGCGGATATGAAAACCAAACCCGGAAAGCACGCTGAAGATCTCGACCTGCACGCGCTCCGGGTCCTCGACGTGCTGTTCCGGGAACGAAGCCTGACCCGCGCCGCCGAGGCGCTGCATACGCAGCAGCCCGCGCTGAGCAAGACGCTGGCGCGGCTGCGGCGCTATTTCGGCGATCCCCTGTTTGTTCGCGTCGCGCTGCACATGGAGCCGACGGCGAAAGCGCTCGATCTGGAGAAGCCGGTCCGTGCACTGCTCGACGGCCTGCAGCGGCTTCGCAACGAGCAGACCCGCTTCGATGCCAAGCAGTCGACGCGGGTGTTTCGAGTCTTCACGCTTGATGCCGGGGTGATCGTGCTGCTTCCGGCCGTGATGAAGGTCTTGCTCGAGACTGCGCCCGGCGTACGCCTGCGCGCCGCGCAAATCGGCTTGCAGAACCTCCACACCGCGCTCGAATCCGGCGAGATCGATCTCGCCATCGGCGAGTTTCCGCTGCTGATCCCCGGTATCCGCCGGCAGAAATTGTTCTCCGGCCGGCACATGTGCATTTTTCAAAAGAAGCATCCGCGTCTTTCCGCCAATCCGTCGCTGGCCGCCTTTCTTGAGGAGCAGCACGTGTTCATCACCGCGGCCGGCACCGGCCATCCGCACCAGATCGCGGAGCGTTCGCTGGAGGAACAGTTGCCAGCGAGGAACATCATCGCTCATGTGCCTACCTTCACGGCGGCCGCAATCCTCGCCAAGAATACCAACGCAGTCGCGACCATGCCGGGACCGGTCGCATCCGTACTTGCGCGCGAGCTCGACATGCAGCTCGCCAAATCGCCGATCAAGCTGCCGGAGTTCGAGATCGCCCAATATTGGCACGAGCGGTTCGATCGCGATCCCGGCAATCAGTGGCTGCGTTCGGTGGTCAACGCGCAGTTCGGCGGTGGCAAATCGCCGGCAAAGCACTGATCGGCATCACGCTGCCACCTCGGTGGGCACCGCCCCCGCCTTCGTGACCGGCTGCAGCACGAAATCATATTCGAGCAGCCAGAACGGCTGATTGGAGATGGTCCCCGTCGGCGTAGTGCTGCCGACCGGCATCAGCCTGAATTCCGCAATCAGCGGCGCCTTGACGCCATAGACCACGTCCGTCGCGATAAAGGGGCAGGACTTCTTGAACAGATGCGTGATCAGCCGGCGATGGCCGGGCGCCTCGATCAAAAAATGGATATGGGACGGCCGCATCGGGCTGATGTCGGTGCGTGCCATGATCTCCCCGACACTGCCGTCCATCGGGATCGAGTAAGGCACCGGCAACACGGTCTGCACGACGAAATCGCCATTCGCATCCGACTTGAAGATGCCGCGCATCCACGGCTCATCGCCGCCGCGCTGCGCGTCGTAGTGCCCGTCACCATCGGCCTGCCAGATGTCAAGTGTCGCGCCGGCAATCGGCTTTCCCGTCACGCTGCGCACCGAACCCGAGACATAGCAAAGTTCGCCCGGCGCGCCATTCGCGATATTGGCGCCGTCGGGCAGATCCGGCGAATCGTGGACGTGGAACGGGCCGGTCACCGTCGTCGGCGTCGCCTCGGAGAACAGGCGGTGATTGATACAGTCGACCAGCATGCTCACCCCGATTACGTCGGAAGCCAGGATGAACTCCTGCCGCTTGTCGTTCGACTGTTTGCCGGTACGCGTCAGCCATTCGATCGCGGCCATCCATTCCTGTTCGGTCGGCTCGATATCGCGCACGAAGGCATGCAAATGCCTGATCATCGATTGCATGATCCGGCGCAGCCTCGGATCAGGCACCGCGTTCCAGCGATCGAGCACGATTTCGGTGATGTTGTTCTCGGTGACATAGGCCATGACATTCTCCACACATTCGCTTTGGCGGGCTCGCCGGGACCGAACCCGAAAGTCCGGCCCCGGAGCCCTTCCCCAATTCAGACCCTGGGATCGACCAGCGCGCCGGCACTGGTCTTGCGCGGCGGCAGGAAGGCGTTGGACGCACCCGCATCCTGCGCGCGGGCATAGGCGGCCGAGGCGCTGTATTCGGTGGCGGCGTCCTGCTTCAGCTCGATGCCGCAGACCTCGCGCGCCAGCCTGGCGTAGTGGCCGGCGCCGGAAAACTCGGCGCGCTGCATGGTCAGCGACCGGATCGCCATCAGCGGCGTGCCGTTGAAATTCTCGAACATGAACAGACGCCCGCCCCAATCGGAGAGATAGAGATCGCGGATGACGCGGCCGATCTTGAGCCGGTCATGCGGCTTGCCGTTCGGCCCGGTGTTGAGCTTCTCGAGCCAGGGCCCGAGCTTGGCGTCGTTCCACTGGCCCTCGGTCGGGAACAGCAGGGCGCTGCGGCCGCACAGATCCAGGAGCTCGTACATCATCGAGGAGAAATGCTCGAGATAATAGGCGCGCCCGAAATCATAGATCAGGATGTTCGGCTTGTAGTGCCCACCGGGCGTCAGGAAGCCCATCTCCTCGGACGCGACGACGTGGGCGATCATGGCCTGGTGGAAGCCGACGAATTTCGCGACGCGCGTCTGCACGGCCGGAATTTTCGCGGTGCCGATGTGCTCGGTGATCAGAATGGCGAGGCCTGCCATCAACTCGGCCCGCACCATCTGGCGGATGATGGCGTGATAGTGCAGCCAGTCGAACACGCGCTGCGGGTAAAGCTTGGCATGATCGGGATTGCCGATATGGAAGACGTATTTCCAGGGGATGAAGACGTGATCGAACACCGTGAGGTTATCGAGCTCATCACCGGCCGACGCCATCGGATGCTCGACCGGATCGTCCTTGACCGTGCTTTCGCGGCAGACCACGGTGACGCCCCTGGTATTGACCGGGGTCATCGCGAAGATGATCTGCTCGGCCGGGAGACCGGGACGGAAGAAGACGCCGATATGGATCCAGTCGCCGAACGCGGTGCCGGTGCCGATCGCCTTGACGCCGTCGACGATGATGCCCTTCTCGTTGGTCTCGACGATGCGCAACGCCGGCGACCTCGCCTGCGCATCGGTCGTCGAGCGGTCGGCTTGTGGGTCGACGAATTGCGGCGTGCAGTTCAGATCGTTGTTCCTTGCGAATTCGAAGAAGTCGACGATGTTCTGCGCCAGTCCCCGTCCCTCGGCGCCGATCGCGGCATCTTCCCAGGGCTGCGGGTCGTCGACATAGGTGAGCAGCGTGTAATTGTTGGTGTCGGGCATGCGCGGGAACGAGGTTCCTCCGAGCTCGCGCATGATGGTCTCGTGATACTTGCGCTTGCGCCGAACCTCATCCTTGTTGCGGTGGCCGAACCACTGCATCGAGCGGCGGACGCCATCCTCATCAACGAAGGTCATGATGTCCTGCAGGTCCTTGCGGTGATGCAGGTCGTAGAAATCGGCGATACGGCGGGCGTAGTCGCGGGTCTTCGGATGGGTCGCGATGTTGTCGATCTTCTCGTTGCCGACCCACACGTTGCGGCCGTCATTGAGGGCTTCCAGATATTGTGCGCCTGTGCGTAGCATCGTCAGCTCCTGTGTGTTCGCGGGTTGGTGGCAGGCCGGCTCACGCCATGTGCCGGAGGGTTGCGTAGTTGCGGCTGTGATAGATCAGGGGCTCGCCGTCGCCGGCATGCGCGGTGGAGAGCACCTCGGCGAAGATCACGCTGTGCGTGCCGATTTCCCTGACATCGGCGACGCGGCAATCGAGCGCGACGCGCGAGGTCTTGCAGTAGGGCGACCCGGTAGCGAGCACGGCCCAGTTCGGCCCGACAAACCGTTCGGTCATCGGCACCCGGCCGACGCCGGCGAACATTTGCGACAGCTCGATCTGGTCCACGCCGAGGCTACTGACGCAAAGCACGCCGTTTGCCTTGATGACGGCATTGGTCGCGCTCTTGCGGTTGACGCAGACCATGATGGTCGGAGGTTCATCCGTGACCGAGCAGACGGCCGAGCAGGTAAATCCGGCGATGCCGTGTGGGCCATCGGTACAGACGATGGAGACCGACGAGGCGACGCGGGACATGGCTTCGCGGAATTCGCCTGCCGTCGCACAATTCAACATGGTTCGAATGGAATTCTGGACTTGCCCATTCCCGAGCACATCACCGGCCAAAGACCGGACTTCCGTCTGCGCTAGCATCTTCCTCTCCATCAGCTTGCCGGCTCTGCCGTGATCCCAATGCGTCGTTGCACGAAGATGTTTTTCTTTTTGTTGAGCCAAGCTTGTCGCAGCCGACAACGCCGCGCCATCGGGGGCACGGCTATGGGGAGTATTGCTCTCGGGGAATGGAGCTTTCGCTCGCTGCAGGCGTCAGCGATCAGCCGCTGGCGCGGCGCGCACGTTGTCGCCCAGCCGAACGAAGGCGCATGAGCGAAGGCTGCTAGCCGCCCGCCAGCATCTTCACCAGGCGATAGAGATATTCATTGCCGTTGTAGAAGGATTTCATCGGCACGCGCTCGTCCTTGCCGTGAATGCGCGCGGAATCGCTGCCGTCCATCGCCATGCCGGAATGACCATAGGTGGGAATCCCGGCATTGCGCAGGAACGCTGCCGTCGGTCGCGCCGGCGCTCATCACGGGGAATCACGGCCGATCCGGGCCAGAACTCGCTGCGACAGCTTCTCGATCGCGCCGACGATCTCCTCGTTGAGCTTCGACGGATCGCTCGGCAACCCCCGGATCGATCTGCGTCACCGCGATCTGGTCGTCCGCAAGCACGCGTGTCAGCGTCGCCTTTACCTCTTCCGACCGTCTCGCCCGGAATGATGCGGCAATTGACCTTGGCGCTGGCCAGCTGCGGCAGCGCGTTGATCGCCTGCCCGCCTGCAACATGGTCGCAACGCAGGTGGTGCGCAGGATGGCGTTGTAGGAGGGAATGGCGGAGAGCCGCGCGATCGCGGCCGGATCGGGCTGGTCCGCCATCGCCGCACGCATGTCGGCGGCCGTCGTTCTCATCGCCAGACTGCGCCGATCGCTCGAAATAGGTCGCGCGTCGTATCGGTCAGATGCAGCGGAAATTCGAACTTGCCGAGCCGCGACAGCCCTTCCGCCAGACGATAGATCGCGTTGTCCTTGCGCGGCACCGCGCTGTGGCCGCCGGGATTTTTCACCGCAAGCTCGAAGCTCACCGGAATCTTCTCGGCCACCTGGACACTGACCTTGACCGGCTTGCCATCGATGAGCGTGACGCCGCCGCCTTCGTTGAGCGCGTATTCGGCGTCGATCAGGTCGCGGTGGTTCTTGATCAGCCAGTGGATGCCGAGGCCGTCCACGTCGAAAATCTCCTCGTCGGTCTCCAGCGCGACGATGATGTCGCGGTCCGGCTTGAAGCCTTCCTGCTTGTAGCGGATCAGATTGGTGATGAAGGACGACGCCATGTATTTGTCGTCGTCGGCTGCCGCGCGCCGTAGAAATAGCCGTCCTTTTCGGTGAGCTTGAATGGATCGATCGACCAGTCCTCGCGATTGGCCGGCACCACGTCGAGATGCGCGACCAGCAGGATCGGCTTGCGCTTGCCCGTGCCGCGCAAACGAGCCACCAGATCGCCCTTGTGCGGCGCGGGCGAGAAGGCATGCACGTCCTCCTCCGGGAAATCCGGCCGCCTTCAGCCGTGCCGCCATCGCCTCCGCCGCGCGCTGGGTGTCGCCGGTCGCGGTCGTGGTGTCGATCTCGACCAGTTCCTTGTAGATGTCATGCGCGAGCTGCTGGTTCGGCGTCAGGTTGTCCGCCTTGGCGGCGCCCGCGATCGCGAGCAACACGCACAGCGCCGTCGAAAGAAGGAGCGACGGATTTTTCTTGTGAGCCATGACGTCTCTCCCACCGCGCGATCCCCGCTATTTCGCATCCTTCACCGCAATCACCTCGATTTCAACAAGGAAACCGGGATTGGCGAGCGAGGCGACGCCGAGCACCGAGCGCGCCGGCAGATTGGGCTGGCTGCCACCAAAGAACTGCGTGTAGCCCTCCATGAAGGCCTTGAAATCCATCGGCGCCGACGGGCTGTGGACCAGGAATACCTGCATCTTGACGACGTCGCCCATGGAAAGGCCGAGCCCTTCCAGGATGCCCTTGATGCGGGTGAGCGCACCGACGGTCTGCGTCTTGGTGTCGCCGTAGGCTGCGAGGCTGGAAGGATCGGCATCCTTGTTCACGACCGGCGGAACCTGGCCGCTGACATAGTAGGTCGTGACCGGCCCCGTGACCTGCACGGCCTGCGCAATCGGAAATGTCGAATTGGGAATCGGATGCCGCATGACTTCGGCCGGCGCGCTAGCCGGTATCACCGCCGGCAGCGCGGCGAGCAGCAGGACTATTCGCAGCTTCATGTTCGCCCCCTCTTCGTTCAGTGCCGCGCGTCGCTCACATCCTGCGCGGTCACGATGTCGGTATAGTTGTTGCCGAAATGCGTTCGCAGATAATTCACCACTGCGGCGATCTGGGCATCGTTCATCATGTCGCCGAAGGGCGGCATGGCGCGCCGGCCATGGATCACCATCGTCATGGGATAGCCGGCCGCTTCCAGATTGGGGTTGGCGGCGAGCGACGGATAGGTCCCAGCGCCGCTCGCGCCCCTGGCATCCATCATGTGACAGGCGCGGCAGACATTGTTGTAGAGCTCTTCACCGCTCATCTCGACAAAGCGATAGCCCGAGCTGAAGGTGCGCTGGCCTTCCTGCGCGAGTGCGGCACTCGCGACCAGCGCCAGCGATGCTGCGAGCCCGAGGGTGCGGAGCGAAGCATCATGTCTTCACCACCCGCTCATGCAGCCGCGTGATCGCATCCAGCGAGGACAGGATCGCGCCCTCCTGCCAGGCCGGCAGCGCGGAAGCGTGCTCGCCGGCGAGCACGATGCGGCCGTCGATCTGGCAGAGATCGGCGTAATGGTCCTTGCGCGCATCGTCCGACCAGTCGCCGCTGCAGCCGAGCGTGAACGGCACGCGATGCCAGGCCACCGCGATGCCGTTCTCGAACTCGATTTATATTGCGGATGCAGCGCCGCATCCGAACTCGACCGCGCGCGCGACGCGCTCGTCGGGCGGCATCGCGGAAAATTCATAGGCATTGGCGCCGTCGAACAGATAGGCGCCGAGCAGCACGCCGCGGCCGCGCGGTTGATAGCCGGTGTTGGGATAGGCGATCTGGCGGATCGGCAAATCCGTGTAGCTGATGCCGCCATAGATCGCGTCATCCTCCTCCCAGAAGCGGCGCTTGAATTGCAGCCCGATCTTGACCGACGCCGGCATAGGGAACGGCGTCGATCGCCGCTCTCATCGCCGGGCTGACGTCGAGCGGCAGCTGGCTCAGGATCGAAAGCGGAATGGTGCAGACGCACCAATCGCGCGGTTGCGGTCTGCACGATCGCGGGTTTTCCGTGTCGACAAAGGTGACGGTCACGCAACATGTCGTTCTGCTGGATCTTCGTGACCTTGGCGTTGGTGCGGATGACGTCGCCAAGCTCCTTCGCAAACGCCTTGCCGATCATGTCCATGCCGCCGACCGGCTGGAACATCGTGGTCTGGAAATTGTAGTTGGCGAAATTCTGCAAATAGCGCCACAGCTGCGATTTCAGGATGTCCGACAGCGCCACCGGCTCGCTCGGCACCGGCATCGCCGACAGCCCGCCGCCCGGCGCGCTCGCATAGCCGCGATAGGTCGGAGGAGAACAGGCTGGCGTTGTAATTATAGTTGCGGTCGAGCGCGCCCCAGGAGCGCAGCGCCTGCAGCAGGATTTCCTGGTCTTCCCTGGTGACGGCCTCGTCGAGCTTGCCCTGTCTCGTCGCCTTGGCGAGCAGTTCCGACACCTGCCCCTGGAAATCGGCCTTCACCGCGCGGATGCGTTGCGGCGCGCCGCCGAATGCGCGCGAGGCGTGCAGGATAGGCATTGTGATTGAGCTGGATGAAAGGCTCGAGCGCGACGTTGAGCCGCCGGCAATAATCGAGCAGCGCGCGGTGGTGATAGGGAATCCGCCAGGGCCCGGGATTGATGTAGAGCCCCGGCTCGAACTCGCAGGTCTGCGTCGCGCCGCCAAGCTCGGTAAAACTGTCGCCGCCGCGCAGCGTCCAGTTACGGCCGCCGGCGCGGCTGTTGAACTCCAGCACCTGGACCTGATAGCCGGCGTTGCGCAGCTCGAGCGCCGCCGTCATGCCGGCAAGCCCGGCGCCGAGGACCAATACCGAGGCGCCCTTCGGATCGCCTTCGAGCTTCGGATCGGCCCGCGATAGCGCGATTCCGAGGCGAAACCGAGGCTCGTCATCGCGTGATACATCGCGGCGCTGCCCGCCATCGCCCCAATCAGCGAAAGCAGGTCGCGCCGTCTCAACACTGCTGCTTCGTCTTGCATTGTCGATGGATGTTCAAACCGCCCTGAGATATGGATGAAGGAAACGGCTTCGCGCCTTCCTGTCAAGAAACAGCATGAGCGTGCGGCGCCGTAACACGCGTTGTTGATCGGCGAAACCTCAATTTCTCATCCGCGTTCGCGCGCACTGACGCGCTTGGCCAGCTCGCGCATCTCGCGACATCACGGTCTTCTCCAGCGTTTCGCACGCAATCGAGGTGACTTCGCTCCGGCTCTTCGCAAGATAACGCGTCATCGCCAGTCCCCGGATCGGCACGGCGCCGAGCCGCCGCGTCTGCGCACCTCAAGATCGAGGAATAGGGCAACAGCCCGTAGATCCGCCCGCTCAGCAGCAACTGCTGCAGGGTTTCGCCGCTTTCCAGCTCCAGCCGGACGTCGAGTCGGACGCCTTCACGCGCGGCGGAGTTCTCGATCAACTGGCGCGAGCGGTTGCTGCTTGCTGGTCATGACCAGCGGCAGATCGCCGAGGCTCTTCACCTCGAGGCTGCGCTTCTTCAGCCGGGCATCGTCGGGACGGCCGACCAGGTAGATCGATTCGGTGAAGAGATGGGTGTACTCGAGCAGAGGATCGGGCGGCGGGTCGGTGACGATGGCAAGGCTGAGCTCGCCGCGGCGAAGCTGGCCCATGCGCGTTCGATGTCCATCCCTCGACCAGGCTGAGCTGCACCTTCGGATAGGATTTCAGGAAAGTCTGCGCGAGCCGGCTGAACAACAGCCGGCCGATCGACGGCGGCGCCGCCAGCGACGCCGGCCCGCTCGGCACATGCGCCTCGATCTGCAAGGTCTCCTTCAGCCGGTCGACCTCGCCGAGAATGATGCTGCGAGCGTTCGAGCAGGCGCTGGCCCGCCGCGGTCAGCCGGACGCCGCGCTTGACGCGATCGAACAGCAGAAATCCCAATTCCTGCTCAAGGAGCTGGATCTGCCGCGTCAGCGCCGATTGCGCGACGCGAAATCCTCGCTGGCCTTGCGGAAATTCTCCCGCCGCGCGACCTGGATGAAGTAGCGGAACTGGCGCAGATCCATTTTCAGATTGATGCCGATTTCGATCAAACTGATGACAATTCGATATTATCGCAATCAAACAGTCGGTGCTAATTTTTAGAGCGGATCGCTCGGCATCTCGAACCGCCGCGCATGACGGCGGCAGCCGGGCGTCCGGGGAGAGAAATGGCGGATGTGACGCTCGACGCGCAAGGCGCCGTCGAAGGAATGTAGGCACGGTCCGAGGATCGCCAAGACAACTCGCCACAGACTACTCGACACAGGACAATTCCACCAACGCCGCGCAAGACTGGCTCGACAACTCGAAAAATCAAGACTGACGCCGCGCTACTACGCGACGATCGTGCTCGATCGTCCTGCAGGAGATGTTCGAGTTCTACGACTTCTTCCTGGTCGGCTATCTGGTCTCGGTGCTGGCGCCCGGCTGGCACCTGACCTACGGCCAGAGCGCGATGATGCTGCTCGTCCTCGGGCGTCGGCGCCATCGTGGGCGCGATGTCGGCGGACGCTTTGCCGACATCGTCGGACGCAAGAGGATGATCTGGGGCGGCGGCTTCTTCTTTGCGCTTGGCGCGGCCGGCTACGCGCTGATCCCCGACGGCGCCTGGATCCAGTTCTCGCTGTTGCGCTTCGTCGTCGGCTGCGGCTCGATGGCGGCAACCACGGCGCAGAATCCGCTGATCGTCGAGATCACGCCGACACGCTACCGCACCTTCGTCTCCAGCATGATGGTGGTGCCGGTCGCGCTCGGCACCATGTTCGCGGCGATGATCTCGGCGGGCCTGTTGCCGGTGATCGGCTGGCGCGGCGTGGCCGCCACCGGCGCGGCACCGATCATCACGTCGCTCCTGATCCTGGTGATTGTGCCGGAATCCGGTGCGCTGGCTGTTGTCGCGCGGCCGCAACGAAGACGCGCGGCGCGAGGCCGCCAAACTGCTCGGCATCCCCGAGAGCAGCATCTCGCTGCCGAACGCGGTTGAGCCGGCGAAGAAAAATCGGGCTCCATGCTCGAACTGCTGGGACCAGAACGCTTTTGGTGGGTCGTCGTCATCTGGGTCGGCATTTCGACCGGCACCTATGGCGTGCCCTCTGGGGTCCGACCATCCTGTCGCAGCTGCTCAAGATCAGCGCCGCATGAGGCGGCGCATTACTTCGTCTATGTCGGGCATCTCCTCGCTGCTCGGCCGCGTGCTGTTCTCGGTGCTGCCGCTCTATATCGGCCGCCGCGGCGCCGCCATTATCGGCACGGCGATCTCCTGCGTGATCATGCTCTCGATCTTCACTTTCTATCGCGAGTTCGTCGGCGAGCTGGTCGGTGTTTGCGCTGCTGATCGTGTTTGGCGCGGCGTTCTATAGCGGCATGTTCTCCAACATCTCGCCCTATGTGGTCGAGGTGTTTCCGGTCTCGCTCGGCGGACGCGCGTTCGGGCTGGCGCAGGCCTCCAATGGCGTCGGCAAGATCCTGGGACCGGTGTGCCTCGCTCTGATCGCGGGCAGCAATGACGTGGTCTCGCCGAAGGCAACCGCCGACGCGATCGCACCGGCCTTCCTGTTCCTGGCCGCCTGTGAATTCGCGGCGCTGATCGCCATCGTCGCCTTCCGCCGCGAGCCGCATGGCAAGCCGATGGATATCCTGCACTGAGCTCGAAAGACAGCCAACGAAAAAGGACAAGCAAAATGCTCGACATTCCTGTTCTGATTTCCGGCGGCGGTCCGGTCGGGCTCACCGCCTCGCTGCTGCTGTCCCAGCATGGCGTGCGCTCGCTTCTGGTCGAACGCCACCCCGGCACGGCGCTGCACGCCGAAAGCGCGCGGCATCAATGCCCGCACCATGGAAGTCTTCCGGCAATGCGGCATCGACAAGCCGTGCGCGCAGCAGGACTCGCGGAAGGCGGCACCGGACTGATCGTCTGGACCGAGACGCTCGGCGGCCGCGAGATCGAGCGCCGCGTCCCCGGCCGCGCCGTCGCCAAGAACATGGCGGTGACGCCGGTCAAGAATTGCCTCTGCGCGCAGGACGATCTCGAACCGGTCATCCGCCGCTATGCGGAGGCCGCCGGCCTCGGAGAGCTGCGCTTCAACACCGAGATGACGTCGTTCACGCAAACACCAGGCGGCGTCACCGGCATGCTGACCGATCGCACCACCGGCGAAGAGACGCCGTTCACCGCGCGCTATCTGATCTCGGCCGAAGGCGCGCAAAGCCGGGTGCGGCGCGCGCTCGGCGTCAAGATGATCGGCGAAGAGAAAGTCTACGACAGCGTCAACATCCTGTTCCACGCCGAGCTCACCCAGTGGGTCAAGGATCGCCCGGCCGCGCTTTATTTTGTCGAGCAGGAAGATCTGCGCGCCACGTTCCTCACCATCAACGGCAGGGATCGCTGGGGTTTCCTGATCCACAGCTCCTCGAAATTCGGCTGGACACCGGAGGATTTCACGCCGGAATTTTGCGCGAGCCTGATCCGCAAGGGCATCGGCATGCCGGACATCCCCGTCGAGGTGCTCGGCGTCAGCCCATGGGAGGCGTCCGCAATCGTGGCCGACCGCTACCGCGTCGGCAACGTGTTCCTGTCAGGCGACGCGGCGCATGAAATGCCGCCGACCGGCGGTTTCGGCCTCAACACCGGGGTGCAGGACGTTCATAACCTCGCCTGGAAGATCGCTGCCGTGCTGCGCGGCAACGCCGATGAGGCGCTGCTTGACAGTTATCATGACGAGCGCCAGCCACTCGCCGAGATCACGACGAGAAACGCGCTCGCCAACGCGATGTCGATGGGACGCACCGAACGGCAGAGCGGCGTGCTGCCGCGACGCGAATTCCTCGACCGAACAGGGCCTGATCTTTGGCGTGCCAGTTATGAATTCGACGGCGGTCGTGCCCGACGGTACGCCGCCGGCGGCGATCGATGATCCCGTCACCGAATATCTGCCCGCGGCGCGGCCCGGCAGCCGCGCGCCGCATGTCTGGCTCAAGCGCGGCAATGAGCAGATCTCGACCGTCGACCTGATCGGACCGCATTTCGTGCTGCTCGCGGGCGCCGATGGCGCGGCGTGGCAGCGCGCGGCGCAAGCGGCCGGCCCGTCATGGCCGCCGCTGATCAGCTATGTCATCGGCAGCGACGGCGAGGTCAGCGACCCCGACGGCAAATGGCAACTGGCTTACGGCATCGATGCCGACGGCGCGGTGCTGGTTCGCCCCGACGGCTATGTCGCCTGGCGCAGTCGCTCGGGCGCTTCCAGTCCGCAAGCCGCCTTGCGCGCGGCGTTCGATGCCCTGCTCGGACGCGTCGCCGCGATGGCGTGACGAGCTAACGCACGCGGATGCGATAGTTCAGCGTGCGCCTCTCGCCCGGCTTGATGTGCATCAGGCCGGGTTTGTCGGCAAATTCGCCGTCAAAGTCCGCCGGGCTGGCAAAGCCGCGCCAGGGCTCGATGCAGAGAAACGGCGCGCCGCCCGGCTTGGACCAGATTCCGAGCTCGCGGAAACCCTCCCAGGAAATTTCGAGCGAGGGTCCCCGATCGGCGGCAAAGCGCACCGACGTGCTGGCGGGCCGGTCGAGAATGATGGCGTCTTCCTCGAACAGCCGCTCGGACAACGCGAGGCTCTTGCCCAGAATCGGATCGGCTCAGGCTCAGCACGCAGCAAGCCGTCCTTCAGACGCCGGATCGGTGCCGTCTCCTCATCGGAGAAAGCCAGGCTGTAACTTTCCTTGGCCAAGCCCGGCAGTAAAGGCCAGCTGAAAGCGGGATGCCCGCCGACCGATGCCGGCAACATCTCATCGCCGGGATTTTCGATCTCCAGCGCGACGTCGAGATCGGCCTCGTGCAATGTGTAGGTAACTGCGAGGCGAAACGCGAAGGGGTAGCGCGAGCGCGTATCAGAGTTGTCGGCGAGCAAGAGCCGGCACGAATCCTGTCCGCGCTCGACCCATTCAAAGCGGCTATCCCGCGCAAAGCCGTGTTGGGTCATCGGGCAGGATTTGTCGCGATGGTGCAGCCGATCGCCTTTCAACCTGCCGACGATCGGAAACAACAGCGGTGCATGGCGCCGCCATTCGGGACCGGCTTGCCACAACAGTTCGAGTCCCGCTGCCGTCCTCAGCGAGCACAATTCGGCGCCGTGGGCGAGCACGGTGGCGGTGACGCTATCGCCGCTAATGGTATGTCTGTCTTCACTCATGCCGCGCTTCCAGGAAACGACCATCGGAAGCTGCTCCTTTACCCTTTTACGGCACCCGCCGTCAGCCCACTGACGAGATAGCGCCGCACGGCAAGCGCAAAGATCAGGACCGGCGCCATCACCAGCGAGCCGCCGGCGGCGATCTTGCCCCATTCCCAGCCCTCGTAATTCATGAAATTGACGACGGCGACCGGGGCGGTGCGCGCATTGGTGCGGGTCAGGATCAGCGCGAAGAAGAAATCGTTCCAGGCGTAGAGGAAGCAGAGGATCGCGGTTGCGGCGATGCCGGGCGCGACCATCGGCAGCACGATGCGGATGAAGATGGTATGCGTGCGCGCGCCGTCGACCAGTGCCGCCTCCTCCAGCGAGGCCGGCACCGTCTCGAAAAATGGCTGCATCATCCAGACCACCAGCGGCAGATTGAAGCTGGTGTAGACCAGCACGAGACCCGTGACAGTGTCGAGCAAGCCAATCCAGCGATAGAACAGGAAGAAGGGAATGGTGAAGGCGATCGGCGGCGCCATGCGTGTGACGAGAATGGCAAAGCTCAGCGTGTGTTTGCCCCTGCCGACCCATTTCGACAGCGCATAGGCCGCAGGTACGCCAAACAGCAAAGCGAGCGCGGTCGAAAACGATGCGCTCAGCAGGCTGTTGACGAAGGAAGCCGAGAACGCGCTGTGCCAGAGCGAAGTGTAGTTCGAAAGCGTCGGCGTGAAGATCAGCGGCGGCGGAAACTGCAGGATCTGGTCGTTGGTCTTGAAGCTCATCTGCAACAGCCAGAGGAACGGCAGCAGCAGCACGACCAGCGTCACCGCGATCGCGACATGCCGCCCCGCCCCCGCGCGCCGGGACGAGGATTCGCTCACGCCAATCCCTCCCGGCGCTTGCCCATCCAGACCAGGCCCAGGCTGACGGCGGCGACGAGCAGCAGCATCACCACGGTGACCGCGCTGGAATAGCCGATCTCGTTGGTGTCGAAGGCCAAGAGATAGGCGTAGTAGTTGGTGACTTCGGTGACGCTGCCCGGTCCGCCGCCGGTGAGCAGGAAGATCAGCGGAAAGGCTTTGACGCTGTCGATCAGGCGGAACATGCCCGAGATCAGCAGGATCGGCGCGATGAAGGGCAGCGTGACGTACCAGAAGATCTGGAAGCGGTTGGCACCATCGACGAGCGCGGCTTCGGAGTATTCTTCCGGAATGGTCTGCAGCGCAGCCAACACCATCAGGAAGGTGAAAGGCAGCCATTCCCAGGTATCGGCGATGATGATCGAGATCAGCGCGAAGTCGACGCTTGATGTCAGCGACGGCAACGCAATGTTGAGAAGGCTTGCGGCGTAATACAGCGGGCTGATGTCGGGCGTGTAGATCAGCTTCCAGATCACGGCGACCACGATCGGCGGCAGCACCATCGGGATCAGGAAGAAGGTCCGCGCGAACTCGACAAAGCGCGATGGCACGTTGAGCAGCAGCGCCAGCAGCATGCCCAACAACACCTGGAACGCGACGCCCCAGAACGAAAGCTTCGCCTGCACCCACAGCGAATTGACGAAGCGGGGATCGCCGGGAAGCAGGCCGTAATTGCGGAGCGGCGCGGAGAAATTGGTGGCCGAGCCGGGCTCGGTCAGCTGAAACGGCGTGAAACTCACGGCGAGCAGATAAAGCGCCGGCAGGCCGGCGATCAGGAACAGCACGATCAGGCTAGGCGCCAGCGCGAGGCGGTTGAAACGGCGGCGCTCGGCGTCGAGCAGTCCCTGTTCCGTCAAAGTGCGGTCCCGGCGCGGCGAAGACTGGCAATCGCCTGGTCCTGCGCCGCGTTCATGGCGTCGCGCGCGGCAAGTTGTCCGGTCGCGACCTGCTCGAACGCCTTGTTCAGGACGTCGCCGACAACAGGGAATTCTTTCACCGTACGATACGCCATGTAGTTCTGGCCCTTGGCCGGCAGCTCCAGCACTTCGAGATAGAGCGCGCCGAGATCCTGGCCGTTGACGATGTTGAGCTTGCGATACTCCTCGCTCTGGATCACCGAACTGCGACAGATCGAGGAATGGCCGTGCTCCTTGACCAGCCGCATCGAGATCTCCGGGCTCAGCGCCCATTTGATGAACTCCCACGCCGCCTTCTTGTTCTTGGCGTTCTTGGGAATGCCGAGCCCCTGGCTGTTGGACGCCGGATGGTCGGCGACAGGGCCGGCGGGCATCCGCACCACGCGCGAGGTGTCCTTCACCTTGCTCTCTTCCGACATCAGGATCGGCGTCACCCAGGCGCTGGAGTGGATGAAGATGTTGGAGCGGCCGGTGAGCAGCGACTGCCGCGCCTGGTCCTCGGTATAGGTCAGCACGCCCTTCGGCGCGTTCTTCAGCAGATTGGCGTAGAACTCGATCGCCTCGATCGCCTGCGGCGTGTTGAGCGCGGGCATGATATCAGAGGGCGGATTGCGGAACATGTTGCCGCCAAAGCCCTGCATGTAGGGCGGCAGATTCCAGTGATGCAGCTGGAACGAGACGATGCCGTTGACCCCGTCGGTGCCGTTGATCTCCGCGCAGACCTGCTGCAGCTCGGCAAAGGTCTTCGGGATCTTCAGCCCCTTCTTCTCCATCAGATCCATGCGCGACAGCCCCATCAGCATGGCGCCGCCTTCCCAGGAATAGCCGTAAGTAGCTCCCTTGGCGTCGCGATAGGGCACCTGCGCGCCCTCGACGAAGTCCTTTGGATTCCATTCGGCCGGCGTCAAATTGGGATCGCCGGTGAACTCGTCGAGATTGGCGAGCAGGCCCGCGGCGACCCAGCGCGCGGCGAGGATGAAGGTGACGTTGACGAAATCGTAGGCCGAGCCGCCCGACGACAATTCGAGATTGGCCTGCTGGTTGTAGACCGGGAAAGCCGAGAGCTGCAGGTCGACCTTCATCCCGGTCTTGTCCTCGAACTCGGGAATGTAGTTCTGCAGCAGCGTGAAGAAGCGGTGCTGGAAGGAGGCGCCGTGCAGCGTGACGCCGGCAAATGGCTTGGATTGCGCGATCGCCGGCAGCGGGAAGACTGCCGCGCCGAGCGTTGCCGCGCTGGCTTTAAGCATGGTCCTTCGGCTGAACGGCCGCATCGAACCGGTCAAGTTGCGGCTGGCCACGGGCACCCTCCCTCGTCTGTTTTCGCTAATATGACCGACATAAAATCTGGCTGTCAAAAGCCAAATCGCTTCCATATGACTTGTAATTCAGGATACGATCGACACGTATCCGTAATAAATCAGACAATATTTTACCGAGATCACGAGTTGCCAAAGCCGACCGAGGCGCGCCAGCCGGGCAACCACGTGGCGCGCGAAATCGCCAACCTGATCGTGACCGGCGTCTGGCAGGAAGGCTTTACGCTGCCGCGCGAGATCGAGCTCGCCTCGCAGTTCGACGTCAGCCGCACCTCGATCCGGGAATCGCTGTCGATCCTGAAGGCGAAGGGGCTGATCGCCGCGCGGCAGAAGGCCGGCACCCACGTGCGCGAACGCATCAACTGGAACATGCTCGATGCCGAGCTTCTGGAATGGACGTGGGCGCAACGCCCAAGCGAGGAGTTCGCGCGGCAACTCTTGCAGGTGCGGCGGATCGTCGAGCCCGAGGCCAGCGCGATCTGCGCCGAGCGCGGCTCGGACGCCGATCTCGCGCGGATCGAGCGCGCCTATCGCGAGATGGACGCGGCCGGC
Organism: uncultured Alphaproteobacteria bacterium; assembly: GCA_963739755.1. Taxonomy (GTDB): domain Bacteria; phylum Pseudomonadota; class Alphaproteobacteria; order Rhizobiales; family Xanthobacteraceae; genus Bradyrhizobium. Next base: position 150,863 of record CAVUCB010000104.1, on the reverse strand, counting down.
ATGGACAGCAGCGCCTATTCCGAGCCCGACCTGCGCTTCCACCGCGGCATCCTGACCGCGACCGGCAACGAATTCCTGGTCGCGTTCGGCGCCACCGTCGAAGCGGCGCTGCGGATGTCGTTCGAACTGTCGACGCTCAACCCTGGCGCGCCGCGCAAGAGCTTGCCCTATCACCGCGCGATACTCGACGAGATCTGGGCCCGCAACCCCGATGGCGCCCGCGCCGCGATGCACCGGCTGATGGACCTCACCGAGCGCAACATTTCCTCCGCATTGGCGCGCCGGAAGAGCAGCGACGTCCTGCAATCCACCTAATGATCGTTCGCGAAGGTTCGCGCAGGGCTGGACTTGCGCCGGTCCCATGGGGCTTAATGATGCCCATCATCTTGCGTCCGGCAGAACAAAAACAACAGGACGCCGGCTGACCGAGGAAACGTTCAGGAGGGAGGCACCATGCTCGGGCTCATGCAAAACCGGCCGCTCCTGATCTCGGACATGGTCGACTATGTCGCGACCTGGCACGCGGAAACCGAGATCGTCTCGCGCGATCCGAAGGGCGTCATGCACCGCTCCAATTACGGCCAGGTCGCGACACGCGCCAAGCGCCTCGCCAATGCGCTCACTGCGCTCGGCATCGGCCCGGGCGACCGCGTCGCGACGCTGGCCTGGAATTCGTGGCGGCATCTTGAAATCTATTATGGCGTGACCTGCTCGGGCCGTGTGCTGCACACCGTCAATCCGCGCCTGTTCATCGAGCAGCTCGTCTACATCATCAACCATGCCGAGGACGGCTACGTCTTCTTCGATCCCGATTTCACGCCGCTGGTCGAGCAGCTCGCGCCGCAGCTGCCGCTGGTGCGCGGCTGGATCGCGCTGTGCGACGAAAAGGACATGCCCGCCACCAAGGTCGGCAATCTGCTGTGCTACGAGACGCTGCTGGCAAAGGCGTCAGCCGACTACGAATGGCCGGCAGTTCGACGAGAACACCGCCTGCACGCTTTGCTACACGTCCGGCACGACCGGCAATCCCAAGGGCGTTCTCTACAGCCACCGCTCGACCGTGCTGCATGCCTTCGCCGCCTGCGCGGCCGACGGTTTTGCGCTGTCGGCCAAGGATTCGATCCTGGTGATCGTGCCGCTGTTCCACGCCAACGCCTGGAGCCTGCCGTTTTCGGCGGCGATGTGCGGCGCCAAGCTGGTCCTGCCCGGACCGAAGCTCGATCCGGAAAGCATCTACATGCTGCTCGAGCAGGAAGGCTGCACCAAGGCCGGCGGCATTCCGACGATCTGGCTCAACTTCCTCGCCTATGTCGAAAACAACCGTGCCAAACTCGATCTGTCGAAGCTGAAACTGAAGCTCGTCTTCTCGGGCGGCACCGCAGCACCCCGCGCCACGATCGAGAAATTCCGCGATCTGCTCGGCGTCTTCCTGCTGCATGCCTGGGGCATGACGGAGACGAGCCCGCTCGTCACGCTCGGCTCGCCGCTCGCCAGCCATGAAGGCGCGACCCCGGGTGAGATCGTCGACATGCAGGTCAAGCAGGGACGCCAGATATTTGGCGTCGAACTGCGCGTCGCTGATGAGGATGGCAAGCCCCTGCCGCGCGACGGCCAGACGGTCGGCCAGCTCAAGGTGCGCGGCAACTGGGTGATATCGGGCTATTTCAAGGGCGAAGGCGGCAAGGTCGTCGACGACGACGGCTGGTTCGGCACCGGCGATGTCGCGACCATCAATCCCGACGGCTATGTGCAACTGACCGATCGTCTGAAGGACGTCATCAAGTCCGGCGGCGAATGGATCTCCTCGATCGAGATCGAGAATCTCGCAGTCTCGCATCCCGACGTGTTTGAGGCCGCCGTCATCGCGATCCCGCATCCGAAATGGCAGGAGCGGCCGCTGCTCTTGGTGCAACCCAAGCCCGGCACGCATCCGACCAAGGAATCGATCCTGGAATTCCTGTCGACCCGCATTGCCAAATGGTGGATGCCGGATGATGTGATCTTCGTGGAGTTGCTGCCGCATACCGCGACCGGCAAGCTGCTCAAGACAGAGCTGCGCGCCAAGTACGGCGGCCAGCTCGCTGTCGCGGGATAGGTAGCCCGCCCATCCGGGCAGTTTCGCAGAGCACTTGCGAAGTCCCAGATTAGGCCCAACCTAACTGGAGACTTCCCATGTCCGATCCGGCAACCATTCTCCCATCTTTTTCCACCGCGCTTGAAGGCGTCGTCGCGAAGGCGCGGCCTTCGATCGTCTCCGTGCATTCGCGCCGCTCACGCGCCACAGGCTTTGTCTGGAAGGCGGGCCTTGTCGTCACCGCCGACGAGGCGCTGGCGGAGGAAGGCGAGGTCGCAATCAAGCTCTCCGACGGCACTTCGCGCACCGCGACCATTGCCGGGCGCGACCACACCACCGACATCGCCCTGCTCCGCTTCGACAGCGCCGGGCTTGCGCCGGCAATGCTCTCGTCTCACGTGCCGGCGCTCGGCGCGCTCAACGTTGTCGTCGCCGCCGAGCGCGGCACGCCAACGGCGGCGCTTGGCGCGGTATCGCTCGTGGGCGAGCGCTGGCGCAGCCTTCGCGGCGGCGACATCGATGCGCGGATCGAGCTCGATGTGCGGCTGCCCTATAGCCACCAGGGCGGTCTCGCATTGAATGCCGCGGGCGAAGCTTTCGGCATGGCCGTGCTGGGGCCACGCCGTGTGCTGGTCATTCCCTCCGCGACCATCGAACGCGTCGCCGCCAAGCTCGAGACACACGGCCGCGTCGCGCGCGGCTATCTTGGTCTCGGCCTGCAACCGGTCAAGCTCGACGACGGCATCGGCGCCATGGTGATGAGCGTCGACAAGACCGGCCCCTCGGCAGCCGCGGGCATCCGACAGGGCGACGTCATCGTCTCCTGGAACAACGAAAAACTTTCCAGCGTGCGGGCGCTGTTGCGCGCGCTCGGCCCCGACAGCGTCGGCTCGGTGGTGGATGTCACGGTGCGGCGCGCTGACGAACCCGTGAACTTCAAGCTCACCATCGGCGAGAGGCCGGAGCGGTGAGCGAGGAACCGTCGCCCGCGATCACGATTGCCATCGAGGTCGACGATCCCGCGCTGGCGGACCGGCTTGCCTCCCTGCTCGGCGGCGTCGCCGGTCTTGCCCTCGCCGCACCCGGGCAGGCGGCCGATGCCGCCATCGTCGCGCGCGACGCGCAGGCCAAAAACGAGCCGCGACGTCGAGCTGACCCCGCGCGAGCTCGACGTGCTGGCGCTGATGGCCGAGGGCGCCTCCAACAAGGCAATCGCCCGGCAGCTCGGCATCTCCGTCCACACCGCCAAGTTCCATGTCGGCTCGATCCTGGACAAGCTCGACGCCACCGGCCGCACGGATGCGGTCGCGCATGCGGCGCGCCGCGGTGTCATCCATTTGTAAGCATTGGCGGTCTGGCGTGAAGCTGCGCAAACGTGATCACGCGGTCACGCCGAAGTCAAAAAGCGCAATTCTTTCCGAATATTAATGCGACAATCCTGAACCTGACTGTTCAAAATGTTGTCCTTGGGAATGTCCCGCCGCTTGCGGAAGCAGTAGACTGCGAAGACGCAAGATTCCTGTTCCTCATTCAGACGACGGCTCATGGACCAGCCAGTCAAGCCACCCGCTAAAGTTCCCGACTACCAGCGCCCGCCGACCAAACCGCGCTCGCGGCCGGACCGTGTTCTGGCCGCGCTCTTGGTGCTGCTGGTGGTCGCCGGCATCGTCTGGTGGACGCGCCAGCAGGCCGCGCCGCAGCCGAGGCGGGACGCGGCGGCCGCTTCGGCGGCGCGCCGATGTCGATCGTCCCGGAAACGGTCGGCAAGGGCGACATCGGCATCAATCTCAACGCGCTCGGCACGGTGACCTCGCTCGCCACCGTCACGATCCGCACCCAGATCAGCGGCTACCTGATCAAGATCGTGTTCAAGGAAGGCGACGAGGTCAAGAAGGGCGACCTGCTCGCCGAGATCGATCCGCGGCCCTATGAGGCGGCGCTCGCCCAGCAGCGCGGCCATCTCGCGCGCGACGAGGCGCTGTTCAAGGGCGCGCAGGTCGACCTCGCGCGCTATCAGGGCCTCGCCGCGCAGAACGCCGTGCCGCACCAGACGCTGGATACGCAGATCGCGCTCGTGGCGCAGGATCAGGGCACGGTCGAAGCCGACCGCGCCATGGTGAAAGCCGCCGAGGTCAACCTCGCCTACTCCAAGATCGTCTCGCCGCTCGACGGCCGCGTCGGCCTGCGTCAGGTCGACCAGGGCAACTACGTCACGCCGGGCGACGCCAACGGCCTCGTCGTGATCACGCAGATGCAGCCGATCAGCGTGCTGTTCACCGTGCCCGAGGACAATCTGCAGGCGATCGCCAAGCGGCTGCAGGCCGGCGCGATGCTGCCGGTGACCGCGCTCGATCGCTCCGGCGCCAACAAGCTCGCCGACGGCACGCTGACGACCTTCGACAGCCAGATCGATCCGACCACCGGCACGATCAAGCTGCGCGCGCAATTCCCGAACGAGAACGAAGACGCTCTATCCCGAACCAGTTCGTCAATATCCGCCTCTTGCTCGACACCCACAAGGACGTGGTGACGATGTCGACCGCGGGCATCCAGCGCGGCGTGCCCGGCACCTTCGTCTATCTCGTCAAGGCCGACAGCACGGTCTCGGTGCGCCCGGTGAAGCTCGGCGTCACCGACGGCGACCGCGTCGAGGTGCTGTCCGGCCTGCAGCCCGGCGACCGCATCGTGATCGACGGCGCCGACAAGCTGCGCGAAGGCGCCAAGGTCATCGTCCGCGCCGAGGCCGACGCCAATCAACCCGGCCGCGGCTCCGCGCGGCCAGGGCGGCGACAAGGCCGGCGGCGGCGGCAAGAGGCGGCGTTCCGGACGGCGAGGCAAGAAGCAACAGCGAGCCGAAGAAGCGGGCGAGCCAAAACAATGAGCCCGTCGCAGCCGTTCATTCTGCGGCCGGTCGCGACCACGCTGCTGATGATCGCCATCATGCTGTCGGGCATGCTGGCGTTCCGCTTCCTGCCGCTCGCGGCGCTGCCCGAAGTCGATTACCCGACCATCCAGGTGCAGACCTTCTATCCCGGCGCCAGCCCCGACGTGATGACCTCGTCGGTCACCGCGCCGCTGGAAGTGCAGTTCGGCCAGATGCCGAACCTGAACCAGATGAGCTCGATCAGCTCGGCCGGCGCCTCGGTCATCACGCTGCAATTCGGCCTGACGATCTCGCTCGACGTCGCCGAGCAGGAAGTGCAGGCCGCGATCAACGCCGCCGGCAACCTGCTGCCCTCCGACCTGCCGGCGCCGCCGATCTACGCCAAGGTCAATCCGGCCGACGCGCCGATCCTGACGCTCGGCCTGACCTCGAAGACCATGCCGCTGACCGCAGGTCGAGGATTTCGCCGACACGCGGCTGGCGCAGAAGATCTCGCAGCTGCCCGGCGTCGGCCTCGTCAGCATTCAGCGGCGGCCAGCGGCCGGCGGTGCGCATCCAGGCCGACATCCGCAAGCTCGCGGCCTACGGCCTCAACATCGACGATCTGCGCACCACCCTCGGCAACGCCAACGTCAATACGCCGAAGGGCAATTTCGACGGCCCGATGCGCGCCTACACCATCAACGCCAACGACCAGATCCGGAACGCCGACGACTACCGCTCGCTGATCGTCGCCTACAAGAACGGCTCGCCGGTGCGGCTCACCGATGTCGGCGACGTCGTCGACGGCGCGCAGAACGACAAGCTCGGCGCCTGGATGAACGAGACGCCGGCGATCATCCTCAACATCCAGCGCCAGCCCGGCGCCAACGTCATCGCGGTGGTCGACGGCATCAAGGCGCTGCTGCCGCAGTTGCAGGCGTCGCTGCCGGCCGCCATCGACCTCACCATCCTGACCGACCGCACCATCACCATCCGCGCCTCGGTGCGCGACGTCGAATTCGAGCTGGCGCTCGCGGTGCATCCTGGTCGTGCTGGTGATCTTCGTGTTCCTGCGCAACGCGCGCGCCACGCTGATCCCGAGCCTGTCGGTGCCGCTGTCGCTGGTCGGCACGTTCGGCGCGATGTACCTGCTCGGCTTCAGCCTCAACAATCTGTCGCTGATGGCGCTGACCATCGCGACCGGCTTCGTGGTCGACGACGCCATCGTCGTGATCGAGAACATCTCGCGCTACATCGAGGAAGGCGACAGCCCGCTGCAGGCCGCGCTGAAAGGCTCCGAGCAGATCGGCTTCACCATCATCTCGCTGACGGTCTCGCTGATCGCGGTGCTGATCCCGCTGCTGTTCATGGGCGACGTGGTCGGCCGCCTGTTCCGCGAATTCGCCATCACGCTGTCGGTGACGATCCTGATCTCGGCCGTGGTGTCGCTGACCCTGGTGCCGATGGCCTGCGCCAAGCTGCTCAAGGCCGAAACCGCAGACGCAGGAGAACGCGTTCCAGCGCCGGAGCCGCGAAGGTTTCGACTAGGTCATCGAGATCTATGGCCACATGCTGAACTGGGTGCTCGATCGCCAGACGCTTACGCTCCTGGTCGCGCTCGGCACCTTCGCGCTGACCGCGCTATCTCTATGTCGTGATCCCGAAGGGCTTCTTCCCGCTGCAGGACTACCGGCGTGATCCAGGCGATCTCCGAAGCGCCGCAATCGGTCTCCTATGCCGCGATGGCGGAGCGGCAGCAGGAGCTCGCCAGCATCATCCTGAAGGACCCCGATGTCGACAGCCTCTCCTCCTTCATCGGCGTCGACGGCACCAACACCACGCTCAACAGCGGCCGCATCCTGATCAACCTCAAGCCGCATGACCAGCGCAAGTCCGACATCGCGACCGTCATGCAGCGGATCAAGAACGCGACCAGCGCGCTGACCGGCATCACGCTCTACATGCAGCCGGTGCAGGATCTGACCATCGAAGGCACCGTCTCCAAGACGCAATACCAGTTCATCCTGCAGGACGCCGATCCCGCGCAGCTCGCCGAATGGACGCCGAAGCTGGTCGACAAGCTCGCGCACGCTGCCGGAATTCGCCGACGTCGCCAGCGACATTGCGGCGCAGGGCCTCTCGGTCTATCGTCGACATCGACCGCGACCAGGCGGCGCGCTTCGGCATCACGCCGGCGACCATCGACAACGCGCTCTACGATTCCTTCGGCCAGCGCATCGTCTCGACCATCTTCACCAATTCCAACCAGTACCGCGTCATCCTCGAGGCCGATCCGGCGCTGCAGACCTCGCTGCAATCGCTGTCGGACATCTACCTGCCCTCCTCGGTCGGCTCGACGCCGGTGCCGCTGGCGGCGATGGCCAAGATCCGCGAGGAAACCGCGCCGCTGCAGATCTCCCATCTCGGGCAATTCCCGGCGGCGACCATCTCGTTCAACCTCGCGCCCGGCGCTTCGCTCGGCGATGCGGTCGCCGGCGATCAAGCAGGCGCAGATCGACATCGGCCAGCCGCTCGGCGTCATCACCAGCTTCCAGGGCGCGGCGCTCGCCTTCCAGTCCTCGCTGTCGAACCAGCTGTTCCTGATCCTGGCCGCGATCGTCACCGTCTATATCGTGCTCGGCGTGCTCTATGAGAGCTTCATCCATCCCGTCACGATCCTCTCGACCCTGCCGTCGGCCGGCATCGGCGCGCTGCTGGCGCTGATGGTGGCCGGCAGGACCTCACCATCGTCGCCATCATCGGCATCATTCTGCTGATCGGCATCGTCAAGAAGAACGCGATCATGATGATCGACTTCGCGCTCGATGCCGAGCGCAACGAAGGCAAGCCGCCGCGCGAGGCGATCTACCAGGCCTGCCTGCTGCGCTTCCGCCCGATCCTCATGACGACCATGGCCGCGGTGCTCGGCGCGCTGCCGCTGATGGTCGGCACCGGCGCCGGCTCGGAGCTGCGCCATCCGCTCGGCATCTCCATCGTCGGCGGCCTGATCGTCAGCCAGATGCTGACGCTGTTCACGACGCCGGTGATCTATCTCTGGTTCGACCGTCTCGCCATCCGCTTCGGCGGCACGGCCCGCGAGCGCCGCACCGGCCGAGCGAGGCGCATTGAGCCATGGGCCCGTCAACACCCTTCATCCGCCGGCCGGTCGCAACGACGCTGCTGACCTTCGGCCTGGCGGCGGCCGGCGCGGTGGCGTTCTTCAAGCTGCCGGTGTCGCCGCTGCCGCAGGTCGATTTCCCGACCATCTCGGTGCAGGCCACGCTGCCCGGCGCGAGCCCGCAGGACGTCGCGACCACCGTCGCGAGCCCGCTCGAGAGGCATCTCGGCCAGATCGCCGATGTCACCGAGATGACCTCGCACGAGCACGGTCGGCTCGGCGCGCATCACGCTGCAGTTCGGGCTTAACCGCGACATCAACGGCGCGGCGCGCGACGTGCAGGCCGCGATCAACGCGGCGCGCGCCGACCTGCCGACCAGCCTGCGCAGCAATCCGACCTATCAGCAAGGTCAATCCGGCCGACGCGCCGATCCTGATCCTGACGCTGACCTCGGACACCGCGACCCGCGGCGATCTCTATGACGCCGCCTCGACCGTGCTCGCGCAGAAGCTGTCGCAGGTCGAGGGCATCGGCGAGGTCGTGGTCGGCGGCAGTTCGCTGCCGGCGGTGCGCGTCGAGCTCATTCCCTCAGGCGCTCTTCAAATACGGCATCGGGCTCGAAGACGTGCGCGCGGCGCTCTCCAGCGCCAACGCCCACAGCCCGAAGGGCGGCATCGATGTCGGCGACCAGCGCTACCAGATCTACGCCAACGACCAGGCCAACAAGGCCGACGACTACAAATCGCTGATCGTCGCCTACCGCAACGGCGCGCCGGTGCATCTCTCCGATGTCGGCGAAGTCACCGACGGCGTCGAGAACCTGCGCAATTCCGGCCTCGCCAACGGCAAGCCGGCGGTGCTGATCATCCTCTACCGCCAGCCCGGCGCCAACATCATCTCGACCGTCGACGCGGTGAAGGCGCTGCTGCCGCAGCTTGCGGGCCTCGATCTCGCCCGCGATCGACATCGGCGTCGGCGTCGACCGCTCGACCACCATCCGCACCTCGCTGCGCGACGTCGAGCGCACGCTGATCCTGGCCGTGCTGCTCGTCATCGTCGTGGTGTTCGCCTTCCTGCGGAACCTGCGCGCGACCTTGATCCCGGTCGTCGCGGTCTCGGTGTCGCTGGTCGCGACCTTCGGCGCCATGTATCTGATCGGCTACAGCCTCGACAATCTCTCGCTGATGGCGCTGACGGTCGCGACCGGCTTTGTCGTCGACGACGCCATCGTCGTGCTGGAAAACGTCACCCGCTACATCGAGGAAGGCATGTCGCCGCTGAAGGCGGCGCTGAAGGGCGCGAACGAGGTCGGCTTCACCGTGCTCTCGATGAGCATCTCGCTGATCGCGGTCTTCATCCCGATCCTGCTGATGGGCGGCATCATCGGCCGCCTGTTCCGCGAATTCGCGATGGTGATCTCGATCTCGATCATGATTTCGCTCGCGGTTTCGCTGGCCACCACGCCGATGATGTGCGCGGTGCTGCTGCGCCAGGAACACCGGCGAGCACGGCCGGCTCTATCGGATCAGCGAGCGCTTCTTCGAGGCGATGCTGGGCTTCTACCGGCGCACGCTGACCGGCGCGCTCGACCATCCCCGCTGTCGTCATGCTGATGCTCGCCGCCGTGCATCGGCCTCAATTTCTATCTCTACACCGTCATCCCGAAGGGCTTCTTCCCGCAGCAGGACACCGGGCGCATCATCGGCATCATCCAGGCCGACCAGAGCATCTCGTTCCAGCTGATGCAGCAGAAGCTCGCGCAGTTCGTCACCATCATCAAGAAGGACCCCGCGGTCGAGACCGCGGTCGGCTTCACCGGCGGCGGCCAGACCAATTCCGGCTTCATGTTCGTCTCGCTGCTGCCGCTCACCGAGCGCCACGCCAGCGCCGACGAGGTGATCGCGCCGGCTGCGGCGGCAGATGGCGGTGGTGCCGGGCGCCACGCTGTTCCTGCAGGCGGTGCAGGACATCCGCGTCGGCGGCCGCGCCAGCAACGCGCAATATCAGTACACGCTGCAGGGCGCCTCGCTGGAGGAGCTGAACGAATGGTCGCCGAAGATCGCGGCCGCCCTGCAGCGCGAGACGGCGACGCTCGACCGACGTCAACAGCGACCAGCAGAACAAGGGGCTCGAATCCGACGTGATCATCGACCGCGACGCCGCGGCGCGGCTCGGCATCACCGTCAGCCAGATCGACAACACGCTCTATGACGCGTTCGGCCAGCGCCAGGTTTCGACCATCTATGTCGCGCGCAACCAGTATCACGTCATCATGGAAGTGGCGCCGCGCTACTGGCAGAACCCGGAGACGCTGAAGGACGTCTATGTCTCCACCTCGGGCGGCTCGGTCGGCGGCTCGCAGTCGACCAATGCGGTCGCAGGCACGATCGTGTCGTCGGCCAAATCGACCGCCGCGGCAGCTGCCAACGCGCAGGCCGCGCGCAATCTCGCCACCAACTCGATCGGCCAGACCGGCAAGGGCGCGGCCTCGACCGGCTCGGCGGTCTCGACCAGCGCAGGAGACCATGATCCCGCTTTCGGCGGTGGCGCATTTCAGCCAGGGCGCGACGCCGCTCGCGGTCAACCACCAGGGCCTGCTTGTCGCCAACACCATCTCCTTCAATCTGCCGCCCGGCGTCTCCTTGAGCACGGCGGTCGCGACCATCGAAGCCACCATGAACCGGCTCGGCGTGCCCGCGACGATTCGCGGCACTTTCCAGGGCACGGCAAAGGTGTTCCAGGATTCGCTCGCCAACCAGCCGTTCCTGATTCTCGCGGCGCTGGTCGCGATCTACATCGTGCTCGGCGTGCTCTATGAGAGCTACGTCCACCCGCTGACCATCCTGTCGACCCTGCCGTCGGCCGGCGTCGGCGCGCTGCTGGCGCTGATGGCGTTCAAGACCGAGTTCTCGATCATGGCGCTGATCGGCGTTATCCTGCTGATCGGCATCGTCAAGAAGAATGCGATCATGATGATCGACTTCGCGCTCGATGCCGAGCGCAAGCGCGGCCTGAGCCCGCTGGAAGCGATTCGCGAGGCCTGCCTGCTCCGCTTCCGCCCGATCATGATGACGACCATGGCGGCGATGCTCGGCGCGCTGCCGCTGGCGCTCGGCATGGGCGAAGGCGGCGAATTGCGCCAGCCGCTGGGAATCGCGATCGTCGGCGGCCTGATCCTGAGTCAAGCGCTGACGCTTTATTCCACACCTGTGATCTATTTGTATCTGGACAGATTTCGCCTCTGGAGCCAACGTCTTCGGGGCGGCGCGGCTCCTCATATACCCGGGCCTTCACTGCAACCGGGCGAGTAGATGTTGGGGGTTATGCACAGCGTGATGTTGGGGCGTGTCCGGAAGCATTTCCGGATCGGCGCGGTCGCTATGCTTGGCCCCGTGCTGTCCGGCTGCATCATCGGCACCGAGCGGCCCGAGCTCAATCTCGAAGTGCCCGCGAATTATCGTGACGCGCCGAAAGCCAGCGCCGACGCCGCCGTTCCCATCGTCGATTGGTGGCGCGGCTTTCGCTCCAGCGAGCTGACCGCGCTGATGAACGACGCGCAGATCTATAATCTCGACATCGCGGTCGCGATCGCGCAGATCGTGCAGGCGGACGCGCAGGTCGGCGTCAACGGCGCGCCGCTATTGCCGACCTTGACGGGGAATGGCAGCGCCGAGCGTCAAAAGGTCTCTTCGGCGACGAGCAGCGTCGGCAGCGGCAACGGCTTGGGCGGCGGAACCTTCAATCAGTTCTCGACCAGCCTCACCGCGAGCTACATGCTCGATTTCTGGGGCAAGAACCGCGCGACGCTCTTTGCCGCGGAAGAGAATGCGACGGTGCAGCGTTTTAACCGCGAGGTGGTGACGCTGTCGACCATCGTCACCGTCGCCAACACCTATTTCCAGGTTCTGGCCGCGCAGGACCAGATCCGCGTCACCCGGCAAAACCTCGAAGCCGCCGACCGTATCCTCACCCTGATCAAGAAGCAGTTCAACGGCGGCACGGCCTCGCAACTCGACGTGTCCCAACAGGAGGCGTTGGTCGCCACACAACGCGCCGCGATCCCGCCGCTGCAAGTCACGGTCGGCCAGAACATCGCCGCGCTGGCGCTATTGGTCGGACGCGCGGCTCCGAACTTCACCATCCATGGCGGATCGACGCGCCAGATCGTGGTGCCGCGGGTGACGCCGGGACTGCCGTCCGAGCTGCTCTATCAGAGACCGGACATCCGTCAGGCAGAGGCGCTGCTCGCGGCGTCGAACTTCAGCGTAGAGTCGGCGCGCGCGGCTTTCTTCCCGCAGATCCAGCTGACCGGCACCACCGGCTTCCAGAGCGCGGCGCTGGCCTCGCTGTTTACGCCGGGCGCGTGGTTCTACACGCTGACCGCCAGCCTGACCCAGCCGATCTTCGACGGCTTCCTGCTGGAGAGCCAGTTGAAGCAGGCCAAGGGCGTACAGCTGCAAGACTTGCAGGCCTATCGCAAGGCGGTGCTGTCGGCGTTCGCCGATGTCGAGAAGGCGCTCATCGCCTTGCAACAATTCACCTTGCAGGAACGGCTGCAACAACAGGCCGTCGCCGCCTCGCAGCAGGCCTTCGATGTCGCGGAAAAGCAACTGACCGGCGGCACCATCACCCTCATTACGCTGCTGCAGGCCGAACAGACCCTGTTCACGGCACAGAATACGCTGGTCCAGGTGCGCCTGAACAAGCTGCTGGCGGCGACCAGCCTGTTCCAGGCGCTGGGCGGTGGCTGGACTCCCGCCGGCACGCTGGTGGCGGTGGAGTGACGCATGAGTGAGACGCTCAAACCGATTGCAATGTTGATGGTGCTGGCCTGCCTCGCCGTGATACCGGCGCGTGCACAACAACTGACGCCGCCGAACATTCCGCTGATGTTCGGCATGACGCCCGACCAGGCTTCGCAAGCTCTCGGCGTGCCACTTTTTTATGTGCGCGGCCGCCCTGGCGACGAGCTTCTGGTCGCGCTGCCCAACGTCAAGGGCGCGACGCTGGCGAGCCGCAGCGACGGACTTTATCTGCAATTCCGGCACGGGCACCTATCCGGCTGGAAAGGCGATTGGGGAACGATCCGGCCATGATTTCGGGGACGCCAATGATCACAGTGAAACACGCGATCGCCGCTGCAAGCCTCTTGATGTCGCTCGCCGCCACCGCCGCGCAGGCCCAGGACCTCGGCCTGCGCCCGCTGCGCTATGGCAACACCTCGCCCTGGTCCTACGACAACCGCGACGACCACCGGGACTATCCGACCAACGGCTTCTTCCCCGGCAATTTCACCGCCGATCCCTCGACCGCCTGGCTCGGCATATCGGGCGCGCTCGCCGGCAATTCCGAGCGCTCGCTGTATCCCTATCCCTCGCAGGTCGTGATCGGCGCGACGCCGCCAAGCTGCCCGCGCCTGCGCTCCTATGATCCCGCAAGTGGCACCTATCTCGGCCGCGACGGGCTCCGCCATCGCTGCTGATGCGATTTCGTGCTCGAAGCATCACATTCCATCTATGGAATGGAAATTGACAATATTCCCTGCATGGAATATCTTCTTTCATGTCGTGGAATGTCGAAAACACCGATGAATTCGGAGGCTGGTGGAACGACCTCACGGAGGGACAACAGGAAGACGTCACGGCGATCGTGACTCTTCTGGAGGGGCACGGGCCGAAACTCCCATTTCCCTATTCATCGGGGATCGCGAATTCCAGGCACGATCATATGCGGGAGCTGCGGGTGCAAAGCGGCGGCAGGCCAATCCGGATTATCCACGCCGTACCGCGATCCTGCTGATCGGCGGAGACAAAACGGGCGATGACCGGTTCTACGAGAAAATGATTCCGATCGCTGACAGGCTCTACGACATCTATATCGAGGAAATACGGAAAGAGGGTTTGATCCGATGAGTGGACACCGCCCGTTCAAGGAACTGACCAAGGGCTTTTCCAAGAAACGCACGGCACGCGTCACAGCACGCGTTTCCGAATTGAAGACGGAAATGGCCTTGCACGAGCTGCGCAGGGCACGCGAGCGTTCGCAGGAGGACCTTGCGCGTGAACTGAAGGTCGGCCAACCGGCCGTCGCCAAGCTTGAGCGGCGTGCCGACATGTATGTCAGCAATTTACGGCGCTATATTGAGGCCCTTGGCGGTTCGCTCGAAATCACCGCACGTTTTCCCGAAGGTAGCGTGAATATCGTCAACTTCGGTGAACTCGCTGATACGCAAAGCTCGCGCGAATAAAACCGACAGCGCAAACCGCGGTTGGCTGGCTATGCATTCCCGGCCAACAGCTCGGCATATTCGATCGCCTCGATCATGCTGCGCTCATTGGCGATGCCTTTGCCCGCGATATCGAACGCGGTGCCGTGATCCACGGAGGTGCGGATGATCGGCAGGCCCAGCGTGATGTTGACGCCGGAAAGCTCCTGCCATTTGCCCGTCACTGGGTCGACCTCGAAGCCGAGCAGTTTTACGGGGATGTGCCCCTGGTCGTGATACATCGCGACCACAGCGTCGTATTGTCCGGCGCGCAGCTTCACAAAAATCGTATCGCCCGGAATCGGCCCGACCACGTCGAGGCCGTCGGCGACGGCCTTGTCAATCGTCGGCTTCGACACGTCGATGTCCTGCCTCCCGAACAGGCCGCCCTCGCCGGCATGCGGGTTGAGCGCGGCTACGGCGATCTTCGGCTGCGCGATGCCCATCGTGCGCAGCGCCTTGTGGGTGAGGTCGATGACGAGGCGCAGCCGCTCTGGCGTCAGCCGAGCCGGCACGTCCTGCAGCGCGACATGGGTCGAGACATGGCTGACACGCATGTTGCCGTGCGCGAGCAGCATCACCGAGCCGCGCACGCCGGTCAGCGCCGCCAGCATCTCGGTATGACCGGGATAGTGATAGCCGGCCTTGTTCAGCGCTTCCTTGTTCAGCGGCGCGGTGACGATACCGCCGACGCGGCCTGACAGCGAAAGGCGCACGCCCTGCTCCACCGCCTTGTAGGCAAAGCGGCCGCCCTCGGCGGAGAGCACGCCGGGCGCGATCGCATCGCTCTCCTCGTCGGCCTGCAGGAAGCTGAGGTTCGGCCAGTCATTGTCGTCGATACCCACTTGCGCGATGTCGAGGCCGGCACCGATCTGCCGGTTAGCCTGATCCAGGGCACGGTGGCTGCCGATGATGAGCAGCTTGAGATCCGACGCGTCGAGCCGGTCGCGAAGTTTCGCGCAGGCCTTCACGATGATCTCGGGGCCAATGCCGGCCGGATCACCCATCGTGATCGCAAGATGTCGCTTGGCCATGTCATTCCCCTCACAACAGGCCGTTCAGCCTGAGCAGTTTCGCCCACAAATCCGCACCTCCAAAGGCACCGGACTTGGACAGCACGTCAACCCCCGCCCAGCGCCCGCCCTGTATCACGGATTTGGGCAGGCCGGGTTCCAGCCGCCCAAGGACCTGCAAGGCCCGTGCCCCGACCGCGACGGTGAGAGCTTTGAGGGTTTCGCCGCCTGCGACGACCAGGGTCTTTGGCGGATCAATGGATTCGCTGAGCATCGCGATCTCGCCCGAAAAATGCTGTGCCGCTTCGGTGCGGGAAGCCGACCCTGATGTTTCCAGCCTGACGAAGGCCAAGCCCCTATCCAACGCCGGTTTGATCCGGTCGAGGCCTTGCCTGATGTCGGTGCTCCCTATCACGACACCTTCGCACATCGAGAGTTGAGCCGCCGTAAAAGCATGATCCGAGCCGAATATCCCGAGCACCGGGGTCTTCAGCTTGGCCGGCAAGGAAACATCGGTGCCACGCGCGAGCGCATTCGCGAGCCCGCCGCTTCCGCACCACAAGAGCCTGCCGGAATATTGCCGGCCGATCTGCTCGATGCGATTGAGTTCCCCTTCAGTCTCCGCGTCGAAAACGCTGATGCCATTCTCGAGCGCGGCCGTGGGGCTAGCCAGCCTTGCTTCGAGGCCGCGCGTGCGGAGTTGTTCGATGATGTTCTTGCCGACGGCGTTCCAGCTTCCGTCGTGCGCTTTCGCATATTGCTGGCCGTTGCGCGTCATCCTGCCCTGATACGCGAAGGCCGGCGCGACGATGCAGGCATTCCAGAGGCCGGTGCGAAGGCAGGCATCGAGCTCCGCGACCCAGGGACCGCGGAGCAGGCTGTCGATTTTCTTGTAGGCGATTTCGGCGCCAGCGAGCAGCGGCGCGATCTCGCGCACCACCGCGAACGCCTCGTCGGCCGCGCGCTCGCGCGTGCCGCTGTCGATCGCAAAGCTTTGCTGCCCTTCAAGCGAGGCCGCCGACCACATCACGCTCAACGGCCCGACCACGCCGACCAGTTCGGCGGAGGTATCGAGCGCGCCGGTCAGATCATCGGCCAGGAGTTTCAGGGACGGCATGCGATCCGCGCGTCAGCGCTTACTGAAGCGCGCCGCGGCCCGCGAGATTTCTTCATCATCGCGCCGATGCCGAACGTCCAGTGCTCGCATTCATCGCTGTTGCGCATGCGATTGACGAGCTTGCCGAGCTTCGCCGCGCGAATCGTGACGACGTCATTGCGCTTGTGGGTAAAGCCCTGCCCCGGCGTGTCGCGGTCCTTCACCGGCGCAAACATCGTTCCGAGGAACAGTCCAAATCCATCCGGATATTGATGCACCTCGCCGATGGTCTGCGCCACCAGGTCTTCGGGATCGCGGCTGATCTTGCCAATCGAGGAATGGCCGTCGAGCACAAAACCGTCTTCGCCCTCGACCGTCATGGTGATGTCCATCTTCCTGACGTCGTCGAGCGAGAAGGTTTGATCGAACAGGCGCACAAACGGCCCGACGGCGCAGGACGCATTGTTGTCCTTGGCCTTCGACAGCAGCAGCGCGGAACGCCCCTCGAAGTCGCGCAGGTTCACGTCATTGCCGAGCGTGGCGCCGACGATGCGGCCTTTGCTCGAGACCACCAGCACGACTTCCGGCTCGGGATTGTTCCAGGTCGATTTCGGATGCAACCCGGCATCCATGCCGGTGCCGACCGACGACAGCACCGGCGCCTTGGTGAAGACCTCGGCGTCGGGACCGATGCCTACTTCGAGATACTGGCTCCACGCCTGCTGCGAGATCAGCACCTCTTTCAGCTTCATGGCTTCCGCCGAGCCCGGCTTCAGCTTGGAGAGATCGTCGCCGACCAGCCGCTCGACTTCTTTGCGGATCGCCGCCGCAGAAGACGGATTGCCCCGCGCCCGCTCCTCGATGACGCGCTCCAGCATCGAGACCACGAAGGTCACGCCCGCCGCCTTCAACACTTGCAAATCAAGCGGCGCCAGCAGCCACGGCTTGTTCGCATCGCGCGTGTCGGGCAAGGCATTGCCGACGACGTCATCGAGGCTGCCGATTTTGGAGCCCGCGGCCTCGCGCAATGCGGCGGCCGGGTTCGGCGTCTCGGCGAGCGCACTCATCGTCGGAAACGCCGCTGTCACATCGAATACGCCGTCCCCGCGCACCGCGACCACCGAAGGCCCCGCAGCCTGCGGCAGCCAAACGCGCCCCACCAGCGTCCCAGCAGTACCGTCCTCCGGCAAGATCGATGCGGCATTGAGCGGCTTCATACCCATTCCTCCCTGACTTTGGCGCTGTCTTAGCAGCGCCGGGCGGCTATGGGAAATAGCTGGCTTGTGCGGCCGGACACCGCGCGAAGCTTCAGGCCGGCGCCTTGAAATCATAGGAGATGCGCCCCGCCGGCAGGTAGAACAGCGCGATCAACGCACCTCCCTTCACCTCCGGATAATGCCGGCTTCCGGGATCGGGCGCGGTCCAGCCGGGTCCCTGCCAGCCCTGCAACCCCCTAAGCTCCGCGCCCTCGTCGAGCGGAACAACCAGATTTATTTCGCCATAGGGATGGCCGTGGAATTGACCGCGCAGCACGTCACCATCGTGATCATCCCGGAAGCGCTTCGCATCCTTGCTGTTCATGTAGACGGCGGTGATGCTGAAATGCAGCGTTTCCGCCGACGGCTCTGCGATGTGGCTGCGCCGATAATTGGGACCGTCGACTTCCTGATTGGCGGCCCATCCCTCTGCAATGCCGAGCGTGATCAGGCGCGCGAGATCCTTGTAGAGCGCGCTGCCTTCGCCGTATTCCCGGTTCAGCCACCGCTCCATGTCGGCACCCGGCGTCATGTCCTTGACCTCCTGCAGGAAGGGAATGCTGCGCTGGATCAACTCTTCGCGGTGTCCCATGATGTGTCCTCCGTTCTCGTCGCCTGCGGTGCCCGCAATCACAACGTGTTTGGTCGATGCGAACGATTTGATAGGGCGAGGCTGCGCGGCGCGGAAGTGAAAGCTCCGCAGGTTCAAAACCTTCGCGCCGCAATTTGACGCGCATGGCTTGCGGACTATCTATCGGCTGCATCTCATTCCCGGCCAGAGAACCTTCGAAATGTACATGCTCCTTTTGGTTGTGACGCTGCAGAGCCTGCCGATACTGGCGGCTTCGCTTCGCAGACGTCTCAAACGCATTCGATCCCGGTGGCGGGCGCGGTCGAGATCGTGCCGACAAGCCAGGCGCGTCGCCGATCGTTTGCCCCTCATCAAGCAGGCGGACTAAGATGCCGGCTCAGGGCGACATCGAGCTTGCGCGCATGACCACGACATTCTCCAGCTTCGACCTCAATTTGCTGCGCGTCTTCGACGCGATCATGGAGGAACGGAGCGTGCTGCGCGCAAGCCAGAGGGTGTTCCTCAGTCAATCGGCCGTGAGCCACAGCCTGGCGCGCCTGCGCGAGCTTCTCGATGACGAGCTGTTCGTCAGGACGACAACGGGCATGCAGCCGACCGCGCGCGCGGTCGCGATGGCGCCGCTGGTCAGAGACGCGCTGAAATCGCTCGAGGCCGCGATCAATTCACCCAAATTCGAGGCGGCGAGCGCATCGAAGCGATTCACTGTCGCCGCCAACGATTTCACGACCATGGTGATCGCGCCGCATCTGCTTCGTATCCTCAATGCCGAAGCGCCGGCGATCGACCTTGCCATCAAGCCGGTCACGCGAATTGACCTCGGCGAGCAGCTCGATCTCGGACGCATCGATCTGGCGATTGGCACCTTCTCGGCATTGCCCGACAGGTTCAGGGCGCAAGCCCTGTTCGAATACGACGATGTGCTGATTGCGAGCTCCGTGCTCCGGCTTGGCCGGCTCACCATTGAGACGCTCTCGCGGCTCTCCATCGTGGTCGTGTCGTTCGGTGGCGATCAGGAGGGTGCGATCAACGGCTTTCTGTCGGAGCGCGGACTGGCCCGGCGATCGGAAATGTACGACCGCGCTGCGTTCGAGGCGGCCTTCGCCGAATCGAGCCGGCCTCCGCGGATCGCCGTAACGCTCCCGCATTTCCTCGCACTGCCGGCTTTCCTGGAAGGCGCGACGCATGTCGCGATCGTGCCGCGCCCGCTTGGGGAATCATTTGCGCGGTCTTCTTCCATCAAGGTGCATGAACTGCCCTATCCCACCACCAAGCTCACGGTATCAGCGCTCTGGCACGAGCGTCATGAGCAAGATGCGTCCCAGAACTGGCTGCACGACGTCATTCATCGCGCGGCGGAGGATTTGCGCCACGGCAAGAAGGTCAGTTCTGCTCCGGCGCGAGGCCTTCGCTCTTGATGATGTCGGCCCACTTCTTGATTTCCGCCTCGAGATAAGTCTTGAACTCCTCGGGCGTCGATCCCGTCAGCTCGAAGCCGAGTCCCTTCAGCTTCTCGCGGGTCTCCGGCTCCTGGATGATTTCCAGGAACGCCTTGTTGAACTTGACGACCATGTCGCTCGGCATGCCCGCGGGGCCGAACACGCCCCACCAATTGGCGGAGTCGAAGCCCGGCAGTCCGGACTCCTGCATGGTCGGAACATCGGGCAGCAGCGCGCTCCTGGTCTTGCTGGTCACGGCCAGTGCCTTCAGGTCGCCGGAGGCAATGGGCTGTCCTGCGACCGGCGCGCCCAGGAACATGTAGGACACGTGGTTGCCGAGCAACGGCGCCAGCGCTTGTCCTTCGCCGTTGAAGGGAACCGCGACGGCCTGGACGCCTGCGAGGCGATTGAACAGCAGCGACGACAGATGCGAGCCGTCGCCGCGGCCGCCGGTGGCGTAGCTCACCTCGCCGGGCTTGCTCTTGAGATAATCGATCAGCTCCTTCACCGTCTTCGGCGGGAATTGCGGATTGGTCACCAGCACCAGCGGCGTCCAGGCGATCAGCACGATCGGCGTGAAGTCCTTGAGCGGGTCATAGCCGATCGATTTGCCGTAAAGGCTGGGCGCAACCGCATGCGTGGTCTGCGCCGCGATCTGGATGGTGTTGCCGTCGGGCGCCGCCTTGGCGACGAACCGGCTGCCGATCTGCCCGGTCGCGCCCGGCTTGTCCTCGACCACGACGGCGCGGCCGAGCTTGTCCTGCAGGCGCTGCGCGAACACGCGCGCGATGGTGTCGGTCGATCCGCCCGCAGAATAACCGACCACGATGGTGAGCGGCGACTCGCCGGCAGAGCATGCAAGCAGAGACATCAGCCAGAGCGCCGTCGCCAACGCGGCACGCGCAGCCAGGGTTCGAAACGTCACGGCAACCTCCCTTTGCTTTCGCCTCAAAGCGAACACATGACCGCTAGACCGCGACGCTGACCGACGGCGACGCGCCGGCCACGATTTGTTGCAGCAGTTGGTCGAGCGGCACGTCCTCGCTTTTCAGCAGCGCCGCGCCGATCGCGCGCGCGTCCTTGCCAAAGTACCAGGCGCTGTTGCGCGCGAATTTGTCGAGCACGTCGCTTTCCGACAGCGCTGCCTCCGGCGAACCCGGATGGAAGCGGATGTGGCGGCGATGCACCTTGCCGAGCGAGGTGACTTCGATGATCGCCGGACAATGGGCGGGATAATCGGAGTCCGGGTCTTCCGAGGAGACCACGAATTCGGCGAGCCGCAGCACCTCCGCGTCCTTCAATCGCTCGGGCCGGAACGAATCGACGTCGACATCGCCATAGAGCAGCGTGGTCGCGACCCCGTAAGGCAGGCTGAAGCGCGCTTCATGCGGATGGGTCGGCCGCATCTTGCGGTCCTTCGGCTCGGTGACCAGCGTCAGGCCCGGCTCGGCGAGCTGGCAGGAAATCTGCTCGATGGTGTCGAGCGGCTTGCCGGCGTCCTTCAACTCGCTGCGGATCTGTTTTGCGCCTTCGATGAAGGCGTGGATGAGCTGGCAGCACGGATAAGGCTTGTATGCGGTCTCCGGCAGATACCAGCGGCTGCCGAGACCTTCCGCGGCTTTGGCAAAATCGAGTTGGCCCGTGACCGGCGTGAGGAAGCAGTTGAAAAAGCCGAACTTGCCTTCGAACACGCTTGAGGGACCGGTGATGCCGGCACCGGCGAGTTCGAGCGCGATCGCGCCGCTATGCGCGCCCCAGCCGCCATGCAAAATCTTCGAGGTCGAGCCGGTACGGGTCGCCTCCTGAATGCCCGCGGCAAACGTGCCGGCGATGCCGAGCGCGTTGACGATGGTCTCGGGGCTGGCGCGCAGCAGTGAGCCGATCGCCGCCACTGTGCCGAACGCGCCCAGCAGCGAACTCGTGTGGTAGCCGCGCTCCAGGAAACGATCGCCCGCGACAAAGCCGAGCCGGATCATGACCTCGTAGCCGACCGTCACGGCGGTGACGACATCGCGCAACGACATGTTGTTGGCCTGCGCGACCGCGAGCACCGCGGGCGTCACCGTCGAGCCGGGCCGCGCCAGCGAGGAGCCGTGCTTGTCGTCCATCTCCAGCGCCTGCGCCAGCGCGCCGTTGAGCAGCGCGGCCATTTCCGGCCGGCAGGTTGCATTCAGCCCAAAAATCATCGCGCCGGGCCGCGCCCGCCACGTGTCGGCGAGCTTGCGCGCCGCCTGCCCGCTTTCCTCGCGCGGACTGGCGCCGGCGATGCAGACACCGATGGAATCGAGCACATGCCAGAGCGCGGCCTTCCTCACCTCGGCCGGAATTTTGGCGTGCGAAGTGTGGGCAGCGAAATCGGCCAAGGCGGTTGCCAGCGTCTGTTCCATTGTCTTTCTTCCCCAGCCAATTTCGCGGACGCCTCCGCGCGACCCTCGCGCGAAAGCACTTGCCGTCAGAAGCCGATCAGGCGCGAAGCTTCTGCAGTTCCTTGCCGAGCAACGCCGCCGGCGTCGCATGCGTTTCCAGCGTCGAGACGATGCCTTCGATCTCAGTCACCGCCTCCTTGGTGAGCGCCCGGCCGGCGAGATCGCGGAATTTCTCCTTCAGCACCTCCTCCGGAATTGGGTTCTTCCAGTGGCCGCTGCGGTACAGCTGCTTCTCCGTGAACTTCTCGCCCGACTTCATCGTCACGGTGACGCGCACGGCGCGCATCTCGTGCGGCCCCAGCGAATTGAGGTCCGGCGCCACCACCAACTCGACCCGGTCGGCCAGCTCCATGATCCTGGGATCGCGCAGCTTGCTGTCGACATACTGATCGACAAAGGCGTTGCCTTCGAGCAGCGTGACGGCTGCGGTGTATGGCAGGTTCATCTGCGCGGTGATGGTTTCGGCGGGCACATAGGGCCAGCCGCAATGCAGCTTCACCACTTCCGTGGTCTCGACCAGGACCTTGGCGACGTCCTCGCCCTTGATCTTGTGCTTCTCGCGGATCGTACGCAGCGCGTCGACCGAGGTGTGGCTGCTCGCCAGCGACGAGTAGCGCTTGAAGCCGTTGTGCAGCATTTCGAATTCCTGGCCGAGCCCGTTGGTCGCGTAGCCGAGATCGTATTTCTCGGCATAGGTCGAGCAGAACCCGCCATAGGGCGCCTCAAGAACGTTGCGCACCCCGGTCAGGCCTTCGTCGGCGAGAAGTGCTGCAAGCATGCCGTTCTGCGCCGCCTTGCCGGAATGGAAGCGTTTGGCCATCGCGCCGTATTGCGAGGCCATCAGGCCCGCGGCCTGCGAGCCGGCCAGTCCCAGCGCATTGACGAATTTCTCCACGTCGAGCTTGAGCAGCTTGCCCATCGTCGCAGCTGCCGCAAACGTGCTGGTCAGGCCGCAAGGATGGAAACCGCGATTGAAGGCATGCGGGCTGACAGTGTTGCCGATGCGCGTGCCCAGTTCATAGCCGATAACAGTCGCAAGGATGATCTCCTTGCCGTTGTAGGGCCCAAAGCCTTCCGCCGCGGCGAGCACGGCCGGCACGACGCCCGCGCCATAATGCGACATCGACTGGTCGTGGCAATCGTCGAGCTCGTAGCCCTGCGCGGAGGTGCCGTTGATCAGCGCGATGCCGAGCGGATCGGCGCGCAGCTTCATGCCCCAGGCGCTGGCGCCCTGCTTGCCACCGAGCTTCTCGACCGTGCGCGCCACCGACTTCGACCACGGCGTCGGCGCACCGAAGATGCCGCAACCCAGACTATCCAGGATGCACTGCTTGGCCGCGCTGATGACATTGGCAGGCAAATCCTCGTAGCGGAGCTTGACCGCATATTCCGCGACCGTCCGGGTCGTCGAGGGCACCGAAACCGCTACATTCATCTGGATTTCCTCCTGTTATCGAATGTTCGGATAGATTCATTCACGACGCGCATCCAATAACGTTTGGGGCTCCAGCATATGCGCCTGCTATTCTGAAGCCGCAGATGCGCCTCAGGCGTATTTGCGTTCGGAAGCGCGCGCCGCGTTGTTCTGCAGCGCGTAGCGCCCGGCGCTGGTGCCGGCGAGACGGCCGAACACAGCGCCGCTGGTGAGCCCGCTGGCGCCGGGATAATTGAAATAGAAGATGCCGCCGACCATCTCGCCGGCCGCGAACAGGCCGGGAATGCGCTCATTGCCGGTATCCAGCACCTCGCCGTCGCGAGAAACCTTCACGCCGCCGAAGGTAAAGGTGACGCCGCAGGTGACGGCATAGGCCTCATAGGGCGGCGTATCGATCTTGCAGGCCCAGTTCGAACGCGGCACGGCCAGGCCCGGCGCACCGCGGCCGTCCTTCACATTGGGATTGAAGGGCACGTCATCCTGCACCGCGGCATTGAACTCCTGGATGGTGCGGAGGAACTGCGCCTTGTCGACTTCCTCTATCTTGTCGGCGAGCTCTTCGAGCGTGTTGCCAACGACCTTGGTGACATGCCGCGTGCGGTATTCGTCGCGCAGGAGATGCTTGGTCTTGGCGTCGTAGATCTGCCAGGCGACCTGCCCGGGCTGCTGCAGCACGGCCTGGCCGTATTTAGCGTAGGTATAATTGCGGAAGTCCGCGCCCTCGTCGATGAAGCGCAAGCCGTTGGCGTTGACGACGACGGCGAACGGATAGGAGTGGCGCTGATATTGCGGCGTCAGCGCGAGATCGCCGAAATCGGCGGCGTATCGTTCCCACGCGGTGGCATGACACCCGGACCAATGGCCGAAGGGCTGTGCGCCGAGCTTCAGCGCCATGGCAAGCCCGTCGCCGTTGTTGAAGCGGGAGCCGCGCACTTTCGCGAGGTCCCAGCCGGGCCCGAGATATTTGGTGCGCCATTCGGCATTGGCCTCGAAGCCGCCGCAGGCCAGCACCACCGCGCGTGCGAACACGTCGACGTCATGGCCCTTGTATCGGAGGGAAACGCCCTTGACGCCATCGGCATCCGCAATGAGATCGCGCACCCAGGCTTCATAGACGATGTCGATGTCGTTCTTTTCGGCGCGGGCATACAGCGCATCGACCAGGCCGGGCCCGCCGGAAGCGACCACGATGGTGGCGCCGCCCCAGAACTTGAAACGGCCGTCGATGCGAAACGCCTGGCGGCCGAAATTGGGCATGAAGCGCACGCCCTGGTCGCGCATCCAGAGCAGCGTCGGCTTGCTGCCCTTCACCAGGATTTCGCAGAGATCCGGATCGGTGCGGTATTGCGTGATCCGCGCCATGTCGTCGAAGAAATCCGATTCGGTATAGCTGCCGAAATCGCTGACACGCATCTCGTCGTCGGTGAGATCGGGCGCGAAGGCGCGGATGTCGTCGGCGCCTTCATAGACCGTCCGCATCAGCCCGTCGGTATAGACCGAATTGCCGCCGCGCTCCTCGACCGGCGCGCGCTCCAACAGCAGCACGCTGCTGCCCTGCTCCCGCGCCGAGAGCGCAGCGCACAACGCCGCATTGCCGCCGCCCACGATGATGACGTCGTAATTCTTGTCCGACAGCTCGGTCATTTCCAATAAACCCGAATGCTCTTGATTGGCTAGTGCCGCCGATTTGAAGTCCCTACGCTGCAAGCGGCGAAATGAGGCTAGGGACTTCAAATCGAAAAGCGGCACTAGAATCATATGTTTGCTAGTGCCCATGGCTTTCCGAAGTTCGTAGAAGGTGGTCGCTGAATTGGTGTACGAACTTCGGAAAGTGGGCACTAGCGCGACAAGGAGTATGCGGGATCGCGGGTATTCACGCACAGAATAAGGCGTTATCCTGACTAGAGTTGTTTGACATACCGGAGAGACGATGAAGCTGCAGCAGCTGCGCTATGTGCTCGAGATCGTGCGGCAGAATAACCACCTCTCCGCTGCGGCGCAGGCGCTGCATACCTCCCAGCCCGGTGTCAGCAGGCAGATCCTGCTGCTCGAGGCCGAGCTCGGTTTCGAGATTTTCCGGCGCACGCGCAACCGCATCATCGGGCTGACATCGGCCGGCGAGCACGTGCTCGAGATCGCCAAGCGCGTGGTGACCGACGTCGACGCGCTGCGTGCGCTGAAGGAGGATGTCAGTTCGACAAACCGCGGCGTGCTCACGATTGCGACCACGCATACCCAGGCACGCTACGTGCTGCCGATGGTGATCGAGAAATTCGTCAAGAAATATCCGGAAGTCGAGCTGATCCTGAAGCAGGGTAACCCCGAGGATATCTGCAATCTCGTCGATTCCGGCGAGGCGGATCTCGCGATCGGCACCGATACGCAAAAGCAGCTGCCGAACCTGGTGAAACTGCCGTGCTTCTCGCTGCCGCGCTCGGTGGTCGCCAAGGTCGGCCATCCCATCCTCAAGGTCGAGCCGCTGACGCTGGAGGAGATCGCGCGCTATCCGATCATTTCCTATGATCCCGCGCTACAGCGGCCGCTGGCGCGTGATGAGCGCGTTCAAGAAGGCCAATATCGAGCCCAAGATGATCCTGAGCGCGATCGATGCCGATGTCTGCAAGACCTATATCGAGCTCGGACTCGGGCATCGGCGTGCTGACCACCATCACCTTCGATTCCAAGCGCGACGCCGGCCTGCGCGCGCGGCCCGCCGACCATCTGTTCGAGGCCATCGACCATCTTCATCAGCCTGCGCGCCAATACCTATTTGCGCTCCTTTCGTGCTCGACTTCATCAAATCGGTCGCGCCGCGGCTCACGCCCGCGACGGTACGGCGCGCGCTGCAGGAGCGCGAGTCGACGATGACGCCGCAGCCGTGAAGTGAAGGCACATAGCTGTGGCCGGTGAACTCAATCTCGCGACATTGTTGAGAGCCATGAAACCCGAGATGCAAGAAGGCATTTTCGCGTTTTGCACGATTTCGCGAGAGCAAGAAATTCCAGCCGCACTCACGCCGCTGCTTACATTCCGTGAGCAGGAAGGAACAACACTTGTGATACGATGCGAGGAGGCTGAAAGGCTGGGGCTGCACTACCAACTTGCATCCCGCCTGATCACTTTGACAATTCATTCCTCACTTGAGGCGGTGGGTTTTCTCGCCGCGATCACAGCTCGGCTGGCGCAGGCTGGCATAAGTGTGAATGCCGTTTCGGCGTTTTACCACGATCATCTGTTTGTGCCCGTTGACAGGGCCGATGAGGCCCTGGCTCTTCTGCAAGAGATGTCCATGCGGGAGGCGGGCTGAACACAACCCCGCTCAGCGTTTCTGGGTGACGACGACCTGTTTCAGCGTCAGCTCTTCCAGCGCCTTCTCGTCCAGCGTGAGTCCGAGCCCGGGTCCCGTCGGCACCGTCACCGCACCATCCTTGATGGTGAAGCCGCTGTTCGCAGACAGCGGGTCCTGGGTCAGCGTGTTCGAGACCGAACACGAACTCGGCGGCGCCGAAGGTTTTCTTCGCGCGCACGCTGGCGCAGAATTGCGCCGAGGCCGCCGCCTCGAATTGCGAGGCGACCGCGAGCCCGCCGCAATTGATCTGGATGCCGCTCGCATCCGCGATCGCCGAAATCTTGCGCGCCACCGACAACCCGCCGATCTTGTAAAGCTTGATGCAGAACACATCGACGGCGCGCGCCTCGGCCAGCGCGTACGCGTCCTGGATCGAGAACAGGCTTTCGTCCGCCATCAGCGGCACGCCCTCTGACTGCGCGCGAATTTCGGAAAGCCCCCTGATGTCGCGGCGGTCGATCGGCTGCTCCGTATAACCCAGTCCCATCGGGATCATCCGCTTCATCGCGCTGATGGTATCGGTCACGGTCCAGCCGGTGTTGGGATCGACGCCGATCACGATATCGTCGCCTAGCGCTTTACGCACCGCCTCGAAATTGGTGACGTCGCGCCGCCAGCCGCCCTTGCCGGCGGCCTTCAGGCAGATCACCTTGATGCCGAACTCCTCCACCGCGCGGCGCGCCTCCGCGATCATGACATTGACATCGTCGGCGAGGCTCACGGACCATTCCAGCGGAATAGTCGGCTGGCAGCAGCCGCCGATCAGCTTGTGGATCGGCTTGCCCAGCGCCTTTCCCATGGCATCGTGCAGCGCGATGTCGAGCACCGCGCGCGCCGCCGGATTGCCGGCGAGCCTGAGGTCGAAGGTCTCGGTGATCGCCTCGATATCGAAGATGTCGCGGCCGATCAGGCCGGGGCCGTAGATGTCCGTATCGCCGCGACCATGCTGTGCACGGTATCGGCGACAAAATGGCCGGGGCTGATCGGCCTGATCTGCGCGCAGCCGACCACACCGTCGGCATAGATCTTCACGAAGACCGGCTTGCCGAGCAACTCCTTCGGCGGCCCGGTATCGTAGCTGCCGCTGGAGAAGGTGCGCTGCAGGCGAACCGGAAGCTCGGTGACGAAGACTTCAATGCGTTCGATCATGCGCTGGTCTTTACGCGGCTGCGGTCAGGCGGGCGTCTTCGGACGCGCCGGACCACGCCTTGAGAACGATATCGGCGCCCTTCTCTCCCAGCGCAATGGTCGGCGCGTTGGTATTCGACGACGGTACGGTCGGGAATACCGAGGAATCGATCACGCGCAGCCCCGCGATGCCGCGCACGCGCAGGTCGGAATCGACTACGGCCGTGTCGTCATTGCCTATTCTGCAGGTGCCGACGA
Source organism: uncultured Alphaproteobacteria bacterium (assembly GCA_963739755.1). Classification (GTDB taxonomy): domain Bacteria; phylum Pseudomonadota; class Alphaproteobacteria; order Rhizobiales; family Xanthobacteraceae; genus Bradyrhizobium. The sequence goes on along the minus strand of CAVUCB010000104.1, from coordinate 122,550 downwards.
CATGCCAGGTCGTCGCCGTGGTGGCGCGGATGTAATCGATGAGCTGATGCTCGCTCGCAACCTCGGGCCCCGGCCGGGTCTCCCGCACGACCAGCTCCTTCAGCGCCGGCATGCTGACAAGGCGGCGCACCGCACGAATGCCGGCGAGCAAGGTCTTGAGATCGCGCTCTTCGGCAAGATAGTTCGGATCGATCCGCGGATGATCGGCGGGATCGGCCGACTTGATGTGGATGTAGCCGCGCGACTGCGGGCGCAGCGCCATCACGCCGATGGTGAAGCCGGAGTGCGGATCGAGCCCGTCCTGCGGACGCCGCGCATAGCGGTCCTTGCCGGAGAACGGCTGCAACTGCAGCTTGAGGTCGGGCTGGTTCAGCCCGGGCTGGCTGCGCATCACGATGTGCGCCGTGGCTGAGCAGATCGAGAGCAGCCCCTTGCCGAAGAAGATGAAGCTTCAGCCCTTCCCTCAACTTCGACATCGGCCGCTGCAGCACGTCATTGATGGTGATGGGCTTGGCGCATTCGAACGTCAGCCGGCAATTCGGATGATCCGACATGTTCTCGCCGACGCCGGGCAGCGCGTGCTGCACGGGAATTGAAAACTCGTTCAGGATATCAGGCCGGCCGATGCCCGAGAGTTCGAGGATCTTCGGCGACTGAATCGGCCCGGCCGAGATGATGGTCTCCTTGCGGCTCAGCGCGCGCACGGTCGCGCCGCCGCGCATGCATTCGACGCCAACAGCGCGCTTGCCGTCGAGCAGCACCCTGCTCACCAGCGTGTCGGTCCAGACCGTGAGGTTGGAACGGCCGCGGGCGGGGCGCAAATAGCCGACCGCGCTCGAGCAGCGGAAACCGCGGCGGGTCGAATATTGCAGGTAGGACGCTCCTTCGTAGTGCCCGTCATTATAGTCGTTGACGAGCTCGTGCCCTGCCTGGCTGCTGGCATCGAGATAGGCATCGCCAAGCTTGTCGAAATTCCTGAGCTGCGTGACATGGATAGGGCCACTGCCACCGCGCGTGTCCGGCTCGCCGTCGGCAAAGGTCTCCATCTTCTTGAAATAGGGCAGCATGTCCTCCCAGCTCCAACCCTGGCAGCCGAGGCTGCTCCAGGAATCGAACTCGGCCGGGTCGCCGCGGACATAGACATTGCCGTTGATCGAACTCGAGCCGCCGAGCACGCGCCCCCGCGCCCACAGCTGCTCCTTGCCATTGAGATGCACCTGCTTCTCGGTCATGAACGGCCAAGTGTATTTCGGGTCGCGCAGCAGGTTCACCACCATCAGCGGAATGTGGATATTCCAGCTGTTGTCCTTGCCGCCGGCCTCGATGAGGAGAACCTGGTTCTTGCCGTCGGCGCTGACCCGGTTGGCGAGGACGCAGCCGGCTGAGCCTGCGCCGACAATGATGAAATCGAACGGCTGGCCTGCGCGATCTTGCTGTGGGGACGTCATTCCACCCTTCTGTTCTTGTTGCGACCGATCCTCGCAACGCTAGATCATCAGGGCAAGCCGACAAAATAACGATCGGTGCCGCAGAATATCCATTCTGCATACAACCGCCCGCCGCCATGCCGTGCGGCACCGCAACAGAAGGCGATCAAACCAGCCGCGCCAGCGCCGCCTGCGCTTCGCTCTGAATCCTTTTCAGATGCGCGGCGTCGCGGAAACTTTCCGCGTAGATCTTGCAGACATCCTCGGTGCCGGAGGGGCGCGCCGCGAACCAGCCCATCTCGGTCTCGACCTTGATGCCGCCGAAGGATTGGCCGTTGCCCGGCGCGGTGGTGCGCATGGCGCGGACGCCATCGCCGGCGAGTTCCTTCATGCCGAGCTTTTCCGGCGTCACCGCCTTCAGCGCGTTCTTGAGCGGCGCGGTCGCCGGCATGTCGATGCGCTCGTAAAAGGGCACGCCAAGCTCGGCGGTCAGGTCACCGAAAAACTGGCTCGGATCGCGCCCGGTCTTGGCCAGGATTTCGGCAGCGACCAACCCCAGAATGATTCCGTCCTTGTCCGTGGTCCACACCGCGCCGTCGCGCTTGAGAAACGAGGCTCCGGCGCTCTCCTCACCCGCGAAACCAAAGGAGCCGTTGCCGAGCCCCTCGACAAACCATTTGAAGCCGACCGGCGTCTCCACCAGCTTGCGATTCAGCTTCCGCGCGACACGATCGATGATGGAGCTACTGACGACGGTCTTGCCGATCGCCGCGTCCTTGCCCCATTGCGCGCGCTGGCCGAACAGATAGGCAATCGCGGTCGCGAGGAAATGGTTCGGGTTCATCAACCCGTTCGATCGCGTCACGATGCCGTGGCGGTCGGCATCGGTGTCATTGGCAAAGGCTACGTCGAACTTGTTGCGCATCTGGATCAGGCTCGCCATCGCGTAAGGCGAGGAGCAGTCCATGCGGATCTTGCCGTCCCAGTCCGCGGTCATGAAGCGGAAGGTCGGATCGACCAACCCGTTGACGACGTCCGCCTTGATGCCATAGCGCTCGGCGATCGGATGCCAGAAATGCACGGCCGCCCCGCCCAACGGATCGATCCCGATTTTCACACCGGCCGATTTGATCAGGTCGAGATCGACAACATTGGCGAGGTCGGCGACATAGGGCGTGATGTAGTCGTGCTGATGCACGGTCGGTGATTTGCGCGCGCGTTCGTAAGTGATCCGCGCGACGCCCTTCATCCCCTGCTCGAGGTAACGGTTGGCCTGCTTCTCGACCTTGCCCGTGACGTCGGTATCTGCCGGCCCGCCATGCGGCGGATTATATTTGTAGCCGCCGTCCTCGGGCGGATTGTGCGACGGCGTGATCACGACGCCATCCGCAAGCCCCTCTTTCCGGCCCTTGTTGTAGGAGAGGATCGCGTGCGAGATCACGGGGGTCGGCGTGTAGCCGCCATGCTCGTCGACCATGATGTCGACGCCGTTGGCCGCGAACACTTCGACCGCGCTCACAAGTGCCGGTTCCGCCAGCGCGTGGGTATCGATGCCGACGAACAGAGGCCCGGTGAGGCCCGCTTCCTTGCGGTAATCGCAGATCGCCTGGGTCGTCGCCAGGATATGGTCTTCATTGAAGGAGTTTCTCAGCGACGAGCCGCGATGGCCCGAGGTTCCGAAGGCAACGCGCTGGGCGGGATCGGCGGGGTCCGGCTTGGCGGCAAAATAGGCCGTGACCAGTTTCGGAATGTTCGTGAGCGCATTGGCGGCGACCGGCTTGCCGGCGGCGGGATTGGGAGCAGTCACATCAGTTCCTTCGGAATTCCAGACCCAGCCACTGTCTTAGCAGGTCCGGGCCGGCGAAGGGAAATGCCTATTGGTCCAGCACAAGACCGCGCAGCGGCTCGGTTTCATAGCGGGCATGAAAGCCGCGAGGGTCCCGGGCCCAATTGCCGCAATCGGTGTTGATGAACTGACAGGGCTCGACGAGTTCGTGGCGGTGATTTTTGCCGTCGAGGATGTGTCGCAGATAGCCGACGCGCTGGATACCGCTCGGCGGCTTCCGTCCGGGAATAGCGATCGTGAACGACGTGGCCGGCGCCCAGATCTGGGCGACCTTTCCCCTGCGCACCTTCCGGTAGAGATGAATATGGCCGCTGCAGACGACAAGCTGGGGGACATGGGCCAGCATACCCTTCAGCCGCGCCCGGTGTTCGGCATAGACGGCACTTTGCGTGGCCTCGGTCTCATTGGGTAGCCGATAATAGAGCGGCTTGTGCTGAAAGATCATCAGCGCGCGGTCTTGCGGCGTCCGAATGGCCTGCGCGAGCAACTCCCATTGCCGCGCTTCGCCCGCAAGGCCGCTGCCAAACAGCATGGAGTTGAGGCCGACAAAGCGCCACGATGGGCCGACGTCGCGAAACCAGCAATCGTCGCCGAAATGCTGCCGGTAAGTCTGCCATCTCTGTTCGCTGATGGTGATCTCGCCGCCGCGGACATCAGGCAGGCTGTTGCCGATGTCGTGATTGCCGGGAACGAACAGCACCGGGCTCGCGATGCGCTCGAACTGGCGCGCGGCGAAAGCGAGTTCGTCGCCGACCGCGGCGCCGTCAAGGGTCATGTCGCCGGTGCAGACAATGAGATCGGGCGCCTCGGCGTTCATCAGCTCGACCAGGATTTCCCAGTTGTGCTGGAAGAACGGCCGCCGCCGGCTCAGATGCGTATCTGAAATCTGGACGATGCGAAGTGGTGAAGATGAAGACGGCATATGATGCTGATCCCGTCGCGTGCTCAACGATCGCCAGGCGCGAGCGGCCTCGCCGATGTAACCCGGGTCACATAGGGAATCTCGACCATGCCGGCGCTGTCGGCATGCTGTTCCAGCATCTGGCGAAGTGCCCGCAGATAAGCGCCCTCGCCCATGACCACGACCGCGCGCTGGGTGATCGACGACGACAGGCTGAAATCGACAAACTCGTCTTGCGACATCGCACGCGACCAGTTGAAGTCGCTGACCTTGACATCGCCGAAGTCCGGCCGCGCGAGCAGCTCACCCTCGACATCGATTTCTTCATAGCTGCCGTGCCGGGCGGGATAGCGGCCGCGGCAATAGCCTTGCACCGCCGCTTCGTGCAACCCCTCGTAGTCGGCCAGGAATTTGTCTTCCCACCATCGCCGGATGTTTTGCAGCACAACGAGCCCGCCGTCGGGTTTCAGGCATCGCACCACCTCCGCATAGAAGGCGGGCCGGTCGAACCAGTGGATCGCGGTGGCGACCGTGACCATGCGCAGAGTTTTGTCTTCGAACGGCAGCGCCTCGGCCCTCCCCTGCAGGAACGACAGGTTCGTGATCCCGAGCGAAGATCGTTCCGCCTCGCGATGCATGTCCGCGCTCGCCTCAACCCCGATGACCCGCGCCCGATGCAACGCAGCCGAAAGCTGGCGCGTGAAAATTCCCGTGCCGGCCCCGACGTCGGCGACGAGGTCGCCGGCTTCGGCCCGCAGATGGGCAATGCTCTCGGGCGGATAGCTTGGACGCGAGCGATCATATCGCGCCGCGAGCCCGTCGTACGGGCTGGGCTTGATCTGGGTTTGCGAAGCCATCTCCGTCACTCCAGCAATTTCTGCACATCCGACGTCATTCGCGGCATTTCTGCCGCGGCCGACGCCTTGCCGGTCACGACCGACTCCAGATGTCCCTTGATGGTATCGATGATTTTGAGCGAGTTCGGACCGGGAAAGGCGTACCAGCCGGTCAAGACCGGCACCTGCGCGATGCTGGTCTGGTAATTCGGCCGTTCCCGGTAGAAGTCGCCGAGCATGTCAGGCGTCCTGATCGCAATCCCATTGCTCGGCAGGTAGCCGGTGTGTTTCGCCATGATGGTCTGACCGACCGGCCCGGTCGCGAACTGGATGTATTTCCAGGCCGCCTGCTGCTTGGCCGGATCCTTGGTCAGCATAACCATGAGATTGCCGCCGGCGGGCAGCCGCCCCTCGGGCGACGGAACTGGAAACGGAAAAGTCTGGAAGGCGAACCTGTCGCCGATCTCGGTCGTGGCCTTGCCGAGGTTCGAGGAGGAGTCGGCGAAGATCGCAATCTTGCCGGCACCAAAAGCCGTCCGCGCCTGGCTCGAAGGCAAATTCGGCATGCCGGCCTTCGCAAACGCCTCCAGTGTTTCCAGCGCCTTCATGCCGCCTGGCTGGTCGAACGCGATCTTCTTCTCGCCCTCGTCCATCATCCGGCCGCCATTGGCAAAGACGAGGCTTTGGAACATCCAGTTCGCAGTGATGTCCCACTGATAATAGAAACCGATCACGCCTTTGGCGGGATCATCGAGGCGCTTGCCGAGTGCTACGATCTCGTCCCAACTCTTTGGAAACGCCTCGGGCGCAACACCCGCGGCCTTGAGCAGCGTGAGGTTCACATAGATGAGCGGCGTCGAGACCGCGAAGGGGATGCCGAAATGTTTTCCGTTCTGCTCGCCGATCCGCAGCATGCCCTGGTCGTAGCCGAGCTTTTCGGCGCCGCCCGCCTGCGCGATGAAGGGATCAAGCGACACCGCGAGGTCGCGGTCGACGAGATTGCGCAACAGGCTCAGCCCCTGGTAGATCACGTCCGGCATGTCGTTGATCATCGCGCCGCGAATGACTTTTTGCGTGATGTCCTCGTAGCTCTGCGCCGGCGCCAGAAACTCGAGCTTGACCCCCGGATTTTCCTTCTCGAACAGCGTCCGGATTTCGTTGTGGGCGCCTGCCGTCGTGCGGTCGAAGGGATAAAGCAGCGACAGCTTCACCTCTTCGGCCTGGACGGATGGAGCCATGACGCAGGCAAGGCCGTATGCGAGCAGTCCGAGAAAAAGGCGCATGAGGGGCTCCGTCGTTACTTCAGCGCGGTGGAGGTCAGGCCTTCGATGAACCAGCGCTGCGCGAAGGCGAAGGCGACCAGAAGCGGCAGCACCACGATGACCGCGCCCGCCATCAGCGGGCCGTAGTCGCTGCCGGCCTCGATGCCGCGGAAGGCGGCGACGCCGAGCGACGGCGGCATCAGCTCTGTCGTCTTGATGACGATGCTCGGCCAGAACAGGTCGTTCCAGTGCGCGACCACGGAAAAGATCGAGAACGCGATCACCGCCGGCAGCGACATCGGCATCACGATGCGCCACACGATCGAGAACTCCGACAAGCCGTCGAGCCGCGCCGCGTGCAGGATGTCGTCGGGGATGGTGCGGAAGAATTGCCGGAACAGGAAGATGCCGAAGGGCGAGACGACGAAGGGAAGGATCAGCGCCGCATAGCTGTTCAGGATTCCCAATTTGTAGCAGAGAATGAAGACCGGCAGCGCGAGCACCTGATGTGGCAGCAGCAGGGAGAACAGCACTGCGCCGAACAGCGCGTTGCGGCCGTGGAACCGCAATTTCGCCAGCGCATAGGCCAGCGGCACGCAGACCAGCACCTGCAGCGCCAGAATGGACGAACAGACGATGACGCCGTTGAGCAGGAAACGAAGCAGCGGCGCCGCCGTGAGGGCTTGCGAATAGTTCTCCCAGGCGTGCCATTGTCTCGGCAGCAGGGAAAATCCACCGTCGAATATTTCATGCGGCGATTTCAGCGAGAGCGAGATCATCCAGATGAAGGGAAAACGCGTCAGCGCGCCCGTGAGAAGCAGCGCGGCATGCCGGCCGATCGCCGACGGATGCAGGAAGTGCCCGCTCCTCATGAGTAATGCACCCGCTTCTCCATAACGGCGATCTGGACCAGCGTCAGCGTGACGATGATGCCTAGAAAGACGACGGTCACGGCCGCGCCATAGCCGGTGCGCAGATATTCAAAGCCTTCGCGGTAGAGCGTGTAGAGGATGAGCTCCGACGCGTGGCCCGGCCCGCCCTGGGTCAGGATCGCGACCGTGTCGAACGCCTCGAACGCCCGGATCGCCACCACGATCAAGGCGAACATCGCGACCGGCCCCAGCATCGGCAGCGTCACGGTGCGAAGCCGGTCGAGCGCGCCATCGGCGCCGTCGATTTCCGCGGCCTGGTACAGGTCGTTCGGAATGGCCTTCAGGCCCGCGAGGAACAGCACCATGGCAAAGCCGAGATTCTGCCAGATGCCGATCAGCGCCAGCACCGGCAGCACGGTGCTTTCGTTGCGCAGCCAGCTGGCCGTCGGCAGGCCCAGCGCGGCAAACACCTGATTGACGAGACCGATGGTCGGATGCAGCAGCATCTCCCAGGCGACCGCGGTCGCCGCCAGCGTCGCCATGAAGGGGAGGAAGTGGATCGCGCGGTAGAAGCCGCGCAAGGCGGGCCTCGCCTCGATCAGCAACGCGATCAAAAGCCCCGAACCGATCGTCCCCGGCACGACGATCAGCACGTAGACAAACGTGTTGAGCAGGGAAATACGGAAAGCCGGATCGGCAAACACTTCCCGGAAGTTTTTGAACCCAACGAAAGCGAGATGCGTGGCGCCGAATTGCCAGTCGGTTGCCGCGATCACGAAGATCGCGATCACCGGCAGCAAGAACAGAATGGCGAGCAGCACAAAGCCTGGCAACACGAACAGACCGGCGGTGACCGCTTCGGAAACCTTCTCCGTCGCGGGTGTCTTGAGCCGCGCCCGGCGCGGCGTGGCATGATCTGACATGACGGAGGCCGGCATCATGCAATGGCCCGCTGCTCGATCGGCGCGACCGGGGATGCCGTTCGGATGCGCCGGCCTTTCGCGTCGAACAACAGCAACTGGCCTGCCGGCAGAGCGAGCTGAAGAGGCTCGCCGATCTGAATTCGCGAAGCCCGTTCGGCCGGCAGGCGCACGACGAACGGATGTGAAGCGCCCGGCATCTCGACGTGGACGAAGACGTCGGAACCGAGATGCTCGACCAGGCGGACGCGGGCGGCAATCGCGTCCTTGGCTCCGGGCTCGGCCAGGCGCGGCGTCTCGGGCCGGATGCCGACCAGGATTGGCTCGCCGGCCGTAGCCGCGAAATCGACCGGCAGGCGCAATCCGTCGACCTCGACCAGCCCGTCGCGATCGGCGCGCCCCTCGATGATGTTGATCTTTGGCGAGCCGACAAACTCGGCGACGCGCAGGTCGCAGGGATCGGCATAGATGTCCTGCGGGCGCGCCACCTGCAGGATTTCGCCACCCGCCATCACCACGACGCGGTCCGAGAGCGTCATCGCCTCGGTCTGGTCATGGGTGACATAAATGAAGGTGGTGCCGAGCCTCTGATGCAGCTCCTTGATCTCGGCGCGCATCTGCACGCGCAGCTTGGCATCCAGATTCGACAGCGGCTCGTCCATGAGGAAGACCGCGGGCTCGCGCACCATCGCCCTGCCCACCGCGACACGCTGGCGCTGCCCGCCCGACAGTTGCGCGGGCTTGCGGTCCAGCAGACCGTCGATCCCGAGCGCGGTGGCGACGCGCGAAACTTCCGCGGCAATTTCCTTTCGGATGGCCGCCGTGCCGGGCAACAGCGCGCCCAGCATAGGAAATCGTTGCGAGGCCGAAAGACGCCGCATCTTCAGCGGCAGCGCGATGTTCTCCCCCGCCGTCATGTGCGGATAGAGCGCGTAGGACTGGAACACCATCGCGACATCGCGATGCTTTGGGCGAACCCCGTCGAGCTGCCGCTCGCCCAGGAAAACCGAGCCCGAATCCTGCGTCTCGAGGCCGGCGAGAATTTTCAGCAGCGTCGATTTCCCGCAGCCCGAAGGGCCGAGGATGGTCAAGAATTCACCGTCCTCGATGTCCAGAGAAACGTCCCTGAGCACGTGGACCGGGCCAAAACTCTTCGACAGGCCAGAAATGGACAGCCCAACCATATTCCCGCTTGCATCTCGTTCGTGGTGGCCTCAAAAAGCTGTCTAGACAGATTTTGCTACGGGTTTATGACAGTGACCACTCCCTCGCGCACGGCTGCTGTTCCGAACGATTGCTTGACCGGAGCGCGCGACGCGCACGAAGATTGACAGATCGACTCGATGAATGCCGCCGACATGCGCCTGGAACGCGGACATGCCCAGGGTGAACACCTGTGGCAGCAAGTGGAAAACATCCTGCTGCAGCGGATCAAGAGCGGGCAGTTCGAGGGCGGCGACCGTCTGCCCTCGGAAAACGAGCTCGCCTCGCAATTCGGCGTCAACCGCCACACCGTGCGGCAGGCGATCGCGGCGCTGGTCCAGCGCGGCGTCGTCTTCAAGCGCAAGGGCAGCGGCTCCTGGCTCGTTCCCGACATGGTCGACTACCCCATCGGCGAGCGCACGCGGTTCAGCACCAATATCGCGTTGCAAGGGAAAGTGCCGAGCCACACCCTGCTCGCGGCCGGCGAACGCGCAGTCCACGGCAAGATCGCCGCGGCGCTGAAGATGCGCGATGGCGAGAAGGCGGTGTTTCTGCATCTGGTGGGCCAGGCCGACAAATTGCCGATCAGCATCGCCAAGACCTATTTGCCGGCCGACAGGTTCGCAGGCTTCGCCGACATCTATCGCAAGACCATGTCGATGACGGCGGCGCTGAGACAATACGCCGTTCCCGACTATTTCCGCGACGTCACGCGCTGCATCGCGCACATGCCGTCAAAGGCCGACGCGCGCCACCTCGACCAGCCTGCTTCCGTTCCCGTGCTTCTGGTCGAGACCGTCGACGTCGATTCCGAATCGCGGCCGATCGTCTATCACGAGACGCTGTTTGCGGGAGAGCGGGTGCAGCTCGTGTTCGGAAGGAGCCTGTCGGCACGGATCGCCGAGGCGCCGCGAGATTGATTCGCGTGGCGCACAAGCAGGCTAGAACGGCGCAGGGGCCATGATGGACGACGCCGAACCTGAACACCAGCGTGCGACCATCGCGCTATCGGCGTGCCTGCGGCAGGCGGTCCTGCCGGGTTAGCGAAATGCTAACGCAATAATTCGATTGCGCCCGTCAGCGCGACCGGAACCTTAAAATTTTAGCGGTATGAATGCCCCCACATAACAAACATGGGTGGGGGCCCAAATGGAAATCATCGGACTGGTAGGACTTGTTTTCGCCGCGGCCGCGCTCGGCGCTCTCGCTTATGAGCACCAGACGGACGTCTTGCATGGATCCTATATCGAAGGCCGCGTGCAGCCGCGGACGCTCGATTTGATCTGGGATCCGCTGCGACCGCTGGCCGATCATCTGAGCTTCAAAGCGCGCAACGTGGTTTACCTGGCGTTGCTCGCCTGATCGTTGAAGTCGCCTCGACTACGCCATTACCGCGTGTGGGCGTTGCAAGGTCGGCAAACGTTGACGCATAATTAACGCCGTTCGATTGATTCCTCCTCGGGATCTAAGACACTCGAACGAAAGGCCCCCTCACGGGGGCCTTTGCTTTGGAGCGTGATGCTCGATCAGGACTTAGACGGCGTCCTTGGCGGCCTTGACGGGCCGTGCGCGCACGATCTTCCGCGCCGGCTTGGCCTTGAACATCATCTCTTCCCCGGTGAAGGGATTGGTGCCCTTGCGGGCCTTGGTGGCCGGCTTCTTGACGACCACGAACTTCGCAAAGCCAGGCACAAGAAACAGCCCGTTCTTCTTGAGCTCCTTGTGACCGACATCGACCAGATTTTCCATGACGTTTTTGACGTCACGCTTGGACAATTCGGTGGCGGTGGCAATGCGCTCAATGAGCTGCGACTTGGAAAGCTGGGTAGCCATTGTGTCTCCTTGTGATTCGGACCCGAACGACAATAAACGACCTTGCAGGATTTGAAGGCCTTTCTACACAGTTTTCAGCGGAATTCCGCTGTTTTTTGCATCTGTGCGCGATCCATACTGGTTTTTCTCGGGAAAAACAGCTGAATTCTGACAACGGCGTTTGGCAGAGCCTAGAGATAAAGTGTTTTGCACTGCGCCAAGAGGCCGCGGGACCTCGGCTAGCCGGCTATCGGCGCATAGGCAAAACCCTGCTCGCTTCTGACGACGCGACCAAATACCGGCGGCGGGAAGTGCGCCGGCACCAGGATGGTTGGGCTTTCGGCGAGGCGCGCGATCAAGGCCTGGCGGTTGGTCCGCGCAAGCGCCCTGTCCGTATCGGCGATCGTCGACATCTCCGGAAACGCAAGCTGGATGCGGTGATGAATGACATCGCCGCTGACGAGCCCATGCGCGCCGTTCGACGCCAGATTGATCAGGACATGCCCGGGCGAATGGCCGGGGCAAGGCTCGAGCCAAAGCCCCTTGTCGAGCTCGTAATCGTCATCGACCAGCACGGCGAGGCCCTCGCGCATCACCGGCAAGACGCTGTCGGCGAACGAGGTGAGATGGATGCCCTCCTCGCCGCGCTGAAAGCGGGTGTCCCAATAGTCGTATTCGGTGCGGCCGATGATGTAGCGCGCATTCGGAAAGGTCGGCACCCATTTGCCGTCGAGCAGCCTCGTGTTCCAGCCGACATGGTCCCAGTGCAAATGCGTGCACATCACGAAATCGACCTGCTCGGGCTTGACCCCGGCCTCGGCCAGCGCGCCGATATAATTGGTGTTGAGATGATGGAAGTCGGGCCGGCTCGCCCGATCCTTGCCATTGCCGCAGCAGGTATCGATCAGGATGGTGTGGCGCCCGGTTCTGAGCAGGAACGACTGAAAGCACATCTGCAATCGGCCGTCGGGCGTGAGGTCCGCTTTCGGCAGCACCTTGCGGCAATGCGCGAACATGTCGCCGGTCAGGTCGGGAAAGAAGGACTGCGCATGGAGAAACGGCCTTTCGAGATCCACGACGCAGTCGATCGCGAAATTGCCGATGTTGAGTTGCGCCATTTACCGGTTCCAATTGCTGCCAGGAGCGACGTCAAACGGATGAGCAGCACAGCTGGCTGCTCGGATAGCGGCTCAGCCTACTGGCTTCGCATCGCCTTCGGCACGCGATTTTTTGCGCACCTGCCGACACTGGGTTACAACGCCCGGCATGTCCAAACCATCGATGCCCAACAAGCCGCTGCCGTTTGACGAGCTGGCGCAGGCGATCCAGCACCGCCGCTCCACCTACGGACAGCTCAGCGGACTTCGGCTCGATCGGTTCGCGCCCGCGGAGGCCTGGTCGAGCCTGCCCTATCGCCCGGTGTTTGTCGGCGACAGCGAAACCGGCGTGCTGCACGGCGGCGTCGTCACCGCGATGCTCGATGAGAGCTGCGGCATGGCCGTGCAGCTCGCGCTCGACGGCACGCGCGCGATCGCGACCCTTGACCTGCGCATCGATTACCAGAAGCCCGCAACCCCGGGCCTTGCCATATCAGCGCATTCGCTGTGCTACCGTGTCACGCGCTCGATCGCCTTTGTCCGCGCGACGGCCTACCAGGAAGCCGAGGACGATCCCGTCGCTACCGCGACCGCCTGCTTCATGGTCGGCGCGAACCGGACCAACATGCTGGCGGACAGCCGGTTGGTTGATGGCGCATTGCCGTCGCTCGAAGCGCCCGACGATCCGGCCGGTCCCTTCGCCAACAGCCCGTTCGCGCGTTTTCTCGGCGTGCGCCATGGTGAGGACGGCCAGCTTGTGATGCCGTTCTCGCCAAAGATCATCGGCAACCCGATGCTGCCCGCCATCCATGGCGGCATGACCGGCGCCTTTCTCGAGACGGCCGCGATCGTCGGCGTGACCCGCGAGCTCGGCGCCTCTGCGCCGCCCAAGCCGATCGGTCTCACCATCAACTATTTGCGCTCCGGCCGCGCGCTCGACAGTTTTGCGCGAGTGTCGATCGTCAAGCAGGGCCGGCGCGTCGTCGCCTTCGAGGCGCAGGCCTGGCAGGACGATCCGGCAAAGCCGATCGCCTCGGCGTTCGGCCATTTCATGCTGCGGCGGACAGCGGACACGGATGAGGAATAGCCCAGCTCCGGGCAGCCCTTCATTTCTGGCCCGCGGGCGCCGCCTCGGCCAACGCGCGGTCGTAGGCGCGGACCGAGGCCAGCGCCGCATCGTGCACCTCGGCGGTCGTCATGCCCGGGCGATAGAGGCTGCTGCCAAGTCCAAAGCTCCGGATCCCCACCGCTACATAGGCGGCAAGGTTTTTATCCGACACGCCGCCGACGGCGCCAACCACTGTCTCCTTCGGCAGCACCGCAAGCTGCGCGGCGATGCCTGACGGCCCCAGAACAGACGCAGGAAAGAATTTCAGCGCCGAGGCTCCAGAGCGCAGTGCGAGAAATGCCTCGGTGGGCGAGAACACGCCGGGCATGGTCACCATCTGCCGCGCCTGCGCCATCGCGAGCACATCGGCGTCGACGTTCGGGCTGACCATCAACCGTCCGCCACACTCGGCAACGCGCGCGCAGTCAGCCGCGCTCACGACGGTGCCCGCTCCGATCCAGCAGTCTTTCCCGAAGCGCTTGCATAGGCGCTCGATCGAGACAAAGGGGTCGGGTGAGTTCAGCGGCACCTCGATCAATTCAAAGCCGCTGTCGATCAGCGTCCCGACGATCAGCTCCGCCTCGTCGGGACGGACACCGCGCAGGATCGCCACCAGCGAGCGCTTCACCTTCGGCCAGGGAATCGACTGCATCTCAGAACTGCGCTCCCCAAATGTTGATGGCGGCTTTGGCGAGGCCGAGACGTGACGCCTCTTCTGCATCGACCGCCGTCACGCCAAAACCCTGCGCCGTCAGCGCGGCCTCGTAAAGCCGGCCAAGGTGGCCTGCTCCGATCAGCCGCAGCGATTGCGGCCCACCGTACCGATGCAGCGCATCGGCGATCTCACTTCCTATCAAAAGACCCGACAGCCGCGCCGCACCGTCGGCGCGCTGCTCGAAACCCAGGAGTTGCGCGGCGCGCAACCGAAACAGCGCCGCGGTCAATCCTGCAGGCACAGCCAGCGCCGTCGCAAGGCCCTCGCGGAACGGCCCGCTATCCGCCGGAGATGGACCGGCCGTCTCGACCGCGTGCGCAAGGATGCTGTGCTGCGAGATCACCGAGAACAGCTCGCCCGTCATGTAGGTCGAAAACTCGACGACGTGCCCCTGTTCGATCTTGATCCATTTGCTGTGGGTGCCGGGAATGCAGACAAGGCCGGTAAAGCCAGGCTCGGTCACCCCCAGAAGCTGGGTTTCTTCGCCGCGCATGACGTCAGGCCGATCGGCTCGCGCCTGAGCGATGCCGGGGAGGATGCGGACATCGCCAGGCGCATCGATCCGGATGGCGCCTTCATGCAGGGCGTCGAGACGGGTCGGCGTCTTCATATAGGGTGCCTCGGCCCAGCCCTGCCGCGCGCCCGCCATGCCGCAAATCAACACAGGCATTGCACCCGGAGCGCCAAGTTTTGCGAGGTGATCGCGCAGCACCGGCGCAAAGCCGCTGCCGACACAATGCAGCATGCCTTCGGCGCCGCGGCTCTCCGCGATTGCTTCGCCGGCGGCCGAGATCAGCCAGCCGCGAAAACTGCTGGTGCCCCAGTCGACGACGACAAAGGCTCCCGGCGCGGTACCGATTGAGCGTGCAGCAGGCGTCAAGCCGCCATCCTCCCCTTCATCGCGCGATCAACCGCAGTCGATCCGATCCCGCACACCCGATGTCAAGGGCGAAGGGCGCAAAGAATTTCGACACAATTCTGGTGTCGGTCCTCGACCCATTGCATTTGCGGGATCAGGGGCTGCGTTGATGCGTACGGCGATGGTTTACGCCATTATCCTGTTTTGCCTGAGCGCTTCCGCGAACGCGGCCGGCATCCAGCTTCTCAATTCCGACCCAGGCTTGATGGGCGCCATCTGGTATCCATGCGCAGGGGAGCCGAAGGAGGTACCGCTCGGCAATCTGGCGGTGGCCGCCGATTTTGGCCTGATGGGTGTGAAGGATTGTCCCGTCACAGGGGCGAAGCTGCCGCTGGTCATTTTCTCCCACGGCCGAGGCGGGTTTTTCGGCCAACATCATGACACCGCGGAGGCACTGGCCGATGCCGGCTTTGTCGTCGCAGCCATCAATCATCCGGGCGACAACGGCAATGACCTTTCGCACCGCGACGACCTGTCCAGCTTCGCGTCGCGGCCGGTGGATATGATTCGTCTGCTTGATTTCATGCTGCACGACTGGAAAGACAAAGCGGTTGTCGATCCGGCCAGGATCGGTTTCTTCGGTTTCTCCAAGGGTGGCTATACCGGCCTGGTGCTGATGGGAGTCACGCCGGATTTCGGGAGGATGGCCGGGTTTTGTCAGGAAAAGACGGGAACGTGTGGGCAACTTCACAATGGCGAAGCTGCACCCAACCCGCCACATGACGCCCGCATCAAAGCCGCGGTGATCATCGATCCAGTGCCTGTAGTTTTTACCCAGGATAATTTGGCCGCTATCAAGATCCCCTTCCAGTTCTGGCGATCGGAACGGGGAGGCCCAGGCGTGGGTGACGGTTCAGGCGATGCTCGCGTTGCAGATAGCTTGCCGGGCAAGCCTGACAGTCATCTCGTGCCAGCCGGTCACTTTGCTTTCCTGGCGCCCTGCTCGCCGCAGCTTGCGACGGCCATACCGCGTAGTTGCACCGACAATCCCGTGGACTTCGACAGGGCAGCCTTTCACCGCGACTTCAACGCGAGCGTCCTTGGTTTCTTTCGCGCGCAACTTGGTGATGGCGAGGCGCGCTGAACGATCAGCGTGGTTCGCCGGCGAAGGCCTGACGCAGGGCTGACAACCGCTCCAGCGCGGCGCCCGGCAGGGGGCCTTTCTGGACCGCGGCGAGCGCGTCATCGAACTGTTGCGGCGTGGCGATGCCGACCAGGATCGTGCCCATCGCCGGATGAGACAGCGCAAACCGCGTCGCGGCTTCGGTCAGGCTTTCGGCAAACCCCTCCTTCACCAGCGCCATGAGACGGCGCGCGCGATCGATATCGGCCTCGTAGCTCATCGCCGAGCCGATCGGCTCGGGCGGCGGACTGGCAATCGGGTGACGCTCGGCCGAGCCCGACAGCGCGCCGCCGGCGAGCACGCGGATGCCCACGACGCCGACGCCGGCCGCCTTGGTATGATCGAATAATCGTCCATAATCCTGTGCCGGATAATTTTGCGGCAATGCCTCGGCGGCGGATGGATTGAGCATGTTGTAGACGACCTGGGCGCTGTCGAAGGCGCGCGCGTCGATCACCTGATGCAGCGCGGCTGTGTCGCCGACCGCGGTGATCCCGAGGAAGCGAACCTTGCCCTGCTGGCGCAGGCGCTCGAACGCCGGCACCACGTCGCCGAGCACTTGGCCGACGCTCAGCGCCGATCCGCCTTCTTTCTCGGTGATCGGATTGTGCAGATGAAAGATGTCGACCCGCTCAAGACGCAGCCGGGCGAGACTGCCTTCGAGCGATGTTGCGACAGCCTCGCCGATGCGACCGTACTCGCTCGGCGGCACGCGAACCTTGGTGCCGACGACCGCGCCCGCCGGTTTCAGCTTCTGCAGGATGCGGCCGAGATTCTTTTCCGATTCGCCATCGCCGTACTGCACGGCGGTATCGAAATAGTTCACGTCGGCATCGAGCGCCCGCGCAACGGTGCGCTCCTGGTCGGCATGATCACCGCGCACCATCAATCCGCCGACCGCGCCGCAGCCGAAGCCCAGCACCGAGACCTGCATTCCCGTGCGCCCGAAGACCCGCAATTCCATCGCCGCTCCCCCTTTTTGTTTGCGCATGATCTTTTCGGAAAACCGCTACACACTTTTCCGGATCATGCGCTAGTTCAGCCGCAGCTCGGTGATGTGGCGGGGATCGGGCTTCAGCTCGCCTTTTTCCACGCGCATGACGATGTCGGTCAGCACTGCGTTGGCGCGGGCCGGAATCCCGACCTTCTCGCCCTCGCGCACCACATGGCCGTTGATGAAATCGATCTCGGTGCGGCGGCCCTTCTGCATGTCCTGGCCCATCGACGGCCGCTGTTCGGAAGCGGTCTTCTTGCCGTCCTTGAAACGCTGCTCGTCGCAGGCGCGCATCGCCGCCTCGTCGCCCTCGCCGGCCAGCGCGATCGTGTCCGGCGGCAGATGCAGGATTTCCTCGAGCTGATAGCCGTGTGCCTGTCCGACGCGGATGGCCTCGCTGCCGATCCGGGTGGAGAAGCGGCGGATCGGCTCGTTCTGCAGCATCTCGCCGCCGGAGAGACCGGTGCAGGCCGAGAGCCCGTTGCCCATGGCGTTGGCCACCAGTTTCGACCAGCGCTCGCCCCAGAGATTGCTCGTCACCTTGGCGCTGTCGGCAAAGCCGACCAGGCGGCAGATTTCGGTGGCGCGGTCCGTGACACGGCCGTGCACTTCGCCGGTCCGGAACACCGTGTGCGCCGCCCCGCCCTTGCCGGCACCGCGATGGATGTGGCCGGGCTCGGGCAGGTTCACCGAGATGCTGCTCGCGATGCAGCCGAGCGTCTTGCCCCAGCCCACGACGCCGGCGATGGTTTCCTCATTCATGCAGTTCTGCAGCGACACGACGAAGCCGCCCGGCGCCAGATATTGCCTGATCATCATGGTCGCCCACGCTGTGTCGTAGGACTTCATGCACACGAAAGCGATGTCGACCGGCTTCTCCTTGGAAAGCTGCTGCGCATCCGTGACATGCAGCGCCCGCACGGGAACGGTGAACTCCGGCACGTCTCTGGCGTGGGTGACGCGCAGGCCGTGCTTTCGCATGTGCTCGACATGTTCGGGCCAGGGATCGATGAAGGTGACATCCTCGCCCGCCTGCACCATGTGCGCGCCGGCATAGCCGCCGACCGCGCCGGCTCCGACGATGACTATTTTGTGGCCCATGTTTCTCCCCGAGATTTTCGTTTTCGTTGGCTTGAGCCTAGCGCGGCGGCAGCTTTCATCACAATGGTCGAACGCACATCCAGCAATGCGTGGGACGCTGGCCCTGCGACATCGGGGAGGCATGTTGATGTTCAACCGCTGGACGGTGACGCACATCACGGAAGGCGTCGGCCCGCGGCTCTAAGCCCCTCCAAATGGAGGAATCCATGGCCATCCTGATCGACATCATGAGCCTGCTTGCCATCCTGGCCAACAGCCTTTTCGCCCTTCACATCTGGTCCGCCGTGTCGGTGCGGGCGACAAGGCCCATCCGCGGGCGCTAGGCGCGTTCGGACGTTACGACGATGTGGCGGGAGCCGGACTCCCTGCAGGCACGCCAAGCCCCATTCGCCTGCCGACAACGAGCGTTGCCGCAAGTCCGAATATGAGGACCGCGATGGATGTCGAGAACGCAAGCGACCAGTTCCCCGTCCAGTCCACGAGGGCGCCGATCACCAGCGGCGATATGATCCCGGCCATTCCGAAACCGAAATTCATGATGCCGCTCGCGGTCCCCGATTGCGACGGCATCAGATCCATCGGCAGCGACCAGATCGGAGAGACGATGAATTTCAAGGAAGAAGAAAGCGGCGCTGAGCAGGATGGCTGCCGTCACAAGATCCGACGTATAGGCCATCGGAACGATGAACACGAGCGACAGCGCAAATCCCGCAGCGATGACGCCGAGCCGCGAAATGCCGAGGCTCCGATAGCGCCTGTATAGAAAGTCGCTGATCAGTCCGCCAAGGGTATCGCCGACGACGCCGGCAAGGAAGATACCCGTGGCAAAGACGGCGGTTTGCCTGAGATCAAGCTTGAACTGGTGGGACAGGAACAGCGGGGTCCAATTCAAATAGGTCCACAGCACCCAGCCATAGCAGAAGTCGATCAGGGTGATCGGCAGCACGCGTTTGACCACTGTCAGGTAGGCGACCTCGCCCTCGCCTGACACAGGCTTTGACGTCGGCTCGTCGACAGCTCCGTCCGCTCGGTAGATCGCAACCCAGAGCAAGGTCCAGATCAGGCTGCAAACGCCGAACGTGATGAAGCTGGCCCTCCAGCTCGAAACGGCAACCATGGCTGCGACGACGGCCGGCGTCACGGCGTTGCCGAGCCGCGAAGAGGAATGCGTGATGCCCTGGGCGAAGCCGCGTTCGGCGGCGGGCATTACAGCGGCCAAAGCCCGCGTCGCCGTCGGAAACGCCGGTCCTTCGGCGGCGCCAAGCAGGATGCGGGCGCAGATGAGGCTGACAAGCCCGCCCGCCAGGCCCGTCCAGATCGTCGCTGCCGCCACCAGCAGGCCGCATAGTCCCAGCGTCACTTTCGGACCTAGCCTATCACCCACATATCCGCCGATGATTTGAAAAATGGCATAGGGATAGGCGAAGGCGGAGAACACCATTCCAAGATCAAACGCGCTGAGGTGCAATTCCCTACCGATGATGGGCGCCAGCGAGGAAATATTCACGCGGTCCATGTAGAAGAGGAAGTACATCAGGCAGGAAGCTGCGAGTACCTTGCCTTTTCTTGTCATTGATATGGCCTCGCTGCATGCTGCTTTCCCCGTGCAACGACAGGTTTCAATGGCCGGCTCATCGTGTCAACTGTCGTTGCGTTGACGATAGCGCGATTAGGTGACAGTCTTCGCGCTCTTGATGGCTCATCGGCTAATCCAGCGACGGAGGAACCATTGGCGATCTCATCCAAACAGCTTACCCCCGTTGTCGGCGCCGAAATGCTGGACGTCGACTTGCGCGATGTTTCCGCATCGACGCGGGAAACAATCAACGCGGCTTTCGCGAGATATGGCGGGCTCGTTTTTCGCAACCAGACCATCAGCGACGACGACCTGCTTGATTTCAGCCGCGCCCTTGGCGATCTGGATCCGCCTCCCAACCAGGAGCACGGGCGCCTCAGTCCCTCCGGCTATCCCGATATCTATGTCGTCTCCAACGTGCTCGACACTGCTGGCGCTCCCATCGGCGCGCTCGGTTCCGGCGAAGCCGTGTGGCACACCGACATGAGCTATCTGGAAATTCCTCCGTTCGCGTCGATGCTCTACGCACTCGAAATTCCCGACACGGGCGGAAACACCTGGCTCTGCAGCATGGTCGCCGCCGCCCGCGAACTGCCGGATCACCTGAGAAAGGCGATTGCGGGGCGCCGCATCAAGCACGACGGCACCTACAATTCGGGCGGGTTCCTGCGCAAGGGCGTGACTCCGACCGATGACCCGCACAAAGCTCCGGGCACGTGGCATCCTTCGCTGTGTCTCCATCCCGAAACAGGCGACGAGATGCTATACTTGGGACGGCGCAGGAATTCCTATGTCGAGGGATACGACGCGGACAGCTCGTCAAAGCTTCTCGACGAGCTTTGGGCCTACGCCACCCAGCCGAAGTTCTGCTACGAGCATCACTGGCGCATCGGCGACCTGCTCTTGTGGGACAACAGAAGCACGATGCATCGCCGCGATCCCTTCGACAACACCAAGCGGCGGGTGATGCACCGGACCCAGATCAAGGGGAAGTCGGCGCCGATTGCGGCGATGAGCGCGGCCGCCTGAACCCGGCAACCGCCACGATCTCTCAAGCCTGGCGTTGATCCGTAATCTCAAGGCCGCGGAATAGCGCTCGCCTCCTGCGCAGCGGCCGGACGTTGGCCGATCGTCGCCATCGCCGACGTGCTGCCCTCGAAGCGATGCTGATAGACCAGCAAATTCTCCATCACGCGCTGGACATAGTTGCGCGTCTCGGCAAACGGGATGCGCTCCGCCCAATCCACCGCGTCGACATTGGGATCGCGCGGATCGCCGTAGGCCTTGATCCAGTCGCGCACGCGGCCGCGGCCGGCATTGTAGCCGGCGAACGTCATGAGGTAGGAGCCCTTGTATTCGGCCAGCAGCGCGCTGATCTCGGCCGCTCCCATCTGCGTGTTGTAGATGGGATCCGACACCATCCTGTCCCAGTCATATTCGACGCCGAACCTTTTCGCGGTGTCGCGACCGGCCTCCGGCGTGACCTGCATCAGGCCGACGGCGTCGGCACTCGAGCGATCGCGCTGATTGAACGCGCTTTCGGTGCGGGCCACCGAATAGATGATGCTGCGGTCGATGGCCGGTCCGATCGGGCTGTGCTGCGGTATGCCGATGGTCGGAAAGGCGTAGGCGTCGAGCGGAAGTCCCCGCGCCAGCGCCGTCTTGCCGAGCTCCAGCATGGCGCGCGCATCGTTGTTGCGGCCGGTCGCTTCCGCCACGGCCGAAAGCGTCGGAACATCGGTCGAGTTTTCGGCAAGATCGGCAACGAAGGCGACCGCGATCTCGCGTTCGCCGATCGCATAGAGCATCTCTGCCGCGCGCACGATCTCGCTCGCCGAGCCGCTGGCGGGATCGGATTGCGGCGGCATGCGAATTCTCGATGTTGTCGAGGCCTAGCCTGGCGCGCGCCAATTGCCCGTAATAGGCCGTGGTGTGGCGGGCGGCCGCTTCATAATGGGCGCGCATGGCTTCCTTGTCGCCGAGCGCCTCCGCGGCGCGGCCGCGCCAGTAATTCGCCCGCGCCAGCGTGATCGGGTTGACACAGCCGTCGTCGACATGCGCGAAATACGCGAGCGCCGTCTTCGCGTCATTGAGATAGCGCAGCGCGATCCAGCCCGGCATGAATTGTGAGTCGGAACGATAGTTGTCGCTTGCCGGCACTGCTGCGTCGCGAACGATCTCGTAGGCGCTCTGGAAGTCGCCCTGGTCGAGCAGCTTTCGCGCCAGGCTGCGGCGCAGGCGCCACCACTCATCCGTGTCCTGCAGCGCCATGGTCTCTTTCGGCGCCGCCAGGATCAGGCGGGCGGCCTCGGCGATCTTCTCCTTGCTCTTCAGCCATTGCACGCGGCACAGCACATAGCCCAGGTCCTGCCGTGCATCGGCCGCGACCGAATTGAGCCGGTCGGATGCCTTGTCGTCGCTGCCCTTGACCGCGCTGCAGGCCTTGACGATCGACACCGCGTCGTCTCCGAGGCGGTGCGCCGCACGCATCGCCGCCGACAGGTCCTTCGCGCCGATACGCTTGTCCATGCGGGCCCGATCGTCGTCGCGACCGAGCAGGTCGCGGAAGGCCTCGAGCAGATCGGACTCGGTGCGTTCCGACAGATCTTCCGATCGATAGGCCGCCTGCACCAGGGCTTTCGCGCCGTCGCGATCGCCTTCGCCGAGCAGGACGCGTGCGAGCGCGAGCTTGCCCTTCGCGGTCAGGGGGTGATCGGAGGTAAAGGCGTGCACGGTTGCCGCGTCGATCTTGTCGTTCCACAAGCGCGCTTCGGCGCGCCGGCGCAGCAGCGTGACGCCGGGCCAGGCGGGATTGTCGGTGATGAACGCCGTATAGCGGCCGAAGCTGGCCTGCGAGTCCGAATGGCGAAGGATGAACCATTCCGCGAGCTTTTGGGCGGCCGGATCGGCGAGTTTCTTTTCGGCATCGGTGGCATCGCCGGTTTGGCCATGGCGCTGCAGGTCGATCACGTCCTTCATGACCGCCGCATCGCCGGTGAGCTGAGGTTCGGCCTTTTCGGTGGACCTGTCGTCTGCGCCAGCCTTCTTGTGGCGCTTCGCCGCGACACGCTCCGCGTGCTTGGTCTTCTTCGCTTCCGCTCTTCGCCGCCGCCTTGCGCTCGGGCCGCGCCGCGCTTGCGACTTCCGGCTTCTTGGCGGGCTGAACGTGCTTGTGGGGCGCTGCTGCGAGCGCGTCGCTCGTACTTCCGGCAAGCGCCGCGACGACGAGCAGACAAGGCCATGGTCCGAACACGTGGCTCATTCCGTGATCCCCTGTGAGCCAACCGGGCACGAACCGCAAGATCAGGCGATCCGTTCGGTTAGAGCTGATGACAGGTTATCACAGCAGAGATTTGCAACTGTCTCGCTTTGGCAACAGCGAATGCAAATCAGGGAGCAAGTGGGAACAAAGTTTCAACACAATCGAGCCGGCGACGATGATGCGTTTTGCCCGTCATGCCGGGCTTTCTCCAAACGTCCGCTCGCGCGAGCGGGCGGACGGAGGAAGGCCTGATCGCCGTCGTGCCGTTTCTTTCCGAAGCAATTCGCTTCCCTCTCCTAACATTTGTTAAGTCCCCTCGTTGCCGCGTTTGCTACGTCCTTTGGCAAAAGGGGGACCGGCCATGAAAGACATGCAGGCTTATCTGGAGAAGCTCCAGAGAGACGCGGCCGAGTGCGAATTGATCAGCAACCTGGCCACCGACGCGAAGAAAAAAGAGCTGTTCGCCAGGCTTGCCGCGCATCAGAAGACCTTGGCGGCCGAAGTCGCGCGCGCGATCGCCGCGAGCGGTGAACCAAAACGCTGAGCAAGCCGGCAACCGCAACGAACGTTGAGGATACATGCGCCGCTGCAGCGCCCGCCTCGGCTGCGCGAGAGGGTCGTTAACCTTTTGTTAACCATAGGCGCTCACCCTGTCCGCGCTGGTTCGGGCACGCATTTGCAATACCAATAACGTCGCGAACTGATCCCGACACCAGCCGCTTTTGATCGTTTATCCCTGGGCGACGGGCAATACCCGTGGGGGCTCGTGGAGTAACGGCATGTCTGGGCGTGAGTTGCGTTCCGAAGGAAATTTGCTTTCTGACTTCGCGTCGATGATCGGTGGTGCCATCGGCATTGGTATTCCGCTGGCACTCTTGATCATTTGGCTTTGTTCCTGAAGCCTGCGGAGCATGGCGGCGTTCCCTCGCCTGGCGTACGAAGCCAGGCGTTCGATCGCTTGCGCGCCGCTGAACGCTGACCGGTGTACGGGAGAGCGCTAAGCAACCTTAGGCATCTCGTTGAAGGTTGCATCACGATAGCTGCGGCGCCCTGGCTTGCGGAGCTGCTGGAGCGGCGACCCACCAAGGTGGCTGCGATCGCGCTCGCCAACAAAATTGCACACATGGCATAGGTCACGATGGCCAAAGGTAGCGCTACAGGACTTCCGGCGATAATCTGCGCATCATCGGTTCGCGGGGCGGCGCGCGTATTGCGAGCCGATGGCGTCCAACATAAAGTCGGAGGGTTCGATCGTCCTGCGACACTTGCACACTGTGCTCCGCGCCTACGTTGTGCAGAAAGATCTGCTCCATCGGCTAAAATAGTCAGCAAAATCGACCTCTGGATATTGAGCCAACGGGCGTTTGATTTGATGTCAGCGGTTTCGGATAGTCCTTTTAGGCGTGTGCTGGATCCGATGGAACGGATCTCCGAGACCTTGTTTGGCCTGATCATGGCTCTCACTTTCATCTGCAGCCTCGGTGTCGCGACAGCGGGCAACATCAAGATTCAAACGATGCTGATCGGTGCGCTCGGCTGCAACCTGGCTTGGGGCATCGTTGACGGCGGCCTGTATCTATTGTCTCGCATCAATGAACAGGGACGCGATATCCTGACACTACGTGCAATACGCCAGGCGCCGGATTCTGAAACAGCGCGACGCGTCATCGCCGACGCGTTGCCGCCGGCATTGGCGTCGGTCTTGCCTCCGGAGCAACTGGAATTGATGCGGCAGGAATTGCAGCGGCTGCCTGAGCCGTCCGAGGGTCCGAGACTAACGAAGCGCGACTGGATCGGAGCACTGGGTCTTTGCTTGCTGAGCTTCCTTTCGACCTTCCCGGTTGTAATCCCGTTCATATTCCTGAGCGACGCCAAGTTTGCGCTGCGTGTCTCCTACGCCGTCGCCATCATGATGCTCTTCTGCTGTGGTTACGCGTTCGGATATCATAGCGGACTTCGGCCCTGGGCGGCGGGTTTTTCGATGGTAGCCGTTGGTAGTGCGCTGGTCGGCGTCGCGGTAGCGCTTGGAGGATAGTTAACAGTGCGACAGAGAGGTGCTGCAACGGTTTGGCAGGTAAGCGAGGCCTCGATTGCTGCGTTCGTTGGTTTGTGGCTCGGACCGATGACCGGCGGTTTGGCGCGCGCCGAAACCCCCGAGGTCAGCCCGGGCGGCGCGATCGGCCTTGGCAATCGCGGCTGGTCCGCTACCGAAACTAACCGCGCGGCGTCAGCAACTGAGCCCGAATTTAGCGCCCGGGCGGGATTTACATCTGACTACATTTATCGCGGGACGACGCTGTCCGATCACGGACCCGCAGCCGGGGCCGCGTTTGAAGCAAGGTTTAGCTCTCTATACGCCGGCACCACAGTGGCCACCGTCAAGCTGCCGACCGAACCAGTCGCGGAGTTCACTATGGCAGGCGGTATCCGCCCGAAGATCGCAAATATCGATTTCGATCTCGGCGTGACTTATTTCGGCTATCCCGGAGAAAGGCTTCCCGGCGAGACGCACGGCATCAATTATTGGGAGGCGGTTATCCGCGGCGAAAAGAGCATCGGCGAGTTGATCCGCATCGCCAGCGGCTACGCCTATTCTCCGAATGTCTCGAACACCGGCGCCTGGAGTCAATATGTGGCGGCCGGGTTGGGCTACGACTTGCCATCTCGTCTGCTTCCGCAGAACCTCGGCGTGTCATTCACGACTGCTGTCGGCTATTCCTGGTTCGGTAATCAGGCTCCGCAGCTCGGCAGTTTCCCGTTACCTGCCTATCTCAATTGGCAGGCGGGCGTGACCTTCACCCGCAAGGCCTTCAACCTCGATCTGCGCTACTACGACACCAATCTGTCGAAAGAAAACTGCTTTGTCTTTACGGGGGATCCAAACGCGCGGCCGGGTGGCCGCGTTGATCCCATCACCAACCCGGCTGGCTTGGTCTCGAACTGGTGCGGTGCAACGATCGTCGCCAAAGCCTGGTTTGCGTTTTAGTCGTCTTCCGAGTTCTTATTTGACGTGCAACATCTTTCGCGACCTTCCCCCGTGAGATCCAACCTGCGCGAGATCTCGATGGCCTTCAGGAACGCTTCATCGTGACTGACGATGAGCAGCGCGCCGTCATACGCCCGCAATCCCGCCTCGACCGCTTCGATCGAATCGATATTCAGATGATTGGTCGGCTCGTCGAGCATCAGGAGCGGCGGCGGAGACGGTCCGCCCAGCACGCAGGCAAGGCCCGCGCGAAGAACCTGGCCACCGCTCAGACTTGAAACGACCTGCAAGGCCGCTTCCGCCCGAAACATGAATTGAGCCAGCGCGGCGCGACAGGTGTTGTCGTCCGTTTTCGGATTGAGACTTTGGAAATTCTCCAGGATGGAAAGCCGGGGATCGAGCAGGCTCATCGCTTGATCGAGCATGGCGAAGCCCGTTGCGACCTGCACGGTGCCGGCGACGGGTTGCAATTGTCCCGTGACGAGCTTCAGCAGGGTGCTCTTTCCGGAGCCGTTCGGCCCGACAATCGCGACACGCTCCGGCCCGGTCATGGAAAACGAGAGATCGCGAAGGATCGGCCGCCCCGAACTCGTAGCCGGCACTGACCGCATCCAGCGAAAGCACCAGTCTGCCGGCCGGCAGATTCTGTAGGCGACAGCTTCACCGACAGCGGCTGAAGGATTTCGATGCGATGGCGAGCCGCCGTCAGTGAATTGAGCGCCTCCGTCCGCCGCCGTTCAGCGAGCCGGGCGCCGTCGCCGCCGGCATCCTCGCTGCGATCCTTCCGCGCGCCGGCCAGGATGCGCGGCATGTCGCCCTTGGCGCGCTTCCGCTTCCCTGCGCCATCCTTCCGCGCTTTCCGTTCGACCGCTTCCTGGGCCTTCCGATCGATATCGGCCAGATGCTTCCTGGCATCTTCAAGATCGTGCCGGGCCGCCGTGAGCTCGACGGTCTTGCGTTCGTGATAGTGACTCCAATTCCCGCCATATCGCGTGGCGCCCAGCGAGGTCAGTTCGACCATGGCGTCCATGGTTTCAAGCAGCTCGCGATCATGGCTGACGACGATCGCTCCGCTCGACCATGCGGCGAGAAGATTGATCACGGCCTCGCGGCCGTCCCGGTCGAGGTTGTTGGTGGGCTCATCGAGAAGCAGAAAGTCGGGCACCGTAAACAGCGACGCAGCGAGGCGAGCCCGTGTGGCCTGGCCCCCGGACAAGGCTGCAAGCTCCGTTTCAAGGCCACGGTCACGCCTGTCTGAAGCTGAACGTGCTGGCGAAGCAGACCGACGGAGCCCTTGACCAGAACCGCGCCCGCTTGCGGAGGATGTTCGCCAGCAATCGACGCAAGCAGCGTCGTCTTGCCAACACCATTGCGGCCGACCAGGCCGGTGCGCTCGGCCCCAAATCTCAGATCAATGTTGGAGAGAAGAGGATGGCCGTCAGGCGTGGACAGCGACAGGTTTGACAGAACGATGGAAGCAGGCATGGACAAGGATATTCCCGTTGGCAAGGCAGGTCGGCGTTGCTGTCCGGGTGAAATCCATGGCTCCGAATATCCTGTGCGGTTGGTTCGGCTCGTAACTAATATTGGAGAGCATCGAGATCAAGCGCCGATGCTTGTTAGACGCGCGTCCGGCTAACGGCCGTATCTCCGCGATTGGACTACCAAGCGACTTGAAAGCAAGCTAGGTTAAGCCCGCTGTCGAGCCTTTTGCTCCCAAAGCAGCTCGCCAGCCCACGGACGCTGGCCCGATACCCGCGACCATCCATACCCATCGGGTCTGGCGTCCCGGCGGCAAAAGTGACTGCCGCCACCTGTTAATCAACCAAGGGAGGTTGACATGGCCAAAGGCGAACAAAGAAGTAATCGGGAGAAAAAGAAGCCTAAGAAAGAAAAGATCAAGATAGTCGCTGCTGCGCCAAGCCAAAAGGGCGCGGCGGCGGAATGGCAGCCGACGTTAGGATCGGGCAAGAAGAAATAGAAGCGAGTTGCCAAACCCTAATCTAATCCGCTTCCGTTTCGTCAATCGGCAACGGCTTCCACATCCCAATCTTCCACCGAAACGAATCTCTGTCACCTCGCTTTGCAAACAGTTCCTGCTTCTCTTCATCGCTGTAATGCGTGGCGACGAAGGAAGAGTTGATGCTGTACTCTGATCCGTTGCCGGTGCCGAGCCATGCGTTCTCTAGCCTTTCAAGGTATTCAAGCGTGATCGGCAACCGCATTCCGCGACGAAAAAACATTGCGTCCGTATCGCCGTGCGATTTCCAGAGCGCTTGAAGATCATCTGCGAATTTGCCTTGGAAAAATATGCAGCAATCACGGTCGCCATTCAGCCACGCGCGAGCGTCGCTGCTCAATGCAACGCGGCGAGATAGATTACGTTTACGTTGTGCCAAAGTTTGTTACTTCCTATTTATTTGCAGGCAATGCAGGTGGACGTGATTCAGAGTCAGCCACGTCCATGCCGATTTCGCGCACAAGTCGGGCGAATGCGATGCGAGAGTCTTTCTCGATTTCGACGGCAGCATGTGGCTTGATCGAGCCGTGTCGGTCTACGAACGTCAGCCCGTCCTTCTCAATCAGTTTGCGTGCCCTGCACCGCTCTATCAAAACTCTCGCAGGCGAGAGTCTAAAAGTTTTAGGTGGTGTTCATCCAATTCGAAGAGCGCGACGGTGCGTTTGAAAAACGCGGCGCTGTCTTTGCTCAAGTGAACCGGTGGTGCTGTCGAAAATTCGGCGTCGTCCGACTTCTTTGAAGTTGATCTAGTCAATATCGTTTCCTTGTGTTTTTAAGATTTGGGTAATCGTGTGAAACTATTTTCCTATGGGCCGGTTCTTCCTCTCTCGATGCCAGAGACAGATGGCCCCCCGCGCCAAAATGCCGCTCGGATGAACCAGGGCGCCTCCAATATCGACTAACTAGCGGTTTAAGTTTTCTACGCAGTTGTCATAACCGGCGCTCCCGTCCGTTAAGGCTTCGCATTTCGAATTCCGCAGTGCTTTTCGTCTACCGTTTTGACAAAATCATTGAGGTAGAAATGTTCGCAAAATTGTTGGCATTGCTGCTTGGCCTTTTGGTGCTGACAGGACCCGCGCTCGGGCGCGACGACGGGCGTTACGCCAACTCGCCACTCAAATCGTGGTTCGAAAGCTTGCACAGCCAGCTAGGGCGATGCTGTTCGGACGCCGACGGATATATCCTCACCGACGTGGATTGGGAATCGGATCACGGGCACTACCGCGTGCGCATTGGCGACGAGTGGGTGGTAGTGCCGGACGGTGCAGTCGTCACCGAACCGAACAAGATCGGACGGACAATGGTTTGGAAGCACTATATCGACGGCCATCCGAAAGTGCGCTGTTTCATGCCGGGAAGCGTGGGCTAATACCAGCCGCCAGCCGCGTTCAGCGATGCCCAGCACCGGGAACACCGCCGATCGTCCAATGTTGCGCGCGCCGTTGGCTTGCTACCTTCCGCGCGGGACGGAAGCCAGATGAAGCACCCGGTTTCATACATAGCGACCGCTGCGGCCATTGCTGTTGCCGTTTGGGCCACTATGGGCGCACCGCAGCCGACACATCCTGACGGTGGCCTTGCGCAGAACGTCGGGCGTCGTTGAGGGCGCGCCAGTCCCCTACCATGATATAGTTCCTTTTATCCCTTCTCGTGCCCTGCGCTTACGCTCGTACAATTGGGCGACGGCGAGAGATTTTATACTCGCGGCTACTCCAAAACGGATGCACAGCCCGTACACGACTTGTGACGCGAAGGAGCAGGATCATGACGGCGGCTCTAGACCAGTTCGACGATACTCCGTCGCCAATCGACCTACAGTTCGTCTATCTGGCGAACAACGTGGTCGAGCTTCTTAAGACAGCAAAGGGTGAGCTCGAGCGCGACCGCGAGGCGGCGAAGGCGTCGCTGGCCACGGCGTCATCCATCCTGCAATCGGAAATCGAGCGCCGTTCGCGCGCCAAGGGCGCCGGACCCGGCGCATTAGCGGCTTGGCAGGTCGTTCGCGTGCGAGCTTACATTGACAGCAATTTACACCGCACCATTCACATACGCGATCTCAGTGCTGTCGCGCGTCTGAGCCCGGCGCACTTCTCACGGATGTTCAAACTGGCTGTTGGCGAGGCGCCACATGCCTATGTGGTGAGAAGGCGTCTTGAGAGAGCCTGCCACCTGATGATGACCAGTGCGGAACCACTGAGCGAAATAGCGTTGAGCGTAGGCTTTTCGGATCAAGCACATCTGTGCAGGCTCTTCAGGCAGGCGTTTGGTCAAAGCCCGGCCAGCTGGCGACGCGACCTTGGTGGCGCCGTTGTGGCGTTGTCTAGGGTACGCGCAAGTGGGGTAGGTGTAGAAATGGGAACCACACCTTGATACCGAAAGAAGGAAAATACGCATAGGTGAGACAACGTAACAACGAGAGAAAAAATATAAATATAAGTATCTATTATTATTACTCTTTTCCCCCTTTTTCTCGCTGTGAAGCCTTCACAACGAGCCACAACAGCCACAACGGATTCTAGCCGTTCGTTGTGGCCGTTGTGGCGCCGTTGTGGCGTCGTCACAACGAGATTTTGGGCTATTCCTTGAGCCGAAACTTGCACCCCGGTCCGGGTATCCTTGCCCCGGAAGTGATATCAACGCGGCCCGTTTCAATCAGCCAAGAGATTGCTTCCGCAACGTCCTTTTTCACAGCCTGACTGATACCTTCGCGCTGCAAGAGGAACGACCACGGCAACGTCTGATCTTTGGCGTTTCGGAGGGCTTCGACCACGGCCTTCCGAAGAGCCTCCGGTATCGAGCCGGACATATGCCGATCAACGCCTTCCGTGATTATCTCTATCGATCGGTGAACGATTGCCCATCCCCATTCAACATCTTCCGCGATGATCGATGGCTGGATAGGATCGCGAGAGATTGCCCTGATGGTGGCAAGTCGAACCGTGTTTTCAGCCGCTCGACCATTCACATTATGCTGGCGTGGACTCCATCCTTTCCAGTGTTGCCAGAGGAAGACTTCAGCGTACCGCTGGCTGGCACTTAAGAGTAAGTCCGCTTTCGATAGGTCTCCTATGTTTTGGTCGTAAAAATATGATGGTCCAAAAAAACACGCAGCGACGCCCCCGACCGGACAGGTAGGGAGAGTTGCTGCGTAAGTCTGCCGAGATAGAGAGAGGGCGCCCAAGGCGCCATAGTTCACCGGACAGCGATCGTGCGGGCGATCGAAGCCGGAATCAAAAACCCGCCGAACGTGGCGGGTGGGGGAATCAGTGTCTCAAGAGAGACTTCTGATCCACCCCTAACCAGTACCCCATTTCGGTACATTTTTACAAGGTGGCTGTTAGACGCCGCAACCTACGACCACTCCATATCGCGAGCCACAGAGACGGCTCGTGAGCGGCGTGCGATCGCGGGCCACATTGGTGGCCCGGATCGAGCCAATCGCATGGGCGGGCCGCGCTCGGTGGCGTGATGCAGCCTACAGGCTGAAGCAAGACAATGTGTGCAGCCTGTCACACCGCTGACTCACTCGACCGATAGACGACGTCGCCAACAGGGAGAGTCCCAGTGTTGAAGGTGCAATCGCCGAAATTATCGCCATTTCAGTTTGAGCCAGAACTGGTTTGGACGATGCGATCCGTTCTCGAGTTGGCTGTCGATCAGATTGATGCCGCTAACCGGACGCCCGCGACAAAAGCGAAGATGGCGGAACGAATTCTGCGGGCCGCGTCAGATGGAATCACTGACCGGATGACGTTAACTGCGATCGCGATAAAGGACGGTATGCAGCCAGCGGATTAGGCGCAGGCCAGTCGCTGATTTCGACTCTTCACGCAAAATTTGATGGAATTGGCGCACGGCGAACTTACATAACCTTGCTCCCGGTCACTCCCCCCTCCGGCACATTCCAAGTGTCGGCCCCAGCTTCTAGCCCCCGCTGGGGCCGATTCTTGCCGCCACTTGCGTTCCGCAAGTACGCTCCGGGGCGACGCCGGGGCTAACTGCGCTGTTCATCCAGCGCGAGAATTATCCGCTCTTTCGCTGTCGGTTGGAGATTTTTCTTTTCGAGCCAACGAAGCCCCAAAGCCAACTGTCTCAAGTCATTCCGTTCGTGACCTATTGGTAGCTTACGCGCTCGCCTCAGCGCGTCGGCAGCATGTCTTCTGAGGGGAGAGTTGTATTTATCGAATGGGCGTTCCATGACTGACCACATGGGGCTGCATGGCGATAACAACCATCACGGTAAATTCCCCCAAATTTGACGTCTGTTCGGTCCCCGACTCAGAAATCAAAAATAGCTCGCTGACTTCGGAAGCCGCCCCACAGGGATCGGGGCGGGACACCCCCGGGCCGGCGGTTGCGTCGCCATGGCTGGCGGGCGGACGCACGGGCGGGTAGTGGTGCGGCCGGGTACTATGTTCTACAAGCTTCACAAGCCATTCATTGGCGAAACTATTGGCGGCAGCCAAGAACCTAAGTATCTGATTTTATTGGTCGGAGTGGCAGGATTCGAACCTGCGACCCCTGCGTCCCGAACGCAGTGAATATCTTTTAAGTTATTGATTTTTCTTGGTGTAGCGAGTGCTTCCATCCCGTTTTGTTCGCGTTCGTTTCACCCAATTCGTTGCGATTTCGTTGCGGCTCTCAATGAGAACGGTGCTCACTGAGTCATTGGGATCTTCGGAGGGCCGATGCGTTTGGGGACTCGGAGCGAGGTCCACCGACCCAAGCGGCATTTGTCAGAACGATTCGCGTTACCGGGCGCGTGCCGCGGTTAGGCTCCGGCGCGGTCCTCGAGCATCTCAAGGCGCCGTGCGATCACATCGAGCGCCGATCGGGTGGCGCGAGCGATGGTGAGAACTTCGTCGGCGATGTCCTGGCCGATCGAGCCGAATTTGATCTTCTTTTCGAGGCGCGCAATCTCGGCGTCGAGCGCGTTTAAGTTGAAATTGGCCATGGTTCCCATCCTGGTTGGAGATGCGGACACTTCCCAAAGGGCGCCGGCGATTCGGAAGGAGAACCCTCAGTTCCCCGCTGGGCTTAGAACCAATCGTCCTCGCAGTGATGGCGCATGAGTTGAACAGTAGCACAACAACCACCGCACTGGCCCGCAGCCGGGGTGACGCTAACTTAGACTTTCAAGGCAGTCCAAATCTCGCTTGTGTTTTCCAACGTCCGATTTTGGATCGCCGGCTGTTGATCGCTTGATCGCGATCAGGTCGTCACGCGCGATAATTCTGACCTCAACATCGCTTACTATCACTCTGCCCGATCTTTCCAGGATGGCGGGGAAATTTTCCTCTGCCCCTGGTGTGAGAATGTCCATGTCGAAAAGTAGCTGCTTAACGGGCAACTGCTTTTTCGGCCCAGCTAAGTCTGCTGCGCTATCCACAACTGCATCCCTGTCGCCGATAGAACGCCAATGACACGTTTTGCATTCTCGATTGCAGGATCAATCAATATGTCCAGCTCCGGCAGGTATAAGTCATCACGGCAACCGTAAGACGCGACCGCCTCGCCTCCCACTAAAAGAAACGAAACGCCGTTGTCGGTGAGCCTGCGCAGAAGATCGGCGTTGTTGAAGTCTGTCGCTATCGCGCGCGGCATGGTGATGCTTCCAATGGGCGAGTTCGACAGCGCTGTGCGCCATAGGTCCAAATGCCAGACTCGCATCCACCGATACTGACATTCGCTGATGGTGGCTGTTTGAAAAATGACAGCAACGTCCTTCGTGTATTCAGATTGGAAATCAGAAAGTCTTGAAACACTTTCAAAGGCCATTCTGACATTTTGCAACTTTTTGATTCCTTGAGATCATTACAAAATTTCTCATTGTCAGAATGGTCGTGGGCTGCCTTTGGCATTGTTGTGAACGTCGTTTCTGTACCGAGTTGAGGTGATCGGAGCTATTCTAGATAGGGCGCGAGCACATCTTCGATCCATTTCATGAATGCGCGGACTCGGCGCGACAGATTGCTCCGATGTGCTACGACGAGGGACACGGGGAGCGCCCGGCGACGAAAATCGGGTATGATCTCCACAAGCGCTCCACTCTCTAAGTATCGACCAATCCCCAAGAGTGGCGCCTGAATCAGGCCAAGGCCGGCGAGGGCGGCGGCTTCGTAGGTCTGCGCGCTGTTGACGTGTAGCGCACCTGGCAACTGAAGCGTCGCGTAGCTTTCGCCGTCCGGATATTGCCATCCATAGGGTCTTGCGCCCCGCATCGTCGAAAAATGAATTGTCCGATGTTTCTGACGCTGGAGATCTTCTAGCGATCGAGGGACGCCATAGCGCGCCAGATAGGCGGGACTGGCAGCGTTGACCATGCGCAACAGGCCTAGCGGGCGGGCAATCAGCGTCTCGTCCCCGATGGGACCAAGTCGCAATACGCAGTCAAACCCCTCTTGAACCAGATCAACTTGGCGATCCGTACTCGACACCTCCAGCTCCAACTCGGGGTGGGTCGCCATGAAGGTCGGCAAGGCCGGCACGATCGTTGTGCGCGCCACCTCGGTCGGAAGATCGACTCGTAAACGCCCGCGAAGTGCCACGCGATCGCTTGCGAACATTGAGTGTAGGTCATCGACTTCAGCAAGGAGATCGCGGGCACGGGCATGAAATGCGCGTCCGTCCTCCGTCAACTGCACACTACGCGTCGTCCGGTGCAGAAGCCTGACACCGATATCCTCTTCCAGCTTCCGGACCGCCGTTGAGGCCCTTCCCTTCTGAATGCCCAGGCTATCGGCTGCGCGGGTGAAGCTCCCCATTTCCGCTACCGTTATGAAAATGAGGATGGGTTCGAGGTTCTGCATTTTCGTGCCTCGGTATTGTTCACCGCAGAGAGAACAGTGAGTTCATTTTCTCGGTGTTTATCATACCTGAGAGACACAATAAGCTCCGAATATGGGATCCCCCATCGGAGAATGACAAGTGTCCGAAACTATGAACCTGCATCAGGTGCCTGAAACTATGACCTTGCATCGCGCCCTGTGGGCCGGCCGGATCATGAGCGCGTTTGTCGCTATCGCTCTGGTGGCAGACGGCACTATTCAGCTTTTCGCGCCGGCACAGATCGCGAGCATGTTGCAGGAAACCGGGTTCGCGATGGACCTGACCGGTGTCGTGGGTCCGATCATACTCGTTTGCGCCATCCTTTACGCCATCCCGGCCACCGCCGTCCTCGGCGCGATCCTCGTGACGGGCTTTTTGGGAGGTGCCATCTGCGCCCATGTCCGCATTGGTGAGTTGGGGTCGCCGCCGGAAATCATTTCCCTGCTTTTGGGCGCGATGACATGGGGCGGCCTCTACGCGCGCGATCCCCGAATCCGGGCCATTCTGCCGCTCATCCGTTGAACCAACACGGGCAGTGCTCTGTCTGAGTTTCGGCGTGCAAAAAGGACCCCTCTT
Source organism: uncultured Alphaproteobacteria bacterium (assembly GCA_963739755.1). Classification (GTDB taxonomy): domain Bacteria; phylum Pseudomonadota; class Alphaproteobacteria; order Rhizobiales; family Xanthobacteraceae; genus Bradyrhizobium. The sequence goes on along the minus strand of CAVUCB010000104.1, from coordinate 87,166 downwards.
GGGGTCCTTTATAGGGTGATCGGCATCCAATCGGGACCCCACGGTTGAGGGTCCACACTGGCTTCCATGATCATGGGAGCCGAGATTGGAATGCTGATCGTGGAGACGATTGCGAAGATCCGTCGTTTGTTTTTTGTCCAAGGCAAGCCGATCAAGGCGATCTGCCGTGAGTTGGGATTGTCACGGAAGGTGGTGCGGAAGGTAATCCGATCGAAGGCGACCGAGTTCCATTACGAGCGGGAGGCGCAACCGCTTCCGAAGATCGGCCCCTGGAGCGACAAGCTCGATCAATTGCTGTTGGCGAACGAAGCGAAGGTGGCACGTGAACGCCTGACGCTGATCCGGCTATTCGAGGAGTTGTGCGGGTTTGGCTATAATGGTGGCTACGATGCCGTGCGCCGCTACGCCAGACGGTGGGCCAAGGGGCGCGGCCAATCGATGGCGGCCGCCTACGTCCCGTTGAGCTTTGCTCCGGGTGAAGCCTACCAGTTCGACTGGAGTCACGAAGTCGTCCTGCTCAGCGGCGTGACGGTGACTGTGAAGGCTGCCCATGTCCGGCTTTGTCACAGCCGCATGCTGTTCGTGCGGGTCTACCCACGCGAGACGCAAGAGATGGTGTTCGACGCTCACGACCGAGCCTTCGCTCTGTTCAAGGGCACATGCCAGCGCGGAATCTACGACAACATGAAGACGGCAGTGGAGACGATCCTCGTTGGTAAGGATCGCGTCTATAATCGCCGCTTCCTGCAGATGTGCAGTCATTACCTCGTGGACCCGGTCGCCTGCACGCCGGCATCGGGCTGGGAGAAGGGTCAGGTCGAGAACCAGGTCGGGCTCGTCCGTGAGCGCTTCTTCACGCCGCGTTTGCGATTCAGGAATCTTGACGAGCTGAACGCCTGGCTGCTCGATAAATGCATTGGCTACGCCAAGGCGCATCACCATCCGGAACTGACCGAGCAGACGATCTGGGAGGTGTTCGAGGCGGAGCGCCCGAAGCTCATTCCCTATGCCGGTAGGTTCGATGGGTTCCACGCTGTGACGGCGTCGGTCTCGAAGACCTGCTTGGTACGCTTCGACAACAACAAGTACTCGGTGGCAGCCCGCGCGGTCGGGCGTCCGGTCGAGGTTCATGCCTATGCGGATCGCATCGTTATCCGCCAGGACGGGCGCATTGTCGCCGAGCATCCCCGCTCATTCGGCCGTGGCGGCACGGTTTATGACCCCTGGCACTACGTGCCGGTGCTCGCCCGCAAGCCTGGCGCCCTGCGCAACGGCGCCCCGTTCAAGGACTGGGTGCTGCCAGCCGCAATGACGCGTGCGGCGCAAACTCGCCGGTGCCGACGACGGCAATCGGCAGATGGTCGATATCCTCACAGCGGTGCTCACCGACGGGCTGCCGGCGGTCGAGGCTGCCTGCACCGAAGCGATCGCCCATGGGGTCCACTCCGCCGACGTCGTTCTCAACATCCTTGCCCGCCAGCGTGATCCTGGCTCGCCGGCCACCATCCTCACGCCGGCAGCCCTGACATTGCGCCATGCGCCCATCGCCGACTGTGCCCGTTACGACAACCTCCGGAGGACCAACTGATGGAACGAACGCAACTCTTCGATCTCATGGGCGAGCTCAAGCTCTACGGCATGAAGGCCGCCTTCGACGAGATCATGGCCACGGCCGTCAAACGTCAGCACGAACCCCAGCGCATCGTCGGTGACCTGCTCAACGCCGAGATCAACGAGAAGCAGGCACGCTCGATCAAGTACCAGCTCACCATCGCCAAGCTGCCGCTCGCTAAGGACCTCGACGACTTCCAATTCGATGGCACGCCCATCAACGAGACACTCGTGCGTGACCTCGCCGGCGGTGGCTTTATCGCCCAACAACGCAACGCCGTGCTGGTTGGCGGGACCGGCACCGGCAAGACTCATTTGGCCATTGCCATTGCCAGAAGCTGCATCCGATCCGGCTCCCGTGGCCGATTCTACAACGTGGTCGATCTCGTCAACCGGCTCGAGATCGAGACCCGCAACGGAAGGCAAGGCAGAGTCGCCGATCAGCTCACTCGAATGGACGTCATCATTCTCGACGAACTCGGCTATCTGCCGTTCGCTCAATCAGGAGGCCAGCTCCTATTCCATCTCGTCAGTCGCCTCTACGAGCGGACCTCAATCATCGTCACCACCAACCTTGCATTCGGCGAATGGCCGAGCGTCTTCAGTGATCCCAAGATGACCACCGCGTTACTCGATCGCCTGACCCATCACTGTGACATCATCGAGACCGGCAATGACAGCTGGCGCTTCAAGAGCCGCGCTGACGATCAAGCCCCAACCCGCGCTCGCGCCGTCTCCGCAACCCCGACCAGCTCCGACGGCGCGAGCGCTAGTCGCTCAAAGCGTAGAAAGGGGGGGTCCCTCTTGGATGCCGATCCGGGGTCCCGATTGGGCGCCGATTGACACTCTGTCCCTCAAGATCAGGAGAAAACGCATGTTTTTAGTAATGGGAATCACGGGAAAAGTGGGCGGCGCAACGGCAGAACATCTGTTGGCGCACGGCAAGGAAGTACGCGCGCTAGTCCGCAATCGCGAGAAGGCGTCAAGCTGGGCGAACCAGGGCGTGGAACTGGTTGACGGTGATTGGAATGATTCGGCAGCCATCGAGCGGGCGCTCAAAGGCGTCGAAGGCGCGTTTGTCATGTTGCCGGCGGTCTGGGCCCCCTCGCCCGATTACAAAGAAGCCAAGGGCGTGATTGCGAACTATGTCGAGGCGCTCACCAAGGCAGCGCCGCCGCGGGTGGTAGCGCTTTCGTCGATGGGTGCGAACAGAACCAGCGGGCTTGGGATGATCACGGCCTTGTCGCTTCTGGAGCAAGGTTTTCGCGACCTGATATCGCCAATCGTATTTGTGCGCGCTGGTGGATTCTTCGAAAACTTCCTCTACGGCTTGCAGGTCGCCCAGGGCGGAACGCTACCGGTCTACTACAATCCGACAAACCGGAAATCGCCCATGGTCGCGACGAACGACATCGGCGCGGAGGTCGCAACCCTCTTGACCGGGCCAGCGTGGTCAGGACAGCGCGTCGTCGAGCTTGGTTCGATGGTCACCGCGGATGAAGTCGCGGAGCAATTGGGTGAAGTCCTGAATCTCGACGTGAAAGCCTTTGCAGTCCCGCGTGCAGGGTGGGCGAAAGCGTTCGAGCAATTCGGTATCCCGGAGGGCCACACCGGACCTGCCGAAGAAATGTTTGAGGCCGTGAATGCAGGATGGATGGACCTTGGAGTCGAGGGTACCGAGCACGTAGCGGGTACGACGTCCGCGCGCGACGTCTTCGCGGCGGCCCAGAAGACCGTGACGGCGTGAACCGCGACGTTCGAGGGCGATGCCTGTGACGAGGGTGCCCTCATTCGCGCCCTGGGGTCTCCTTCGCAACGGGCGGGGCGGCGTCGAGATAATCCGAAGGGACGCGAACCAGTTCGTCGAAACCGAAGAACGAAACCTTTTTCGGTGATGGCATTCGAGTCGCTGCACGACTTCAATCTCGAATCCTTTGGAACTGAGGTCTTGCTCACTCTCGCAAGCGTCACTCCTGGCTGATCGTTTGGCTATTTCATCTGCGTAAACTTCGCGCGCGTCATATTTCGTCTATTTTATTTTACGCCATCGCCGCCGATCGCCGCACGCCGCGTTCAACACCTCTTCCCCAAACCAAAATCTTCGGTTTTGATGAGCTCGCACGTGTCTGAAAACAGCGGTGTGGGATATGCGAGATACGAAAAACAGTCGGTCGAAAAGCGAGCAACAGAAAATGTAAAGCAGCCTTTGTCAGAATGAGATCATCAAAAAAAGAGCCGTCCCTCGCGCTAAGTCTATGAAAAGGCTGGAGCGGGTGAAGCGCTCCGACTCAAACTTTCTGTCCGATTTTCTGGCGCGATGTCAACCAATTAGGCCTGCGGCTATTTTTTGTGTTGGACGTTCTGTTGGACGTTTTATTGGACGCTTTTTCCGCTCATCGCCGATCGTTTCCAATTCGAGGCTCGCGAGCCATTCGATTCGCCAAGCGGCGAAAACGTGCCGAATGATCGCCTGCGAGGAAAACGCGGCGGCGGTGTTAGCTTGCGTAACGATCGAAATCGGACTCGAATCCCGACTATTTTCAAGAATTGAAGTTCTTACACCGCCTCATCAATATTCGCTCTGAAAACGTGAGTGATTCTGATGGCGAGCAAAGCATGTCCGTCGGAAATTTTAGCTTGGTGGGCACGCGCAGCTCAAGCTCGCCGCGTCGCCGGCATGCTGTCGCCGCGGGACGCTCAATTAGCGGATGCATTTGCTATAGAATGTGAAGATCAGGCCCGAGAGGCTTCGGTCGATGGCCCCCGATCTGCACCTTCGGCCATTGCGCGATCCGTCGCAGATCGAATCCCTAGTTTGGTCCGAAGGGGTTCACCTAAACAACTCCTCTTTTGTGAGGATTAGCGCCAGCCTCACGGGCCCGTGCAGTCACCACGATGATCGAACGGCGCGGCCCCTGGCTTGAATTCCTCTGATTCAAATTTTCCGACCGATTTTTCGTCTTTGTATCAAAAGCCTACAGAAACGGTCAATTTTTGTGTTGGACGTTTTGTTGGACGTTTTATTGGACGCGTTTTACCGGCTCGGACGAGGGCTCTAAATGTTTCACCGCTGCCGACGAAGCAGCTGCGTTCGTTCTGTTTCGCTACCGCTGACGAATTGCGCAAGGCGTGCAAAGGCTGTTCTGAGACGAATTCCAGCGACATCGAGCAAGAGTCGTGCGCGGATGAACGACACAAGAGCACCCAATAGCTAGCGCGTAGTGAGCGAGAATCGGGACTACTCGGTATCGGCAGAACCAAGATGATGAATGAGTGGCCGAAGGGCGCCCTTGGTCAGCTCCAATGTCGCGAGAGTGACGGGCAAGTTAAAACGCCTTGGCCCGGCGCTTCCCGGATTAAGATAGAGCACACCGTGAATAGTCTCGATCCGCGGCCGATGCGAGTGGCCGGAAATGACCACGTCAACTCCACAGGATACGGGATCCAGCTGAAGTTCATTGATATCGTGGAGGACGTAGATCGAGCGCCCGCCGAGCCTTACCATCTTGGTCTCGGGATAACTTTCCGCCCAGTGGCCGGTATCGACATTTCCTCTGATCGCAATCACAGGCGCAATCCGGCGGAGTCCGGTGATGATGTCCGGCCGACCGATGTCGCCGGCGTGGACGATATGCTCCGCCCCGGCCAGGCGTTGCTCAGCCTCTGGACGTAGGAGCCCGTGGGTATCCGAGATGACTCCAAGCCTCACAATCACCAGCGTCCCTGCTCGCCCGACCATACGGCCAACGATAACGATTAGCCGAAGCATGAGATAGGCGTCGAAGCTCGTGTTCGGATTGGAAGTCGTAAAATTTCGCAATCTATACAAGGGCGATTCTGACATCTTGCAGCCTTTCGGGCGATTGGGACTACTACAGAATCTTTTGTTGTCAGAATGACTTTCGCGTTTGCCTAGGGAAGGGACAAGGTGACGTTTAGGAGAAAATCCGGAGCGATTACTAATTCGATCGCAGTTTGCTACTGCGGGGTTACCATCGAGAATTAGTCGGACGGACTCGATCTCCGACTATTTTCAAGAATTGAAGTTCTTACGCCGGCTCACCAGTGTTCGCATTGAAAGGCGAGTGATTCTAATGGCGAGGAAGGCGAGTCCGTCGGAAACCTTAGCTTGGTCGGCACGCGCGGCTCAGGCCCCGTGTTGCCGGAATGCTGTCCCCGCGAGACGCTCAATTGGCAGAGGCATATGCCGTAGAATGTGAAGATCAAGCCCGAGGGGCTTCGTTCGCTGCCATCCGATCTGCACGTTCGGCCATTTCGCATTCTGTGCGAGATCCAATCCATAACTCCGGCGGAAGGGGTTCACCCAAACAGCTTCTTTTGCGGGGATTAGTGCCGACCGACACCCGCCCGCTTATATGCGCGGATTGACGACCCGCGTGCTGATTTGCCCGACGGAAGTCGGGGGTCGAGTCGCTGGAGCGCTACCGCTTTTCCCCACACCAACCTAACCTGCGATATCTTATCCAATCCTACGCATAGTGCGGTTCGTTTGCCTCGGTAACCTTATAGGCGAACATCGGGCCGAGAGAGTGTCGGTCAAGTCGCGCACGCCCATTAGCGCAGCTTCGACATCCCCCTCAGGAAACCGCTGGCTGGCACTCGCCAGAGGAAGTCATCGCCGAGGTCGGCGATGCCCTGTGATCGGCGGCACCGACCACGCTCGACGGCCCGTCGCGGACGACTTTCCCCGGCTTGACGGAGGTCGCGCGGTCGCGCTCGCGAAGGCTACAAGAAATCAGCCTGAGCCGAAGCCATTCCCGACGTCCCACCAAACGTAGCGGAGCGGCTTTACCTCCTCGGACCGTCGCCCACCCTTCCTGCCAGCTGATGCAGCAACGTGATCCGCGAGCCGTCATCGCGCGTTTTCAAGGCGCTATGCAGCAACTCCAAGTCAGGTATGGCATGGGCGTCTATGTTTCCGTCACCGGCTTTCGTCCGAAGGGCCCATTGTCATTGCCGGCGTTCTGGTGGCGCACCCTGACATCGTTGGCTCAGGCTCGAAAGTCTCCCGGTATCGTCGCCTTGGCGGCTCGCGTCGTCGACGGCACCTATTACACCATGACGGTCTGGAGCGACGAAGCGAATATGCGTCGCTTCGTAACAAGCGGCGCACATCGCCGCGCGATGAAGAATTTTCGCACCCTCGGGGCCGGAAAGACCTATGGTTACACGTGCGACCACGTTCCGGATTGGCAATCCGCCCATCAGCTTTGGTGTCTTCATGCGAAAGTTGTTTGAAGGCATTCAGCCACGCTCGCGCGAGGCCCTCAAATCCTGAGCCCTGCGAGATACAGTGTTCAGACTGGACAGCGACACCTCACTGCGATCCTCCACCCTTTCGAGCACGATCGTGCACCGGTAGCCCAGGCTCCGGGCGATCCGCAGATAGTTGGTGAGCGTGATGCTCGCGCTTTGATTTAGATACCTTGAAATCTGGTTAGCGCCTGTTCCCAGCATGAACCCGATCGCCTCGAAGCTAATCGCGCCCGCCCGACGCAGTTCTTTAATCGCAGCGATCGCGGCCTGCTCGTCGGCATCGACGTCGCGCATCATGCGTGCGCTGGCCTTGCCGTCCGTACCAGGGAAATTGCGCGTTCGCGTTCTCATATCCCTCAAACGAACGCGTTCGGTCGTCAGATCAGGGCTCGCATTTAGTTTACCAAGCGGTCCGGCCGGGTGATCCAGGGAAGGCGGACAATCGTTATCGCGTGATTGGGGAAATCACGTGCAGCACACAGCGAAGAAACGGCCGGTCGCGGCCACGCCTACGAATGTAACCCAGGACGAGGTCGAGCAAGCCGTTCGAACCATCCTGCACTGGATTGGCGAAAATCCCGATCGTGAAGGCCTTTTGGAGACGCCGGTCAGGGTCGCGCGCGCTTACAAGAGCTATTTCTGCGGCTACGAGCAAAATCCGGAGGAGTATCTGCGCAAGACCTTTGAAGAGACGGCGGGATACGACGAGATGGTCCTGCTTCGGAACATCCCATTTCAGAGCCACTGCGAACACCACATGGCGCCGATCGTGGGTCATGCCTGGGTGGGCTATGTTCCGCAGACCCGAGTCGTCGGCATCTCAAAGCTCGCACGCGTCGTCGAGGCGTTTGCGAACCGCCTCCAGATCCAGGAGCGGCTCACCGCGGAGATCGCCAATGTCATCGAGCGCGTGCTCCAACCGCAAGGCGTGGCCGTCGTGCTGAAGGCCTCCCATCATTGCATCAGCGCCCGCGGCGTGAAGAAGCACGGGGTCGACCTGACGACCAGCCGGATGCTCGGCTGCTTCAGGACCGATCCCATGAGCCGGCAGGAGTTTCTTGCGATGGTGAACTCGGACGTCCGCGGTTGATGCAGAAATAATGCTGGGAGTCGGTGATCCGTTGACCTTGTTCGGTCGTTCCCTGAGTTTATTGCCCGCCGAGGTTCGATGACCGCTGGTTTGCGAGCTGCTAAGGTGCCTGGCTGGACGGCGGCGCCTCTCGCCAGATGGCGCCTGCGGCCGCCTTCAGGCACTAAGAAAGACAGGTCGATTTTCAAGGTGCAATGGGCTGAATTAATCGGACGGGTCGCATCTTCCGGCGACCGCGACGCATTCAAGGCGCTGTTTGAGCATTTCGCTCCGCGGATAAAGGGATTTCTGCTCAAAACGGGTAGCAGCGCCGAGGAAGCCGAGGATGTTGCCCAGAGCACGCTGATCGCGGTCTGGCGCAAGGCGAACCAGTTCGATCCGGCCACAACCGGAGCGGCAGCCTGGATTTTCACGATCGCGCGCAACCTGCGGATCGATTCCGCAAGGCGTGCGGCGCGCGACGGACGGCTTGGGCAGGACGTCGGGCCGCACTATGAGCTGGATCCGGTCGAACCGGCGGACACGATGATGTCGCGCGTTGAGGACGCCGCCAGGATCACCGCCGCGATTGAAAACCTGCCGGCGGAGCAATCCAAGGTGATCCGGATGTCGTTCATAGAGGAACGGCCCCATACCGAGATCGCTGCGGTCCTGGGGATCCCGCTCGGCACCGTAAAATCCAGGATCAGATTGGCGATGAGCCGTCTGCGAGAGCTGTTGGACGAAGAGACATGACGATCACGCACCATGCGCCGGAAGACCTTCTCGCCGACTTTGCGACCGGCGCGCTCGACCAGGCCGAGCACCTTGTTGTGGCCGTTCATGTTTCTCAATGCGCCCGCTGCAGGCGCCTTGTCGCTGCCATCGAACAGCTTGCGGGAGCCGCGATCGAGGATGCTGCGCCCGCACCGATGTCGGCCGATACGTTCGATAGCGTCATGGCCCGCATCGATGCACTTCCGAAAGCAGCGAGTCGCGAGAGCGCCGTCCCCCAAGTCAATCAGGCCGACGCCGATCTGCCCGAAATCCTGAAGCGCTGCCGTTTCGGCAAAACCAGGCTCGTTGCGCCGGGAGTTCGTTTGCGGCCCATCCTACTTTCAGCACCGGGCAAATCGCGTGCTTTCCTTCTCAGTTCCTCCCCCGGTACTCGAATGCTCGAACATACCCACACGGGCGAGGAACTTACCTGCGTTCTCAAAGGCAGCTTCAGCCATCAGGGCGGCCGATATGGTCCCGGCGATTTCGACTTCGGAGACGAGGCCGTTGATCATCGACCTATCGTGGGCGGAGAGGAGCCCTGTCTCTGTCTCGTGGCCATGACTGGCGACCTGCATCTGCATGGCTTTTTTGGCAGGCTCATCAGCCCATTCGTACGCCTCTAGCTAGGCCAAATTCACCGGAATTTTTTAAATGAACTGGCAGGTCGAGTGATCTGACAAGGCGCCACGGAGCGTTTGGAAGACGGGTTACAGGGAGACATAAGTTGATTCGTTCCCATTCGTCTTCGCCTGCTTCCGTGGAGCACCTGAACGACTTGTTGAGGCGGGTCTCAAATCAGGACCAGCGCGCTCTTGCGAAGCTCCACTCCTTAACAAAGGTCAAACTTCGGAAGACTGCTGTCGCAATTTGCGGCCCCTCACCCGAAGTCGATGACATTCTCCAGGAGACCTATATGAAGATCTGGCGCAACGCAGGAAGCTTCGATCCCCGCCGCGCCTCTCCGATCACCTGGACGTGCACGATCCTGCGCAACACCGCGCTCGATGCCGTGCGCCTGAAGAAGCTGCCCCTTGCCGACATCGAGGAGGCCCTCTCCGTTCCCGACTGCCCGGCCTGTGACGACGACGACTTCGACTACGATTTTGCACGACCGGTCGCATTCGAGGCGCTCAGCAGGTTACCCGAAAACCGTCGCATCCTCCTTGAATTAGCATATGTCGCTGGAGAGAGCCGCGCCGCGCTCTCGCGTCGCTTCGACGTGCCGGTCGGCACGGTCAAGACGTGGCTTCGCCGAAGCCTGGAAGCAGTCAAGAAAGACTGCCTTGGCGCAACGCAAGTCATTGCTTCGCTTCCCACTTGACGACCTACGATGAAGCTTTCGCCGCTTGGGCGTTCAATTCAGCAGGAATAGCGCGGTGTTGAGAACGGTGGCGAACGAGACCCAGAGCGCGTAAGGCAGGAACAAGCCTGCCGAAACTCGATCGACCGACCATTGCCGAACGATGAACGCCAGGATCGCGGCAAGCAGCCCAACGATGATGGCAAGCGCGGCTCCGATCGAGTTCAGCGAAAAGAATACGGGCGACCAGGAAAACTTCAAGACCATTTGAGCGATCCACAGCCTCATATCCGTGCTATCGGAATTTCGCTCCCAAGTTCTCCAGCCTGCTACGCCGATCAAGACGAAAAGGACGGACCAAACCGGTGCAAAAATCCAATCTGGCGGATTGAACGAGGGCTTCCTCAATGCCGCATACCATTCGCCGGGCATATTGAGGTAGCCAATTGTCATTCCAGCGCCGAGCACGAGAAGGACGAAGGCGATCAGGCGAAAACGGCGGCCAGCTCTTGGCAGCTTTCGTTGTCCAATGATTGTCATGAAGTCACCCCTGCCCGAACTGCTAAATATCCGAGATAGCCACTGATGGCTGCGAGCAAGGAACCCCAGCAGATGTCTACAAGGGTCAACGTCGTCGACCAATTGCGCAGTGTCGCCTGGTTCGTAAGATCGTAAGTTGCGTAAGTGAAGCAGCCGAACATCGCACCAGACAGCAAGGCGCGAAAAGCGTTCTGTTCGGTGCAAGCTGGCAGAACCGTGAATGTAAGCAACCCAAGCGGATAGAAAAGATAAAAAAACACAGCCGGCAGAAGATTGGGCTCGGGACGCAGGATTTCATCAAGCGTAGGTCGATATAGTCGTTCGGCCATGATCCCAAGCCAGACCATATCAATGGCTGCAAATGATGTTGCCACCGTCACGTATGCAATAATGAACCGCATCCCGGAGTTTTTTTGCTTCGCCTATACGAAACGACGAAATGGCACCCGCGGGTCACTGAACGAAGGGCATTCAATGCAGTGCCCAAACGAGGCGGCCGCGCGTCGGCCGTCCGCCTGCGCTGCCGATCAGGCTTGGATTATGCGGGGGCGATTGGCGGTCACCGGAGTTGAGAAGCTGGGCCACGCCGGTCACGACCTGAGCCGGAGCGAATGGCTTGGTCAAAAGGATGCTCTGGGGTACGCCACGCGAGGTCCACTGGTCGCCAGCGGCGCCGGTCATATAAATCACTGGGAGACCGGGGCTCAATTCTCTGGCACGCGTGGCGACATCCCAGCCCACGAGATCGCCATTTAAATTGATGTCGGTTATCAGAGCTCGATACTTGTTATGGTTCTTTTCAAGCAAGGCCACGGCGTCTTCGCCACTCGTCGTGATGACGGATGTGATTCAGCACCGAACAGGGACGTTTAGGTTCCGCTGTCTAGACAGCGCCGCTGATCGCAAAAGTAGACGCTTGGGCCAGCAAGCAGGACGACCAGCCTGTCCTACAGAAGCCATCCGCCGTCTGGGAAAGCGAAGAAATGACCGACGAAAGAGCACGGCCAGCACTCAATCTAGCGATCGCCGCTGTCTTGGCGACGGTTCTTGGTGGATGCACGAGCGGCTCGCAGCAGGCCGCCTTACAAGAGCCTGGCGCTGCCCCGGAGACGCCGGCGACGATCCGGGCTGATCAAATTGTCGGCCGCTGGGGCGTGGCGTCCTATCAGGATCCCAAAGACCGGACACGGGTTGAAGCTGCGGCTAAAGCACAGTGCAAACTGCCCTATGTGATTACGGCCCGCGTCGGGCGGCGTGGTGATGCACCTTGCCGACGAGGCAGTGCCACAAGATCTGCGGCTAAAGGGCGGTCCAGGCGGAAAAAACTACATCGGTCCACCCGGACCTGCTGGTGGAGAAAAGGATCGCGAAGTCGTTTCCGTTGATAGTCGGTTGCTGATAACGCGATTTGTCGATCCGGATGCAGCCAAGCGCTATGGCTATATGGTGTACGCCCGCTGTACGTGACGATGGCGCTGCCTTATCTTACTCGCGAGCTCCAAATGCGCCGGCTTGTCCCTGAAGGCGAAGAAATGACACTGGATGAAAAGATCGCTGCGCTCTTCCGCAAAGGCTCACCAAATTCCGCCGACGCGGAGCCGGCGCCTTCCATCTGCAACCGGGCGGTCCCGCTGGCCGAGTGCTCGGCGACGGCTTTATTGCCGCCAGTTAGCTGCATGTCGCCGACTTGACCTTCCCCAAAATATTCAAAAACGCCATCCGACCGGAGGCGGTCGGCATAGCCGTGTTGGAGACCTTCTTCACCAGTGATAATGATGACGAGAGGATGATCTTTTGGCGTGATGATACCGCCCTGTGTGTTCCCGCGCCAGCGACCGCAAATCGGCAGGTATTTTCTTTCGGGGCAAATACTTACGGGGTGGGTCTACCCCCCTCCTGTTGGCGCGGGCATCGAGCCCGCATCCGCGTCCGGCGCGGCGACAATCACGCGAATAATAGCCTGTTCTGGCTCAGCGAACGCTTTCCCGCACCATGGCCGTAGTTCTGTTCGTGTTTGAGGGCATGCTGCGGAAATGAAGCGGCCTTTCGAACTCCTGGTGCGCTTCTATTGGGACTTCGGCGCGGAATAATGAAGATCGACCGCAAAAGCCAGATCGGAGGCCATCCGCTCAAGCTCGTGCGCGACTTCCTGCGGAGTCAGCGTCGCAGCTATATCAGCGTCGAGAGCATCGTCGACCACCTGCAGCACAACTGGTGGAACACGTTTGTCGAGGACCTTTTCGAGCGCGGCATGATCGACCGTGGCTCCCGCAACCACGCGCGCAAGAATTTCTACTGGACGAGCCGCGGGAAAAAAATCAACGGCGTGACCGTGCCAAGGTTGCCGGATTTCAGCGCGCCGGCGGGGACACTCTTCGACTATCTGCTCGCCGAGGGCTACATCGAGCGCGCCGTCAGCCCGCCAGGTCATTCCGTGCCGGACGACGGCGAGGTCCGCTACACAACCACGATGAAGGGCCAAGCGTTGGTCATCAAGAGACTTGCGCCGCGCATCAATCGAGCCAAGGCCGAGGTGCTGCTCAAGGGCGTGCTGGAGCGCGTTGCCTCGATCAATGCCGACCCCGAGCCGATGCATTGGGTGACCGAGGTGCGCGTGTTTGGCTCCTACCTGACCGACAGCGACGACCTTGGCGACCTCGACCTCGCACTGAGCTACCAACAGCGACCAACTGGAGAGGACTTCATCGATGCCATCAAGGCGTTCGTCGCGAAGCACGAAAAAGAGCACCTCTCATGGGAGGACCAATTAGGGCTGCCCGAACGGATGATGAAGCAGCGCATCAAGGGGCGCTCGCCTTACATCTCGATGCACGGCATTGGCGAGCTGGAGCGCAATCCCTCCTTCGGCGGCAAGACTGTCTACACGTTCAAGCCGCCCCAGTGAAATTTGCGGCCGCGGTTTCCGGCCTCGGCGAACTTCAAGAGCTCGCGCGACACCATGCTTCTGACGTGATCGTGGAGTTGGCTCGCTTTGCCTTAAAAGCAAAGTCGGAAACGGCTCGAATTGCAGCGGGAAGGGAATTGCTCGATCGGGGATATGGCAGGGCGAGGCAGAGCATGGAACTCACTTCTCAGCCAAACGACCCCATCCAGACCCTTCTCGACGATATCGATGAGCGCATGCGAGGTGGCGACGGCGCTTCAAAACTGGTTGAGAAGCAGAGTTAGGCCCGAGGCCGCTCAGCGCGCCGCCAGCGCAGGGCTATAGGATCACCAGCCCGCGCCAGCGCATAGCCAGCCACGCGGCGCGATCTGCGCGGCCACGACATGGCAAAGCTAGTCGGCGGCTACCGGAAGCGGGCTTTATGGTATCGCGTAAATCTCAATCTCGCCCAGTCGTGCCAACTCGCTGGCCACGCTTGAGGCGGCGTGTTGCCGCTCTCAAGCGCTGTATCTCTTCGTCAACCTTCTCAACTTTCTCGTCGAGCTGCATGGTCTTCGATTTTTTGGGCGTATCGTTGCTGCGCAGCTTGTCGAGCACTTTGCCGACCGAGAGTTTATTTATTTCAGCCATAGTAACCTCTTCTGCGCGACGCGGCGCACCTGACCGAAAGTCAGCGGTCTAGTTCAGTTAGGCCCGCGGGATTAAGTACAATGATTTCGCGGAGGAGCGGCCCCGCGCGCTTCAGGTAACCCTTCCGCTGAAATTCAGAAAGCGCGCGTGACACCGTCTCGAGGGTAAGGCCGAGATAGTCCGCAATATCGCGGCGGACCATTGGAAGGGCCATGACGCCTGCTGCCGTCAGGCGGCTATTCATCTCAAGGAGGAAACGCTGCCACGCGTTCTTGCGCGGTCTTGCGCCCCAAAAGGAGCAATTGGTTCTCGACATGCTGAAGATTGTGGGTCGTCATGGTCAAGAGGCTTCGAACCAGCGCAGGATCGGTTTTGGCGACGCGCTCAAGGCTTTGGCGTTTAATGAGGCGAACGGTCGTCTCGACGATGGCTTCGGCTGTGAAACGATGGAAATCACCATTTTCGAGGCCGAAGATATCCCTAGGCAAGTGAAACGCGCCGATCTGGCGGCGACCATCTGATAACAGCTTGTGGCTTCGAACCGCGCCTTCAATCACCTGATAGATATGGTCCGCGGGCTCAGCTTGTCCGAAAATCTCGGCGCCTCTGCTATACTTAAACTCGCCTGAACTGAGCTTGCCATGAGACAGGTCACCAAGCTCGCCATGAAGCCGAGGCTTCTTCTTGGGGTCTGTATTAAGGTTTGTAAACATCGACATCCCCCACGACGCTTTCATAGCAACGCGGTCCGAACCGCAGGGCCTGCGACAGACCGTCTCAGCGATCTGACATTCCGGCCGTGCAACCCGACCCTACTCAAGGAAACTCTTCTGTCTCCCCGAGCCCACTTAGCGTGGGTCACGTGAACTATGCGAAGGTTCAACAGTGATGAGACAAGTCTGGATCGCGCGAACGTAGGGAGCCCCGTGGTGCGCGTCTGCCCCGCCGCGCATGCGACCCGGTCAGCGGTGTTCGGGCGCGACGCCGTTGTTGTGCGCGGTCAGCCCCGCCTTCCACCATTGCCGCAACAGCTTCAGGACCTCCGGCGGCAGCATCACGTGCCGGTCCTTGCGGCCCTTCGACTGCACAATGCGGATGATCTTCTGCTCGCTGTCGATGTCACCCGCCCGCAGCCGCACCACCTCGCCGGCCCGCAGCCCGCAACCATAGGCCAGCGTTAGCATAGCTCGCGCCCTCAGGCTCGTCCCCATGGTCAGGACACGCTTAACCTCCTCAGGGCTCAGCACCGGCGGCAGCCTCTCGGGCTCCTTGATGTGCCAGACCTCGGCCGCCAGATCGTGGCGACGTAGCGTGACGCGGAACAAGAACCGCACCCCGGTCATGATCCGATTGCGGTTGCAGATGCTCATCCCGCTCTCGATCAGGTACAGCTGAAATTGGCGCACCTCGTCGGGGGTTGCCGTATCGGGCGAGCGTTTGAGCCAGACGGCGAACCGCTTGCAACTGGAAATGTGGCCACGCTGAGTGTGCGGGTTGAGCTTGCGCGCAGCCATGTCTTCGATCATACGCTGACGCAGCGGACTGACGGCGTTAGTCTCGCTCATGGAGAGCTCCTTCCTGATTGAGGTTGACAACACCTCCATTCTCACGGGGCTCTCCACTGCTACCACTATACTCTCAACCGGCTACCGGCCCCTCGGCTCTTGCTCCCGCGCAGCGGGCTGGAGCGCAGCGACTTTGTGCCATGGCACTAAACGGAAATACTGCCGCAGTGGCCTCACGTCTGTTGTTGGGGGAAGAACGGACCTAGCTCGGCCCCGAGGTCTGAGTTTGACCCCATTTCGGAAGTCGCGCTCCCTTGATAGAAAAGCTGCGCTAATGCATCCTCTTTGTTCGATCAACACGCGGATGGCGGCGATGAACAGCGGAGTAGTGCGATTATCTATGATCGCCGCGATGGTCATGCTCGCGACGTTTGGCACAACAAAGGCGGAAGAGGCCGCTAAACCCTCCGTTTCAGTACCAGTCGTATCGAACACCGGCCCTGATGCGGCTGCTTACGGAGCTGATGAGGGATTTCCACTCGGAACATTAGCGAGCGGTTCGCAGATGCGGCATCTCGTTGCCACCTATAGTCATTTTGACGAACTGACACGTGCGCGCATCGTTCGACGTGCCACCTCATCCTGGTCATTTCAGCGAGCCGCCGAGCCCGAGATCTCCTACATCTTCGACGGCGAGCGCCGTAAAATAATGGACTATCTCAACCGACAGCCGACGACGGGATTGCTGATCGCTAGGGATGACACAATTCTCTACGAACACTATCAGTACGCACGATCCGAGCACGATCGCTTTCTCTCCCAGTCGATGGCGAAGACCATCACCGCAATGCTGATCGGAATTGCGGCGGCCGACGGGGCAATCAAATCCATCGACGACGAGGTCGCGACCTACGTTACCGGGCTCGCAGGTACCGAGTACGGCAAGACGCCTATCCGCGCGCTGCTGCACATGTCATCTGGTGTCGAGTTCAAGGAGACCTATGACGGGCAGGACGATGTCGCGCGCCTCGTACGCGACCTGTTCGGCCAGCCCGGCAAGGACACCGTGGTCAGCGTCGCGCAGTTCGACACTCGCGTCGCGCCGCCCGATACGCAATGGCACTACGCAAGTTCAGAGACCGAGATCCTTGGGCTCATTCTGCGTAGGGTGACCGGCAAACCAGTGGCCGATTATCTGAGCGAGAAGATATGGCAGCCGATAGGGGCGGAGGCCGATGCCTCATGGGCGATCGACGGCACCGGCCAGGAGGTGACCTTCTGCTGCTTTAATGCCGTGCTGCGCGACTACGCCCGTTTCGGGCGCTTGTTGGCGCATGACGGGGCATGGAACGGACGCGAGGTCATCCCACGGCAATGGCTGATGGATGCGACAACGGTGCGTTCATCCGATGCCCATCTGGCGCCTGGTGTAGCCACAAAGTACTACGGGTATGGCTACCAGGTCTGGCTGCTGCCCGGCGCCGACCGTAGGTTTGTGCTGCTGGGCATCCGTGGCCAGATGATCTTTGTCGATCCAGCGACCAAACTGGTTATGGTACATACGGCTGTGCGTGCGAAGCCTGTCGATCGGGCCGCATCAGCAGAGACTATAGCACTATGGATCGCAGTGGTGGACCAGCTCGGTCGCCATCTACAATAGGCGCGCCCATCTCGCGGCAGTCTGCAAAGTCGAGATGTCGCCGATTGTGAAGGCTTCGCGCTCGAGCGCCTTGAACGCACCAGCGTGCGAAGCGCGGCTCCGTCTCACCAAGTGGGGCGAGGTAAGACAGGGCCGCGCCCGGGCCACGGACAGTCTGCGGTGCGGCCCAATAACACAATAACACCAAACAAGAGTTGTGAGTTTTTATTCCCACACGGCGGCGTCATCACCCAGCGTGATCGATTTAGCGCATGGGATGTGACGTGCAGCTGGCAGGTTTCCGGGGGTGCTATACGTGTGAGCGAGGTCCCAGCGACTGTTAGGTGCCGGCTGGCATTAGTGACTACGTCAGTCGGAGAACTGCAAAACCGTCTACTCCGGTTCAATTCCGGACGTGGCCTCCAACAAAATCAATGGCTTATATAAGATATTTTAAGCTGTTTTTCTCTCGACAGCGAATAGTTGGGAGGGTGATATGACCGACGAGCAAGTCAATCGGATTGTCGAACACCTACGCGAGCAATTGCATCTGGCAGTCCGATTGAAGGGGACCGAAGCCTTTCCGCCAAACGCCAAGGATCTGGGGTTCGACAGGGCTGCTGTCAGAACCGTATTGTTGAGCGGCTTAAGGTTGGCGGGCGTCTCGATCCAGCAGGCAGCACAGGAGGCTGGCGATGAGCCGCCGTGGTCCTAATGAAAAACGCGGGACCGAAAGCCCCGCGCTCGTAGCTGTTACCGTCTTAGCCGCGCCGCGGTCGAGTATCTGCTGAGAGATACTAATTACCGGCGGCGCTCGGGATATCCTTGCGATCGCGCGCCGGTCGCGAGCGGGTTGCCGCTCGAGCAGCCGAATCCCCTGGACGATGGTTTCCTGGACGGCTGAGGATTCCTGGGGGTGGCAGCATAGCGGGCTGCTTCAGGCGATTGGCGAGGGCCTTCCGATCGAAGGCAGACGGCTTCGCAGTCGATGAAGCTACCTCGTCCATTGCCTCAATAAGGGCCCTCAGCAACATAAATCACCACTCACGCAACACGGATCCGCATTATTGCTAGCTGGTGATCATTTCCGGACGGCTTCACGGCGATTGGAAAATGATTTCGTCGGAACGCCCGCCGCCCAAAAACCTTCGTTTTTGGCTGGTGGGCTCCGGAAGGCGGGGCAACGCCTAGGCAGCCGACGCTGATTCCTCGCGGGCACATTTAGGACCTTTGGAGGGACTTTGTGTGTTAAGGTCGTACCACCGGGGTAGGACCTCAAACCCAAGGCGGGTTATGTGTGACGTTCCTCTGGACTTTGAAAGAAAGTTCGAACAGCGATGGGCCGCCAGATTTGCGCGGCCGGTCCCTCCTAAAAAGCAAGAACTTAAAGGGCAGGAGCGACAGGCCGCCGTATCCGCCGAATCCAAAAGAGAAGACAGCCGGGTGGTAGCGGCCGAATTGCGTCAGGTGGTTGTAAGCTGACAGCGCTACGCATCAGGCGATTCCCCGAAACGGGATTTCCGTGCCGTGGTCAAGGACACAAGAACCGATATCAGCTACGCCGACCTTCGGAAACAATGCCTGGAAGCCATTAAGCAATGGCCAGGATGCGAGAGGGTTACGGGCATTCGACTTATTCGCGACGGCTCAAGAGCCGGATTTTCGGTGAAGGTCACTCTAGGGGGACGGGCCGGCAAGATCGTCATCGATCGCGCCACCTCTTGCGTGGAGCGCGAGATGCGGCGCCGCTATCGGTTGACTGAATGAAAAAGCGCGGGACCGAAGCCCCGTGCCCTGGTCGTTGCCGCCTCAGCCGTCTCGCGCGCGAGGCAATCCGCTGGCGGTGGCGCGTCGACTGTCATCAAACTGTCATGAATAACGGTCTTAAGGTCGTTTGGGGGTGTTCCGCACAGCGAAATGCAGTTGAGACAAAATGCAAGATCTTGAGAAGATGGCCGCCACGCTTTGGGAAACCGCTCGCAAACTCCCGCCCGGCGCCGAGCAACACGCTCTACTTGAACAAATTTGGACATTCCGCACCAAGTTGAGTGCAGTCGCCGCGAAGCGAAAGCAATTGCAAACAGCCGAGTAGGCCGCTCTAGCCTCACGATTACGTGCCTGGACCTGAGCCTCCGCGCAAAGCGCCGAAGCCCCGTACGACTCTGGCAAGGCCGCTGGTGCGGGTTTGGCTTGCGGGCTCCAGAGTGCGTACTCTTCTGAAAACGGATCAGGTCGCCCAGCAGGAAGCGCCGGCTCGCCGTCTGACGGGCGGCGGTGCACCTGCGCATTGTTTATTTTAAGGGATCCTCGTCGCTGCTTTCATTAAGGCGCTGTACTAGTGGGTGCGGTAATCGCGACCGGCCCAAACGTGGCGGCAGGCTCTTCTTTGTGTCGCTCGTCGGTGAGGTCGCCGGCCGCCGAAGCCATAGCCGGTGCATTCAGTTGCCTAAGCCCTTCCTCGATAGCCGCGAGATCCTCAAGCATCTTACCAATGGCCAAGCTATGGTCGTAAGCCGATCTTGCTCGTAGCCGGAGATCGACGGCCAGCCTGTGGCGATGCATCTTCAGTTCATCGAGCGCGCGGCGGTTTTCCGTCCGGACATACGCACTGACGATTTGTTCCATTGCGGTCGCCGACATCTTTGCCCCTCAACATCCCCTTTAAAAACGATAATCCAAACATCTCGCGTTTTTGTTCTCCTGCTGCAGTGGTGCACCGGTTGTCCACAGGCTCACCGCAACAGACTGGCGACGAAGCATGAACGACGGCGCGGGAAACGGATTTCAACGTTAATGCGGCATCATGCCTGACATGTACCAAGAGCAATCCTTAGGGTCGATGTTGTGCTCGCTTCGCCGGACGTATGCGCACGAGGTTAGGATTTCTGGAGCCTTGCCGAGTACTGGAGATAACGCGGGTCGAAACGCCGCGCCTTACACTCTCAAATCCAGCAGCAATTCACGTTCGGCTTCGGCCTGAACTTCGGCAACCTCGGCGACGTCATTGATTATGGTAGTCGGCGGCGCTTTCGCTTCCTGATCAACGGCGAGCTGAACTCTTGCCTCGGTTACAGCTGTCGGCACGGGATAAATCGTCGTCATGACAACCCTCCTTGCCCCAGTTTGTCAGCAGCGCATTTATGTTTTGTAAAGAGTTTCGGTTAACGTGCATCGGCAGCAAAAACCCGCCGGTTTTGGCCGGCGGGTATTGCTTCTGACATAATTAAATCCGCCGACCAAAATACCCGCCGGCTGAATGGGCCGACGGGCATATCGTTCCGTGCTTTCGCGATTAGCGCAACATCACCCTATTACCTTTTAACCGCCTGCGATGGCTCGCCAGCCGCTGCCGGTTACGTTTCCGGAATCGGCGCCGGCGCTTCGTGCTGGTTCGGGCTCCTCGCTCCTGCGCTTTGCAAGTATCCAGTCTATTTCCTCGGAAGCAATCCGGTTATGCTCAGGCGAAAGCTGTCGATACTTCTCTTACTTGGGCGCTGGTCACTCTGACTGTTGTGATCCGGATTTTAACAGCCGCACTGCTTGGACATGATTTCGTGAAATAGCGCAGCCGAGACATCCGCCGCCTGGTCGAGCTCTGGCTGAAGGCGAGTAAATAATGACGCGTCGGGGTCCCGAAATTCCCAACCATCACGAGCGGCAGTTCATGCAGCACTTGGAGGGCTCTGGCTGGGTGAAGGCATTCACAATGCGTTCGAGCCCCAGAATCATTGAAAAGCTGCTCACAAAGGGTTGGATTGAAAAGAGCCTTATTGAAGGCCGGCTGTGCTACCGCGTAACCGATCAGGGCCTCGCTGCGAAGAAGAAGCGGGTCTAACTTCGAGCAGCGCCGCATGGACAGTCGGAGCTCTTATCAAACAATAATCTTCTCAGCCGATACCGGTCGAGATCGGGCTGAAGGCGAAGGGGAAATGAGCATGAAGGCGGTTGTTGGATTGGTCGCGCTTCTCTTTGCCACGAGTGCGTTTGCTCAGAACGCGCAGCCGCACGCCGCGGCCAAGCCGCCAGCGCACGCAAAGCCTCAAGCTCTCGCGGGCTGCAAACTCGTCGGAACGGTCAAGGGCATGAAGCTTTGGGCCGGAGACTGCGCGGACGCCGCGGGCCTTAGAGGCGCCCAACCCAGGCCGAAACCACCTCGCCCCCGCTACCCGAGCAAGCCGGAGCCACAATTCCACCCGGTCAAAAGCAATAGAGCTGGCCAAAGCCCTCAGGGACGGCTTTCGCGCGCCTCAAGGCTCCGGTAGGCTGCACATGCGGAGGAATGGGGGGACGTTCCAATGGGCGACGCAACCAAGTTTCGGCGAGAGCTGAGCGACCTAGCGGATGCACTCGGCGATGCATGTGAAGGCCTGGGAGCGGCCATTCAAAGAAGCGTTCCGGCCGGCGCAAACGCCTCCGGTGAAGGCAATCTGCTACGCATGGTCGAACAGCTGAAGCGGCTTGCCAAGATGCTCGCTTCGCTGAACGAAGGTTCGGGAACCATACATTGAGTAACCCGCCGCCGTTCCGCGCGGCCACTGACATGGGCTATCGCTAGTGTCCTGGCCCGTCCGTTTGAATTGTTCCCGTACTAGTCGAAGGACACGCCGATCCGCTCCTCTTGGCGCCAGACGATGTGACAGGAAATGCGTGCCTTGTCCGCCTTAAAGACAAGGTCAAATCGCTCGGGAATGTCGTGGGAGCGAGTAACCTCGATCGCCGCACCAAAAATGGAAATGTTGCTGATCAAGCAGCTAATGGTGCTGCCAGCGAACTCAATCGCCCCAGACATCAATACAGTCTTGCGAGGACCCGCGCGTCTTTCCATGAAGCTATGATACGTCGAGATTTTTAATAGCGATAAAGCGACCCCCATGAAATTCGTCTCCGCTCGCCCTCTCGCCGATCCGGATGTTGCCGCGCGCACGCTCGTCGAGCTTGCCAACGTGGTCGAGCCTTACTTCGAATCGAGAAGATCAACGGGCCGTTCCTGTATGAACTGAGGGGCACGCCGGCCGAATACAAAGCCGGCCTCGATCGCGCTATCGCCAACGGCTGGCTGGTACTGCATGAGAGCGGAACGTTTGTGAAGTTCACCCAGCCCGGTGCGGACATCTTCGCGTGATCCCGCGCGCTGCGACGATGCTGGATGGGTTTGCGAAGCCTATCCCAATCGGAGGCACGGTTACCGTTGATCGCGATTGGAGAGGCCGCTGGCCGCCACATTCACGGCCCTTCGTTGCAATATCGTGACTGCTTTTCCGGGAGACGGGTCATGATTAAGCAAAAGGGAATTGCAAAGACGCCACGCGAGCATTTCATGCGGACGGCCGAGGACGAACTGGCCAAGTTTGTGCGCAAGGAACTTGCTTTTCAGCAAGCGGAACGAAATGAACGTGCCGCGCAATTGGGGCTACCTCTCCCGCACAAGGAAGATCTGGCACCCAGTGAGAGGCATCATCGGAAATAAATTCTTCATCCGCTCATGCCCCGCAAGCCCATAGAACTACCGCCCGCGGTCGCGCGCCGCTTCCTCGAGGACATGCTCGCCTTCTTCGCTGAAAAGAACGGCACGCCAGCTGCACGCGCTCAAACAACATTACTCACGCAAGCTCCGGCTCACCGACGTAAAAGAGATGTTCCTGCAGATGTGCCACGAGGCGTGGTGGCAGCGTGGCCCAAGCGATTCCGAAAGCGGCTGTATTTCTGCGGTGACGGCTCAGCCTCCGATAAATCGTCGTCACCCAGAATATTCTGCACGAGCTCGTCTCTGATTACTTTCTGCATCAGCAAACGCACAAGTTTGGTGCGAGAAACACCGCGTTCCTTCGCCGCCTGCTGTAGATACTCCATCTCCAATTCGATAACGAAGCTCTTGACGGTCATCACGCATCCCCGAATGTGCCTTTGCTTTTCTTTAGTTTCTAATGGCACCAAAAAATTTGGTGAGAATTTGGAAAGCACGGGGGCAAACATGGCCTAACATAAGGCGGCGCCGCGCTTATGTAATGAGCAGCCTGCGGCCACCTCTGACAGTCCTCATTGCCGACACAGTTGGGGGATGGACTTAACATCGGGATGCTTCCCGCGGAGATGCCACCATGGTTACGCTTATGCTTCTATTTGCACCGGTGGTGGTGCTGATCGCTGTCCTCATCATGAACGCATTTCAAAAGCGGAAGAATACTCTGGATGATCTCCACATAGAGCGCACGCGCGTTCCTCGCAGAGACGCACACCATCAAGCCCGACGTCATCGCGCGCCGCTAGTTGCACGCAATGAGCCAGCCCAAAAGACGACAGCAAAGAGGCGGCTCCCTCGACGAGTTGACGGAGATCTTTAGGGTTTCTACCGATTAGAGAGTCCGCGCAACGCCTGGTTCGCCGAGCACGACCCGGAGGGCGTGGCGTTTGAGTATCCGGTGCTGTCCTATTAGGACACCCGATTCGGCAGACTCGGACACTGAATAATAAACGCCGCCCGTTTAAAATACCTACGGGCGGCGTTACTCCAGCCCCGAGAGGGAAGCTAACAAAATCCCGGATACTGATCCGTGTGCACAGACTGTGCCAAGGTTCACTCGCCCGCCGAGGGGTTCTGGTCACTCGGCGGGTTTTGTTTTGATGAATTGGTAATGCGATACGCTGCACATCATTTGAACTTGCCGGAACCGCTACGTCGCAGTTCGTTGAACACGCGGTCCTTGGCGTGACACCCGGTGCCTCCAAGTCCTGGCCTCACACCATCCACTGCACGCCCCCGTCGCCTCGCGGCCAGGACTTGGAGGTGCCGCCTTCAAGACTTCGCAGTGCGAAGCCGACCACCGCAAGCTAAATTGAATGGAGCAGGCCCGAAGTGGGGACCAAATTTCAAAGCCCGCCTGCACGCGAAGCGCCGGTAGTCAGATAAGAGATGAAGCGCTCCACGACTCAGACAACATTGATTGGGGAACGGCTCTCGGGAACCGGGCGTTGTTTGGCAAAGGAGATTGCCATGTTGTTCTTCTATTTGCCCATCATCATCTTCGAAGCGATGCTCATCCCGTATGGTCAAAAAATTGAAACGGCAGGAAGCGTGGGCAGTATCCGCGTTCGGCGTAGCCTCGCCGCCTGTCGTGCGCTACTCTTTTGCGACGATCATTGCGCCCATCGCGGATTGGACGGGAGGGGGAGACTCATGGATATGGCGCGCATCCTGGCCTACGTCACGGGGACGGTGGACCAAGAGTTGCTGGCGCGAAACGAATATCTGGCTGCGGAAAACCGCATCCTGAAGGCCCAGTTGAAAGGTCGGCTGAAGCTGTCGGATGCCGAGCGAGCCACGCTCGGCGAAATTGGTCATCGCGAGTGGGCCGCAAGGCTCTCGCCGAGGTAGCAGCCGTCGCCCGGCCGGACACTATCCTGGCCTGGTACCGCAAGCTGGTCGCCTGCAAATTCGATGGCTCGCAGGTTCGTCATGGCCCGGGTAGACCGCGGATCAGGCGCGAGGTGGAGCAACTGATCGTTCGCATGGCGGGCGAGAACCGGGACTGGGGCTATGACCGGATTGCGGGCGCCTTGGCCAATCTCGGGTATATGATTTCCGATCAAACCGTTGGCAATGTTCTGCAACGCCATGCTCTGCCGCCCGCGCCGGAGCGCAAGCGCACGACCACGTGGCCGGTCTTCATCCGAACCCACCTGGCGCTGTTGGCGGGGACCGACTTCTTTACTGCGGAGGTGCTGACGCCGCGCGGGCTGGTGACCTACTACGTGCTGTTTTTCATCCACCTTGAGAGCCGCCGGGTGGATATCGCCGGCATCACCATTCACCCGGGCGAACTGTGGATGAAGCAAATCGCCCGCAACGTAACGATGGAGGGATGCGGGGTGCTGCGGGACTGTCGTTATCTCCTGCATGATCGGGACACAAAATACACCCAGTCATTCCGGATGATCATTGCGTCAGGTCGGGTTGAACCGCTCGCGCTGCCAGCGCGTAGTCCGAACCTGAATGCCTATGCGGAGCGCTGGGTGAGATCGGTGAAGGAGGAGTGTTTGTCGAAGATCATTCTCTTTGGTGAGCGCTCCTTACGGCGGGCGCTATGCGAATACGTCGAGCATTACCATGCTGAGCGCAATCATCAGGGGAAGGACAACGTCCTGTTGTTCCCTCGCAATACAGACATCCACCGCGAGGGAGCTGTGCAATGTCGCGAGAGGCTGGGCGGGCTCTTGCGTTATTGCCATCAAGAAGCGGCGTGAGATGGCAGGCAAGTCCTGGATGAGCCCTGTGAGGTTGGTGGTCGAGTTGCACCTGCCCAATGACAACTATGATTGCTGGCAAATGCACAAGCGGATTATCGCCGAACTTCGCCTGCGCGACCGGTCGGTAGAGCGATGAAGGGCTGGGACAATAGTCAACGCGGTCCTATTCCTCGATCGAACAGATCGGAGCCCCGGATCGATATTTTGGCTCTACGGGTACATCCCGTTCCGGCAGGACAAGGCAGGGCCGAACGCCCCCAACCGGGGCCAGATACAGGTGCAGGCGATGGAGGAGTGCCCGCCCGGGCACGTGCTGGTCGTCGATTTGCGGGGAGATCCGCGCGCTGCCTCTGCCGGTGATCTCTATATCGGCAGATTAAAGGCGCGAGGCTGCGCCGGAATTGTTACCGACGGCGGCTTGCGCGATTCGGAAGGAATATTGAAAGTGGGGCTCCCGGCCTATTTGCGGCGCCCAAGCTCACCGCCGAGTCCCATTGTGCATCAGGCGCTCGATCTCAACCTGCCAATAGCGTGCGGCGGCGTTGCCGTTTACCCGGGCGACATCGTCGTCGGCGACTGCGACGGCGTGGTCATCATTCCCGTCGATATCGTCGACGCGATCGCGGAAGAGGTTTCGGCCACGACCTTGTATGATGAGTTCGCCGAAGAAGAGGTCGCGCGCGGCCGGCCTCTTCCAGGTCTGTTTCCGAATGTAGGTGAGGACGCCAAGCGCGACTTTGAAGCCTGGAAGCTCAAGCGTACGGCAGGTCGTCCATAAAGCTGTCTCGCAGCGAGTCACCGGAGATTTAAGCGAACTCTCGTAAGCCTTGTTTTGTGCCTTTGCCATGCGCCGACTCTAATCACAAACCGGAGTACGTGCTGTCGGACGCGACATCCATGGTCGTGGCCTTATGACGATCTGCGTCGGGAGACGTGCAACACATTCGAGGGTGAACGGCCACTTTTGGCAAAGCGGACGTTCGGATTGCGCGACTCAATTTAGCTTCGAGGGAAGAGTTTTCCATTTTGTGGATGTGTAGGATTCCTTGGGACCCGGTGACAGGGGCGAATCCACCAAAGATGGATGGCCCCTGGGGGGGCGTCGAATCTTTGCCAGGTTCGGAGCCCTCAACCGGGTCCCAAGAAATTATGCACACGCGCAAAATGGGAAACGCGTGCACATGACCGCGCTGGCTTTTTGGCCACGTATATCGAGTAAGCCCAAAATCAACGAAACTAGACGCCAGCGACTTAGTGCCGGTGCACGAAAACTCATGGGATGTAGATACAAACGCTATGAAAGTATGGATTGCGGTACGCCGAGCGGCGGATACGCCCGGTCCGGTGGTGCGTTCATCAGCGTCAATGTCCGCTTTCGTGTGGGCAAAGCGTATAACATCGGCGAGTATTTCCGCCTATGCTTCAAAACGTATCGCCTCTCAGGCTCGGCCTTTTGCGCGCGTTTTCGGGTAGGTAGGTACGACCTCCCGAAGCACTTTGCAGAACATGGCTGCTGAGCGAGATAGGCTTCGACCTCGTACGGTGACGATTCCGACATCGCGGCCGATCTCGAAATCCGCCAGAATAAGAGATATCACTCCGGTCGTCATGATCTGCGCCGCGCCAAGACGGGTCACAAATCCCACTCCCAGTCCGGCGCGTACCATCGCGACGACACTAAGCGCGCTCTGGGTCTGGAAACGTGGATAGAAATCTAGCCCTGCCCTTCCGAACGCATTCTTGAGCGACGCCCACGCAGCGGACTCTGGCGGGACAGTCACCAACGGTTCTTTGACCAGGTCGGCCAGCGTCACGCGTTTCTTGGTCGCCAACCTGTGTCTATTCGGAACGATCGGAAAGAACGAATCTCGCAGCAGCAACTCGAACCGAAACGGCTCCGTTGGTTGATCATAGGGAATAACAGCAAAATCAACGTCGCCCTTCGTCAGGCGTTCGAGATCACGCCCGTAGAAATCATCCTGCAACGTAATTTCGATTTCTGGCCAGCGTTTGTTGAACCGGGCAATCGCTTCCGGGAGAAAGCTCGCTGCCACCGACGGTGAAGCGCCGATCTTCACGCGACCCTTGCGCAAGCTCGCCTCGGCGTCGAATTCCTTCAACAGTGTGCGCAGCTCTCCCATTGTTCGTTCAATGCGAATTCGCAGTCGCTCACCTGATTCCGAGATCGCGACGCGCCGGCTTGTTCTGTGAAACAGCGTGACGCCGAGAACTTCCTCGAGATGCTTGACGCGTGCCGAGACCGCCGGCTGTGAAAGCCCCAGCATAGCTGCGCTCCGGCTGAAGCTTCCGGATTCCGCGACCGCAAGAAAGGCTTCCAGATCGGAGGGCGAAAGATTGATCAGCGGCATCTATAGATTAATACAATAATACGATTTGCTGTTCAATGTCTGCCGTGGCACCTAGCCGTCAACCTTCAAAACATCGGCGAGGAACCCATGAGCGCATCGATCGAGGCCGTTGGCGTCAATGCGGGAGCGCGGCTGGACCGCCTGCCGTTCTCTGCATTTCACCGTCGCATCATTATGCTGATCGGCACGGGAATGTTCCTCGACGCCTGCGACATCTACATGGCGCCCGGTGTTCTCGGTGCGCTGGTCAAGGCCGGATGGTCGGATCTGCAAACAAACGCCACCTTCCTGTCGGCCACGTTCCTCGGAATGCTCATCGGAACGTTTGCCAGCGGCCTGATTGGCGATCGATTCGGCCGGCGGTTCTCGTATCAGTCCAATCTTCTGGTGTTCGGAGGCGCCTCGCTCGCCGCCGCCTTCGCGCCGAACATGACAGTGTTGATCGCGCTGCGGTTCCTGATGGGAATAGGGCTCGGTGCCGAAATCGTCATCGGCTACTCCACGCTATCGGAATTCATGCCGCGCGCGATACGCGGCCGGACGGTCGCCGTTTTGTCCGCCATAACCAATACCGCGGTCGTCGCAGTGGGCTTCGGCGGGCTGTGGATCATTCCGACCTTTGGCTGGCAATACATGTTCGGCATTGTCGGCGTGGCGGCGCTGATCGTTTGGATCATGCGCAAGAACATGCCGGAATCGCCGCGTTGGCTGGAATTGCGGGGCCGGGCCGCGGAAGCCGAAGCCCTGCTCCGGTCGATTGAAGCCGAAGTCGCGAAATCTGCAACTCTTCCGCCGATCGAACCGGCCACCGCAGCCGTGATCGATACTGGCCGGTTCTCAGAGTTGTTCCGTTCGGCGCTTATCCGCTCTACGATCCTCGGCACGATTATTGGCGTCGTCGGTAGCGTTTCGCTCTATGGCTTCCTGTCGTGGGTGCCGACCTTCCTTGTCAAGGAAGGTATTTCTCTCAACTCATCCCTGGCCTTTACGGCCCTGATGGGACTAGGCGCTCCCTTGGGCGGAATTGTCGCGGCATTTTTTGCCGACCGTGCCGGCCGCGTGAGAACGTTGACAGCACTAACACTGCTCGAGGCCATCCTGGGTGTTGCCTATGTTTATACTCGGGGCCAGTTTGAACTCGTGGCAGTTGGCTTTGGGCTCACGCTGTGCGCCTACGCACTGGTTGCTCTCGGCTTCGGCCTCTACATTCCTGAGCTATTTCCGACCCGACTCCGTCTCCGTGGCGTGTCCGTCGCGACCGGCGTCGGGCGGCTATCGAGCGCCGGTGTCCAGTTTATCATCGTCGGCCTGTTCACGAGTTTCGGAATTACCGCTGTGGCGGGGTTCCTGGTTTGCGCGCTCCTTGTCCAGGTCATCGCACTTCTGACCCTCGGCCGCGAGACGCAGAGCCGCGCGCTCGAAGAGATTGAGAGAGCGGCGCCGACTCCGCCCATCGCTGAAGTCGCGCAACAGCTTCCCGCCTGAACCTAATACTAGAAGGAGAAACATCATGAGCATCTCTTCGGAACTCGAAGGGGACGTCGCCAGGGGCGATGTTACCGCCAAGCCGGACATCACCACGGGCATCATCGATTGCGATGTCCACCCACTTCTGAAGGAGGGCTTTGCCAGTCTCCTCCCCCATATGCCGATGCCATGGCGTGAGCGCTTCAAGCGCAAGCGCGCCGGCCAGGCCTCGGCCGGACTTACCCTCCGGTTCGCGCATCCCAACGGATTCATTGTACGCGAGGATGCCCGCCCGGATGATGACGAACTGGCCGGCAGTGATCCGCATTTCATGGTCAAGGATTTGCTCGAGGCCAACAATATCACCGCGTGCGTCCTCAACAGCCTGCAGACAGGCGCGATGTGCGCGGTGTTGGCGAGCGCGGACGAGAGCATCATCATAGCAAGCGCCGCGAACGACTATTACATTCAGGAGTGGCTCCCGGTCGACAATCGGCTGAATTACGCGATTGTCGTCCCCTCACAAGACCCCAGCGCCGCTGCCGCAGAGATCCGCCGGTCCGGCAGGCATAGCCAGGTTTGCGCGGTAGCGGTGCCACCGATCGCAATGGCGCTCGGCAATCGCTATTGGTGGCCGATCTATGAAGCCGCCCAAGAGCTCGATCTTCCCATCCTTTTGCACGTGACGGGCGCCGAGGGCATCTATGCCGGCGCGCCGATGCCCGCCGGTGGCCTGCCGGACACCTATATCGAGCGTTACGTCACGCTGTCCCAGGCGGCCGAAGCCAATCTGACCAGCCTCATTATGAATGGCATCTTTGAGCGGTTTCCGCGCTTGCGCGTGCTATTCGTCGAGTATGGTTTCGTGTGGCCGCTGCCGGCGCTACTCCGCATGGATCGCCTGTGGCGCGGACTGCGTCACGAAGTCCCCTGGGTCAAGAAATCACCGATCGAGTATGTCAACGAACACGTCTGGTTCACCACGCAACCGATTGAGGAGCCGGCCGATCCACGCGACTTAGAAAAGATCGTCAAGATGATCGGTGTGGAGAATTTGTGCTTCAGCACCGACTATCCGCACTGGGATAACGACATGCCCATGCAATCCTTGCGGATGCTGACGCCGTCTGATCGCGACCGGATCATGCGGCACAATGCCCGCAACGTTCTGCGCCTATCGTGAGGAGGGAGACCATGGCAACCGCAGACAGGCAGGAAATCCTCGTCGGCGACGCAAGGGAGCTAGTCGAGGGCAAGTTCAAGATCATCCAGGAGGGTGCGCTGAACATCGGCGTGACGCGCTTGCGCGACGGAACCGTGCGGGCAGTGCGCAACTGGTGTCCGCACAAGGGTGCCGCTATCTGCAAGGGGATCATTGGAGGGACGTGGCCGCCGTCGTCACCCGGCGACCTCGCCTATGATCGCGAGGGCGAGATTTTGATCTGCCCCTGGCACGGCTTTGAGTACGACCTGAAAACCGGCGGTGAACTCTACCGCAAAGTCCCAACCCGCCTTCGCTTCTATGAAGTCATCGAGCGCGATTCGAAAATCTATCTTTCGGTTAGCAGGCGGGCGACGGAAGCGCCGAAAACAACCGACGCCGCGGCTTGCTGATCGAGAATGTACAATCATGAAGAAGGAAATCGTTATGACCTCCCAGGCAGACAAATTTGCAGCCATGCTGCGTGACGGCGACATGATCGTTGCACCCGGCGCTTATGACTGCATTACCGCTCGCATGATCGACCAGGCCGGCTATTCCGCCTGCTACATGACTGGCGCTGGCGTCGCGGCAACGCTTGGCTATCCCGATTACGGCCTCGTGACTATGAGCGAAATGGCAGACAACGCGGGCCGTATGACCAATGTCCTCAATATTCCGCTGATCGCGGACGCCGACACCGGCTACGGCAACGAACTCAATGTCATCCGTACGGTCCGCGAATACGAAAAGCGCGGCGTTGCCGCAATCCAGATCGAAGATCAGACCTTTCCGAAACGTTGTGGTCATCTCGACAACAAGGAAGTGGTAGCCATCGATGATTTCCTGCCCAAGATTCGTGCCGCCAAGGCCGCGAAGACCAACCCGAATTTTACCATTATTGCACGCACCGACGCGCGCGCGGTAATCGGCTTTGATGAAGCGGTGCGGCGAGCCAATGCCGTCCTCGACGCAGGAGCTGACGTCGCCTTCATCGAGGCGCCGCAAACCATGGAAGAGGTGCGCGCCGTGCCCAAACTGGTGAAGGGACCGTGCCTTCTCAACATCGTCTGGAAGGGCAAGACCCCGGAGGTATCGATCGCCGATGCGCGCGCGATGGGTTTCCGCATCATGATCTTTCCGGGGATGCTGTTCAAAGCCGTGATCGGTACCTGCGACAAAGTGCTGGCCGACCTCAAGACGCAGGGACGGCATCCGACACTCGCCGGCGACATGGACATAAAGGCAGGCTTCGCGCGCGTCGGCGCCAATGAATGGGAGCCGCTGCGTGAGCGTTTCCGCGATCCGTCCCTGAAGCTCGCAGGTTGAAAGGCGCCAAGCGTAACGAGAGGCACGCCTGATTGGTGAGAATATTCCGCTTTCACCGAGTGAAGCAGGCGATACCTCATTCGACCTCAAGGCTCACGCCTTGCGGGGTCGCCTGATTTGCAAAACCGGTAGGATAATCGAAATGGCGTTCGAGCTTGATCGGATAGATCATATCGTTCTCAACTGTTCGGATCCCGAACAAAGCATCGCGTGGTACCAGGAGGTGCTCGGGATGACGGCCGTTACCTAGGACGAAGTACCTCACTCATATGCACGGCAGCCCTGGAGCTTTCAACGAATTAAATTACCCACTTCTATTCTAAAAAGAAAAATACGGAAGAGATGATTAAGCTATTAAGGCGTCTACTCGTAATCTATAGAAATCAAAATCGCTTGCTTGTCTCTTGGGATGCGGCATCGTGGCACGTTTCCAAAAAACTCTATAAGGTTGTTGGTGAAATCAACAGCGACGCGTTTAGAACTCGTCATAAGGTACCTCTTGTTGACCTCATGCCTTTACCATCTGGGGCCCAATTCTTAAATGTGATTGAGTTGGTTTTTAGCGGGATGGCGAGGGCTATACTCCACAACAGCAACTATCAATCGGTGTTTGGATGCAAAGAGGCAATAGATAGGTATTTCGCCGAGCGCAATCAGGCCTTTCTGGAGCATCCGAGGAGAGCAGGCAATAAGATCTGGCGTAAGGAGCGGGTCGAAGCCGTCTTTAGAGAGGAAAACAATTGCAAGGATCCGCGTTGGCGATAATCAGCGTGTGAAAGAAACGCCAAGCCGATCAAAACCACGCTCGCCGCCTGCCCCATCGCAAGATCAATAGAGACGCGACCACCCCCGCGACCCACGGCAACCATCCTGAGAATGGGCTAGAGGGGCGTCAACTTCCTCTGCAGACGGCTCGCATGGCCGACGTAAGGCTGGGTCGTAGTGCCTTGGGACAAAGTCCGCGGTGTGCGTCGTCGCCGATTCTAAGCGCAACAGGCCGAGATTCCCCTGGTTGAGATCGTACACTCGTCCATCCGCTGCATCAGGAAAGGTGGGTCGGAACAGCGCTTACCGACGAGGATGTCCGCTAAGGTCAAACTCAGAAGTTCGGGCGCGCAACTGGGAAGTCCGCTTTGCCCCAGTGAACTGACATCGCCGGACCGACTACTCAGGTCCGAAAAGTGCCGATTTTGTTGCAAAAGTCTTTTTGGGGTGTCGAACGAAAATTCTTGGAGCCGCTGGTGCGTTTTGCGCGCCGCGATATGAGGGACCATATCGGTTGATCGAAAATCGATCACGGACCTCCGTAGTGGCGCTGAAAAGCGACGCAGCAGCAGAGAGGTCTAAAGATCAACTTCCGCGAGATTTTTAGGGTTATTCGATTTTCGACTTTTGCAACAAAATCCCCTCAACAACGGACATGCAGCGACTGCGGCGGCTTGTCCGTTTCGTGCCAGAAGCCGACCGTTGGAAACGGCCGCGCTTAGATACTATGAAGTGCGGCATAGACGTGCACGTCTTCCGGCAGGCCTTTGAGGGCGTGATGGCCTCGATCTTCAAAGCGTAACCTCGATCCCGCAACGAGATCCCTAACCGTGCTAGACACCAAGGTCGAGCCCGCTCCTGCAATGCCAGCGACGCGGGCGGCAATATTCA
The DNA here is from genome assembly GCA_963739755.1 of uncultured Alphaproteobacteria bacterium. Classification (GTDB taxonomy): domain Bacteria; phylum Pseudomonadota; class Alphaproteobacteria; order Rhizobiales; family Xanthobacteraceae; genus Bradyrhizobium. The sequence continues at coordinate 53,644 of CAVUCB010000104.1, read as the reverse complement.
CGGCTATCCCCCCAACGTCGTCGCCCTTCAATTCGACCTCGCCTGTGTGTATTCCAATACGCACGTCAATACCCAGCGAGTATACCGATTTAACGATAGAGAAAGCGCAGCGCACGGCGCGCGCCGGCCCGTCGAACGTCGCGAGAAAGCCGTCGCCGAGATTCTTGATCGCGCAGCCACGGAAGCGTGCGAGCTGTTCGCGCACCATTTTGTCGTGGTTGTCGACTAGGGTACGCCACTGGCGGTCGCCAAGCTCAGCGGCACGCTTTGTCGATTTGACGATGTCGGTAAACATCACCGTTGCAAGCACGCGGTCTGTTTCAATCTCGCGCCGTGAGCCCGTCAGAAACTCCTCGACTTCATCTGCGACGCGATCGATGATTTCGGGCTCGTATATGAACAAGTGATTCTGGCCTGACAGCGTGACCATCCTTGCTCCAGGCACGTTGTTCGCAATATATCGTCCCGCATCAATTGACACACGGGTGTCGCCCGATCGGTGCAGCACGAGTGTGGGCGCATGAACCATAGGCAAAATGTGCCGCGCATCGATCTCACTGTTCATCCGCAGTATTGCAGCTACCGCTGAGGGACTGGCAGCCTGTCGCTCGAGGCGTGCAAGCAAAGGCAAGTCGGTCGCGACATCGTTCGGCGCGAAGTTCCGCTTCAAAAACTCGCCGCTGCCCCACAAGCGATCTACGGACTCGATTTGTTGCCGCAGACGAGTCTCATCCGTCAAGGTTGGATGCCTCGCAAAGCTTGCATAAAGCACTAGGGCGCTGACACGCACGGGATAAGTGGCGGCGAATAGGAGGCTCATCGGGCCGCCCTCGGAGATTCCGAACAAAGCTGCCCGCTCGGAGCCCACGGCATCCATGACTGCCCGGACGTCGTCCATGCGGTCTTCAAGATTGGCAATGCCAGCGACACGGTCAGACAGCCCCGTACCCCGCTTGTCGAACCGGATCAGACGCGAGAAATTTGACAACCGGGAAAAGAAATGTGACCAGCCAGGATGTTCAAGCTGGGCATCAAGATTGGAAACAAAACCCGGCACAAAGACCAAGTCGAACGGGCCGCTTCCCGTAACCTGGTAGGCGATGTGAACATCGCCGCTCTTGGCATAATGGGTTTGCGAAGCAATCATCTCACCCCCTGCACGTCCAGGCGAAGGTCACTGGCCATAAGTGTCTCCCTAGGGGCTTTGTGTCGCTGGCGCTTTCTCTGGTGATCGTCGCATGCAGGCAGGCCGTCTTAGCATTTACGAAAAGAATAACACAACCAAGGTGCGGCGGGCGCCGTTGCAGTGCGAGATTTTGGCGCGCTTTTGTCCGCCTTGGGTCCCAACGGACCTGACTGCCCCGAAATCAGACTTCCGCTCTTCCTGCGAAAGCGCACTCAAGTCCGCCATCGCACTATGTCTGGTTCGTGCGTGAATTGACTTGGGTCAATATTGCCCACTGCCCAAGTGCCCTAGGGTTGTGCCGACTTCGAGGAGGTTCCAATGCGCACTTTGGCTTTGACAATTCTGACGGTGGGTATGGTTTTGGCAGCAGGGCAAGCCCGGGCTCAGACCTATGGTTTTCCGCCCGAGCCTACTGGGCCGGATAGCTACTGCTTGCAAGGGCGCACATGGGGCTATCCCGGCAATTGCCAATTCTCCAGCTACGCCCAATGCATGGCGACCGCGAGCGGCACTTACGCCTATTGCGGGATCAATCCCCAGTACGCGTTCGCGCGCCAGCAGCGCGGCGCCTATCGGAACCGATACTGAGCGGCAGAGAACAATATCGCAGCAAGTAGCGGTGTGATGAGTTCACAGCGCGAGTTAATCGAGAAAGCTGTTGGCTGAGTGAACTCGCGCAAGAACCACAGATTAAAAAAGCACGTCAGTTTGAAGGGGCAGCCAATCGATCCCAGACGCTGCGACCCTGTGTCTGTACAGGGTGTGCGCCGTGACAAGGCGGCGCTTTCCAGTGGGTGCAAGCCCCACCCAGCCCCCGGCTCTGCCGGGGGATAGTTACCCCGCCGCTAGGAAGCTAGGTGTCACGTGGCCGTGGCGAAGCTGGACCGCCTCAGCCGCGACGTACATTTCATCAGTGGTCTCATGGCCCACAAGGTACCGTTCCTGGTCGCCGAACTGGGGCCAGACGTAGACCCCTTCGTACTGCACCTGTTCGCCGCGTTGGCCGAAAAGGAGCGCGCGCTCATATCGACACGAACCCGGCAGGCGCTGGCAGCGGCGAAGGCACGCGGGGTGACCCTTGGTAATCCCAAGCTCTCAGTGGCCCGCAAGAACGCGGTGCAGGCGGTGACAACGGAGGCCGATAGGTTCGCTGCTAATGTCCTCCCGATCATCCGAGAGGCCCAGAAGGCCGGCGCAAAGACGCTTAGGGAGATTGCTGTGTTTCGGCACCGAATTCGGGACCGCACTCGAAATTTGCCTATGATATTGATTTCCAAATCGAATGAACCGTAAGGGCGGCGTCCCTATCGGCGCCGATCGGGACCCCACCAAATCTGAGATTTGAGCAGGAAATCAGAGGGATGCGAGAAAGTCGAAAGGGTCCCTGTTCGGTGCTGAATCACAGCCTTGGACCCCGGCAGGGCGTCAGCACCTCGCATAACGGTGCCGCACATGTTGCCTTCGAGCGAATAAAAACCCTCGGCCCCTGCGACATCTGATCTTTCGTGGCTCAATCCCACACCCCATGCAATCGCTGTGTACGCTTCGCAGCCACTGTCACCAGTGACTACGCAACACTCACTATCAAGCGGACGCTACTCCTTACTTGAGCCGGACTTCCACCGGCTGGACCGCACCAGCTTGTGGCTGGCGCACTTATTCGATCACCTCGTCGGCGCGGGCGAGCAACGTCGCTGGCACGGACAGACCAAGTGTCTTGGCTGTCTTGAGGTTGATGGCCAGATCGAATTTCGTTGGCTGTTCGACGGGTAAATCGCTCGGTTTTGCCCCTTTGAGAATGCGGTCGACATAATATGCTGCGCGGCGATAACTGGCGACCAGGCTTGGACCATAGGAAGCCAAGCCTCCAACTTTGACTCCATCACTTGAGAAAAACAGCGTCGGTAGCCGGCTTTGCAATGCAAGCTCTGCGATCCGGCTGCGCGATGTGTAGATGATAGGCGCCGGCAAAAGAAAGACGGCCGTGGCGGATTCCCTCGTCGCTGCCTGGAAAGCAGCATCAAAATCGTCGGCACCGCGCGTTTCCAAGATTTGCAGCTCGATCTTCAAAGTTTCAGCGACCGCTTGCGTCTCCGCCAGTGAGAATTGAGCGCCTGGATCGTTCGGATTCCAAAACACAGCGACTTTGACCGCTGCCGGCACAAGTTCCTTGAGTAATTCAAATCTTTTTCCTGTTACCTCCGGACCGAGTATGCTTATGCCGGTGATATTTCCACCGGGCCGAGCAAGGCTGGCAACAAATCCAAGGCCGACCGGATTGGTGCTCAAGGTGACAATCGGAATAGTTTTGGTCTGAGCTCGCACGGCGCGAGTTGCTTGCGATCCCGATGCAAAGATGACATCGACCTCCGCCGAAACCAATTCGATCGCAAGTTGATCCAGTCGATCGGTGCGTTCCGCGGCGCCTCTATAATCCAGAAACAAGTTCCGCCCGACCACGTAACCGAAGACTCCCAACTCTTGCTGAAACGCCCTTTCCGTCTCCGACGGCTCTGCGTTTGGCGAAAGCACCCCAACGCGTGATACCGGTTTCAATCCCTGAGCCCATGCCATCACAGGGGGCGCGAGCATGGCCGCGCTTAGGGTTGCTACAAGCCTTCGACGTGCAGTGACGACTGCCATTCGACTCTCCAGCACCAGGACAATCCGCTGCAGGGATGACACTTTTGTGGCAGGTCGAGCGAGAAACCACTCGCAATTTGCGCTAACCGACCTTTGACGAAGCGCCAAAGTCGCCGAAGGGCCCACGCGAAGACCGTCGCAAATTCCAGAAGCGGGCGCTCGGCTTGCCCTAGTCCGGGTCGCCCGTTTGACGCGCAATAGATTCGAGGGTCAGTTGCGTTGAGCGCGCCTCATGTCCGGGTCAAAAGCTGTCCTCAAGCAGCGTTGGCGACAAGTCCGCTCATCCCTCATCAACACCAGACAATCGGCGACCGCGGCGGCATGTCGGTTTCGTGCCGATATTGTTGCAAAAGTCGAAAATCGAACAACCTTAAAAATCTCGCGAAAGTTGATCTTTGGACTTCTCTGCTGCTGCGTCGCTTTTCAGCGCCACTACGGAGGCCCGTGATCGATTTTGGATGAAACGATATGGTCCCTCACGTCGCCGCTCGTAAAACGCATCAGCGGCTCTAAAAATTTTCGTTCGTAACCCCAAAAAGACTTTTGCAACAATATCCCCCTGAAGAGCGGACATCGCCATCAGCGGTTGCTAGTCTCGAAACTCGCTGTCGCTCCACTCGCGCTGCTGGATCATCTCAGCGGTCCACGCAATCAGAAGGCAAATGCCGTTGTTCTTCACGCCCCACTCCCGGCGCTCGCTCCCGCGATAGCCACCAAGAAGGTCTTGCAGACCTCTCGTGATTTCCTTTGCAGCAGGGCGGTCTGTCGTCAGGTACATGCTCATGTCAACATGTCCCTCGAAGCGGTGGTCGAGCCACTGGAGAATGTCGCCGTCTTCGATGTGCTGTTCGATTTCCTCAAGCGTCACACCCTTCGCGAACTCATAATCAAGCAAATGGTTCAAATTAAAGATAAGTGCCACAAGATCATTAAGTGTCATTGACCCTTCTCCCTTATACCCGGCGACATCCGCAGCCAGGACCGCCGCTAGTCGCCGCTCCACGCGCTCGGTGGTCAAAGAATACCCAGGTTTGTCATTTCAGCCCGAAGCATCAAAGCATATCGGGCCACAATTGGGCCGACTTCCGATGTGGGTCAACAACGGTCCTGACAGCCCCGAAATCCAGCTTCCGGTCTACCTCCATCAACGGACATCGCAAGACCGGCCCGACTGGTCCGGTTTGTGCGCCAATAAGCGACATTGGCAAGCCGAGGCCATGCATCAAGCTGCGGTGCTACACAGGGCAAAGGGCGACGCCGCGGGGCTAGCCGCGCGCCAATATGTGCTAAGCTTTTCCGGCTGGTTAGGTGTCGGGAGAGGATTGTGACGCGACGCGAGTTCATCGCACTCGTCAGCAGCGCGGCGGCAATCCGACCGCTCGGAGCGCGTGCAGAGCGCCAGCCAGAACGCGTTCTCTATTTCACATACTCGGCCGGCTATCGGCACGACGTCATACCGCTTTCCGAGGCAATCCTGACGGAGCTTGGAAGGAATTCCGGTGCCTTTGAAGTCATCGCAACGGAAGACATGTCTGAATTTTCGACCGGAAACCTCGAGCGGTATGCCGCGGTCATGTTCTACACAACCGGCGAAATTCCGATGGGCGGCGCCCAAAAGACAGCACTTCTCAACTTTGTGCGTTCCGGCCGCGGCTTCCTCGGTGTTCATTCGGCCACGGACACATTCTATGCTTGGCCGGACTATCTCAATCTCATCGGCGGCTACTTCAATGGTCATCCCTGGCATCAGGTTGTGACTATTGAGGTGGCTGATGCTGCAGATCCACTGGTGGCGTTTCTCGGGAATTCGTTTCAATTGAACGACGAAATCTACCAAATCAGCGACTTCGACTATCGTGGATCACGTGTGCTCCTGCGCCTCGACCAAAGCTCCGTGGACGTCAGCAAGAGCGGTGTGCATCAACGTTTCTATGGTTGTCCGCTCGCTTGGAAACGATTTTTCGGCGAGGGACGAGTTTTCTATTCTGCGCTCGGCCACGAGGCGTCAGTCTGGCAGGACCCGCGCTACCAGAGAATCCTCACGAACGCTATCCTCTGGTCTACGAGAAGGTCGGCCTAGAAGTCGGCGCTCCTGCGCGCCGCTTCATTCGATCACCTCATCGGCGCGAGTTCAGCAAGTCGGCGGGATGGTGTCTTCAACCGATAGTCTTCACTTCATGCACTCCCGCACGAAGCCGATGCGTTCGATGGGACCAAGCTTCTTTGCGTCAGCCTGCTTCCGGCATTCTTCTCTCTTGTCGTACCGCATCTCGATCTTTTGGAGCAAACTGAGATCCTCTCCGACGGGTCCGTCGCCCGCTGCCAGCATCGCCCCCTGGAGCTTCTTGATGTCTGCGGGCGACAGTTGCGGACGGTCCACCTTAATCGTCAGCTTGTTGAGCTTGGCGGTCAGCGGGAACGGCGGCTTGTAGTCTGCGTCGTTCACGCCGGTCAGTGTGTCGGAGCCGATGTCGAAGCTCTCGTCCCACTGTAGGATCATCGGCAGCGTCTTCGGCATCCGCTTCGTATCAACCTCCTTGCCGTCGACCCTGAGCGTACCGGTGCCGGGCTGGGCTAGGCCGCTGAAGTTGTTATATTCGAGCGTTCCGACTCCGATGCCGTCGTATTTGAAATCGAACTCAACCATGTGGCGGCCTGGCGACAGTGCCTCTGGGCCTTCCCACTTGAGGCGTTCGAGATCCAGCAGGTTCCACAAGAACACCGGCTTGCCCTGCAATAGATAGAAGCCGTAGCCGGCGAAACGCCCTCCAGAGGTCAGGAGCATGCCCTCGGCGCCACCGGCTGGCACCTCGATATCGGCGGTGATCGTATAGGAGGTGTCCAGCAGCAGCGGCGAGTCACCCTGAGGCAGTCCGGTCATCGGCCGCGTATAGACGAACTCCGAACGGCCGGCGGTGATGTTCGGGCGCGGCGCGATCACGCGCGCAGTTACCGACGCATCCATCGGAAAGACCTGGTACTTCTTGGCCTCGGCGATGAACATATCCTTCATCTCCTTGACCTTATCCGGGTTCTTCGCCGCAAGATCCTCGGTCTGGCTGAAATCCTGGTTCAAGTTGAAGAGCTGAAGTACCTGGTTGTTCAGAGGATCGGGATTGGCGGGGCCGAAAGCCTCCCAGGGCGCGCGATTGACCTTGGTGCTCAGGAACCAGCCGTCGTTATACAACGCCCACTGGCCCATCATCTCGAAGTACTGGGTCTTGTGCCGACTTGGAGCCTTGGCGTTGGCCGCGTCGAAGGTGTAGGCGAAGCTTATTCCCTCTATCGGCTTCTGCGGGATGCCATCGACGACCTCGGGTGCACCGATTCCGGCGGCTTCGAGGATCGTGGGCACCACGTCGATCACGTGAACGAACTGCTCGCGCAGGCCGCCCTTGTCCTTGATGCGCGCCGGCCACGAAACGACCATGTTCTGGTTGGTGCCGCCAAGCTGCGAGGCGTTCTGCTTGAACCAGGCAAACGGCGCGTCGAAGCACCAAGACCAGCCGGCCGACATGTGGTTGTAGGTTTCCTCGGTGCCCCACACATCGTAGAATTTCGCCAGTTGGACATCAACGGGCACCGACACGCCGTTGAAGAAAGCCACCTCGTTCGGTGTGCCGAGCGGGCCGCCTTCCGCGCTCGTGCCGTTGTCGCCGTTGATATAGATGATCAGCGTGTTGTCGAGCTTGCCCAGATCCTCGAACGCCTGGATTACGCGCCCGATCTCGTGGTCGTTGTAGGCGGCGTAGGCGGCGAAAACCTCGACCTGGCGGATATAGAGCTTCTTCTCGTCGGCCGTCAGTTGGTCCCATTCCTTCAAAATGTCCTTTGGCCACGGCGACAGCTTCGTGTCCTTCGGAATCACGCCGAGCCGCTTCTGGTTCTCGAAGATCCGCTCGCGCACCTTATTCCAGCCTTCGTCGAACAAATGCATGGCGCTGATCTTGTCGACCCACTCTTTGGTTGGGTGGTGCGGCGCATGGGTGGCACCAGGTGCGTACTTGATAAGGATCGGTTTACTCGGATCAGTCTGATGCACGCGCGTCATCCAGTCGATGGCGTCGTCGGCCATGGCGGTGACCATGTCCCTGGTTCCTTGCCCAAGAAGGGGTAGATCTGTGTGGTGTTGCGGAAGAGGTTCGGCTCCCACTGGTTGGCATCGCCGCCGACAAAGCCATAGAAGTATTCAAAACCCATGCCGGTCGGCCACTGGTCGAACGGCCCGACCTGGCTGGCTGCGAAGGCCGGCGTGTTGTGGTCCTTGCCGAACCATGCCGTCGAGTAGCCGTTGTCGAGCAGTATCCGTCCGATAGTAGCCTTATCCTTGGCTATAATGCTGTTGTAGCCGGGGAAACCGGTCGACTGCTCCGAGATCACGCCGAAGCCGACCGAATGGTGGTTGCGCCCGGTAATCAGCGCGGCGCGTGTCGGCGAGCATAGCGCGGTGGAGAAAACGCGGTTGTAGCGCAGCCCCTCATTCGCAAGCTGATCCATGGTCGGCGTCGGGATGACGCCGCCGAAGGTGCCGGGTACGCCAAAGCCGGCGTCGTCGGTGATGATCAGCAGCACGTTGGGCGCGCCTTGGGGCGGCACGACCCGCGGCGGCCACCAAGGCTTCGACTGCAGGGCGCCATCCTTGATCACGCCGCCGAACTTGGGATCGGGCGGCGGAAGTTGTTTTCCGGTGATAGTGGTGGTGGCTTCAGGCGAACCCGGGACACCCCTGACCTGCTGAGCCAATATGGAGACACAACTAAGGGAATGTTAATAAATAACTTAGTCACTTTTTGATACGCTTCTTATTGGGAGCTATGGTGTAGTTCCATTCCCCGTGAAAGTCATGAGGAAACATGTTCACGGTGGCGAGTTGCGCATCGGAGACTTTGAGTCCCTTGGGATATTTCTTTTCATCGAGTTCAGCACGTACGGTGAGACCTGTCTCGGTCGTCGTAGCGGCAATGAGCTCGACGATTGTGCGAAAACTGCGCAGGGGTTTGCCGCGCCAGTTGATGCTGATGAAAGAGAAAAGCCGGTGCTCGATTTTATTCCACTTGCTGGTTCCGGGCGGCAAGTGGCACACCGTGATCGGGAACCTAAGCTCATCGGCCAGTTTCTGTAGCTCGATTTTCCACAGACGGACGCGATAGCCGTTCGATCCACCGCCGTCAGCGGTCACCAACAGACCTTTGGGTTTCGGATAACGTTTCATTCCCATGGCCTTCCACCAGCGGCGAATGGCGTTGACCGCAAAGGCGGCGGTGTCGTGATCCGTTCCGACGCTGACCCAACCGGTGTTGTTGTTGATGTCATAAACGCCGTATGGCACCGCGCGTTTCAGCCTGGGATCAATGAAGTCATGCACATTGACCTCTTCGGGTCTACCTGTGGGTCTCCATTCGCGGCCCGCATTCTTGAAATTGCCCACCAATTCCTTTTTTTTCGTATCGACCGAGATGACCGGCTGGCCGTCCGTCAAGAAACTGCCAGCCTTTTTGCTGATGTATTCAAACTGAGCATTCCGGTCCATATGCTCGCTGCCTTCGTGGACTTTCCGATTGGCCTGTAGGCTATAGTGCAGCTTGTGCAGGCAATCTCCAACGACAGGATGGCTGATGTCGTGCCCCTTTCGCTTCAACTCCGCGCGTAACTTCCGCAGGCTGAGCGACGTCCACAATCGCCGTCGCATCGGATCACCTCGCGTCACCGGTTCAAGCAACGACTTAAGGTCGGAAAGTAAAGTTGGGTCCTCGGTTATTCTCGATTTACGTCCGCCACCCCGCCGCCGTACCCGGTCATTCCCAACCGAGGCACGATCCTCGAGATCTTCAAGTCCTCGATATATTGTCCGTCGCGCCAGACCCGTCGCCGCAGCCGCGGCGCTCACGCCGCCGTGTCCAATCATACGTGCTTCCGACGCCGCCCAGCGTCGGCGGCTCCTCTCATCCAGCAGAGGAGCCATCGACTTCCAACGTTTCCGAAGAGCTCTGATGGCCGAAGCGCTTATCACGCGACGATTTTACCGCCGCCGATTCCCATCAGGGAATCCCCAAGTAATAAATTCTCGCAGAACGTGATAATTATGACTCAGTTATTTCTTAACTGACCCTAAGTGCGAGAAGACTTGCGCCCGCAAGCATGCTGCGACTGATTCCCATGGCGGAAAACTCCAATTGAGAGCCGTGCTCTGTTAAGAAGGGTCGCGGAGTTCAGAATGATCGTATTGAGCCCACCCAGCTTGACGCAGATCAAATCGCTTTGGACGTTATCGGGGCCACTGCGCTTGCGATATGCAATTCCGGCAAGCTAGTACGTGGAAAGATCAGCCGGTTGGCAGCATCCGGTGCCGGTTAGGGACGCTCGCGGCCTCATGTCTCCCTAGAGCCACTTCGTAATCGACACGCCTTCTTGCGCCACATCGCTCCCGCCAGGAAAATAGATTGGAAGGTCTACGCCAAGCCACCTTTCGGCGGACCGGAGCAAGTCCTCAAGTACGTCGCACGGTGCACCCATCGGGTTGCTATCTCGAACGATCGGCTGCTCGGGCTAGACGACGGGAAGGTTCAGTTTCGCTGGAAGGACTATCGCGACAACAGCCGTCACAAGACCATGACACTCGTCGCCGAGGAGTTCATCCGTCGGTTCCTGCTCCACGTTCTGCCCGAAGGATTTCAGCGTATTCGCTACTACGGCTTCCTCGCCAATCGATACCGGGCAGAGAAGCTCGCACTGTGCCGGCAGCTTCTGCAAATCCCGCTGCCCGCCCCTAAAATTGAAGTCAAAAAAGACTACCGTGACCGGTACGAAGAGATCACCGGCGTCTCACTGAAGACCTGCCCCCAGTGTCACCACGGCACCATGATCATCATCGAAAGGTTCGAATGCGCCCCATGTCGCGCGCCACGCATGGATACCTCATGACCGCCGCCGGCATCTCACCAACATACGTCGACCAACCTTGCGCGATCACGCGAACGGAGCGAGATCGCCGCGTGCAGTCTGATATCAATTTTCGAGGGCAATTTTGCCTCTTCTCGCACTTCACCAACTTGTCCCACCCCTACCGCTCATGCACGACACTCTTGTCCCCTCGCTTCGCGACAGTATTTTCGCCCTCCCGCAGCTCCTTGCCGAGTTGCAATGCCCATAGCTGGGGCGATTTCAGTGCCCCGCGGTTCTGTCCAACACGTTTTTAGCCCACCGGCGCGGATCAGAATCCTGCGCTCAACCGCGCTGCCAGTGGCCGCGACGCCGGGCTAAAAACGCTCTGCGTTACACAAACTAGCGGCCTTCCATTGCCACCCGATAGTTGCCTACCGTCTTGATGTCGTCCGCGTCGAACCCGAGGATAAACGCGCCTACATTCCGCGTCGAAGGTGGGCGAGGCGTTATTGGCTCAACGTTGGAGATAATACGGAAGCCTGACGATGTCGCCTGCGCCTGCTGAACTGATCCTCCCACCATTTCGTGGGCACCTCCAGCGATCAATTTGCGAAGAGCCCGCCGAGGTGCATCAAAAGCCGCTATCTCAAGCACTTCCCCTCTCTGCTTTAGGTCAGCAAGGTCATCGTCGATAGCTTGCTTGAGCAAAGCGGGGGCACTTCCGATGATAACTGCCGCTTCGTCCGCTGTTCCCCCAATCCTGATTGGACTTATTATGCGTTCTCGAAAATCCACGCTAACTTGGCCGCTTGCTAGGTTAGGTATTAATTCGAACACCCTGAGGGAACGTTGGTGTGGGCACCATCCAAAAACGATAGCCGAGAACAACCCATCCTTTCCTGCTAGCTGGCAAACTTCGCGCATGTATTCCGCAGACGCCCCGGCAACGAACTCTGCGATTTCATTGAGGGCTGGTGGCGGAGCGTCAAGGTTTCCGATTAGCTTGGAAAGCAGCGTATTTGACAAAGCGTGTGCGGCTAGTGCGCTCAACGTCGAACCACTGTAAGCGAAACCGACGTCGTTTCGAAATACTTCCTTGTCAAAGAAACCACTCGCGCCCGGTTGTTTGCACACTACGGTAAGAGGCAACAACTTTGGCCCGTGCTCAGTGAGCACATTGTTAGCGCTCCGAACAATTCTGGTGTCGGCAATCGCCATCAACTGATCCTGCGCCCGCCATACAGCGACCAACGTCACGTGAGCCTCCGTCTATCTCTCGCCCGGCCACCACGTTGATGGCGGATCGCTGGCTGAAATCTTGGTCGCGCGCAGCGCAACCAGATGGCTCCGCTTGTAGGGATAGCCGCGAACCTGCGAGCAGTCTTTGCATCGCATGTATCGTTCCAACTCATGGACCGGCGTTGCCTTCGGGCGCCGCACGATGTCGAGGGCAACTGCTTGGTTCGTGTCGCAGCCGAGACAGCGAACCTCAAGATAGGCGTAACCAGCATTGAGCGCTTCGCCCAAGGTGGGCGACGGCTGCGCCGGTCCCTTGAAGGCGAGCATACGCTTGTTCCACGCTTCGACGGCGAGCCGATCGGCTTCCTTGCGTGCTTCCGCCGCCCGCTCTGCCGCCGCCCGCACCGATGCCCCGTAGATCGTCTCGCGTGATTTGCTTCCCATGCGAGAGAGGATCGCCGGGCCGCACGGGACAGGCAAGCCGCTACGGGTTGCGGCTGTTGACGAGCCGGGCACAACGGGGCGGTTTGCGCGCCATCATGGCGGGGATAATGAACTTCGACCGCAGATTTGGTTTTACTGCACGCGCTCCCGGTGGCTGAAAGTTGAAGCTCGGCAGGTCGGCCGGGCATTCAACCCGGAGCAAGTCACCAATGCGAACCAAGCCCTTCACCGTCATCCAGAACGGCAAGCCGCTTTTCACCGTTCACGCCTATTCGATCGAGCAGGCCCGCGCGCTCGTCGCGGCAAAGCTCGCGGGCGAAACCATCGTTGTCGGCCCGGTCGATTACCGTGTCGCCGTCACGAAAGAGAGGACAGTTCCACTTTCGTCGCCGGCGACGAAAGTGGGCGCGAGCCGATGATCCCCGACACCAAGAACGGCCTTCCCGCGATGGCTTGCGTCTCGGCGATGCAAAAATGCATCCGGCGCGGTCTGGAGCGCGAAGCGATGGAGTTCGCCGTCGAACTGATGCACACGTCCAAAGCGTTTCACTCGATGGTCTGCAACAGGCTGGAGGTCATCTGTCACGAGGACTTGGACACGCTGGCAGCACCGCACGTCTTTCCCTTCGTCGCCGCTTCGCTTGCAGCACCAAGGGACCGCTACGGCAAGAGCATTGGTGAAGCCCGGCTGATGATCGCCAACTGTATCCGCATCATGTGCCGGTCGCCGAAGTCGCGCGCCGGGTGCCACTTCGCTGCGGCGATAGGGCTGCGGTCGATGTTGGAGGATTTCGTTCCGACCGTTCCAGATTTCGCCCTCGATCAGCACACACTGGAAGGCCGCAAGATGGGGCGCGGTTTAGAACATTTTCGCCGGGAAGGTGCGCGGTTAATACCGCCGCCGACAGGTGATGATCCCTTCGAGGACGAGGCTTATCGCCTCTGGCAGATCAAGCAGCGCAGCAAGTAAGCCAAATCAGCGCGGCAGGTTCGCGGACGTTCCCGTCCTCCACTTTGTCTGGCCTCACGCGCCGTCACGCGCTGGGCAAAAGCGCGACGTGCGCCTTCGTGCGAGCAGCCGCCTCACACTATCGATAAAGCCAGCAAGCCCGAGCCCAGCAGCACGAGGCTGGCCGCTATCAGCGTGAGGAACCCATCGGAGACTAAATCGTGATTGCGCATGATACACCTGCCATGTGCGATGCTCGTCCGAACAGGAGCGCAGGCCTGAGCAGCGCCTCTGCTGCGTGACACAATCCGCGATTTTGGTAGGTTCTTCCATTACACGTGCGTGCGGTCGCATAACCTCTTCTGATCGCCCGCATAAACCTTGGTATGACCGTCACGGCGAAGCGGCAGCGAAGTCCGGGAGGCGACGCTCACGCCAGCGCCAGCAGCGCGACCGCGACCATGACGACGACCAGCGCGATGAAGAGCAGGGCCAGTGCGGAAGTGGTGGGCTAAGGGCGAGCGCCATAAACCTTCGTATCGTTCCGTGACCCCTTTAGATGCCCGACGTTTCCCTACGTTCAATTGAGCCGCTGATCGTGATCGGCTTAAGTAGGGTATGCGGTAGCGACCCCCCGGCCCCACCCCGCTATCGCTGCCCTTCTTGGGCGTTTCCTCCCTAGACTTGGGCCGCTTGCGGCAACGCAGGCGGCCTTTCTTTCTAGCGCCGATGGAACGGCATAATGTTGTTTTTGATGAAAGGACGTTGCCGGATGACCGAGGTAGTCGCAGCAGCAGGTTTCATTTTCAGCATCAGCATCTTCGTGGCTCATGCTTTGGACGCGTATCGGACGCGTTAATGGGTATTTTTATGGGCCGTACCGAGGCCGAGCGCGGCTCTGCTCGTGCTTGTTCCGGCGCACCGCCATCGCGCTCACATCGCGCACCGCCTTTGTGTACGAGGTGGTACATAATTTAGGGCGGTGTGATGATTTGCAAATATACTCATACGGGGGCGTCGCGCGTTCCCGGCAGTTCCTTTCGCGCTCCACAGTACCTTGGGAGGGTCACGTCTTGCGGAGGGTCGCCATCCTTGGAGGGTCGCGTGGGACGGTCACCGCCAACGCTCGCGCATCACGTCGACCACGACCGACGACGACGCGACAACAGCACCACGACCGGTACCAAAAATGACGGCACCGTCAATTCTGCTCGCAGCAGGCAGCGCGAACCGGCAGCACCGGGCAACGGCTCGCACGGTCACATCACCATCACGGCGCGGACAGGCGCGGCATCACGGCATCGCGCAATCACCACGCGGCGGCGGCAGGCAGCGTGCAAACGACGGGCCACGCCAGCGTCGAGCCGTCGTATCACGTCCACCACGTCATCGAGCGCGTCCCATCGCACCGGGCGATCAGACTGCGGTGCAGGAGACGGCATGTGCAGAGGGCTCAGTCGTTCAGAGATGAGCACGCGGCAATAGCCATCCCATGATCTTCTCATGCGGATCGCGACGACTGCGGACGAATGCTTTCTCGTTCTGCTGAGCGGCGGTCCTGGCGAATTCAGAAATCCCCTCCATAGACTGCCGTTTATCCTTCGGAAGCTTCGCCCATTGGCGAATGATCTTCCGGCGGGCTTCGCGTTGCTTTTCCCTTACGTCATGCATCGGTACGCTCCTTGAAGTGGATTGTTCCGGCTCGGCCTAGTATTATGCGATAATACCATAGTTATTATTTCGGCGCGCCGACATACGAACACCCTGTGTTCGCGCAAATGAAGCACGCCTTCAGCCTCGCAACGCGAGTACACCCGGGGTCGCACGTTTCCTCCAGTCGGACATGGCAGAGGCAACGCGTCCCCAACTTCCACTTACTGTTCTGGTGCAATCAGCGTCGTGCCAAAGTCAGCTCTAACTATCAAATAGCATTCGGGCTGGGTGCTCTCCCGAACAAAAAGAGTTACACCCGCGCGAGTTGCGACCATTATGGGCATGATTTTGTCGAATTGAGAGGGGTGTAGAAATAGGTTCCCCTGCCGATGCTCAAATTCATTGGCCTTCAAAACAATACCGATGACATCGTCATTGGCCGTAACTTCGTCGAACGCTTTCGGCCATACCGTCGCCTCGCTCTTTGTTTGCGATGCTGAGCGTCTGTTGATCGTTAGCGATATGCCAAATTCTTGTCGTGAAGGTTCGCTTCCGGACTGATGCCAGCGTCCGAAGGATGCGGTACCCGAAATTTCTGCATGGCCGTGAACGTCGGGGTCGGTGCCCGTAGCAATGTAACTGATATTGCCTTCCGTCACACCGACGATGATAGAACCTGTCCAATCTAACGCCATCGACTATAGGGCCTCCAAGATGGTTCGCTCAGGCTGCGGATTGCGACTATAGCACCTCGCTGGCGTCAAGCACGTCACCGTCACCACGACGGGCAACGGACACGCGGACAAGCCGCGCGCATATCGACTGGGATCGACAGCGCGCCCATCACATCGAGCAGCGACATCGAGAGCAGCGCGCCCATCACCGCGACCGCGCCATCACGACGGGGACAGGCGGCAGGCGTCGGCGGCGAGGGCCAATTAGAAGGCCGTACAGCGCGCCGCCGGCGCCGGGCTCAGGACAGCGGCCTGCCATCGTCAGCGCATCCCAGCGCGCCGCGCCTCGATCAGTCAGGCCATCGAGCGAAGCCGACGAAACGAGCCGTGTCGCAGGTAGCCCAGATCGTAGCCCAAATTGCCACAATTCAACCGCCGAGCACGAACCAAAACCGACCGTTCACTGCAAAGGGGTATTCGGCATTTCACCAAAACGCCATTCCGCTTTTGCAACAATATCCGCTCAACAGATGGACATGGAGCAACTACCCCGGCATGTCCGCTTCTCTAATTCTAATCGGCCGTTTGAGGTCAAGCACTTTCAGACTATCCGCCACTGCAGTGTCGATGTCGCTCGCGGGCTCGTACTTCTCTTCGGAATCGGCACCCTTCCAGCATGGGATTCGAAGACGAGGTGGAACAATCTAATTGGCGGTCTTGCCGTCAGTCGAGCGGCCGGTCCAAGCGGACATACGAACTCACCTCATCCATCGTCCCGTGAGGGACATCCTTCCACAGGCATTTTCGCGATTTAGGCGTTGCCTATAATGGTCGGTGTCACCGCAGTGTCACTGACAATTTCAAACTGGAGAAAGCCTCGTAGGAGCTTTTTAGTAACCCGACCTCAGCGCCCACGACAACCAAGCTGAGCCCGTTCCGCCCTAAGCAGAGACATACCTGAGATGGGTTGGCACGTCCGCTTGGTGCCCCACTAGCAGACATGCGGCGCGATTTGATCCCATCTCAATACGGACGAGGCTTTCGGCACACAGGCGTCGGCCTGGAAGGCGCTCGGTCGCTCATGGACGCGCAACGAGCAACGGCTGCACGTTTGCGCCGGATGCCATCAGGGGATTCGACGGCTCAAAATGCTCGCGCAGTTCTCGCTTCTTGACGAGCGCACGCGCAACAACAAAAGCGTGCTTCAGGCTTCTGGCTTGGCGGAGTGCGATGTTGAAAAAGGCGTCGCCGAAATAGGTCCACTTGGCCTTGTCCTCGCAGCCGAACGATGGATGGTTGGCATCTGCCGCGGTAATTACCAGCAGATCGGGGTTCGCGAAGAGGGATAAACACTCCGGAATAGCAGGCCGAGATGATCACCACCTTGTGTCGCACGCCCGTCCGCGCCAGCATGTTGGCGAGATTCGACGGCGTGAGCGTTTGCGTGAGCCGGCCCGCCTTGACTGCAAGGCCGGCGGGGAAGCCGTGCGAGGTGAGAATCAAAAACAGAATGTCGTTCTCAGTGTCCAACCCATTGGCTGCGACTTGCAGCGACTTGGCCAGCGCTTCGATCGTTGCACCTCCGCCCTTCTTCGAGTTGTACTGCACGTCGATCGGGCCACTCCCGAAACGGCCCGCTACAACCTGTGCTGCGCCGGTCGCCTCGCTTCTGAATACGCCTTGATCGCCGAAAAGACCAAAGGACACCACGCTCACCTTGCGAGCATCCTCGACGGCGTGCACCGGCGAGACCGACGGCGCGATCGTCAAAACAAGAGCGATGAGCGGTGCGCCGAGCCACCTGATCCAAGACTTAGAGGTCATGGCGAAACTTCGTTGCGTGATCACCGCCATAGCATAGCAGCACAAAACGGGAATTGCGGAACTATGGCGAGTTTCCATTCCTGCGGACGGCACCTCAGATGGCTGACATTCCTGGGCGGCGCCACTGAAAGCTGACGGTGTAGTCAGAGAGGCTATTACTGCTTGTCGAAGAAAGATTCGAACCGCGAGGAACCTCCAACGCAAGTTATTGCGCTCGCCCTTCAGTTTTCAGAACTGTACTAAACTGATGAAGTACGAAGCTTTGGAGAAAATGTCGTCTCCAAGTGCAAAATGCCGTCGCTTCGGCAACCTCCAGTACGGTCCTACGCCTAGAAGGTCTCAGTTTGTTGGAGATTTTGGGGATGATCGAGTGAGCTCAATGGCTGACGGTCAGGTTGATGGCGAAGGGAGAGCAACTGGGTTCGAACCTTCTCCACGTAGGTCAACGTGGCGGAAAGTGACCCACCCTCCAATGTCGCCACACCTCGGCGATCGATCCGTGAACCTAGCCTTAGATCACCTTGCTCGCCGATTTTGCGCTTCCGGACCCGCGTTGAACCGCTCGACCAGAAAATCGATGAACAAGCGCACCTTTACCGCAAGATGCCGCGTCGGTGGGTAGCCGAGCGCGCAGCCCCTTCAAGGCAAACGCCCCAGCTCCTTAATTAGACTTGATAACCGCGCAATCGCGAATTCCGCGTAGTTGTCCCAATATCATCGCCATTTTCCAAAAGCTTGCCAAGGTTGTGCTGAGCGCCAGACTGCCCTTGCTCCGCCGCTCGTGGCAATTTGACTGGCTTTCGCGGTGCGGTTTCATTGCGATTGTTAACCAACGAAGGCTGATGGCGCTTCGCTTAAAAAAATGACAGCGACGGAGCTTTCTCGAATCGCCCCGGCGTCTTCGTGCAGAGACGGCAGACGTTGCGTTGCCGGCCAGGCAGCGCCCCCCAAAAAGCAGTAGTATCGATACAGACTTAGCCCTGTCGCACGTTCACGTCGAGAATTGATCTGCAGCGTATCGCCGACAGCTGCGCCTCTGACATAGATGGGGGTCGTCCCATGATGTAATGCGGCCCGGGCCGAGCCGCAGCGTTCGAGCGCGGCAATATAATCTCGCGGGACCAGGCTGATATCATCCGGTAGGGTGTCCTTCCCCCTTGTCGGCTTATTTCGGTTTGCTGCTCGTTCGAGCCGCAGTAATTTCGGCCTGACCTTTGGCAACGCGGAAGTTCAGGGCCCGCTTGGCATGGTGCTTGCTTAAGGGCAGTGACTGGGGTCTAATCATGAAACGTAATGGACGGGAGTAAATGCGATGTTTTCGAAATTGGGAACAGGCGCGGTCATTTTTGCGCTGGCGCTGATGCCGGGCTTGGGGGCGCAGGCTCAAGAAGTTATAAAAATCGGAATACCTACTGGGCTTTCCGGGGCCAACAGCGTGGTGGCGCCTTCGGTGGTACAGTCAGCTGAATTGGCCGTTGATGAGATCAATGCGGCTGGCGGCATTCTCGGCAAAAAGGTCGAGCTTGAGGTTGCCGATGACGGCTCGGGCGCGGCCGGCGCTCAGAAAGCCGCGGACTTGCTGATTTTTCAGAAGAAAGTCAATGCGCTGATTTCGATGCAGACGAGCGCCGCTCGTAACGGCATGCTGCCGGTCGTATCGCGTGGCAAGGTCCCCTACATCTACACGTCTCTCTATGAGGGCCGCTCCTGCAACAAATATCTCTACGCCGATGGTGCAGTACCCGAGCAGATGGTGGGCCCCATCGTCGATCATTTCATGGACGAGTACAAGGCGAAGGCCATTTTCCTGGTGGGCAGCGACTATGCGTTCGGACGCGGAATGCTGGCCTTCACCAAGGCTTACATAGAGAAGAAAGGCGGCAAGGTCGTCGGTGACGAATATCAGCCAATGGACGCGACCGACTGGACCGCCATCATCTCCAAGATGCGAAGTGCCAATCCCGACGCCGTGATCTTCTCAACCGCCGGCGGTGCTCCGAACGTCACCTTGCAAAAGCAGTATAAGGCAGCCGGGATGAAAGCCCCTGTCGGCAATCTCAGCGTGGACGAGGGCACGGCAAAGACCATGGCGGCCGATGCGGACGGCGTGTTCATTTCCGCATCCTTCCTCACCAATATCGATACGCCCGCCAATCAAAAATTCATGTCGGCGATGAAGGCGAAGTTCGGGGACAAGCTGCTCACGCCCAACGACCTTTCCGTGCCGGAATATGATGCGGTTTATCTCTACAAAGCGGCCGTCGAAAAGGCGAAAACCACCGCCGCCGAGCCGGTCGTCGCGGCCCTGGCCGAAGTGTCATTCGACGGTCCTCGCGGCAAGGTGCAGATGAACGCCCAGCGCCATGCGCCGCTCACCATGTATCTCGGTCAAGTGCAGGCTGACGGCTCCGTGAAGATCGTGAAGAGCTTCCCGAACGTCAGTCCGGGTGAGCAGTGCCCGAAGCTCTGACCGGGTCAGAAGAACGGGCTTCTATTTCTCAGGTAACTCCCGCAATAGCGGGGAGTTACCTGAGCCGCAGTCGCGGCTTTGTCGCAGATGATTGCGTGTGCTTATGAGCGATGCCAGTATCCCCGATTTCCTCGACGCGCCGCGAAGGCTCATTCCGCTATTTGGCAGCATCGAAGTCGCGCGGAGATCGGCATGACAGCGCTCGTTTTGGATATCATCACGACCGCAGCAATATTGTTTGCCGTCGCGTCCGGGCTTCTCATCATCCTTGGGGTGTTGAAAATCGTGAATTTCGCCCATGGCGGCTTTCTCACCATCGGCGGCTATTCGGGTCTCGTGGTGACGCAGCTTGGCTGGAACGCATGGCTCGCCTATCCGGCAGCGGCTGTGGCCGGGATCGTGATGGGAGCCGTTGTCGAACGCTTCGTCATACGTCCACTGTACGATCGGCCCCTCGATGCAATCCTGGCGACCTGGGGTCTCGGCATTATCATCGGCCAGCTCATCACGATCGTTTTTGGCCGCGAGATTCAGTTTGTGCAGACGCCCATCACAGGGGCCACCAGTGTGTTTGGAGAGACTTATTCCCTGTATCGTCTCTTTCTCGTCGTCGCGGCGGCGGCGGTGGCGGGCGGCATTGCAGCGCTCCTGAATGCAACTCGGCTCGGCCTCGAGGCGCGCGCGGTGATCATGAACGAACCGCTCGCGCTGGGGCTCGGCATCAATAGCGGTCATGTCCGCTTCGTGACGTTCTGCATCGGGGCCGCGCTTGCGAGCCTCGCTGGTGCGCTGATCACACCACTTTCCGCCGTCGATCCGAATATGGGCGTGCCCTGGCTGGTCAACGCGTTCATGCTGGTCCTCGTGTCGTCAGTATCGCTCGCAAGTCTTGCAACCGCGGCGCTCACGCTTGGAGGGGCGCAGGTGCTGGTTTCCACCTTCGTCAGCCCGGTGATCGGCGGACTGACCATCGTGGTTCTGGCAGCCCTCCTCCTGCGCATCCGGCCGGCGGGGTTCGGCCGTGGCTGACCTCACTACCACGCCCGAGACTCTGCCCCGGCGGGCCTTTTCCAGCCGGCTCGTGCCTGCTGGGTCGATCGCGGGGCTGTGCATCGTGGCGGTCGTCGCGGGGCCCTATCTCCTCGATTCCTACACCGTCAACATCCTTGTGCGGTCTTTCCTCTACGCCGCAACGGCGCTGACGGTGGATATCCTTTGGGGCTATGCCGGCATCCTCACCTTCGGTCAGGCCGCGTTTTTCGGAATTGGGGCGTATGCTGCCGGCATCACCTTCACGTATATGGACTTCTCGCCACAAACCGCGGTGCTAGCGTTGCTGGCCGGTTTGGCCGTTTCGGCGGCGGTGGCGGGCATAACCGGCTGGAT
This sequence comes from uncultured Alphaproteobacteria bacterium, assembly GCA_963739755.1. Classification (GTDB taxonomy): domain Bacteria; phylum Pseudomonadota; class Alphaproteobacteria; order Rhizobiales; family Xanthobacteraceae; genus Bradyrhizobium. The sequence continues at coordinate 32,294 of CAVUCB010000104.1, read as the reverse complement.
TTCGTTCTTCCATGGCGCCTCACCGCTGTATGCCGCGATCGTAACGTTGGCGCTGCCGATCATCCTTGTGCAGGTCCTCTACTCCGGCGGAACCTTCACCGGCTCTTCGAGCGGACTCGTGGGCTACAACACCTTCGACCTGTCGGTGGAAGCCTGGTTCACGATCTGCGGCATCGGCCTCGTGGTGCTGACGACGGCGGCCTGGTTCTTCGTCAATAGCGATTTCGGCCGGGTGCTGGTCGCGATCCGCGAGAACGAAAAGCGCTGCACCTATCTCGGGATCAACGCGCCGCGAGTCAAAATCCTGCTGATGGTGGTCATGGCAATGATCGCCTCGGTCGCCGGCTATGCATATGCCGGGTATACGGTGGTCGTCGCGCCGGAGATCGGGAGCTTCGTGTTCGGCACCGAACTGGTGATGTGGGTCGCGCTCGGCGGGCGTGGAACGCTGATCGGCCCCGTGCTTGGGACGATCGCCATCGACGTGATCAGCGCCTACCTGTCCGGCAATCTGCCTTATGTCTGGAAGCTGATCATTGGTTCGATCTTCGTGCTGGTGATCGTAGCGCTGCCTCAGGGGATCGTACCAGTGCTCAGGACTGGCCTGCGGCGCCTGCGGTCGTCTACCAGCCGCCGCGACGTAGCGCCACGCCTCACGGTCCCGGCACTCGTTGATGCCCCGGAGGGACGCCGGGCCGGCGCCGGCTCGGATGCGTGCGCCTTGAACGTCGCGGATCTGGCCTGCTCCTATGGCAGCCTTAAAGTACTCGAAGGAGTGGCCTTCAAAGTGCTGGGGAGCGAGCTCTTGGGCATCATCGGCCCGAATGGCGCGGGCAAGACCACTCTCATGCGCTGCGTCTCGGACGGTTATGAGCGCACGGGCGGGACCGTCGCGGTTTTCGGACAAGGCATTGCGCGCGCTCCCCCGCACCGCGTGGTTGGCTTCGGTATCGGTCGAAGCTTCCAGACCACCAGCCTCTTCGAAACTCTAACGGTGGCTGAATGCCTGCGCCTCGCCCGTCACCGGCTCGACGGAACGCGCATGCTGGGCCAAGCGCCGATGCTCGCGCTGCCGGACAGCGCCCGCCGCGTCATCACCGCGACAGGTCTCGACCGGCAGCTGGCGATCGAGTGCCGATATTTGTCCCACGGCATGAAACGCGCGCTGGAGCTGGCGATGGTGCTGGCGCTGGAGCCAAGTGTGCTGCTGCTTGACGAGCCGACAGCCGGCCTCACCAAGCCCGAGCGCACGCTTATTGGTAGTATCCTGGTCGACCTCGTCCAGCGCGAAGGTCTCTGCACGCTGATCATTGAGCACGACCTGGAATTCGTCCGCGAAATCTCCACCCGCATCATCGTGCTGCATCAGGGCAAGGTGCTGCTGGACAGCTCGGTGGCCGAGGTGGTCGGCTCCGAGCTCGTGCGGACGATCTATGCGGGCGGCGCGCATCAGGAACTGGCGCCATGAGCGGGACCGTCCTCGACATTGCCGAATTGAGCAGCGGGTACGGCGAAGCCATGGTATTGCGCAATGTTTCGCTCAGCATCCGGCCCGGCGAAATCTTTGCCCTGCTTGGCAAGAACGGCATGGGCAAGAGCACTCTTCTCAAAACGGTACTCGGCTTCCTCCCGGCCAAGAGGGGCAGGATCACACTGTTCGGGGAGGACGTCACGGCCCTGTCCACCCATTTGATCGCGCGCAAGGCCCTTGCCTATACTCCCCAGGAGCAGACGCTGTTCCAGGACCTGACAGTAGAGGACAATCTCCGGCTCGGCCTCCGCGACGATCGGGGCTTTGCCGAAGGGCTGGCCCGCGTCAGTGAATACTTCCCAATCGTCGGGAAGCGTCTGAGCCAGAAGGCCGGCACCCTCAGTGGCGGCGAGCAGAAGATGCTGATCGTCTGCCGCGCACTGCTCGGCTCGCCTCGCCTGATGATGATCGACGAGATTTCGGAGGGATTGCAGCCGTCCATGATCCAGCGCCTGACCGAGATTCTGCTGGCGGAGCGCGAGCGCACTGGAACAGCGATCTTCATCGTCGAGCAGAACGTGCCGTTCGCGTTCTCCATGGCCGACCGGTACGCGGTGCTAAAGATTGGCGAGATCGCCGATGATGGCGTGGCTGGCGACGAGCTTGCTGTTGCACGTGTTCAGGATCAACTGCGGGTGTGATTGTTTGAGACGTGAAGCGAACACTTTTTCCATCATTGCCCGATGCCCGCGGAGCGGGCAACTCGGGGTGGCGGTGGCCTCGGCCGTACCAGCCGTCGGCTCGATGTGCCCGTTCGTCCTGTCGGGTGTCGGCGCGGTATCGACACAGAGCTGGGTCAATCCCTATCTGGCGTTGACGGCGCTCGCCGAACTGGAGAGAGGGGCAGGAGCAGCCGATGCATTGTCGACTGCGCTCGCCAGCGACGAGGCGGGCGCCTTTCGGCAATTAGGCCTTGTGGATGGAAGCGGAGCAAGCGCCGCCCATACCGGCACGGAATGTACGCCATGGGCCGGACAAATCTTAGGGGTGGGCGTGGCGGTAATCGGCAATATGCTTACGGGCCCCGAAGTGCTGGGCACAATGGCCGCGGCTTTCGACAACAGCGAGGCAGAGGACCTTGCCGAGCGCCTGATGTTGGCTCTTGAAGCAGGAGACGCTGCGGGAGGGGATAAGCGCGGTAAACAGTCCGCGGCTCTGCGGGTCCATGCCGATGAGGTCTATGCGCTCATCGACGTCCGGGTGGATGAGCATTCAGAGCCGATCTCCGAACTGCGCCGCGTGCTGCGCATAGCGCGCGCGCAGCTTATGCCCTTCATCGCAGGGATGCCAAAGCGCGGCGACCCCGCCGAGCCGCCCCCACTTGGGGTCACGCAAATGCTGCTGCGCTCGCCCCCGGATCGGCCGGAAGGCGGCGGGAGCCGGGGACGGTAAGAGACAATAAGGAGAACACGATGAATGAGATGGAGATGCTTGTTGAAGCGCTGGGCATCGAGCTTGAAAAAGAGCGAAGGTCCGCTGTTTTTGCCGCCTTTCAACCAGTGGCTCAAGAAATCGCAAAGCTGCGAAGCCTTGATCTGACAGATGTTCATCCGGCGGTAGTTTTCTCGGCGGTGCCGGCGAACCAGCAGGACTGAGGTCGGCCATGCAGGAAAATCCGATCACGCGTCCCATTGCGCAGCTGTCGGCCGATCTTCGCATCAGGAAATTGACAAGTGTTGACCTGCTCGAGAACGCGCTTGATCGCATCGCTATCCTCGACCGCAAGCTGGAAAGCTTCGTATGCCTCTCCGAGGAGGCCCGCGCCCAGGCTGCGGCGGCAGATCGTGAAATTAGCTCAGGGCCGGTGGCGTGGACCTCTGCACGGCGTACCTGTGGCGGTCAAGGACAACTACCTGACCGCGGACATGCCGAGCCGCGCCGGTACCGATGCCCGCGGTGTGCACTTCGCCAGGCAGGACTCCGCAGTCGTCGCGAAGCTGCGTGATGCCGGCGCGATCATCGTCGGCAAGACCCGGATGCACGAATTCGCATGGGGCAATGTAACGCCGCCCACGAAGAATCCTTGGGATCTGAGCCGCGTACCCGGCGGCTCGAGCGGGGGATCGGGTGCTGTCGTCGCCGCGCGGATCGTGCCTGTGGCGATGGGTTCGGACACTGGCGGATCGATCCGCATCCCAGCTGCCTTGTGCGGCACAGTCGGGCTTAAACCGACCTTCGGCCGAGTGAGCCGCGCCGGCATCGTTCCCCATAGCTGGTCGCTCGACCACGCCGGGCCGCTTTCCTATACTGTCGCTGACAGCGTCTATGCTCTGAACGCTATCTCCGGTCACGATCCGAAAGATCCGGGCTCAACGCGCACCGACGTTCCGGATTTTACGGCGGCGCTTGGCCAACCCATCACCGACCTTCGGGTCGGCATCTGCCGCAACCACATGTTCGGCAACAATCAGCCCGATGTCGATGCGGCCATCGAGGCCGCGATCCACTTCTACCGTGACGCCGGTGCCCAGCTCGTCGAATTCGAGCTGCCGATCCTTGCTTTTAGTCTTGGAGCGATCTTTGCTATCGAGCTGTCCTCTTCTACTGCCTACCACAGCCGCAATCTGGCCACCGGGGCGGTGACCGGCTTCACCGACGACGTGCGCACGCTGATTGAGATGGGCCGCTTGGTCACCGGGCCAGATTACCTCAAAGCCGAACAGCTCCGCCGTGTGCTGATCGATGATCTGGCCAGGGTCTTTGCTGACGTGGACGTGATTATCGGGCCAACGTGTCCCCTCACCGCATGGCCGATCGGGGAATGGACGGTTCGCGTCGGAGCGCAGGACGAGAGCGTGCTCGCAGCTTCGTGGCGGCTGACCTATCCTTGGAATTTGGCCGGGTTGCCCGCGATATCCCTGCCTTGCGGGTTCGATAGCAACGGACTGCCCATCGGCCTGCAGCTCGCTGGCCGCCCCTTCGACGAGATGACCCTGATCCGCGCGGCTGATGCGTATGAGCGCGGGCATGGCTGGAAAGACATGCACCCCAAACTTTGAGATCGCAAAGGAGTTGTGCAAAGCAAGCTGAAAGCAATGGAGCCGAAGATCGGCGAGAAGAGAGCCGATGTGGCGCACTCGTTGGACAAGATCACCGAGGCATCCCGGAGCGCAAGCGCCAGTTCGCCAAGCCACCGCTGCACTCCGTACGCCTCAATGTCCGCGCACGGGGCTTCCCGTGTTGCGTCCGCTTTCCTTGTGTACATGCCGCCGCCAATACCCCGGTGTAGCAACTGGACGTAATCTTCGCTCAACTCGTCCAGACATTTCTACCTTCCCCGATATGGCAGTCGGGTCGGCCTACACATCGTCCTTTTCGGGCTTGCTCGGCGTTTACTCGCGCTACGGCCTGCACACTCGCGCTGTCACCAATTCGTGACACGCTAATCGAAGGCTTCAGCCACTTCGTTACCTCGTAGAGCCAAAATATCGATCCGGGGCTCCGATCTGTTCGATCGAGGAATAGGACCGCGTTGACTATTGTCCCAGCCCTTCATCGCTCTACCGACCGGTCGCGCAGGCGAAGTTCGGCGATAATCCGCTTGTGCATTTGCCAGCAATCATAGTTGTCATTGGGCAGGTGCAACTCGACCACCAACCTCACAGGGCTCATCCAGGACTTGCCTGCCATCTCACGCCGCTTCTTGATGGTAATAACGCAAGAGCCCGCCCAGCCTCTCGCGACATTGCACAGCTCCCTCGCGGTGGATGTCTGTATTGCGAGGGAACAACAGGACGTTGTCCTTCCCCTGATGATTGCGCTCAGCATGGTAATGCTCGACGTATTCGCATTGCGCCCGCCGTAAGGAGCGCTCACCAAAGAGAATGATCTTCGACAAACACTCGTCCTTCACCGATCTCACCCAGCGCTCCGCATAGGCATTCAGGTTCGGACTACGCGCTGGCAGCGCGAGCGGTTCAACCCGACCTGACGCAATGATCGTCCGGAATGACTGGGTGTATTTTGTGTCCCGATCATGCAGGAGATAACGACAGTCCCGCAGCACGCCGCATCCCTCCATCGTTACGTTGCGGGCGATTTGCTTCATCCACAGTTCGCCCGGGTGAATGGTGATGCCGGCGATATCCACCCGGCGGCTCTCAAGGTGGATGAAAAACAGCACGTAGTAGGTCACCAGCCCGCGCAGCGTCAGCACCTCCGCAGTAAAGAAGTCGGTCCCCGCCAACAGCGCCAGGTGGGTTCGGATGAAGACCGGCCACGTGGTCGTGCGCTTGCGCTCCGGCGCGGGCGGCAGAGCATGGCGTTGCAGAACATTGCCAACCGTTTGATCGGAAATCATATACCCGAGATTGGCCAAGGCGCCCGCAATCCGGTCATAGCCCCAGCCCCGGTTCTCGCCCGCCATGCGAACGATCAGTTGCTCCACCTCGCGCTTGATCCGCGGTCTACCCGGGCCATGACGAACCTGCGAGCCATCGAATTTGCAGGCGACCAGCTTGCGGTACCAGGCCAGGATAGTGTCCGGCCGGGCGACGGCTGCTACCTCGGCGAGAACCTTGCGGCCCACGCGATGACCAATTTCGCCGAGCGTGGCTCGCTCGGCATCCGACAGCTTCAGCCGACCTTTCAACTGGGCCTTCAGGATGCGGTTTTCCGCAGCCAGATATTCGTTTCGCGCCAGCAACTCTTGGTCCACCGTCCCCGTGACGTAGGCCAGGATGCGCGCCAAATCCATGAGTCTCCCCCTCCCGTCCAATCCGCGATGGGCGCAATGATCGTCGCAAAAGAGTAGCGCACGACAGGCGGCGAGGCTACGCCGAACGCGGATACTGCCCACGCTTCCTGCCGTTTCAATTTTTTGACCATACGGGCTCGACGAGGTCGGCACCGCCCGCACGCTACGCGAACATCGCAAGGTGACTGACGCTCTCGTGGCGAAGCACGGCGGTCGGCTTGTGAAGAGCACCGGGGACGGCGTGCTGCTTGAGTTTCCCTCGGTGGTCGATGCCGTTGAGTACGCAGTCGCAGTGCAAGCGGTAATGGCCCAGAGGAACGAAGCGGTGCCGCAGGACCGCCGTATGCTATTTCGGATCGGGATCAACCTCGGGGACATTCTGATCGAGGGTGAAGACATTCTGGGGGATGGCGTCAACGTCGCGGCTCGGCTTGAGGGGATCGCGGAGCCGGGGGGTATCTGCATCTCGTCTTCTGCCTACGATCAGGTTCGAGGCAAGGTCGCGGCGGAGTTCACTGATCTAGGCGAGCAGACCCTTAAGAACATCGCCCGACCGATCCGTGCCTATGCGGTTGGCGTGAACGCGAACGCTGATTGGGCTGTCCCACTGTCAACTTCCCCCCCGCGTCTTTCGATCGTGGTGCTGCCGTTCGCAAACATTGGAGGCGATCCCGAGCAAGACTACTTCGTGGATGGCGTGACCGAGAGCCTGACCACGGACCTGTCGCGTATCGACAACTCGTTCGTGATTGCGCGCAACACGGCGTTCACGTTTAAAGGCAAAGCCATCGATGTTAAAAAGCTGGGACGTGAGCTGAACGTCTGCTATGTGCTTGAAGGTTCAGTGCAACGTGGTGGCAACCGCCTTCGCGTGAACGTGCAATTGATTGACGCCGAAACTGGTAGCCACCTTTGGGCGGAGCGTTTTGACAAGCCCGTGGGCGACTTGTTTGACATGCAGGACGAGATTGTATCTCGGCTGGCAAATACTTTGAATGCCGAACTCATCAAGGCCGAAGCGCGACGCGCAGAACGCTCGTTCCGGCCGGACACCATGGATTTGTACTTTCAGGGCAAGGCTTTCCAGAACAAGGGAATAACGCCTGCGTTAATGACGCGAGCAAGGGATTTCTTCGTGCGCGCTTTGGCGCTTGATCCCGATAACATCGAAGCAGCAGTTGCCGCAGCTCACGTCGATTTAGCGATCGGTGCATCCCACATGACCGATAATGGCACAGTGCAGTTCGAGGCCGCGGAAAACGCGCTAAACAGCGTGTTATTGCGTGCGCCCAACTACCCCAGAGCCCACATGCTTCTCGGCGCGGTTCAAATTCTGACAAACCGTGCTGCCACGGGCATGGCCGAGTGTCGTCGGGCGCTGGCGCTGGATCGGAATTTGGCCGATGCACATGGGTTCATCGGGCTTGGGAAGCATGCGCTCGGGTGCCACGAGGAGGTGGAGGGGCACATTCAGGAGTCGCTTCGGCTGTCCCCGCGCGACACGCGTGCCTTTCTTTGGTTCAACATTGTCGGGATGGCCAATTTGATGACCAATGCAGACCTTGAGGCACTTGACTGGCTTCGTCGAAGCATTGAGGCCAATCCAAGTTACTCGCTCTCTCATTTTCACTTGGCTGGCGCGTTGGCTATGATGGGAGACCTGCGGGAGGCTCGATCAAGCGCCGATGCCGGACTGGCACTCGATCCCAACTTCAGCGTTCGACGATACCGCATGAACGCGTGGGTTCGCGACACTCCAGTGTGGCTTGCCAGACGCGAACGCTTTTATGAAGGCATGCGTATGGCCGGGGTGCCCGAGGGTTGATGTTCGTCTACGCCAATACCGACCGTTCAGGTTGACGGGGGCGCGCCTCTCAGACCACACTGGTCGCCATAGGTTGGCATTGGGCCCCGCATGTCAGATCCTATCGCAGTCAACCGACGTCTTGTCGCGGTCGCAGCGGATGTCGAAGGATACAGCCGTCTCATCGGCGCTGACGACATTTCGGTCTTGATCTCGACGTGATCAGCGTCGGCCCGCGTGCGCGGTGATTGCTCCGCGCGCGCCGTAAGCGGCCATGCTGTTGCGACGGCAATCGCTGACATGAACTCACGCCTTCTCATTGCTGCCCCAAGGGTCAGGACAAGGCATTGTGCGGGCGCAATCTAGCTCCCTACGCTACCTCCTGTCTGCTCTGAACCCGCGCGTCCTGAGCACCAATCCGAACGTCGGCGGTAGCCGCACAGAAGAGCTTTCTGCATTTCAGCTGTCGGGACAGCCTCGTGCTCAAATGGACGCACGGGCGAGCCAACCGCCGACCGGGAAATACGTTCGTTGCGCATAATTCGAGGCTCCGGTTTCGGAGCTTAAATCACGTCTAGGACGGCGCCACCAACCCGCAATGGCCGGTCGCGATAACGGACATCGCCGGACTTGCTGCTGGCCCGGCCCCCGTCGCGAAGACCCACAACGGACATCCGCCCGCTTGGACTTGCGCAGATATTGGTGAAGATAAGCGGTGTTTGACACGGATTCGAAATCAGAATCCTCCCGATGTGAACAAGTTCACACTGGATTCCTACGGACGAGCCTATAATGGGTTGGGACTTTTCAAGGGAATTCAAAATGGCCGATGCGGGTGGTCGGTCAGGGAGATTCCTATGATCAACCTATTCCATTTGCTGGTCGGCAGCCAGCCTTACCTCCGAGCTGCAATTCGGACCTCGGTTTTAATTGTGGGTTCACTATCTTGCTTTGCCGCTTCCGCGCAAACTTATCCGATCAGCCAAACTTATCCGATCAGCGGTGTCTGGGTCGCGATGGATCAACGTTTTCCAGTGTCCAAAACAGGAGCGTGCTTGACGCTTAAAAGACTGGGGGCTGATGCGCTTTTTGACGGGCCTTTTCCGACGGTCATGATTTTCTCAGTGGGTGAGCGATTCGTGGTGCGGGGAGGTCGTTCGGCAGAGCTAGCAATTAGATCCGTTAAGAGCGCAAAGGACGGCAGTTTTCACATCACGGAATCGCTTGGCAAGCTTGGGGGCTGGCTTCCATGGTCCAAAAACCGGGCGCTCCATCTAAAAGTTCTTGACCCGTTGGTTATCGAAGTCACTGAGGGACCTGTCATCACTCGGTTCTTCAAGTGTTCGTCCGATGGCAGATCAATTTGAGAACAGGCTGTCTCATCGAGGTATCGTTGGCGTGCGTCGACCGCCTTGACGCGATCGGGATACTTGGTTGGACGCTTACATTCAGTAACTCGCCTCAAAGGTCCTCTGGTAGTAGAAGAGGTTTGAACTTCCAGAACTTCCCACGCAGCCAATGGTGATCACCATGCGTTGGTGATACTACCATACTTCATCGCCTCGGCGATTTTAGCAGCACAGTCACCAGTACTTGCTCAGCCTAGTGATGGTGATCCAGCGTCTGGTCGCCAGCTTGCGACAAGACTGTGCAGCTCATGTCATCGTGTTCTGCCGATGACCCTATCGGACAGGGCTGATCCGCCAAGCTTCCAGAGCATCGCTGATCTACCGTCGACTACGGGAATTTCTCTGAATGTGTTTCTTCATTCAAACCACAACAATATGCCTGATTTCGTACTTTCAAGCGCTGTGTCAAATGACCTGATCGCCTATATCTTGAGTCTCAAGCAGAAGTAGGAATTGCCGGACCTTGCGAACCTGGCTGCAACGTTCGTCTAGCTGCGCCTTATAGCGGCGCAGGGCTTCGGTCTGATATTGCAGAAATTAGAGAGTAGTAGGGACTGCGCGACCGAAGCACCGCGCAGTCCAAAAGAACCTCAGCGTTGATGACCTAGGCCCAAACCAACCTGATGTGCTTTGGCTCGCAAAGCGCCGATCGTGCGCTTCATCTCGTAGAGCCAAAATATTGATCCGGGGCTCCGATCTGTTCATCGAGGAATAGAACCGCGTTGACTATTGTCCCAGCCATTCGTCGCTCTACCGACCGGTCGCGCAGGCGAAATTCGGCGATAATCCGCTTGTGCATTTGCCAGCAATCATAGTTGTCATTGCGCAGGCGCAACTCGACCACCAACCTCACAGGGCTCGTCCAGGACTTGCCTGCCATCTCACGCCGCTTCTTGATGGTAATAACGCAAGAGCCCGCCCAGCCTCTCGCGACATTGCACAGCTCCCTCGCGGTGGATGTCTGTATTGCGAGGGAACAACAGGACGTTGTCCTTCCCCTGATGATTGCGCTCAGCATGGTAATGCTCGACGTATTCGCATTGCGCCCGCCGTAAGGAGCGCTCACCAAAGAGAATGATCTTCGACAAACACTCGTCCTTCACCGATCTCACCCAGCGCTCCGCATAGGCATTCAGGTTCGGACTACGCGCTGGCAGCGCGAGCGGTTCAACCCGACCTGACGCAATGATCGTCCGGAATGACTGGGTGTATTTTGTGTCCCGATCATGCAGGAGATAACGACAGTCCCGCAGCACGCCGCATCCCTCCATCGTTACGTTGCGGGCGATTTGCTTCATCCACAGTTCGCCCGGGTGAATGGTGATGCCGGCGATATCCACCCCGCGGCTCTCAAGGTGGATGAAAAACAGCACGTAGTAGGTCACCAGCCCGCGCAGCGTCAGCACCTCCGCAGTAAAGAAGTCGGTCCCCGCCAACAGCGCCAGGTGGGTTCGGATGAAGACTGGCCACGTGGTCGTGCGCTTGCGCTCCGGCGCGGGCGGCAGAGCATGGCGTTGCAGAACATTGCCAACCGTTTGATCGGAAATCATATACCCGAGATTGGCCAAGGCGCCCGCAATCCGGTCATAGCCCCAGTCCCGGTTCTCGCCCGCCATGCGAACGATCAGTTGCTCCACCTCGCGCTTGATCCGCGGTCTACCCGGGCCATGACGAACCTGCGAGCCATCGAATTTGCAGGCGACCAGCTTGCGGTACCAGGCCAGGATAGTGTCCGGCCGGGCGACGGCTGCTACCTCGGCGAGAACCTTGCGGCCCACGCGATGACCAATTTCGCCGAGCGTGGCTCGCTCGGCATCCGACAGCTTCAGCCGACCTTTCAACTGGGCCTTCAGGATGCGGTTTTCGGCAGCCAGATATTCGTTTCGCGCCAGCAACTCTTGGTCCACCGTCCCCGTGACGTAGGCCAGGATGCGCGCCAAATCCATGAGTCTCCCCCTCCCGTCCAATCCGCGATGGGCGCATTGATCGTCGCAAAAGAGTAGCGCACGACAGGCGGTCGCCGCTACTGCCCACGCTTCCTGCCGTTTCAATTTTTCTGCCGTTTCGATTTTTTGACCATACGGGAGGTGCCGAGCGTATCTCAGCTAGCGCGCGAGAGCGCACCGAAAGGCAAGGTGCCGAGCGTATCTCAACCTGTGCAAAAGCGTCCACCGACCAAAAAAATTGAACCGAGCGTCAGAGCCAAGGCTCTGGCCTCAACCAGGATTTTTATCAACTATCGCCGCGAGGACGGTGCCGCCCTTGCCGGCCGGATTTATGATTGGTTAGAGCGCGAGTTCGGGCACGACAAAATCTTTATGGATGTCGATGCCATCCGGCTGGGGGTTAACTACATTACAGCTTTAAATGAGGAGGTTGCAAAGTGCGACGTGCTGATCGCTTTGATCGGGCGCGACTGGCTGGACGCGCGCAATTCGGCCGGGAACCGCCGTCTCGACAATCCCGATGATTTTGTGCGCAACGAAATCGCAACGGCGCTCCAACGTCAAATCCCTGTCATTCCCATCTTGATCGACGGCACGAAGGTTCCGAAGGCCGATGACTTGCCCCCGAACATCCAAGAACTCGCACTACGGCAAGGGCTCGAGGTGCGTCATGCTACCTTCAAAGCCGATATAGATAAGCTGGTTCGGCAACTGAAAGGTTGACCGTGCGCGCAAAGAGCGGCGGCTCCTGACGAGGGCCTCCCCCGCGCATTCGCCCCAGCCCGGCTTGCTCGTTGAAGCCCCGTGTCCTCCGGAATTTCGTCTCGTATCCCGCGCTGCCCCGTCCTCCAAGGAAATGGATCAACAGGTGATTTCGTCAATGGCAAGCGGGTCCCATATCGCTCGCTGGGCCCCTTTTCAGATCGACCCCTACCCCGGGCTTCAAAATGTCTGCTTAAAGGCGTGAGCCGCCACCGAGGTTCACAGGGCCGCGTGTTTGACACAGGGAACGAGGGGATACACCGGGCTCATTCGGGCAACCCCGCTTTCCGAAGACCCTCAATCAGCAGCTTCGCGTTTGATTGCCCGCCCCGAGCGATCCACGCAGATATTGTAAAGGCGGGATCGAACTCAAGCACGACGCGCCGCCGCCTCACGTGCCTCCGTGTCACGTCCGAGATGGGCGAAAGTGGACGCGAGACAGCGGTAAGCTATCGAAAACGAAGGGTTCCGACGTAGGGCTTTCTTCCCTGCGACGATGGCCTCGTCAAAGCGACGAAGCTCAATCAAGGCCGTCCCGATCCCAGTAAGTGTTCGGTGCAGCCGCGGGTCTACCGGGCTCATACGCATGGCACGTTCAAAACTCAGGACCGCTTCCTCCGGCAGCCCCGCATCTCTATAGACCCAGCCTCTGCAGTTCCATGCGAGAAATGAATTTGGGTTGAGCGCGACCGCCTGGTCAGCCATTTCGATCTCACTTTCATAATCGCCGATCATGAATGCCGAGATTATTGCAGCCGCCGCTAACGTGTCTGGATCACTATCGTCGATGCTCAATGCCAAGCGAGAAAGCCGAACTGCTTCCTTGCGGTCGAATTGAGGATCGACTGTATAGCCCAAAGTGACGTTCAAGCTATGACAGATGCCTGCCAGAGCAGCGACTAAGCCAACCGAGGGTCCAGCTCCAACGCTCGATGAGCCAGCCTGATCGCCTCGGCCAACCCTTCGCGGGTAGTCAAGTAAGCTGCTGCATGGCTCGGAGATAAAAATCATATGCGGTGAGGTTCTCCGGTCGCCGTCGCGTCGCCATTTCAATTTCGGTTTGAAACAATTTTGGCTGAATTGCCGAGACGACAGCGACCGTCACTTCGTCCTGCAGAGCGAACACGTCCGTCATATCCCGCTCGAACCTGTCCGCCCAAATGTGCGCGCCCGTCGCCGCATCAAGCAACTGCCCCGTGATGCGAACCTTCCCCGCCGCTTTGCGGACAGCGCCCTCAAGGACATAGCGCACCCCAAGCCTGCGTCCGACCTCCTTCATATCGACGGCTTTCCCCTTGAAGGTGAAACTCGAATTGCGAGCGATCACGAATAGCGATTTGAACCGCGAAAGCGCCGTAATGATCTCCTCAACCATTCCGTCCGCGAAGTATTCCTGCTCGGGGTCGCCGCTCATGTTCTCGAACGGCAGGACCGCGATGGACGGCTTGTCTGGCAACGGCAGGTAGCTCGCAATCAGGCTCGCGGTCAGCGCGCTCTCACGGCTCGCTCGGCGCACCCAGCTGTAAACCTTGATTGGCTCTTCAATGTTCTTGACCGCTGAAGGCCAAGATCCTCGAAGGCCATCGTCGAGTGCCTTCGACTTCGCTGTGCACCTTTTCGGAAATCAGGATGCCGCCCGGATCGGCGAACCCCTCCAGTCGGGCAGCAATGTTGACCCGTCGCCGAACAGGTCACCCAGCGCGGCCATCACGTCGCCGACGTGAACTCCTATGCGGAATTTGATGGATTTGTCGGGCGGGACACCTGCATTCGCTTCGGCAAGAGCGGCTTGCGCCTCCACCGCGCACTGCACGGCGTCCACGGCGCTGGCAAACTCCGCAAGGACACTGTCCCCAGCTGTGTTCGCTATGCGGCCCCTGTGTTCCCCAATGAGCCTGTCGAGTATCGCGCGCCGTTCGGTCAACCCTTTGAGCGTGCCGACCTCGTCAGCGCCCATGAGGCGGCTGTAGCCTTCGACATCCGCTGCGAAGACCGCGACGAGGCGTCGGCTGACTGTCATAGGGTCTGACATGCGTGCCCTAATCCCTAAGCCTCACCTTTCCGGCACCCCGGCCATCCGCAGGCCCTCATAGACGCGCTCGCGTCCCGCGAGATACACGGGATGGTTGCTTGGGGTGTTAGTGCGAAACGCGGCGGATAGTGAAACTCGGATTGAGCGCAAGGCCCGCCTGCACTGTAGCCCGTGCCTCATCCAGCTCACCGACGCGCGCCAAGGCAGCCGCGAGATAGAAATGCGCACCGGGGTCATTTCGGTTGGCCTCAAGGCTCCGGCGCAGCCAAACAATCGCTTCGGCGTCGGCGCCGCTGCCAAAGTTTGGCGAGACCGACAAACAAACTCCAGATATAGACGACTGATATCGCGGGGAGAGAGGCGGAGCGCCTGCTCCACATGGGCTTCGGTTTCCGCGCCCCGACCGAGAAAAAACTTCGCAATCCCGATGTTGCCCGTGCGCCGCGGGCCAAATTCCGATCCAGCGCCAATGCCCGCTCGCATTCGGCGATGCCTTGAGCCGCGCGGTTCGTAAAAATTTGCACCAGGCCCAGGACGTAATGAGCCAAGGGATGGTTCGGTGCCAAGGACAGCGCCTTTGTGACCGCCGCCTCGGCTGCGGTGAGACGTTCTATCCGATCGTCGGTCAAAAAGTTGGCTGCCAATTGCAAAATTAACCGACGCTGTGCCGACCAGCGCCTCAACATTTCCCGGTTCGAGCGCCAAGGCCCGTTCAAAGAAGCCGCGCGCTTGTGCCATGTGTTCAGGGGTTCGGCCCCTGTTGAGCCAAGCGGCGCCTTGGAAACACAAGTCCAGTCGCGTCGGGATGGGGTGAACGCTCCGCTCGTCGCGCTTCGACCGCAATCAATTGCGCGTTCAGCGTATTGGCGAGCCTCGATACGATTTCGTCCTGCATATCGAAGAGGTCGGCGACTGGTTTGTCGAAGCGCTCGGCCCAGAGGTGATTTCCAGTCTCGGCGTCGATCAACTGCACGTTCACCCGAAGCCGGTTGCCGCCCCGCTGCACCGAGCCTTCGAGCACATAGCGGACGTTCAACTCGCGTCCGAGCTTCTTTACGTCAACGGCTTTGCCCTTGAACGTGAACGCGGTGTTGCGACGCAATCACGAACGCGCCACTGATGCGCGACAAGTCCGTGGTCAGGCTCTCGGTCACGCCATCCACGAAGTACTCTTGCTCGGGATCGCCGCCGATGTTCGCAAACGGCAGCACCACGATGGACAAACGCGGGGCAGAAGATGGCAGCGGGGCGGCTCGATCGAGCATTCGCGCTCGAGGCCAACCGCATAGGCGCGTATCGGACGGGCGATGTTCTTGAGGGTCTGCTCGCCAAGGTCGATGAACTCGACCGCGACCTTGCCACGAACCTGATCATAAGCGGAAGACGAGATACAGATGCCACCCGGTTCAGCGATCCCCTCAAGCCGCGCCGCGACGTTGACGCCGTCCCCGAAGATGTCGTGCGCCCTCGATCAGTATGTCGCCAATATTGATCCCTATCCGGAACAGCAATGCGCCGCTCCTCGGGGACGCCATTGTGTTCCTTGGCCATCACCGCTCTGCACTGCGACCGCGCACTCGACCGCATCGACCACGCGAGGGAAACTCAAGCAGCACCCGTCCCCGTGGTCTTGACGATGCGGCCGCCGTGTTCCGCCACGGGGCATCGGTCGACCTTGCGGTGTTCGCGAAGTGTGCGGGCGTGCCTCCTCGTCGAGTCCCATGAGCCGCGAGTAGCCCGCCACGTCAGCCGCGACTATGGCCGCCAACCTGCGTCCGACCCGAGCTGGCTGCTTTTGCTTCATGGCCAAGCTGCCCCAGCGGCACCATCCTGCCCGATGCCGCCTGCCGCCAGTCTGGGCTTAGGGAGGTGCGTCGTCAACAAATGGAACCCTTGGTCCACTGAGGATAAGCGCATGGGTGCCTGCTGGCGCGGAGCCTGAGGGCGCGAAGGGAACATTGGGGCTACTATTGCCCTGCTGGAAGGCCAGCGCGAGTGATACGGCGAAACGCGAGGTGGCGCAGGTGATGAACCTTCGCTGTGCGCCGATAGCAACAAAACACCGCACCGCACCGAAGCGACGCGAGGGGCCATAAGCGGCCTTCCTAATGCAGCTCCACCTTGAGCGTCGGAAACGCCTTTCTGGTCAGAAAGGACAGAGCCCGTGACGCATACGGTTGTCGAGACGATCCCGTTTCGGATCGACAAAGCTCAACAAGGGGTGTTCACTATCGCATCGATAACCTGTTTGAGGACTCCAATAGCAACATACAAATTCATTTTGATTTCCAGGGGAGGGACAAATGTCTTTCGTCACACGACGATTAGTTGCCCTTTCGACCGCCATCATTTTGACTACGGTCGCCGGAAGCGGTGCATTCGCTCAGAAGAAATATGACGTCGGAGCAACTGACACCGAGATCAAGATCGGCAACATTGTCCCCTACAGCGGTCCCGCTTCTGCGTACGGTGTTATCGGCAGAGTCGAGGCCGCTTACTTTCGCAAGATCAACGCCGAAGGCGGTATCAACGGACGCAAGATCAATTTCATCAGCTATGACGACGGATTAAGTCCGCCGAAGACGGTGGAGCAAGCGCGCAAATTGATCGAGAGTGACGAGGTTCTGCTCATTTTCAGCCCGCTCGGCACGCCATCGAACACAGCGATCCATAAGTACATGAACGCCAAGCAGGTGCCGCAACTGTTTATCGCGAGTGGTGCCACCAAATGGAACGATCCGCAGAACTTCCCATGGACCATGGGTTTTCAGGTAAACTACCAGAACGAGGCACATATCTACGCGAGATATATTCTCAACGAGAAGCCGAACGCCAGGATCGCTGTTCTCTATCAGAACGACGACTATGGGAAGGACTATCTCAAAGGCCTGAAGGACGGTCTCGGCGACAGGGCCAAGTCCATGATTGTGATCGAGGACGCCTATGACATGCTCGAGACGACCATCAACTCGCATGTCGTCAAAATGAAGTCGCAAAATGCCGACGTATTCGTCGACATCGCCGGACCTAAGTTTGCGGCGCAAGCGATCAGGAAAGCGACCGAGATTGGCTGGAAGCCGCTGCACATCCTGAACTCCGTCAGCAACTCCATCGGAGCCGTCATCAGGCCGGCTGGCGTTGAAAACGCGCGGGGCATCATTTCGGCGAGTTCAGCCATGGACCCACTCGATCCTGACTGGAAGAATGATCCCCTGATGAAGGCCTACGACGAGTTTCTCGCAAAGGACTTCCCGGAAGGTAATCGAGCCGATGGACTGGTGGCGAACGGATACGGTCTCGCGCAGGTGATGGTTTATGTGTTGAGGCAGTGTGGTGATAATCTCACGCGCGAGAACGTCATGAAGCAGGCCGCAAACCTGAAGAACTTCAGGGCGGGTATCTTACTGCCCGGCATCACCATCAACACCAGCCCCTCCGATTTTGCTCCGATCAAGCAGATGCGGCTTAGAAGGTTCGACGGCGAGAAGTGGGAAACATTCGGACCCGTCTTCAGCGGGGAAGTCGGAGGCTAGTCTACGAGCAACGGACTCCCCGCGACGGGATCGCCTGTGCTGGTTAGAAAGATAGCCGCAACGGGTCATGCGACCGAGCCGCGAGGGCAGCAATTCCGGTCAAGTCCGCTATGCCGCCGAAAGCGGAAGTAAATTCGTCGCCAGCCATGTTCGCTACGCGGCCTCCGAAGGGTCCGCACTGAGCCTATCGAGAATCGGTCGGCGCCTCGGTGAGCCCGATTGAGCACCGAGCTTCACCGTTCTCCCGGCCACCACGTGGTAGGCGGGTCGCTCGCCGAAATCTTCCGTTGCCGCAGGGCGACCAAGTTGAAACGCTAACGCTGATGTCCCCCGCGAAAACCGATGGTGCCTAGCGAGACCCGGTATGACACAAGGATTCCCTAGGTGCTCGCGGACTCTACGGGAGTCACTGGTGCGACTTCCTCGGGCGTGGGGAGAAACCCCACCTCAGGTCCGGCCTACAAGTCCCTCGGGCTTCTCTGGGCCTCCACGGCCCCGGGGAGGGAGAACGCACGGGACTGAAGTGCCCCAATCGGTCAGTGACTTGTCGCCTGCTTTAAGGTCGCGGATCACCGCCCCGATCATGGGATTTTACCTTGCAAGCAGCGATGGGGATGCGGGTTCCCCCGGATTCCATAAAGTGGTCCCTGTGTACCTGTGCACACCTACGATCAATCACCACCGTCACCCGCCTCCTAGCTCCCCTGTTCCCGCCCTAGCTCCTCCCTCAGTCCCCCTAGTATCCTCTGGTGTTTTTTTGCTGTGTAAGTGTTTGTTAGGTCTCTGCGTTGGGTCTGCAGCGAAGGCTCCCAAAAGCGACAGAAAGTGGCCCCTGTGTACCCTGTACTCTTACAATCAATCACCACCACCAATCCCCCTTCCCTGTCCCCCCTGCTCCCCCCAAGTTCCCTTAGGTGTCTTTTGCAGGCAATGGGGGGTTGGTCTTCAGGATTGGATAAACTCGGTGCTTTGCGTGGAGCGTAAATGCTATCGCCTCTCTGGCTTCCTCCACCTTTGAAGCTGGGACGATAAGACTGTCGTGCACACTGAGGCTGGGAGTGTCGTGGATGTACATCAAGTTCAGCATCGCACCGAACATCACCTCGCTCTCAATGAACATCAAGTCAGCCCAACCAACTATGCGGCCGTCAAGAGGCTCGCCCCAAGTCGCCAAGGCGGGATACTTGGAAATGACGGCCGCTTTGATGTCGGCTACGCGGTATTGGCTCAGCTCGGGAGTGTCCTTCAGCATGCGCAGTGGCCATTTGCGGATCGGCTTGGTGTTACCGAAGGTCGCAACGAACCACTGCTTAACAGCCGTCCGGTCTTCCTCGGGGAAGCCCGGGACCTCATAGGGGTCCTCGGTGGTATCGAGCTGGATGCCGGCATCGACAGGAAGATGGTTAGGTAGCTCGCTCGTATGTCGATTTCGGCGACGGGTTCGCCCGATGGTCTGAACCGCCCCGGGTTTGCCGGAGGCTCCAACTCCTGAGAGGATGGAGCCATGACAAGCAAGACGACGAACAAGTTTTCACCCGAGGTGCGGGCCCGTGCGGTTCGGATGGTTCTGGATCACGCGAGCGAGCATCCGTCGCGCTGGGCGGCGGTGACATCGATTGCGGCCAAAATCGGCTGCACGCCGCAGACGCTGCATGACTGGGTCAAGAAGGCGGAAGTCGACAGCGGGAAGCGGGCCGGCGTTCCGACCGACATGGCCGAGAAGTTGAAGGCCCTGGAACGGGAGAACCGTGAGCTTCGGCAGGCCAACGAGATCCTGCGCAAGGCAAGCGCCTATTTTGCGATGGCGGAGCTCGACCGCCGGTCCAAGCCATGATCGGCTTCATCGACGATCATCGTGGGGCGCATGGGGTCGAGCCGATCTGCAAGGTCTTGCCGATCGCCCCCTCGACCTACCACGCCCATGTGGCCAAGCGGCACGATCCGGCCAGACTGTCGGCGCGCGCCCGGCAGGACGCCGCGCTGAAGATCGGTATCCGGCGTGTGTTTGAGGAGAACTTCCGGGTCTATGGCGTGCGCAAGGTCTGGCGGCAGCTCAAGCGCGAAGGCTTCGACATCGCCCGTTGCACAGTGTCGCGACTGATGCGGGACATGGGTTTGCAAGGGGTCATCCGCGGCAAACCCGTCAAGACCACGATCAGCGACAAGGCGGCGCCATGTCCGCTGGATCACGTCAACCGCCAGTTCAAGGCGCCACGACCGAATGCCCTTTGGCTCTCCGACTTCACCTATGTCGCGACCTGGACCGGCTTCGTCTACGTCGCCTTTGTCATTGACGCCTATGCCCGCAGGATCGTGGGTTGGCGGGCCTCGCGCACGGCGCACGCCAGCTTCGTGCTCGATGCGCTGGAGCAGGCACTGCACGATCGGCGGCCGGTCCATCGCGGCGGGCTCGTGCACCACAGCGACAGGGGCAGCCAATACGTATCCATCAAGTACACTGAGCGCCTGGCTGAAGCAGGCGTGGAGCCCTCCGTCGGCAGTGTCGGAGATTCCTATGACAATGCTCTCGCCGAAACCATCAACGGCCTCTACAAGGCCGAGGTGATCCATCGGCGCGGGCCATGGCGCAGCTTCGAGGCCGTCGAGTTCGCGACCCTGGAATGGGTGGACTGGTTCAACAACCGACGGCTGCTCGAGCCCATCGGCAACATCCCGCCGGCCGAAGCCGAGCAACGCTACTATGCCATGCTGGAACAGTCGGCCATGGCAGCATAACTTAAACCAAATGGCCTCCGGCAAACCCGGGGCGGTTCACCTCGAGCTTGCGGTCGCAGTCCAGCATCTTCGCCTGGTAGACGTCGTAGAGTTCCAGCGATTGGGTCAACGCGAAGACATGTTCGTTCCGATCGTTCCACCAGTGCCGCGCGGATCATGTCGATAGATGAATGGCATCGCACGTCCCGGTAGGTTGCCAAGACGTCAGGATTGCGCTCGCCTGCTACAATGGCTCGGATAATCCGCATGCCGGTCGCGCCGGTGATATCGGTGACGACATGATGGAGTTGCAAGTTCATCTCCATCAGTGCCTTCTGCATATGCTGGATATGGGCGGCGGCGTATTCCACCAACCGCTCGCGCTGGCGCAGATAGGCGCGCAGAGTTGCAATCTCGGCATCAGGTCGGAAGCTGCCGCATTTCGGGGCTATGAATGATGCCGTTCATCGCCTTTTCCGAAGAGTACATGGAGGCCGACATGGCGTAAGCGGCGGCGTATTCCCGGTCCTGTTCTGTCGCCTTCTTGAACAGGCCCCTAGCCTCAGCGAACTGCCTGCGATAGACCAGTGCCATCCCGCGTAGGTATGTATCGTAACTGTCGGTGCCGCTTGTCGCCCTCTGTTTGGCGCGTTCAATCTCTGCACGTTCTATTGTTGGAGCAACCGAGGAGACGACTTTCGCGGTTATCTGATCTTGCAGATCGAATACGTCGCATACGTCTCCGTCAATCTTCTCGGCCCAGAGATGAGTGCCGGTGGATGCTTCGATTAACTGGCCGGTAATGCGAACACGGCCAGCCGACTTCCGAACGCTTCCCTCCAGCACGTAATGCACACCAAGCTCTCGTCCGACTTGCTTGATATCTATGGCCTTGCCTTTGTAGGTAAAGGTCGAGTTGCGCGCGATAACAAACAACGATTTGAAATTCGAGAGCGCGGTGATGATGTCTTCGACCATACCATCGACGAAGTATTCTTGCTCGGGGTCGCCGCTCATGTTCTGGAAAGGCAGCACGGCAATGGACGGCTTGTCGGGGAGCGAGAGTGGCCTTTGGACCCCCGGATACGAGGGCAACACGCGCGGTGCAACCGTCCCAAGGTGACCCTCTGGTTTTGCTGCGTAGGCGCGCACGGGCCGCTCGATGTTCTTGAGAGATTGCTCGCCAAGGTCAGTGAACTCTACCGCGACCTTGCCTCGAACCTGATCGTAGGCTGAAGATGAGATGCAGATGCCACCCGGCTCAGCGATCCCCTCAAGCCTTGCAGCGATGTTGACACCATCCCCGAGGATGTCTTCGCCGTCGATCAGGATGTCGCCGAGATTGATCCCGATCCGAAACAGCATACGCCCCTCCTGCGTTATCCCTTCGTTCCTCTGCGCCATAACCGCCTGCACCGCCACCGCACATTCAACCGCATCGACCACCGAGGGAAACTCAAGCAACACGCCGTCCCCCATGGTCTTCACGAGGCGCCCCCCGTGTTTCGCCACGAGCGCGTCGGTCACCTTGCGATGTTCGCGGAGTGTGCGGGCGGTGCCGACCTCGTCGAGGCCCATGAGCCGCGAGTAGCCCGCTACGTCAGCGGCGACTATGGCCGCCAACCTGCGTCCGACCCGTGCTGGCTGTTCCTGCTCCATGGCCGAGCTGCCCCAGTGACACCATCCTTGCCCGGATGCCGCCACGCCAGTCTGGGGTTGGAAGCGGGCATAGTCAACAAATGGAACCCTTGGTCCTCTGAGGGTTAGCGCACCGGTGCCAACCCCCGTTTTGAGCAACGTTGCCTTTCCAAGCCCTTAGCTCGTTGGCATCGCCTTTGCTCTACGCCGAATTACGCGGCGAGCGCGTCCCAGAACAGATCGGCGCGGAGGCTACCAATGGCAAACCCGTTTCTACTTGAGACACATCGGAAGACCGCATCGGTCAATCGGCTGCAAATCGCGACACTGATGGGGAGCCTCTCGCGCTCGGTGGAGCTGCTCACGGTGAACATTGAGCACGAGGAGAGCCGCGCAGGTGTTCACGACCTGTCCGATCCGGCTTATCCGGTGTTGGCGCGGACCCTTAGGACGCGAAGGGTCAACATCGAGGCGACCATCGCCGCGTTGGAGGTGCGCCTTAGTGGGCGAGAAAGGGAAGCGGTCGCATGACCGCCTTGATCAAGCCATAGCAGTCAGTCCGCCGCGCTCTTCATTATTTACAGTGAGCAACCTTTTTCGGATGGCTTCTTCCACAAGCGCGAGTGATCGTTTGGCTTCTCGTGCCTCTGCCTGCGCTGCCTGAGCGCAGAACTCCGCTGCCGTTAGTTTATCTGCTTGAGCGCTTATGCGGGACTGGGCTTGCTCAAGCGCCCTCGATGCGTCTTGCAATTTGTGGTCCGCCGCAACAAGAAGCTCACGATGAGCTTGCTCGGCAGCCTCGGCACGCATTTCGGCAAGCCGTACCTTCTCCGACGCGGCATTACAGAGCGACTGAGAACGAGCTTCTGTCTCGCGCGCGCGTTCCTCCATCTCGCGAAACACTTCCGCCGCCTGATACACCAAATCAAGAGCACCGGCGGCCCCATCGGGCACCGGCGCCGTGCGTGAAAACGCGGAAATGCTTTCGTTACGAAGACGCTCTTCTATTAGCCGACGCTGCGCCATCTAATCCGAGACCGCTATCTGTAAACTATAGGGACATTATCTACGGTTATGGTAAAGGCGCAGTTAAGAGCGCGGCGCCGAGCCTGAGGGTGCGAAGGGAATACATCAGGGTGACCATTGCTGCGCTGGAGGCGTTGGTCCAAGTGACACCCAAGGCGCCCTGAGTGGAGAACCATCTCGCGTAGGATCGGCCAACAGGCCAGCAGCAAGTCCGGCTCTATCTGCTATGCCGCCTAAAGGAGCCACCCCCGTTCGCGGAATGCTGAAAGATCAACTCCAGGCGGGGCATACCATCCGCCTGAGCCATAACGGGCACCGAGCTTCAGAGCGACCTCCTTGTTGCCATAGGGAATCCGCAGTGCCGTCCTGCTTGAGTTTCCTGACACGGGAGCCGTCGAAGCGGCATTGGTGTCAACTTTTTGCTTTCGAGACCTCTTCGGCGGTGCAGCCTGGGATTCAACCGACCCAACCGGTCTGTTGGAGGTCTTGCGACTAGGTTTGCGGCGTTTTTTGCCTCGATTCATATCAATCCATGCGGACATCGCAGCCGAGTTGGTCTTCGCATCATCGGGGATGATGAGACCTTTCCCCTGCGCCAGTTTCTTGGCGTACAACAACTGTGCTGGACTTACCGGTTTGGGGTCGAGCTTACCGGCCGTTTCGCCGTCGGACTTTTTAGGCGCGTGCTCGCTAAGGAATTTGCGGCAGATCGATATCGACGCCTTGTAGCCGGGTGGTGGCTTGATGCCCTTTCGCCGGACAAGGCTGTCAGCAAAGCGTTTCATCGCAGGCGTCGGTGGATACGTTCCTGTGCCATTACCACCTGCGCTGCCAAGCAAAGAAAGCACCCCCGCGGTAGCACCCTCCTTCAGTTGCTGATAATGCGCTCGGCGACATCGCATACGGCGTCAATCGCGCCGATCATCTCCTGTTTGCCTACAACGACATCGTCAAGCAGGCATTCAAGTTGCGCCGTCACGCCAGGATCGACTAGAGCCGGATCGGCTTGTTTGAGAACGTTGAACAATGACAGGCCGGTCTCGGTTGGCACAATATTCTTTCCCTGGGCAATCAGGAAACCCTGCTTCTTCAGCCCGCCGATGATCTCGGCTCGGGTCGCAGGCGTGCCAATACCCTTGGCTTCCTTCAGGCGGTCACGCAGAACATCGTCGTCAACAAAACGCCAGGCATTCTGCATAGCCTCGATCAGAGTACCTTCGTTGTAGCGCGGCGGCGGACGGGTCTCCTTGTTCTCAATTTTTAAATCTTGCAGTTGCGCGGTCTCGCCGTTGCGCAGCGGCGGCAGCAATTGCGCCTCATCGCCCTTTTCGTCGGCGGGTTGCCACTCCGGGAATGCGGCTCGCCAGCCGAGATCAATGGGCTGGCGACCGGCTGCGCGGAATTCGAAGCCGCGTACATCGAGCGTTGCGGTTGTCTGCCGGTAACGAAAGTCGGGCATCAGGGCAGCCATATATGCCCGCGCGATGACATCAAAGAGTTTCTTCTCGTCAGACGACAGACGAGGCCAGACCTCCGGCAGTTTGTCGATGGCGTTCACATTGGGAATGACGGCATGATAACTCGCACCCTCCAGCCCCTTGTCGTAGAAGGTGCCGCTCGCACCTCTACGAATCACCGGCGGCTCGGGTAAAGGGATCGCGCTGAACGATTGGCCCACCCGCAGTCCGGCTACAATTCGCGGCGCGTCCGATATCAAGCTCTGCGGCAGAAAGCTGGTCAAGGTCGCCGGACCGAAACTCGACCAAACATTGCGCGAGCGGCAAGCAGACGTAGTGGCCGTCGGCGCGTGGCAGGGTCCTATCGCTAAGAAGATTGCGGCGGAGGGCGGTGTGAGAACCGACCATCTTTTTTGCCGGTCTATCACCGAGCCTGTGCGCATGGGCACGCGAAATGCTTAATTTGACCGCAACGAGGGAGTGCCGCTCATGGTTAGAAAAAAACATCCCGAACCAGGCGATTCGGCGGCGGGCAATGGAATTCTAAGCCGCCGTATCTTTCTTGAAGGCGCGCTCGTTGTTGGTGCGACGGGCGCAGGCCTGTCCCGCGGATCGGGAGAACAGCTTACGGTGCAGCCGTGGATGAAGGTGCCGGGCCGGGATTTGCGGGCTACGGTCAGCCCTCACCGTTCGAGAGCAAGGTCGTCAAAGTCTTTCCGCCGCCCCCCAACCCGGCCGGTGTCGGCTCGTCACGGACGCCGCTGCACATGCTCGAAGGAATGGTCACGCCATCTGGGCTGCATTTCGAGCGTAGCCATTCCGGCATCCCAGAAATCGATCCCGATCAACACCGGCTGGTGATCCATGGACTTGTGAAGCGCGCGCTTGTGTTTACGGTCGAAGCGCTGTCGCGCTATCCGATGCAATCGCGCATCGCCTTCATCGAGTGTGGCGGCAACAGCCAGGCGCTCAACGCGCCTCAGGCCCAGCCGCTCAATGTGGCGGCTATTCACGGCCTGCTGGGTTGCGCGGAATGGACCGGCGTGCCGCTCTCCACGTTGCTCGATGAAGCCGGCATCGAACCTGAGGCGCGCTGGGTGATCGCCGAGGGCGCTGATGCTGCCGCCATGAGCCGCAGCATCCCGCTCACCAAGGCGATGGATGATGCGCTGCTCTGTCTCTATCAGAACGGCGAGCGAGTGCGGCCTTCGAACGGCTATCCGGTGCGGCTGCTGCTGCCTGGTTTCGAGGGCAACATGAACGTGAAGTGACTGCGCCGGCTCAAGCTGACTGCCGGCCCCGCCATGACTAAAGACGAAACATCGAAATACACAATCCTGCTCAAGGATGAAAAGGCCTGGCAGTTCGTGTTCCCGATCGAAGTAAAATCCGTCATCACGCGTCCGTCGCCGGGACTTGCGCTGAGGGGACCGGGATTCTACGAGATTTCCGGACTGGCCTGGTCGGGCAACGGCAGCATCCGGCAGGTCGACGTGTCGGCTGACGGCGGACGAAGCTGGGCGCCGGCAGCTTTGCAGGGCCCGATCCTACCAAAGGCGCCCGTGCGCTTCCGCGCAGCATGGCAATGGAATGGCAGTCCCGCCGTGCTGCAGAGTCGCGCCACCGACGACACGGGCATGGTGCAGCCAACGCGCGCGCAGTTCGCCGACGAGCGCGGCTTGCGTGGGGTCTACCACTACAACGCCATCGCAAGCTGGCGCATCGACGAGATGGGGGAGGCCAGCAATGTTTACGCTTAAACCCATTGCAGTCCGCGTATCTATGCTGACCATTGCACCGGCGGCCCTGGCCCAGGCCCCGCAGTTCGGGCAACCGATCGCGCCCGCCGACATCGCAGCGTGGGACATCAGCATCGGACCGGATGGCGCAGGTCTGCCGCCTGGTCGTGGCACGGCAATCGAGGGGGAAGCCATCTATGTAGCGAGATGTCAGGCCTGTCACGGCGAGAAGGGAATCAACCCCAGTGTCGCGCTCGCTGGAGCGCTCGTCGGCGGCATGGGCACACTGGCGCTGGACAAAACACCGATAAAGACTGTGGGAAGTTTCTGGCCCTATGCAACAACCCTGTTCGACTACATCCGCCGCGCAATGCCATTCCAAGAGTCGAAATCGCTCACCGCGGACGAACTCTACGCGGTATCGGCCTATATCCTCAATCTCAACGGGATCGTCGGATCGAACGATGTGATCGACGCGCAGTCGCTGCCCAACGTGAAAATGCCGAACCGGGACGGGTTCATCCCGTTCCCGCGCAATCCGAAGTAGCTTCGGGGCCGGTCCTTGGTCCGCTTGTGACCCCGAGCCGCCGGATCGAAATCCTGCAATGCAGCGGGCTCCTGCGGGCTCCAGAATTAGGCTGTCTACGTGTGAACAGGTTCACAATCGGGTCGTCCGAATCGAACTAAGCTATCGCTGCGGTCTGCACTTATGTCCGCTGCTCGTTGGCCATCTGGGAGGACACCAGGATGGAGAACGCTCCGCTCGTCGGCTCGGGCGCTTCAGCGAGCCTTTTGCTCGGACGAAAGCTCGACAGCATTCCGTTCAGCATCTATCACGTGCAGATCATCCTGGTGCTCGGGGTGGTCGGCTTCGTCGAGGGCTACGACCTGGCGCTCACCGGCTCGCTGCTCGTGCTGGCCAAGGAGCCGCTGCATCTGACCCCCGAGCAAATTCGTTGGCTCGCGGTCGCGCCGATTCTCTTCCTCGTGATCGGTGCCTTCACGGCCGGGTCGATTTCCGACCGCCTCAGCCGCAAGACCGTGATGCAGATCGGCGTCATTTCCAGCACGTTCCTCACTTTGCTGATACCGCTAACGCAAACCGGCACGCAACTGCTCGTCATCCGCCTGCTCACCGGTTTCGGCGCGGGATTTGCCGTGGCGGCGCCGTTCCCGATCGCTGCCGAACTGATGCCGGCCCAGCACCGCCGCACCTACGGCGCGATATACGAAGTCATGCTAGCGAGCGCTTTCACGCTGCTGCCCTTTGTCGGCTTCGTTCTCGCCGGCAGTCCTGAGGGCTTCCGCCTGATAGCACTGCCGGGCGGCCTCGCTCTCGGTGTCGTGCCGTTGCTGGTGCACTTCGGCCTACCGGAAAGCCCGCGCTGGCATTTGAGCCGGGGCAATCCAAAAGCGGCAGTCGACGCCGTCAACAGCATTATCGCCCACAGCGGCGGCCGCATCCCGCCGCTGACGATCGCCGCGCTGGGAACCGGCCGGGAAACGGCGCGTGAGGCGCTGCAGCCGATCAAGGCGTTGTTCGGTCCCGGCCAGCTGCGCTCGACCCTCGTCGGCACCGCCTGCTTCGCCGCGGCGGGCACCGCCTATTTTTGCTCAGCTATCCTGTTGCCGAAAGCGCTGATCGACCAAGGCGCCGCGGTGACCCTCAGCTTCGGGCTCAGCACGCTGCTGTTCATGGTGACCATCCCGGGCAAGGCCTTCACCGGGTTCATCATGGAGATCATCGGGCGGCGATGGACGATCACCTATTGTTTCGCCGGCGCGATTCCCGGCTTGGCGCTGATGGCCCTGGCGCATCGGACCGGGGACTACGCGACGGTCGCGATGAGCGCCGGAGCAATCATTACCGGACTGACCGTGCTGTCCTCCTTCACGGCTGTGCGCGTCTATCTCTCCGAGCAATTTCCGACCGAGCTGCGCGGACGCGGGCACTTTTTCGGAGAAGCGACCGCGCGAATTTTTTCCGGCGTCCTGATGCCATACCTGTTGGAACCGTACACCGGGTCCCCCACCATATTCTTCGGGACGGTAGCGGCGGTGGTGACAGTCGGCGCCTGCATTCCATTGCTGTTCGGCAAGGAGACCGTCGGCCAGCTCGAAATGGTCACCGTGGCGGCGCCCGAGCTGGGCAAGGCGTAATCGGGCATCGAGGCACTCAACCTACATCGACAGCAATCCTAAAAGGAGCGCGGCGCGGCGACCTGCCCGTCGATCAGCCAAGCAGGCTCGAGCGGGTCTCAAGCCCGCCATGACAGCCGATGAACGGTTGAAGCTTACGAACAAACTCGTCGCCGCGCGTGACCGCCAAACAGCAGCCACTAAGGCCCGAGGGGGCGCTGCGCAAGCTCGGTAATTTCGCTCGCGCCTGATCCAGAACAAGGCCCGCCTGTTCACGCTGGCGGGGCTCAGCCATTGCCTTCGTAAATGGCCCACTCTCGCCAACGCTTCACGGCAGTGCCCTCGCTCCGATCCTGAGTGCTGTGCGTCTCGCCCTTGTACTCGCCCGTGGCGACCCACACCGACTTGGATTTCTGGTAAGTCTCAACGGTGTATTAGCGCCGTAGCGGGCGGTCGGCTTTGCGGTGGTCACCGGCGATTCGCCGGTAGGATCGGATTGCGAACTCCAACCTGACCGAGGACATGCCGATCTGTTACGCGAGATGAGCAAATGCGCGGACGACAGGATATCGTGCAAAATCCTCCTCGCTTGGATCGGACGTCCGGAAAGGTCTACAGGACCCAACCGCAATGCTGCGGGATGCGCTAATCGACCTGACAAACCGTGGTCTGATCGCCGCCGAGAATACCGGTCGGGTATGCTGCGGCGTTGAGTTCGATCCACTCTACGTCGATGTCATCATTCAGCGTTATGAGGCGGCAACGGGCATAGCCGTAATTCTCGCCGACACTGGCGAGACCTTCAAAGAGATAACGGCCCACAGGCGTACCGATGAGGGCGACGGCAGGCCAAGCGGACTAGGTTTACCGTAGGGACAGGAGGGTGGTGCCATCGCTAGACTGGCGATAGGATGTGGGGCCAACATGGAGGACAAACATGGCCGAGCACAAGGTCTTCAGCGCTTGCCCGCACGACTGCCCGGATACCTGCGCCATGATCACCACCGTTCGCGACGGCAAGGCGATAGACGTGCGCGGTAATCCGGACCACCCGTTCACGCGTGGCGGGTTGTGCGTCAAGGTCAACGACTATCAGAACCGTGTCTACAGCCCTGATCGCGTGCTTTATCCGTTGAAGCGCACCGGACGAAAGGGCGCTGGCGAATTTCAGCGCGTCAGCTGGGACGCGGCACTCGGCGAGATCAAGACACGTTGGAGAGACATCATCGACCGGCACGGCCCAACTGCCATCCTCCCCTACAGCTATCTCGGAACCGAGGGTCTGCTGAACGGGTTAAACACCGGCGACGCATTCTTCAACAAACTCGGCGCAGTTGTATCCGAACGGACATTCTGCGATTCGGCGGCGATTAGCGCCTTTTTTATGTCCTGCGGCCCGACCGCCGCGGTCGATCCAGAAAGCTTCGTCCACTCGAAATACATCATCCTCTGGGCCATCAACACCATCAGCAACAACTTGCACCACTGGCCGTTCATTGCCGAGGCGCAGGCGCGCGGAGCCAAAGTCGTGGTGGTCGATCCAGTCTCGACACGCACGGCCAAGAAGGCCGATTGGCATGTTCGCATTCGCCCGGGCACCGATGCCGCGCTAGCGTTGGGCATGATGAATGTTATCATTGCCGAAGGGTTGGTCGATCGCGACTACGTCGAGAAATATACTGTCGGCTACGAGGACCTGAAGGCGCGCGCCGCGAAGTTCCCGCCCGAGAAGGTCGCCGGCCTCACCGGCGTCGTCGCCGAGGATGTGCGGAAGCTGGCGCGCGAATTCGCTACGGCGCAGCCGTCGGTGATCCGTATGGGGGTCGCCATCGAGCGCCACGCTGGCGGTGGCAACACGGTACGCGCGCTCTCCTGCCTGCCGGCGCTGGTCGGCTCTTGGCGCCATTGCGGAGGCGGTATCCTGCATATGCCGATCTGGGCCTTTCCGGTTAACTGGGACGCTATGAGTCGGCCCGACTGGATCAGGCCGGGCACGCCCGTGATTAACCAGTGGCGGCTGGGGCCGGCGCTGACGGGTGAATTGCTGCTCAAGACTGCGATCCAGTCGCTGTTTGTCTTCAACTCCAATCCAATGGTGGTGGCAGCTGAGCAGGAAAAGATTGAGCGTGGCCTGGCGCGCGAAGATCTGTTTACCGTTGTCAGCGAGCAGTTCCTGACTGATACCGCGCTCTATGCCGACATCGTCCTGCCTGCCACGACACAGCTCGAGCAATTCGACGTCATGTTCTCGTGGGGCCATCTTTATCTCACGCTAAACGAGCCAGCGGTGGCACCGCTGGGCGAGGCGGTCCCTAACACCGAACTGTTCCGGCGGCTCGCCCGGACCATGGGGTTCAATGACCCATACTGGCAACGCAGCGACGAGGAAATGGCGATGGCGGCGCTCGACTGGACCAATCCCGTCCTCGAGGGCATCGACTTGGCATCGCTACGCAAGACGGGTTATGCGCGCCTCAAGGTTGGCAGTCCGGAATCGTTCGTGCCGCACCGTGAAGGCAATTTTCCGACGCCGTCGGGCAAATGCGAGTTCAAGTCCTCGATAGCCGCCGGCGGCAACCTGGTCTTGCCGCTGTTTCGCCAAGGCTACACGGCGGAGCAGTCAGGCGAAGCACTCGACCCGCTGCCGGACTATATCCCGCCCAAAGAATCGTCAGCGACCAATCCGATGCTGGCGAAGCGCTATCCGCTTAACATGCTTTCACCCAAGAGCCATGCTTTCCTGAACTCGTCCTACGGCAACTTGCCGGCCCAGCAACACCATGCCGGCCCGCAAAAGGTCATTATCAATCCGCGGGATGCCTCGTTGCGCGGGATCGCCGCGGGCGACCTTGTGCGGGTATTCAATGACCGCGGCGCCTTCCAGGCGCTCGCCGAGCTTTCGCTTGATACGATGACGGGCGTCGTGGTGGCGCCGATGGGCTACTGGCCCCGCGACAGCCGCCCGCGGCGGTCCGTCAACGCGATTAACCCACCGGCCTTCGCCGACTACGGTAACGCGCCGACATTCTCCGACACACTGGTCGAGGTGGCGAAGGTGGTGGCCGCCGCTGCGTAGTGAGCTGAGCAGACCTGATATAATTGAGTTTCGGCTGGCTACCCGGGGCCCGGCGCGCTGCGTTTCAACACGGAGCTGACCTCCTTCAGCCAAAAAACGGCTCCGTCACGGGCACGTTAACTGACCGTGTGACCGGTGAGGAGACGCCTTCTTCTGCGCGCTATCTCATCGCTCCGGAGGGCGCACAAAGCCGCGTGCGCCCGCTCACTGGGTGTGCAAATGATCGGAGAAGAGAAAGTCTACGATAGCGTCAAAAGCGGGAACTGGACACCGATGGAAAAAGCTGACTGACACTACCGAGGAGCGCAGGACGCGCCGAGTGATGGCCGCCTGAACGGCTACGGGATCGCCTAACTCTTAAAGTTAGCCCAGCTGCCGTGCGCCAGGCTGTGTTGCCATCGGGCCTGGATCCATCGACTGTTGAAGGGGCTTCCTCTGATGACGCCATGAATTTTGAGCGCGCTCAAGCTCGTGCCAACGCTCGGCCTGTGCAATCCATTTGCCCCGATTGTGAGGCTCTAACTTCGCCCGCTCCAAGCAATAAATTTCCATTATCGTGCAATCGTTATCAGCCATCATCAGCCTCCCTCATCCACAACCTTATTTCTTTTCTTTGCGTCAGAGTCATTACGATTATGAGGCAGAACTATTTTTGAGTTTTGGTCAATGGAATTGACGGAACTCGTCGCGCGGCGATGGTATGAACAATGCCAATGTGGCGAAGGCCGTTTCAAGCCGCTGCGCAAACTTCTTTGTCGGTGCCTCGAGCAATGATCTCGATCATTAGGTAG
>CAVUCB010000103.1:177500-181401 GCA_963739755.1 uncultured Alphaproteobacteria bacterium | reverse complement strand
GAAACTTACGCATTTGCCGCGATGCGAGCCCGCCCACGGCTGCGGATTTTGCCAGACGCAAGCTCGTAAGAGCCGGCAGGGACGCCAGCGGTACGAAACCAACTCCGTGAAACCTGCTTGCGATTGCTGTCATCAGAATTTTTAGAGCGGCGGAGGAATAGCATGATCGTAAAAGTGAAAGGCGGTTACAAAGTTGTTTCGGAGAACGGGAAGAAAAATCTTGGCGGGCCTTATAAGACTAAGGAGGAGGCGCAGAAGCGGTTGCGGCAGGTGGAATATTTTAAGCACAATAAATGACGGCTTTTGGCGCGAGATTGCTTGGGGCTGACGAAAGACGCCGGCTGGCAGCCTGCGCTACGCTTGCGCGATTTGAGATCGAGACTCCGTGCTTGATTACGGATGTGGCTACATGGTCCGTCGTCGGATGCCGGCAGGGACGCCGGCGCTACTTTAGGCCTTCGACTACGAATTCGGTGGAGAGTTCGCGGACGTAGGACATTGCGAAGCTTTTGCCATCCGGCGAAACGATGGCATTGACTGCTACAGTTATCGCCGGAACTTCCCCCGGAGTAATCGTGCGCAGAAGCGTTCGTTTGCCGCTGGCGAGTTCCACGCGCCAGACTTCGACCTCGCGGTTCGGGCCCCGGCGCCGCACGTAAATTCCCGCGCCGTCGGCAGTGAAATCAAACGCACCGTCGCCCTTCTGAAGCTGCGTGACTTTTTGTACCGCTCCGCCATCCATCGGAAACAACTCGTACTCGGAAGCGTCGGCGTTGAATATCAGCAGCCGCTTTCCATCCGGCGATACCGCTATTCCCCTTGTGCCCTCAGGCGTCAGCGGCGATTCATTGCCTTTCAGATCCACTAAGAAGGTGCGCTCGCGGTGGCCGGGTTCGTTGCCGGAAGTGGCGATGCGGCCATCGGGAAGCCAGCGTGCGTCCAGATGAGTGACGTTAGTATGGGTGAGCTGGCGAGGCTCGCCGGCTCCTGTCGGCAGCAACAGAATTTGATCGGGCGAAACGGGCAGACGGGCGATGGCCCATTTGCCGTCGGCCGAAAGATCCAGAGGGTCGCCATCGCCGAGACGCACCGCAGGCGAGCCATCGAGATTGCGAAGAAATGTTCCGTACATCGGGCCGCTGTGCTGATCGCCGATCAGAATCTGTTTGCTGTCGGAGGAGAAGCGCGCGCCGTAAGCCCAATCCATAGCGGTAAAATCGCGCGGCTGCGGAAATTCAGGGGTTGTCACCATCACGATGATGCGTTCATTCATGCCGCGAACGAGCGCGCGCCCATTTGGCAGCACATCCTGAATGGTCAGGTCTCCGGGACCGGTGAGAAGAGACCGAACGCGTCCGCGCAAAGTGGTGGCGTAGAGCGAACGCGCCACTCCAACGGCCGCCGCACCGAACCAGATCTCATCGCCCTTGGGTGACCAGGCCAGGCCTTGCGCCGAGCCGTAGCTGCCACTGAGTATTTTTTTGTGGCCCTCGAGATCGACGACCGCCACCGAGCCCTGATCGTCGCCGAAAATCGGATGGTCGAGAAAGGCGATCGTTTTGCCGTCGCGCGAGAAGCGCGGATCGCTGAACCACCCGGCAGTTTCTAGCACCACTTTTCCCACTGGATATTCCAGCCGATACGAGTGGGTTTCAGGCACGAATCGAACGATCAAGAAGTCTTTGCCGCCCGGCGCCCAATCTGCATATTGCACGTTATCGAGAACCGCGCGTGGCGCGCCGCCACCGAGCGGCGCTCGGGCCAGCGTCCCAACCAGGGCGTATCCCGGCCCTACGCGATGCTGGTTCAGGAGGATGAGCAGCTCGCCACTTTCGGATACAGAGGCGATCACGTCAGCCTTCACGCCGAGCGGTCGCAAGCCCTGGCTATCGAATCGCCCGGTGTAAAGCGACATATCGATATCGGTGCCCCAGCGCGACGCGCTGATGAAGCTTTGTCCATCGGGCAAGAATCGCGCGGAATCAACGGAGCCTTGCTGGAAGCTGACTTGAAGAAAATTGGGCGGCTCGGTGTGAGCGGTGGCGCGGGCGAGGAACCAGCTTGCGGCTGCGACGACGATTAGGCCAGCGGTTCCTGCGGCGGCGAAGAGCAAACGGCGCTTCCATGGCGTGGCGGCTTCGGCTTGGGCTGCGTTTGCGGCGGCAGCGGCTGCTGCGGAGGCTAGCGTTGTGGAGGAGCGCATGCCGCTCAGTTCGCCGAGTTGGAAAGCGATATCACCGGCGGAGGCGAAGCGCTGCTGGGGATTTTTCTCCATGCAGTGATGGACGATGTGATCGAGGGCCGGGGAAATTTCTTGATTGGTGGCGCTGAGTTCCGGCGGCTCCTCTTTTAGGATTGCGCTCATTACGTCTGCGGCGGATTGGCCGTGGAAGGCGCGCTTGCCTCCGAGTATTTCGTAGAGCACTGCGCCGAAACTGAAAATGTCGCTGCGGGCGTCGGCGGCTTGGCCGCGGACTTGTTCGGGCGACATGTAGCCGACGGTGCCGAGAACCACGCCGGCTTGCGTGGCGGGATGATCGAGAGTTGCGTCGGCGTCTTTGGTGGCGGCTTCGCTGAGTTTGGCCAGGCCGAAATCTAGGATTTTTGCGCGACCGTCGTCGGTGATGAAAATGTTGTCGGGTTTGAGATCGCGATGGACGATGCCGCGTTCGTGTGCGGCTGCAAGGCCGCGGGCGATCTGAATGGCATAATCGACGGCTTTGCGCTCGCGCATCGCTCCGGCGGCGAGCAGCTGGCGAAGCGTCGTACCTTCGAGCAGTTCGGAGACGATGTAAGGTGATTCTGCGGCGGCGTCCGGCGCGCCGGATTTCGCGGCGGAGCTGGGGAGCTGTGCTGCGCCGACGTCGAAGACGGTGAGAAGATTCGGATGATTGAGCGCCGCGACTGCACGCGCTTCAAGTTCAAAACGCCGCAGCCGATCCTGATCCGGTGCAAGTGAACTCGGCAAAATCTTGATGGCCACATCGCGCTGCAGTCGCGTATCGCGGGCGCGATAGACTTCACCCATGCCGCCCGCGCCGAGCAGCGATTGAATTTCGTACGGGCCGAGTTTGGTGCCAGAGGGGAGTGACATGCGACGGCGATTATAGTCCAGGTGCAATGGATTGCTTGCGAAAATAGATGCGGCTGGATTAAACCGGACCCTACGGACACCGCGCGCGGACAGCGATATACTTTGGAATACGAGGTATGCGGCCTATGACGAAATTGCGGCGGTTCGCTCTGTTCGTTGTTTTCGGGCACTGGTTCATTGCGATCTTGCATCTATTCCTCGCGGCGAATGTCCTTGCGGCGCCGAACGACAAGGTGAGCTGGCTGGCTATTACGTTTATATCGGCAGGGCATTTGGCGGTGTCCATTGTTTTGTGGACGCTTGGGGATAAATTCGCCGGCTCGGTCGCGGTGATTTTCTTCTTGGCGGCATTAGGCGCCGATCTTTACGAGCATTTTCTTCATGCGTCGGCAAACAATATTTTCATGGTCGCGCCCGGAAATTGGACTGCCGGGTTCGACGTCGAGCGTCTTTGCGCTTCTTGGACTCGAGGTGCTGGGATGCGTGCTTGCAGTTCTGTTGCTTGGCGGCGGGGAAAGAAACAACCGACAGCCGCAGCTCGCGAACCACGGAGCAGGCGCTGCGGCTAAAATTTGAGGCGAAACTCGAATCTCGTTTGGCTTGGGCGCTTTCTTCGTTGAGATCGGGTTGCGGCGCGATCCCGCCGGCGCCGCACAAAAACGCCGGCTGGCAGCCTGCGCTACGGATATCCTCAGCTCCGCCTTGAATTCCACAGGGTGGCGGTCAAAATAATTTCTTTTCAAACTTGACGAATATGAAGAAACTGTTATACTTTGCGATTGTCGGGGGGGCTTCTGCATGGGTATT
>CAVUCB010000103.1:0-172500 GCA_963739755.1 uncultured Alphaproteobacteria bacterium | reverse complement strand
GCGGCCTCAAACACCGCCAGCAAGCGGGAGTCCTTCAAGTTGCGCCGCCGGAATTCCAGCGGATCAATCTTCAATTCGCGCGCGAGTTCATCCATGTGCGTCTCGCGGGCAAAATGATTCGCCGTGGCTGCGAGGCCGCGATACGAGCCTTGCCGCAGAGGCGAATCCGCGGGATGAAATTCAATCTTCTGATTGGCGATGTCGTACGGCGTGCGCGATCCCCGAACTTCCCGAATTGTAATTGTGAAATTCCCAGGCGGTGATGCGGCCATCGCGCGTCGCGCCGCTCGAAATTTCGATCAGCGCGGCCGGGCGGAAATAAGCCCACGTGAATTCCTCCTCGCGCGTCCAAACCAGCTTTACCGGCTTGCCTGCGGCTCGCGCCAGGCGTGCTGCTTCGATTGCGCACTCTGCTGTGTGCTTTCCGCCGTAGCCTGAGCCCATGTCGGGCATCAGGACGCGCACGTTCTCCCTCGAGAGATGAAACGTCTGCGCCAGATCGTCGCGCACCGCGAACGGCCGCTGCGTTCCCGTCCATACTGTGAGCGCGCCATCTTTCCATTCGGCGACCGCCGCGCGCGGCTCGAGCGGCGTATGCGCGATGTAAGCTACCGTGTAAATCTGCTGCAATTTCACGTCGGCGGCTGCCAGTCCCGCGTCCATCGAGCCGGCGATATGCGGCTTCGGCTCGTCGTAGTCCTGGCCCTTGCCGCGTGCGTCTTGAGATAGTCGAAAATTCCATCGCTCGAAGGCTGCGGCGAAGTCTTCCATTCGGCGTGAATTCTCTTCGCCGCCTGCGCCGCCAAATATTCGCTCGGCGCGGCCACGCCGATGAAATCGCCGTCCGTCACGCAAGTCACGCCGTCCATGGCCTTCGCTTCTTTCGCATCGACGGATACGAGCGTGGCCCCGAACGCCGACGGTCTCACGACCTTTCCGAAAAGCATTCCCGGCAACGCAATGTCCGAGGGATAGCGATGCTGGCCGGTAACAAAATCGCGGCCGACCACTTTCTCGATCGATTTCCCGGCAACCGTCCACTTCGCCGGCGCGATGAGTGGATCTTCCTCCGGGATGGTTTGCGAGAACTGCTGGCCCGTGGCCAATTCCGCATAACTCGCTGTGCGCCCGGATCGCGGATCGCGAACGTGGCTGTCCTCTGCTACCAGCCCGGCGCGCTCGATGTTCCATTTCTTTGCCGCGAGATCGATTAACACATCCTTCGCCGCAGCGGCCGCGCGCCGAAGCTGCAATCCCATGGTAGGCGTCGAGCGGCTGCCGAAAGTGCCCATATCAAAGGGAACTTTCTGCGTGTCGCCCATGGTCATGCGAATTGAGGCAAGAGGCACGCGCAACTCTTCCGCCACAGCCTGCGCGAGCGACGTCCGGATGTTCTGCCCAATCTCCACCTTGCCGGTGAAGACGCTCACGCCTCCATCCTCGCCAACATGCAGCCAGGCCCCTACCGTTTCCGGAATTTCCTCGCTCCCGCGCCGTCCGCGACCGCCTGATTCCTGCGCCGCGACGGCCGTTGCCAGCGGCTCATGCACGGCTACAAGAATGGCAATGCCTCCGCCCAGCGCCTTGAAAAAATCGCGCCGCTGCAATTCAAAATGATGAACGGCTCCCTCGCGCATCTCATACCGTTCAAATTCCACCTCAGTTGCGGCGACGCCTGAAACCCCCGTAGGGCCCGGCTTCAGCCGGGCCTCTTTTTCGCGCCCGTTCTCCCATCGGGCCATTAGCGTCCACCTCCCATCTCCGCCGCGGCCTTCTGGATCGCCGCCACAATCCGCGGATAAGTCCCGCACCGGCAAATATTCCCCTGCATAAATTCCACAATCTCCGCGACCGAAGGATTCGGACTAGCCTTCAAAAGCCCGACCGCCGAGACAATCATCCCCGAAGTGCAATACCCGCACTGCAAAGCATCCTCGGCCAGGAACGCCTCCTGCAAAGGATGCAATTTCCCATTGCGCTCAATCCCCTCGATGGTAGTGACCGCCTTGCCGCCAACGCTCCATAACTTGGTGATGCAAGATCGCTGCGGAGATCCGTCAATCAAGACCGTACAAGCCCCGCACTGCCCTTCGCCGCAACCATATTTCGCCCCAGTCAAACCAATCTCATCGCGCAAAACGCTGAGCAGCGAAGCCTCTCCATCCGAAATCACGGAATGTTGTGTTCCATTCACTGCCAGTTCAATTTTTCCTGCCATGCTCGTGCTCCTTCATTCCGACTATAGCACTGCGAGAAGGCTCGTTCGAATGAGCCCTGGGAGACGCTGTGGACGCGATGCTCGCACGCAAAGCGAAGCCGGCCGACCGGGGCTTATCGCTTGGATGACTTCAACGCAGCGCTGTTCTCGCGAAGGAACGCCCACCAGCGGCTCAGGTTGTCACGAAGCCACTCGGTGTCGCGCCTCTGAAGAGGGATCATATGGGACACGGTGTTACGCAACAGTTCTACACACAGAACATGATTTGCGAACCAGTTCGGCCGCGGAAAGAGCTTGCGGAACACCGGCCAATTGCGTTGCACAATTTCAATCAGATCGTTGACATCCGCGTAGTAAATTGGATGGGCCACTCTGCCGCTGCGCCAAGCCGCGGCATCTTCTCCTTCGCACTTGGCGACTTTTTTCTTCAGCGAATCCGGAATCACCGCTTTGAGCCACCAATCTTCACCGAATTCGTTGGCCAGCATCGTCGCGATTACGTAGCGAATCGAATTCTCGAAGACGTAGAGCATCAGATAGGAGGTCGTCGCCATCTTGCTCGCGTCGTCGAGAATGCGTTTCGGCAGAATTGGATCGGGCAGCCGGGTTCCTCCCGCGAGAACCAGCTCGCGTACCTTCGCCTTTCCTCTGAGTTTTGTGCGGTCCTTCGTGGAGGGAACATCGGGATTCGCTCCGAGGGCGCGCAGGAGGATTCGCACGCGCTTGAGGGTCTGAGCGGGAAGGTATTCGTCCAGTGCGAACCCCTCTTGGTGCGCGAGGCAGTACGTAGCGTCCTCAGTGCTCATCGGCACGTAGAGTTTTAGCGCCTGTGCGCGCTGGCTGATCCTCTGCCGGGTCACGCCTAGTTTCGCGGACAGCGCGTCCCTCAATGCTTTATCTGTCATCGAGTGGGCCTTCTCCCAATCGGAATTGACGTGAAGCCGGAGTCGCAACTATCTCCGCAAGCACCGCTTCAGTATATGCCCGCCGCGGCCGATTGCGGGCCGACAGCTTGCGGAAAAAGACAAGGCGCGATCATAGGGCCGCGGTTCACCACCGGCCCGGTTTGGCATTTCAGCCTCCCGAACACATAAAGGCCAAAACCCAAAGCCAGACCGGGGGTGTGGTGAACCCGCCCCCCTACAACCGCTCTCGCCTCTGCGCGGCTGCTCTGATAATCTCTGGCGGCAGCAGGAATTCAATTTGCAGAGACAGGCAGGAGTGCCTGTGCTACTGGTGCGGGATCGCAGATGAAATTGAGCGTCATGCGCAACACAACGTTCGCCGTCGCAATTATCACCCTGGCTCTCGCCGCCAGCATCGCTGTTGCCGCGCGCGCCGCTCTCGATTACGAAACGCGCGAGCTGGCTCGCCGCATCTTCAAGCAGCTCGTGGAAATCAACACTACCGAATCCGTGGGCAGCACCACGAAGGCTGCCGAAGCTATGGCTGCGTGGTTTCGCGGCGCCGGCTTTGCCGATAGCGATGTCCAACTCGTCGGCCCTGATTCGCGCCATGGAAATCTCGTCGTGCGCGTCCACGGCACCGGCGTTCGCCCGCCTGTTCTGTTCATTTGCCATCTCGACGTTGTCGAGGCTCGCCGCGAAGATTGGTCCACCGATCCCTTCCAATTCATCGAGAAGGACGGCTACTTCTACGGCCGCGGAACTGAAGACATCAAAGACGGCGACGCAATTTTGGTCACCGATTTTATTCGCCTGAAAAAAGAAGGCTATCGGCCCGACCGCGATTTAATCCTGGCGCTGACCGCGGATGAAGAAGCCGGCACGAACAACGGCGTCGCATGGCTTATCGCGAATCACCGCGAACTGATCGACGCTGATTTCGTCATCAATCCCGATGCCGGCAATTTCGAAATGGAGAACGGCAAGAAGTCTCTTGTCGGCGTTGGCGCCAGCGAAAAGCTATATCAGGATTTCGAGTTCAAGGTTACCAACCGCGGCGGGCACGGCTCGCTGCCCACTCCCGACAACGCCATCTACCAGCTTGCCGAAGGGCTCACGCGACTCGAGCACTATCAATTTCCGTTCGAGTTGAATGACGTCACTCGCGCTTACTTTGCGCGCATGGCCGATCTTTTCGGAGGCGATACCGGCGCGGACATGAAAGCCATTCTCAAAGTTCCTGCGGATTCCGCGGCCATCGATCGCCTCGGCAAAACGCCCTATTACAACGCGCGCATGCGCACCACGTGCACAGCCACGATGCTCAACGGGGGCCACGCCAACAACGCGCTGCCACAATCGGCGACCGCCAACATCAATTGCCGCATTCTTCCCGGCCACTCGTCGGATGAAATTCGCGCGACGCTGGTGAAGATCGTCAATGATCCGGAGATCGCCATCACCGCCGTGGTCGCCAACGGTGCAGGCAGCACGGCGAATCCGCCGGCAACGCTCCGCCCGGACGTCATGGGCGCAGTGGAGAAAGTCACCGCTGAAATGTGGCCCGGCGTTCCGGTTGTGCCGGTGATGGATTCCGGCGCGAGCGATAATTCCACGACGCGCGGGGCCGGATACGCGTCCTACGGATTGGCCGGCGTGTTCATCGATATCAATGATGACCGCTCGCACGGCCGCGACGAGCGCCTGCCGGTCGCGTCGTTCTATGAGGGCGTGGATTTTTATTACCGCCTCATGAAGGCCTTTTCCTCAAAGTGAGGCGCGTGGCGACGATCTGCCTTGTTCACAAGACGGGCGCAGTCCGCCTAGGCGGACGCCCCTACGAGAGCGTGCCCGACGCGTAGTGCCGTGGCGCGCCTCATGCGCCGGTTTTGCGCGTGGGGCTTTTGACTTAAGCGTCGATCGATGAGCTTCGAATCATGAGCTTAATGCGTCGCACGTTGCTGGCCGCCTCGCAGAGCCGCTGGCTGCGCGAACGCGCGCCGAGCTACTCCTTCGTGCGCCGCAACGTCGCGCGCTTCATGCCCGGCGAAACTGTCGAAGATGCCTTTGGCGCCGTGGAGCAACTCGCAGCGCAAGGCATCGGCGCCGTGCTCACTGCGCTTGGCGAAAACGTAACCGATCGCAAAGAAGCCGCCGCCGAGACCGAGCACTATTGCAGTGTCCTCCGCGAAATCGCCGCGCGCAATCTGAACGCCGAAATTTCCGTCAAGCTTACGCACCTTGGTCTCGATCTCGATAATTCCTTTTGCTTCACCAATCTCGAAAAATTGATCGCCCAGTCGCCGCCAGGCAAAACCGTCTGGATCGACATGGAGCAAAGCGGATACGTGGATCGCACGCTGGCGATTTACACGCGCGCGCGACGCAAAGGCGCAAATGTCGGCGTCTGCATCCAGTCATATTTGCGCCGCACCGAAGATGATTTACGAAGTTTGTTGCCCTTGGGAGGAGCAATCCGGCTGGTGAAGGGAGCCTACAACGAGCCCGCCGATGTAGCCTTCCCGAGAAAAAGCGAGGTCGACGAAAACTATTACCGGCTGGCGCAAACGCTGCTAGGCCAGGACGCGCGCCACGAAGGAATTCGCTCCGCAATAGCGACACACGATCGCGCGTTGATTCAGAGAATCATCGGCTTCGCTACGGCGAACCAATTTCCAAAGAACGAACTCGAATTCCAAATGCTCTACGGCATTCAGCGCGCCGAACAACAACGTCTGGCTGCCGAAGGCTTTCGGTCGATTGTCTTAGTGGCCTACGGCGCTTACTGGTTTCCTTGGTATATGCGGCGTCTGGCCGAGCGCCCCGCCAACGTCCTGTTCCTACTCCGCAATCTCTTTTCCGCGTAATTGGCAGCGCCCCGCAATCGCGTCCGGGGCAAGCCGGCGCTACTTTCCTTGGCCCGCTTTCTTGGCCATTTCGCCGAAGACGGCTTCGGCGCGCTTGGCAATCTCTTCGCGCGTCAAATCCTCGATGTGGGCGGCGATCGACCACTTGTGCCCGAACGGATCCACTACCTGCCCGTAGCGATCTCCCCAAAACTGATCCTGCAGCGGCATCGTCACGGCAGCTCCAGCTTTCACCGCGCGATCGAACGCCTCATCCACTTTCTCGGTGTAGATGTGAATTGTTACCGGGCTGCCTCCCAGCGCCTGCGGGCCAAGACACTGCCACTCCGGAAATTCATCCGTGAGCATGAGAATCGAATCGCCGATCTTCAAACTCGCATGAGTAATCTTTCCGCCCGGCCCATCGGCCGCGACGGTGAGCAATTCCGCGCCAAACGCACTCTTGTAAAATTCTATCGCGCGCGCCGCCTCGCGCACCACGATCAGCGGAGTAAGCGTATGAAATCCATCCGGGATGGCTTTGACAGTACCGGGCATGGCTGTCCTCCTCTTTTTCGACGTGTCAAGCTAGCCGGGCAACTACGCTAGGGTGGGGCGAGACCCGGATTCTACGCCACAACCTCGTGTGATGCCACCAACTTCGCGTAGGTGCCACGGCACAACTCGTGTTCCGAAAGTAATGCACTCGAAAATTCTGAACGCGCCGCATCACATCGATGCGTGACTCGCGTCACGCCGCCGGGAAAGTTTTTCTGCTAGCTTCGCGCTGCGGGAGGTGTAAGAAAATGAAGGTCTCCATCAGTGCGTTTTCATTTACAGCGTTGCTTTTAGCGGGAATTGTCATCGCAGCGGCGGCGCAGGAACAAGTGCGCGCCCCGATGCCAATCGGTCGCCGCGTCGAGATCAAGGCGCCGCTCGGATTGCCGCCGGTTCCAATTCCGCCGGATAATCCGCCGACAGCCGAGACGATCGCTCTCGGACGCCACCTATACTATGACCCCGCGCTATCGTCGGACGGCACGGTCTCCTGCGCGTCATGTCACGCGCCTCAATTTGGATTCGCCGACAACCGGCCGTTTTCTGCAGGCGTCGGCGGCAAGCTTGGTGGCCGCCATGCGCCGACGGTCATCAATTCGGCATATAACCCGCTCCAATTCTGGGATGGACGTGCGCCCAGCTTGGAGAAGCAGGCGGAAGGCCCGATCGCCAATCCCGTGGAAATGGCGCACTCACTCGACGGCGTCGTGGGTCGGCTCCAGCGTGATCCGAAATACGTGGCGCTGTTTCGCGAGGCATGGGGCACGGATCAGATCACCATTGATCTGGTTACGAAGTCCATCGCGTCGTTTGAGCGGACAGTCT
Organism: uncultured Alphaproteobacteria bacterium; assembly: GCA_963739755.1. GTDB lineage: Bacteria > Pseudomonadota > Alphaproteobacteria > Rhizobiales > Xanthobacteraceae > Bradyrhizobium. Next base: position 165,148 of record CAVUCB010000103.1, on the reverse strand, counting down.
TGAGCGGCGATTCGCCGTTCGACCGCTACTACTACGGACACGACAAGAAGGCATTGTCGCCCTCGGCGCAGCGCGGCTTGAAAATATTTATGGCCACAAATAAGGGCAACTGCGCGACGTGCCATACGATCGGCAAGGACTATGCCCTCTTCACCGACAACAAATTTCACAACATCGGCATCGGCGCCGATATGACCGGCAAATTCGCGGATATTGGCCGCTGCGGTGAAACAAAGAACGAGGATGACATGGGCGCGTTCAAAACGCCCACGCTACGCGACATCGCGCAGATGGCTCCGTATATGCATGACGGCAGTCTGAGCACTTTGAAGGATGTGGTCGATCACTACATTGGCGGCGGGAATTCGAATCCACATCTCGACAAGCAAATTCACTCGCTCGATTTTCTTACTTTCGACGAGCGCGACGACCTCAAGGCGTTCCTCGAATCTCTTACGGGACGATTGCCGCGGGATTTGGGGCCGCCGGCCGATCTAGCGCAGAAGGATAAAGAACCTGCAAAAGGCAAGTAGCCGGAGTCGCTGGGAAAGCAGGACCCGAGAGCTTAATCATCAATTCATGTAATTCCATCTTGCTATCTGCGCCGGGCGTGCATCCTTGCGGGGCGCGGCTCCGAAGCACCGCCAGCAGAGTTTGGGGCATCCGTTTGGAAACTTCAAAAACGGCGACTCGGCCCACGTTGCTCTCGTCACGATAACTGATCTGGAAGAAATGCCTTCGCTGCCGCTTGCGGACCAACCCGACCGCGATCGCCGGCAAAACTCCCAGATGCCGCGCAACCTGCTGCGAGTAATCGAATGAATCGATCTTGGCATAGGGGATGAGCAATTTATTTCCTGCGTACTCGAACGAGAGCGTGGTTTCCGATGTGGTGTCCAAACGCCCGAGAACTCCCGCCTGCAGAGACGGGACTGTGCCGCCCGCATACATCACCTGGCCATCCTCAACTGCGCCCGCCGGTAGCGCCATGACGAATAGTAAGCAAATCGCCGCAAGTTTCTTCACGTTGCACCTCCCGAGATTTGATGGGTGGAGCGTACGTGGAACGAGCAAGCGAAAAACGGTGCGCAGTGACACTTTTGGAAGCGTCACAGCAACCAGGAGCCTATTCGGTAGGAAATCAAAAATGTGGGCGTGATTGCCGGAATTTCTCGGAATCAACCGGCTAATGCGTGAATCCCCTTGCCGTCTTTACGCCAACGTGGCAAGACTTTCCGTGTGTACGCAGAGCGAACGAATCCGCGCCGCGGCGCGCGGCGCACTCACACGATTGCGCGGCGTCTACTGCGCGACCCGATGAATTGACGAAGCTAAGCCCGGACCCCGCTTCTCACGGCTTCACAATCTTCGCCATCGCCAATCCGCCAATGCCCCAGGAGACCACCCAGCCGGCCATATCCCCCAGCATATAGTCCAGCGGAAAGTCTGTACCAATTCCAATACGGCAGGATGTAACACCACGCCGGCAAAAATGCTCGCCAGCAAGACAATCAACGCACCGGCCGCCGAACGAAGTCCCCGCCGCGCCCAATCGCCAAAATCCAAGCCAAAATCAGCGCCGCCACCAGATTAAACAGAAACTGATTCAGCAGCGCCTTTCCGAAATTAAAATCCTCCCCACCGGGCGAATAAATCAAAATCCCATTCGGCCCCTGCCGGTATTTCGAAGCATACGCCGCGTTATCCGCGCTCTGCTGTTCCTTCGAGCGCCCCGGCGTCATATTCGGCGCGGGAAAAATATAAAATCCCGGCTGCGTGATCGAAGCGCGCATCGCCGCCTCACCGCATCCTCATTTGGCAAAGTCTTGATCCCAACTTCGCCCAATCCCAAAACCGTGTGCCAAAGCGAGCTCACGATGAACACGATCACCGCGCCGACCAAACCGCCGAGAATAATCTTCTTGGCCATGGGATCCTCCGCAAGTTGTTGGGAATTGCGATTTCTGGTGGGGGAGACTCTACCGCGTTTTCTCGTCTTTTTCGACTTTTCCGTCGCGCACACGGATCACTCGGTGGGCATGCGCGGCGATATCCGGCTCGTGCGTCACTAAAATGATGGTATTGCCCTGTTCGTGCAAGCGCGCGAACAGATTCATGATTTCCTCGCCCGTCTGCGAATCGAAATTTCCGGTAGGCTCGTCGGCCAGCAAAATCGACGGCTGATTCACCAGCGCCCGCGCAATCGCCACGCGCTGCCGCTGCCCGCCCGAAAGCTCATTCGGCCGATGATGCGCGCGATTGACCAAATCCACTTGCGCGAGCGCCTTGTTGGCGCGCTCAAGCCGCTCCTCCGCGGGCGTGCCGTTGTAAATCAGCGGCAACTCGACATTGTGCAAAGAAGTCGCGCGCGGCAATAAATTAAAAGTCTGAAATACGAATCCGATTTCCTTGTTGCGAATGTAAGCCAGCTCATCATCATCAAGCTCGCTCACCAACCGCCCCGCCAAATAATAAAGCCCCTTCGAGGGCGTATCGAGGCATCCAATCAAATTCATCAACGTGGATTTGCCCGAACCCGAAGGCCCCATGATGGCCACGTACTCGCCCTTAAGAATCTCCATGTTGATCCCGCGCAGCGCGTGAACCTGCTCGGTGCCCATTTCATACGTCTTCCACAAATCGTCCGTATGAATGACGATCCCCGCCGCGACAAGATCCTCGCGGAACGACAGCGCCGCCGCCCGCCTCAACCGGCATGAATCACATCTCTCCCCAGCTAGTCTGCGCGCTGCTCCGAAATCCGCGCCGCTTAACTCGTGCTCTGGCCTTCGCGCTTCGGCTCAGAGTTATCCACTTTCACCGCCGCGCCGGGCTTCAAAGTCCGCAGCGCTTTGTAGCTCCCGGTAACAATCTGATCGCCGTCATTCAATCCGCTGGTAATCTCGATATCCGTTACTCCGCTGATCCCCGTTTGCACCGGCCACAAACTCCGCCTTCTTCGCGCGCAGCACAAACACTCCCTGCATGTCCGTCTTCTCCGCCGGCTTGTCCCCAGAGGCTGGATCCGTCTTCGCCGCCGCCAGCGTCACGCTGCTCTCACCCTTCGATCCCTTCGCCGCTTCCTCAAGCGCCTTCTTCGAACGCATCGCCAGAGCCTGAATCGGAATCGTCAGCACATTCTTCTTCGAATCCGTCTTGATCGTCGCTGTAACCGAAAGTCCCGGCCGCAAATTATCCGGCGGATGATCGAGTGTCACCACAACTTTGAAATCGCGCGCTTCCTGCGTATTCGCGGTAGTCTGCGTGGTCGCCAATCCCGAAGATCGCAAAATCGCCTGATCTCCCACTTCGGTCACGTGGCCCGGAAAACTTTTCCCCGGCATGGCGTCAATCTTTACGTCCACGTCCTGCCCGTTCTTCAAATTCACAATGTCGGTCTCATCGACCTTCACTTCCGAAGTCACCACCGACATATCCGAAATCGTCATCAAATAGCTGCCCGTGGCATTCTGAATTCCGGGCACCACGTTTTCGCCCACGCGCACCGCGATATAAGTCACGATCCCGTCAATCGGCGCCGTATAAGTCGTCTTCCGCAACACATCTTTCTGGTGCAGTAGCATCGCCCGGTTCTGCTGCAGATTCGATTTCGCGCCTTCGCTCATGGCCTTCGCCTGCGCCATCTGCGCTTCCGCCGCATCCACGGCCGCCACGGCGCTGTCATACGCGGCCTTCGAAGCGTCGAAGTCCTGCTTGGAAATCAATTGATCCTTGTAAAGATTCTGGCCCGCGCTCCCAGTCATACTTTGCCTTCTCGAGATCCGCCTTCCTCTGCACCAGCGTAGCCTGCGCTGATTTCAGTGCCGCGTTCGAAGCCTGTGCCGACGAGTCGGCCGACAAAATCCCGGCCTCCTGCGCCTGCACGTCCGCCGCGGGCTGAATGCTCTCGAGGCGCATCAGCACGTCGCCCTTGCGCACGTGATCGCCTTCCTTCACCACGATCTGGGTAATCTTCCCGATGCCCTCGCCCAGGATATTCGAATACGTCAGCGGCCGAATTTCGCCCGAAGCCGTCACAATGCTGGTCAAATCCTGCCGCTTGGCAGTCCCCGTCTGCACCGTAACCACGTCTTTATTTGCCTGGTAAATGCTCGCCCAAATAATCCCGACGAGCACCAGCACCGCCACCCCGCCGATCACCGCTTTCTTCGTCAAGCTCATGACGCGAGTCCCCGCAGTAATACCATCGTGTATAGACGCTACTTCGCCTACCCGCTACTTAGTACGGCCCGGTCCTCGGAAATGTTTCCGGCAGGCTACCTCGTCGGGATAACCCAAAGCTCAAAGGAAGGGCACATCGCAGATACCAGTCGACGCCCCATCGCGCTCCGTCCGGAGGCACTGCTCGGCACCATTGTAATCCGTTTCGCCCCATCTGAGAAGCGGTCTAGAGGCTTGAGGCTGGAAAAAGCCTCAGCCCAGGCGGTCGATCCAATTCGTTCTTGATGCGGGTGTCGGCTTGGTGTCTTTCAAGCCTCGAGCCTCCAGATTCGAGTCTCTAGAAGGCAACCCTCCTGCATCCCCCGGCCTCTGACTCAATAAGGTAATCCCGGCACGGGATTAAATTGACCTGTACCGGGGGACAGGTTAGAATTTCCTCATACTGAAGAGGTGTCGGCATGTACAGGGGTTTGCGCCTCATTGTCTTTCCTTTCGTAGTCTTAGGCCTAGCTATACCTCCAGCACCTCTTCGTGCACAGGCCCAGGAACAGCAACAAGACGACAACAAGCAATCCGGGCAAAGCGATCAGCAGCAGCCCGAAGCTCAACCCGCTAAAAAGACCCAGGAAACGGCCAAAGAACGCCGCCGCCGCGAATCCCAACTCCACAAGGAGTTGGACACTCCCTATAAGAAGTGGCTCGACGAGGACGTCACCTACATCATCACGCCCGAAGAGCGCAGCGCTTTCCTCCGCCTGCAGACCAACGAGGAGCGCGAGCAATTCATCGAGCAATTCTGGCTGCGCCGCAATCCGGACCCGGATTCGCCGGAAAACACGTTCAAGGAAGAGCACTATCGACGAATAGCCTATGCCAACGAGCACTACGCCTCGGGCATCCCGGGCTGGAAGACCGATCGCGGCCGCATTTACATCATGTGGGGCCCGCCTGACGAGACGGATTCGCACCCCTCCGGCGGCTCCTATGAGCGCCCGGCGGATGAAGGAGGCGGTGAGACCTCGACGTATCCGTTCGAAGACTGGCGCTATCGCTATCTCGAAGGGATCGGCAACAACGTGGAAATCGAGTTCGTCGATCCTACGATGACCGGCGAATACAGGCTGACCATGGACCCCAGCGAAAAGGACGCCCTCCTTTACGTACCCGGCGCCGGCCTGACCATGCTGGAATCGATGGGCATGTCCAGCAAGACCGCGCGTTTCAACAACACCGACGGCACGCACATGGCCCAGCCTCTCGGCGGCCAGCCCGAGAGCATGTCCGAATTTTCGCGCCTCGATCTCTACGCGAAAATTCAGCAAGCTCCGCCCGTCAAGTTCAAGGATCTCGAAGCCGTGGTCACTTCGCGCCTAGTGCGCAACCAGGTTGCCTTCGACTATCGCTGGGATTATCTGCGCATCACCAGCGACACGATCCTAGTTCCCATTTCCATTCAAATTCCGAACAAGCAGTTGAGCTTCACGCAAAAAGACGGTATCCAGTCAGCCACCATGAACCTCTTCGCCCGCATCACCACTCTCAGCGGGCGCAAGGTTCAGACCTTTGAAGACACCATCAGCCACGACGTCCCGAACTCGCTCCTGCAGCAATCGCTCAAAGGTTTTTCCATTTATCAAAAAGCCGTGCCGCTAAGCCCTGGCCTCTATCGCCTGGATATCGTCCTGAAGGACGTCAATAGCGGCAACGTGGGTGTGGTGAACACCAATCTCCGCGTTCCGCGCTACGAAGATGACAAGCTTTCGTCCAGCTCGCTGATTCTCGCGGATCAAATCCAGCGCGTCTCCGCGAAAGATATCGGCGTCGGCCAATTCGTTCTCGGCGACGTAAAAGTCCGCCCGAAAATGGATTCCACCTTCGCCACCAACGACAATCTCGGCATCTTCCTTCAGATCTACAATCTGAAGGTGGACGACAAAACGCACAAGGCCAACGCAACGGTTGAATATCGCGTGATGAAGGACAAGCAATCCGTTCTCAAATTCAACGAGGGCGGCGATCAAATCAGCCAGCGCGGCGATGAGCTGACGCTCGAAAAAGCCCTCACGCTGAAATCTCTCACTCCCGGTAAATACAAACTCGAAGTTCAGGTGACGGACAACGTCACCAAGGAATCCATCACTCCGACGGCTGATTTTACTGTTAAGGCTGCCACTCCATGATTCGGGGGAGGTGACGCGCCGTGAAACTGAATTTGATTCGCACATTGGGCCTGCTGCTCCTCGCTGGTCTGGTGGTGTCGCCGCTCAACGCCGCGCCGCGCGCAGGCAGAATCGCGGGCGTAGTCGTTGATCCGCAAGGCACGCCGCAGATGGGCGCGACCGTCTATGTTGTCTCCGAGCAAACGCCGAACCTCGCGCCGGTCCAACTCCTCACCAACGCTCGCGGCATTTTCTCCACCGATGGCCTGGATTCCGGCTTTTACTCGATCCGCGCCACTCTCGCCGGATACCTCCCGGCCCTCGCCGAACACGTTCACGTGCTCGATGAGCGCGTCACCAAGCTGCAAATCGAGCTGGGCTCCGTCTTTTCCTCTCTCGGAAAATTCCGCCGCCCGCCGAATCAGGATACGCCGCCCGATGAATGGTCCTGGGTTCTGCGCACTTCCGCCGCGACTCGCCCAATTCTCCGCTGGGATGAAGGCGATGTCCTGCTCACTGGCGGCCAACCCTCCGTCCCTTCAGGAATTGACAGGCCGCAAAGCCGCCACGCGCACAGCCTCTTCGAGCTCGCCAGCGGCAGCATGCATCCCGGCTCGATTGCGAATATCTCTGATGCTCCCGGCACCGCCTTTGCTTACACTCTCGACGCCGGCGTCCGCGGAAATCTTATCTTCGCCGGTCAGTTCAATTACGAAAGCGGTTCAGGAAGCGGCGGTGTAGTAACGCAGTGGATCCCTAGCGGCAATCCGCACACGGGACCGGTCTCCACGCTCGTTCTGCGCGAATCGCAGATGAATCCCGGCGGCCCCGCATTCCGCGGCGCCCGCCTCTCGGAAGACAGCAGCCTCGAGCTCGGCGATCGCATTCACGCGCGTTACGGCGCCGATATGCTCCTCGCTTCTTACGGCGGCACAACCACCAGCCTGCGTCCGCGCGCTCAGGTCGCCGTCCAGCTCTCGCAAAACTGGATGACCAGCTTCACCGTCGCCAGCCATCCCTGGCAGGATTCTGACCCGTCGACGAGTTCGCTCGAATCCGCGATCTCCAGTCTCGATTCGCTGCCCACCGTCCTGCTTCACAACGATCGCCCGGTCTATGAGGACAATCTCCATGAGGAGATCGCCATTCTCCGCAAACTGAGCTCGAACGCCAGCCTCACCGGCGCGATCTTTCATGACCGCTCCAGCAACACCGCCGTCATAGGCCGTGGCAACGCGTCCAGCTCCGACTTTTTGCAGGATTTTTATTCCAACGCCTTCGCTTACGACGCCGGTGGCTCCAATTCCTGGGGCACCCGCGTGGTTTACGAGCAGAAGCTCTCCGATAATTTGAGCGGCGCCGTGATTTACTCGTGGGCCGGCGCTCTGGTGCCGGGAATCGAGTCGTCCACTACGGAATCGCTGCGCGACATGCTCGAAACCCGCAATCGCCAGAGCGTAGCCGCGAAATTCAACGCGCGCATTCCTCATCTCGGCACGCAGCTGAGCGCCGGCTACAAGTGGATTGACGGCAGCGTGGTCTCGCGCCAGGACGCCTACGGCGAAGCCGCCTACAATGTCGATCCCTACCTCAGCGTGATCATTCGCCAGCCGCTTCCCAAGTTCATCCCGGGCCACGCCGTGGCTACCGCCGACTTCGGAAACTTGCTGGCGGAGGGTTATGTGCCGCTCGAGACCCGTGACGGCCGCGTTTTTCTGGTTTCAGCGTATCGCTCGTTCCGCGGCGGCCTTAGTTTTCAGTTTTAAGGGTAGCGTCGGCGCTACCACGAGCTTTTAGGCCCGCAAAAAGGCCGGTACCGGATTTGGAACCGTGTCTCCCAAAAGCCATATGCAGTCGCGGCACTCCCGGCCAAGCATCTGTAACTCACTAATTTACAGCGACATACAAACCCATCGAAGTGCTCGTATCTGGAAGCCTACGTGCACCAATTCTTTGTGGGTATTTGTGTCCGAGGTTCGCGCGTGCCCGAGGTTTGCCGGTGAATGACGGGATGCCAAAGCGAGTCGGAGCGGTGGCTCTCGCCATCGTTACGGTCGTTGTTACCGTCGCGGCCATCATTTTCGCTGCCGTCAATTTCAACCAGCGCCGCACCTTCCCGGTTCCCGATGACGGCGTCACCTGGCTCGACACTCCCGCCGGCGTCCAGGCCTGGTACGTCGCTCCACACTCGCCCGCCGAGACAAGTGGCATCAAGGCCGGCGATTACGTCGAAACTATCCGCGGTGCCGCCATTCGCCGCGCCACGCAAGTCACCCAGATGCTCTTCCGCGCGGGCGAGTGGACCGAGCTGACTTACGGCATCAAGCGCGGCTCCTCAACTTTCGACACCAAGCTCATCACCGCGCACGCCGAAAATCCTCCTTCGCTCGAAAATTACCTTCGCATTACCGGCCTGATTTATCTCTTCATCGGTCTTTTCATTTTCGCGCGCCGTTGGAACGCGCCCCGTGCCATCCATTTCTATCTCTTCTGTCTCGTATCGTTCATCTTCTACAGCTTCCACTACAGCGGAAAGCTGAGCCCGTTCGATTGGGAAGTGTACTGGGGCAACGTCGTCGCGATGTTTCTCGCGCCGGCGCTGCTGGTTCATTTTGCACTCGTCTTCCCCGAGCGCCGCGGCCGCCTGTGGCCCAAACTGTTCGCCGTCTATAGCCTGCCGGCGGCTCTGCTTGCTGCTGCACATTTCGGTTGCCGCGGGCGTGATTGATCTCTTCTCGCCGCTCGGCTCGCGCATTGTTCTCGATCGCGTCGAGCTGGCCTACGTGGGAATCTATTTCCTCGCTGCGGCGCTGATTTTCGCGCTCAGCTATCGCCGCTCGGCCACGGCCATTCTTCGCCAGCAATTGAAATGGGTTACCGCCGGAACGATCGCCGGCATCGTGCCGTTTTTCCTTTGCTACATCGTGCCCGTATTTCTTCGGCGCCGTTCCGCAGCCGTGGATGAAGCTCTCCGTCTTCTCCCTGGCGCTCATCCCGCTCTGCTTCGGCTACGCCATCATCCGCTACCGCCTGATGGACGTGGACATCATCTTCAAGCGCGGCCTGGCCTACACCTTCGCCACCGGCGCCATCGTCGCCCTCTATTTCGGCACCGTCGCGCTCATCGGCGAATTCTTCCACACCGCCTGGGCCACAGGTCCCGCCGGAGTGGTCGTCGCCATCGTGGTCGCCGCGTTTCTCTTTGAGCCGGTCCGCAATTGGACGCAAATTCGCCTCGACACTTTTTCTATCGTGACCGTCTCGATTACCGCCGCACGCTGATCGAATTCGGCGTCACGCTAACGAACGAAGTTCGTCTCGAGCCGCTGCTCGGTTCCATTCTCGATCGCATCTCGCAAACTCTTCTCGTCGATCGCCTGGCCATCTTTCTCGAAGACCCCTCCCAGCCCGGGGCCTTCGTGATGTCACGCTCCATGGGCGTTCATCCCGATGGCGCGCTCGACCTCACTTTCCTCGATGCCGAGCGCCCGCAATTCCGGCAATGCGGCTGCCTCTTCTTCGAATCCGCTCGCGCCGCCATCGCCGAAACCGATTCCGTCCGCCGCACTCTCGATCAACTCGATCTCAATTATTTCCTCGCCTGCCGCTGCCACGACCGCACCGTCGGTATCCTCGGCCTCGGCAAAACGATGGACGGCGATTACCTCACCAGCGAAGACCTCGAGTTGCTGCTCACCATCGGCAACTACGTCGGCATCGCCATCGAGAATGCCCGGCTCTACAATTCGCTCGAGCAAAAAGCCACGCAGATCGAGCGCCTCAAAGATTTCAACGAGAACATCGTCGAATCCCTGAACATCGGCGTGCTGACCGTGGATCTCGAAGACTGCATCGAGTCCTGGAATCCCCAGCTAGTGCGCCTGCTGGAAATTTCGCGCAGCGAAGCCGTCGGCCGCCGCCTGAACGAAGCTCTCCCGGCCGATCTCGTAGCCGAGCTCAGCATCCCGCTCGAGCGAAGACCGCGTAACCGGCATCTACAAATTCCTTCTGAACACTCCAGCCGGCCGCCGCGCCGTAATAAATGTCTCGATTGCCCCGCTGGTAGGCAAGACCGGAACCCGCATCGGCCGTCTAATCCTATCTGGACGACATCACGCAACGCGTGAGCCTCGAAGAACAGATGCTGCAGACCGAAAAACTCACCTCGCTCGGCTCTGCTCGCCGCCGGCGTGGCTCACGAAGTCAATACGCCGCTAGCCGTCATCTCCAACTACATCCAGATGCTAGCCAAGCAATTGCCCTCCGACGATCCGAAGCAAAAGACCATCGAGAAAATCGTCAAGCAAACCTTCCGCGCCAGCGAAATCGTCAACAATCTCCTCAATTTCTCGCGCACCGGCGCCGCTCAATTGGTCGAAGTAGACCTGAACACCGTCCTCGAAGACACGCTAACGCTGGTCCAGCACCCCTTCCGCACCGCCCAAGTCAATGTAGTCCGCGCCTATCAGGACACGCTTCCCGCAGTCCTCGGCTCGACCACGCGCCTGCAGCAAGTTTTCCTGAATCTCTTCATGAACGCCCGCGACGCCATGCCCTCCGGCGGCATGCTCGAAGTCCGCACCTTCTCCCACAATGGCTCGGTCGAAGTCGAAGTCACCGACACCGGCTGCGGCATCCCCACCGAGCATCTGAACCGCATCTTCGACCCCTTCTTCACCACCAAAGCCACCGGCCGCGGAACGGGCTTAGGACTTTCGGTAAGTTACGGTATTATCAAGGAGCACGCAGGCAAGGTTGAGGTGCGCTCGACTCCCGGCAAGGGCACCTCCTTCCGCTTGGAATTCCCGGTCGCGCGGAAGGCTGTTCATGCGTAAAGGTTCGATCCTTGTAGTTGACGACGAAGCGGAAATTCGAGAAGGCCTCGAAGCTCTCCTCTCCTCCGAAGGCTTCGACGTAACCCCAGCCGACACCGGCGCAGCGGGCCTCGCGCGCCTGGAAGATCAGCCCTTCGATCTTCTGCTACTCGACGTCAGCCTGCCCGATCGCAACGGCCTCGATCTCCTGCGCGAAATCCGCCGCCGCGATCCCTATCTTTCCATCATCCTGATCACCGCATTCGGCTCCATCGACATGGCCCGCCAGGCTTTCAAAAGCGGCGCGCAGGACTACATCACCAAGCCCTGGTCGAATGACGAGCTGATCGCCCAAGTTTCGCTGGCCATCGAAGGCCGCCGCCTGCGCGAAGAGAACGTCCAACTCAAGCGCGCCTTCAAGCAGCGCTACAATTTCCCCAGCATCATCGGCAAGAGCGAAAAAATGCTCGCCGTGCTCGACCTCGTCACTCAGGTCGCCCCGTCGCGCTCCACCGTTCTGATCAACGGCGAAAGCGGCACCGGCAAAGAACTAATCGCCAAGGCCATCCACTCAGCCTCCACGCGCGCCGACAAGCCCTTCATCCCAGTCAATACCGGCTCCATCCCGGTCGATCTCCTCGAATCCCAACTCTTCGGCCACGTCCGCGGCGCCTTCACCAGCGCCGTAGCCTCGAAAAAAGGCCTCTTCGAAGTCGCCGATCAAGGCACCATCTTCTTCGACGAAATCAGCACCATCAGCCCGGAAACGCAGGCCAAGCTCCTGCGCGTGATCCAGGAACGCGAATTCATGCGCCTCGGCGGCACGGACACGATCAAAGTCGACGTCCGCATCCTGGCCGCCTCCAACGAAGATCTCACCACGCTGGTCCGCGAAGGCCGCTTCCGCGAAGATCTCTTCCATCGCCTGAACGTAATCTCTCTGCAGCTGCCCCCGCTGCGCGATCGCAAAGAAGATATTCCGCTGCTCGTCGAAAAATTCCTCGAGCGCTATCGCACAGAAAACGCCAAGCCCCCGCGCGCTTCACCAACAGCGCCATGAAGCTGATGATGGATTACGAGTGGCCCGGCAACGTCCGCGAACTGGAAAACGTGGTCGAGCGCGCCGTAGTCCTCTCGAATCTCGAAACCATGGACGTCGAGCTGCTCCCGGAAAGCGTCCGCACCCGCGAAATCGTCAAAGGCGTCCGCCTGCAGCTAGCCGAATTTCTGCCCGCCATCTCCCGGCAGCGACGGCTAACGCAAAAGCGGCAACCCGTCGCACTCCCTATTTCAAATCATGGAAGAGGTAGAGCGCCGAGTAATCGTAGACATGCTGGAACGCACCAACTGGAACCAAACCGAAGCCGCCGAGCGCTTCCAAATCCCGCTCAGCACGCTAAATCAAAAAATCAAGCGCCTGGGAATCGAAACCCGCCGCCGCAGCGCCACCGCCGCAGGCTCCCGCGCAGATTTCCCGCAGGCGTAGCGTCGCGCGACATTCCCATCCCATACAAGCCCACTGCGTGTTCGGAGCTGGGAGTACGGAAATTTCCTCGGCTGCTCCTCCTTCAATCGGCATGCGCATCAGCGTCGTCGCAACCCCCGATTTCAGGAAATAAAGCCACTTTCCATCGGACGGGCATGCGGGCCTGAGGTCGAACTGGTCCGTTGTAATCTTCTGCAAATGTGCGCTGTCCGCATCCATGCGCCACAATGCCCCGTCGGTTTGACCATCCTTGGAATACCATTCGAGCACGATGTACTTTCCCTGTCCGCACACCACCGCATCGTTGATCCACCCGCGTCCATCGGCAACCAGATTCGTCGTCGGCGATCCGTCCAGCGGCAGACGCTCCAATTCCCCAGCGTAGCCTCTGGCCAGCTCCGTCTCGCTCAGCCAATCGAAAGCCGTCGTCACTTCTACATGGGAATTGTTTTTCGCGCACCCAGCCGCCGCCGCTCGTACGGCTGCAGCACGATCGCATCGCTCGTACCGCTTTGAGTCGTCGCCAGCGATTTGGCATCTCGCGATAAACTTGATCCCAGCGTAGCCGTATCAAATCATTGGTGATGTCGCGAATTTGCCCGCTACCGGAGCCGAGAGGTAGCCGATCTGCTGCCGCGCCAGTGGCACGCTTTTCAGGATGTAGTCTCACCAGAAGTCCCTGCGCCATCTGCCATCCACGCCAGCGCGGTCATGCCCAACGATCGCGTGAACCTTGCGAGCACTCGTGCTCTTTCTTGAAGCTACGTCCAGCGTTCGAATCGTGACGCCCGCGTTCTTCAATTTCTACGTCGAACTCCACGAACGCCACGTTGTTTGCCATCCGGCGACCACGCCCGAGACCGATCGATCGCCAGCCCTGTATCAATCTTGCAGCACCTGCTCGTCGCTTCCCTCCATGTTCGCGGAGATCAGCCGCATCTTTCCGAACTCAGGGTCGTTGTAACGTATAAAGGCAAGCCGCCGGCCATCCGCGGAGATCGCTGGGCCGACATCCACGTCCTTTGATATCACTTGCTGGCGCGCCGCCTAGAACAGGTATCCGCATCAGGTCCAGCACGATCGTGCATCTGATTGCGTTTCTTTCGGTAGTAGATGTAATTTCCGTCGGGAGAAAAAACCGGCTCGAAGTGGCCGCTGTGCTTCCGGCGCAAGAATCTGCGTGTTGCTTCCCGTTCCCACGTTGAAAAGCCACAGGCTTTCGAGTCCCTTATCGCTCACCACGTTCAGCACAAAATTTCCATCAGGCGAAATCGCCGTGGCGCCAACTTTCCCCGAATTCGTAAGCTTCGTCGCCGTGAAATGCTGGAAGGGGATTGCCGCTTCGCGATGCAGCAGCGCGTAGATTCCATACGCCGCCCCAGCCACCAGCGCCAGCAGCACCACCGCCGCCGCGATCAGCTTGCCCTTGTTCTGCTGCGCGGCCTCTACCACCGAACTGCTCGTCCGCCCAGACTCCCGCACCGCGGATTTTCCCGTCTCTGCTGTTGCGGCGTCCGCCGCCACCGTCTCAGGCGTCGCGCCCACCGCCGACACTCGCGCAGATCGCCCCGAATCCGTATCGCGCTTCAAGCGCCGCAAATCCGCGCCCAAATCCCGCGCCGTCTGATAACGCATCTTCAGATTCTTCTCCAGCGCCTTGGAAATAATTCCATCGACCTCCGCCGGCAATTCCGGATTCACGCGCGCCGCAGGCGCCGGCTCGCGCTCCAATATCGCGTGAAAGATCATCCCCGAAGTATTTCCCGGTAAACGCCTGCCGCCCCGTCGCCATCTCGTAAAGCACCAGCCCAAACGAAAACAAATCCGTCCGCGCATCCAACTCCTCGCCCAATACCTGCTCCGGCGACATGTACACCACCGTCCCCAGCGCCGTCCCCGGACTCGTCAAATTCGGATCGGACTCGACTAGCGCCGCGTCCACCGATCGCGTTTCCCCCGCAACCCGTCCCACCTGCTTCGCCAATCCGAAATCCAAAATCTTCGCCTGCCCCCGCGACACTCACAAAGATATTCGCTGGCTTCAAATCCCGATGAATGATCCCGCGCGAATGTGCCGCATCCAATCCATCCGCCACATCAATCGCGATTTCCAGCATCGGCGCGAGCGCCAGCGGCTGGCCGGTCAACCGGTGCTTCAGCGTAGTGCCTTCAAGCAATTCCATGGCAATGAAAGGCAGACCATTCGCCTCATCAATATCGTAAATCGTGCAAATGTTTGGGTGATTGATCGCCGAAGCCGCCTGCGCTTCGCGCCGGAATCGCTCCAGCGCCGTAGCATCGCGCGTCACATTTTCAGGAAGAAATTTCAGCGCCACCAGCCGCTTGAGCTTCGTGTCTTCAGCCTTATACACGACGCCCATGCCCCCGCCGCCCAATTTCTCAAGCACGCGGTAATGGGAGATTGTAAGTCCAGTAAGTAGCTGCGAACCCATCAGCGGCCCATAGTAGGCCGCTCCCCAAATCAAGGCAAGCCGCCAGAGTATCGAAGAAGAACCGGGAATCCGTACGGGAGGGTCTTTAGAGCCTGTGCGACAACGTAGAGTTTTTGTCAGGGCACGACTTCAGTCGTGCCGCGCATGCCGCAATATCAATACGGCTTTAGCCGCTGAGGTTTTGTTTTTCCGGTTCTCACCCACACTCTCTCAGCCCTCCCGCCTTTCGGCCATGTTCGCCACTCTACTTCAATTCCGGCTTCTTCCATCCCCGCGGCATAAGCGCAGTAGAAAGATCATTTCCCGATAAATCCACCCCAGTCAAATCCGTCTCCGTCATCACCGTGGTGGTCAATTTCGCCCCGGCAAAATCCGCGCCGCGCACATTCACCAGGCGCAAATTCGCATTGGTCAGATTCGCGCCGCGCAGATTCGCGCCCGACAAATCCGCGCGCAACATTTCCACGCCGGTAATCTGCGCCTCGGACAAATCCGCTCCGCTCAAATTTGTCTCCGTCAAATCCGTCTTCCGCAAATCCGCTCCATGCAATTTCGCGCCGCTCAAATCCGCAAAAGTGAGCTTGGCGCCAAAAAATCGCGCTCCCTCCAGATTCGCGCCGGAAAAATTGGCATAAGCCAAATTCGCGCCGGAAAAATCCGCCCGCCGCAAATCCGCCGAGCTCAAATCCGCACGCACTCCTCCATCCGCTCCGCGCGTAAATCGGTCGTGCAATTCCAAAATTTCCGAAACGCGCTTCCCACCATGCCGCAAACTCTTCAAAGATTTCAATCCACCCCTCCCAAAAAGTCCCGTCATTCCATCTCCCTCTCCGAATGCTTTAGCCGTTCGTAGGGCCCGCGCTTTAGCCGGGCCTCTTCGTGCAAGATGCAGACCAACATCACGCCACGCAACGCCAATCTCGCGCGCCACAGATTTATGATACTTTGAATCCGCCGTGAATCTCCTCGACACTCTAAAAAATCGCGCCCGCAGCTCCCCCAAGCGCATCGTCCTACCCGAAGGCGAAGACCCGCGCGTGATCGCCGCCGCAGCAATCATCACGTCCGAAAGCTTCGCCCGCATCACTCTACTAGGCCGCCCCGCAGCTATAGAAGCCAGCGCAAAAAAAGCAGGCGTCTCTCTCTCCGGCATCACCATCATCGATCCCAATTCCAGCCCGCGCCTCGAATCCTACTCCCAAATCCTCCACGAACGCCGCCGCGCCAAAGGCGCCACGCAAGAAGAATCCCAAGCCGCCGCCCGCACTCCACTCTATTTCGCCAATCTAATGGTAGCCGCCGGCGATGCCGATGGCTCCGTAGGCGGCGCCGCAAACTCCACCGCCGACACAGTTCGCGCCGCACTCCACGCGATCGGCCTGGCCCCAGATTCCAAACTAGTCTCGAGTTTTTTCCTCATGGTCACGCCGCCAAGCAACGGCACAGCCCTGGGCGAAAGCGGCGCCATGCTCTTCGCCGATTGCGGCGTAGTCCCCGATCCCGACGCCCAGGAACTAGCCGAAATCGCCATAGCCACAGCCGAAAACGCCCGCAATTTCCTCGAAGCCGCCCCGCGAGTAGCCCTTCTTTCCTTCTCCACAAAAGGCTCAGCCAATCATCCGCAACTAGAAAAAATCCGCGAAGCCCTGCGCATAGCCAAAGCCCGCCGACCCGATCTAACCATCGACGGCGAACTCCAAGCCGACGCCGCCCTGGTCCCCGAAATCGCCGCCAGCAAAGCCCCAGGCTCCCCGGTAGCAGGCCGCGCAAATGTCCTGATTTTCCCCGATCTAAACTCCGGCAACATAGCCTACAAACTGGTAGAGCGCACCAGCAACGCCCAGGCCCTAGGCCCAATCCTCCAAGGTCTAGCTCGTCCATCCAACGATCTATCCAGAGGCTGCACCACACAAGACATAGTAAACGTAGTAGCGATAACCGCCATTCAAGCCAGGTAGCGCTGGCGTCCCCGCCGGCATCTTACGACCACAATCGTCAACAACAACCGCGCTCAACCGCGGCCTCCAAATCGCCGCTCGATCCCTCTTCGCCTACCTCTGAAATCTCAAATCTGAAATTTGAAATCTCCCAACTTCCTTTATGATGTACTCCACACAAAATGCCCCGTGCGACAAAATCCATCCTAATCCTCGCAACTCTCTTCTTCCTCGTCTCCTGCCCCGCCCGCGCCCAAGACGCCGACCAACTCACCGAAGAAGTAATCGCCAATCTATCCTCCGGCCGCGTAATCGTCGCCGTCTACAAAGACGCCATAGTAATCGCCACAATCGAAAACAAAATCGAGCCAGGCACGCTCACGCCCCCAATCGTCCCAATCAGCGGCCAAAGAGCCGGCATCCTATTAGGCGCAACAGTCTGGATCTCCCCCTCCTCGCGCCAAACCATCGCCAATCTGGCCCAAGGTCTCCAACACGCCCGCGGCAATGCCGTCGGCGCCAATAGGCCGCATCTGGCCGCTCCCAGCGACTCAGAAAAAACCGCCATCGACATCGAGCAAACCGGCCTCGGCTTTCTAGTCCTCCTGAACGAAGCCGCCGGCAACATTCACAGCCACCTGAGCCTCAGCGAAACCGAGCCGCTTACCGAACTAATCCTGGCCGACTACGCCCCAGGCTACGGCCCCGAAGTCTGGCAACTCGCCTACACAATCCACCAAGAACCCGAGCGCGGCGACTACTGGCAAACGAGAGTGCAGCGACCGCGTTACACTCAATTCTGGCCCCCGGAAAAAAAGGACGCGCACGCGCTAATCGAAATTCACTATCCCGCCGACGACAATCAAACCCCGCTACGCGACCTGCTCCTGGCCCACGATGAACGCCTGGAAAAAATCCGCACGTCCTCTCCCGATCAAGCAGCAGGCGCCGACGCAATCCTCCACGCCGAAACCGACAAGCAAATGGCAGCGCAAGGCCTGCCATTCCTAAGAGCCGCAATCGAAGCCATAGCCGCAGGCAATCGCACCCAACTAGCGATCATCCCTCAAGCCAACAATTTCCAATGGCTAATCCCCCCGTCACCCGAAGAACGCATCCCAGAAAAACCCCGCCCAGAAGGCGCCCCAACGCTTCAGCGCCCACCCGAAGCCCCCACGCTACAAAAGCCGCCAGGGTAGCGCCGGCTGCCAGCGGGCATTTTTGCGTGGCCAAATCTCACAACAAAATTGAGCACTACAAATCCCGCCAACTCGCCTGTAGTTCGCTCTTCGCTCTCAATGAAATTTCCAATCTGAAATGGCTCTGTTCATTTCCGCCGCTGTAAATGATCTTCGGCCGTAGGGGCGTCCGCCTAGGCGGACTGCGCCCTCCGACGACTACAATCGCCAACAACAACCGCGCTCGACCGCGGCCTCACATGCCGCTCGCTCCCTCTTCGCCGTTCTCTGAAATCTCAAATGGCTCTGTTGACATCCTGGGCATACGCATGACTTTTGGACGAGCCATTCGCAAGGGTTTGGTGTTTTCGATCGGGGCAGGAGGTGGGATGCTCGAGATCGGACTCCTGCCGTTTGCTCGCGTGGCTTTGGACTGCGCTGCGGCGATTCTGCCGCCTTACCGCAGCCGTTTCAGCAAACATCAATTCACCCAGCCGCAGTTGCTGGCCGTGCTTTGCTTGATGCGCGCGGAAGATTGGACCTTTCGTGAAACCGAGGTGCGCTTGCGCGAACATCGCGAGCTGCGCGCCGTGCTGCAGCTGACTTCGGTGCCCGACTACACCACGCTGTACCGCTTCCTGCGGCGTCTCGATGATTCCACCATCGATCGCGTGCTGGGCGAATCGGTGCGGCGCTTCAAAGCCAGCCGGCGTTCGCGCCGACGCCGCGTTCGCGCGCACTTAGGAGGAGCGACTTTCCTAGTGAACTTTTTACTAGGGGAGCCGACTCCCCGAGTTTCGGTGGACTTTAGGGGATGCGTTCCCCTGAAAGTTTGCGCTCGTGCTACCCTCGCCCCCATGACGCGCACGATCAAGCCCGCTTCGCAGCGATGATCTCCGACTTTGTCGAGGGCTGCGGATTCGAGCGGCCGTTTCATCTCGTCGTCATTGACGCGCGCGGCACGACCAGTGTCACCCGCTATGGGGACGCGACGTCGAACAGATCTGCAGCGGCCCGGCGAAGGCGCAACCGGCTGCGCATGCTCGCGCCGCTGATCGGTCACGTGCATCTCGATGGACGGCTGCGGCAAGGCGGGCGAAGATCACGGTCGAGCGCGGCGCGCGAGACGATGCAGTGAGGCGCGTTACATTTCTTCGCCAACTGGCAGAACCGCCAGACGCAATCCGTGTTACACTTCAGCGCTTTCCGATAGAAACTCACGGAAACGATCTGTGTTACACTAAAAGCGCTATCCGCCGGTACCGTTGGATGGCGCGGAAAGTGTAACGCCATGCGAGCTTCGGAATTCATTTTGTCAGCCTGTCCGCTGCGTCAAGTGCGGCGCAATGATCCGGTGCGGCGAGGAATGCAGGGACCGCAATTCCCGCAACGGCCCTTTTTCTTTTTATGGCGACTACGGCCTTCCCCCCCCCCATCCTCCTGACCAGCGTTGGGTTTGCGGCCGCTGTCGAGCGGTGCCCGGCCGAGATAAAATCTATCACTGCACCAGCGCCTGTTACTGGCGGCACCGCCGTGCCCGGCTGCGGGCCGTCGAAAAGCCGCGCAAATGCGCAGCCTGCGGCAAGAAGTTCACGCCGCTCCGCTCTGATGCCAAGACTTGCAGCAACGCCTGTCGACAAGCCGGTTCCGCGCCCGCAACGGCTGAAGCTATCGGGCCGATACCTCACGTCACCAGCGCCAGCGCGACCAGCGCGACGAACAGCACGGCTTCGGGATCGGACATCAGCCACATGGCGCATGCCCTTCTTGCTCTGAAAACACGAGGCAATTCCCGGAATGGTCTCCGCGATCCCGGAGAGCATTTCGCTCCCGGCCATCTCTCCCGGATCTGGGAGAGATGCTCGGCCTGCGCCGCCTTCAGCGATACTTGCCGCCGATGCCCTGCAGGCTTGGCGGGTTGAGGTATCGCTTCTGCGCGGCGGCGGTGACGCGGGCGATGATGCCGGGTCCGATTTCCAGATGTCGCGACAGCTCGGCGGCGACGTCGCGGAGAAACTGGTCGCGGTCTCGCGGCGGGATCGGACGGGCGGCGGACATCACTGCTGCAAGTTCGTCATCGGAAAGCGAGATCATGGCGCAACTCATTTACCCTTTCCCCCGTGCACGGGGGAGGCGAGCGCTGCCCCCGACAGCACCGTCGGGCAGCATCACTTTACCGCCCCGTCCGCTGCTCGGCCTCGGCAAGCGCATCGCACGGATCGGGCTCGAATATCGATAAGTTGGCGCCGTTCAAAAGCCGCTTGCAACAGCTCGGCGCTCTCGCGTTCTGCCGCTCGCATCGCCGAAGGGCATGTTCAGATCGCGCGAGGCTGGCGCGGAACGGCGGCAACTGCCACGGCGCAAGGTTCAGCGCAACGACTCTGCGCGCAACTGGCGGCGAACACGGCGACGCTTTGCCAAGATTTATCGGCGAGCATGTCGTCGATCTGCTTGCGGCGGCCACCGTCTCTCGGCGCGGGTTACAGCAAGGGCTCGCGTCAGCGCGTCCTCGTCGGCGGCGGTCAGGATCTTGTTCTCAGTTGGTTTCATCGCGCTTCGCCTCCAAGGCAACGCGGCCGTAGTAACTCACCGGCTCCCCCGCCCTCGGCAGGCTTCGATGCCACGCGGCCTCCCGGACTCAAGCGACAACATTCTCGCCAGCGTCGTCAGCGCCCTGACTTTGGCCTGCCAGATCGGCAGCCACGGACCTCGGCTTGTCGTCGACGACATAGGCGGCGGCCAGCTCACCGCTCGCCACACGTTCGGCGACGATGGCTTTCGCATAGGCGGCGATCAGCGGCACGTCTGACGGCAGGAAGTGAGACGCGGGCGCGCCTGCGATCAGGTTGGCGAATTCCGACGCGCTCGATCTGGTCGAGGTCCGTCGGGTGCCTTCAGCAGCATCCGGGTGCCGGTTGTCCCGGTCGCGAATCCGGCGGAGGCGGCGGCTTGTCTCGGCATGGCGGGTTCCGACGATGAACGGACAGGTTGAATTGCGGTTCCATCCGGGTTCCACGGGATGATAGGACAATAGAGAAGGATTTACTACGAGAACCGCCGAGTTCCATAAACGCCTACTACAGGTGGTAGCAAGTTCCGAGCGCCGCCGCGCCGGGGAAACTTACCACCGGAAATTTTTCTCCGGACCCCGCCCCCCACCCCCAAAACGCGGCTGATGGGCTTGCTGGCTTCGCTGGCAGCGTTTTCCCGGTGCTGGATGGTCCCTTCTCCACCGCCTCGGCCTCGATCCAGCGCACCATGGACCGTTTCTGGGCTTCGATCTCTGACGTCTCGTAACTGCTCGTAACTGCCTGATCCCAGACACCTTACTAACCGCTTGATATCACTGAGCTATTCGCAATCCGACATAGGTCCGAATGCAGACACAAGAGCGCGGAACCCAAGAGAATAACTTGCTAAAAGACAGTCCTGCACATAGCTGCAGCGACGCCGCCGTTGCACTAGGACTAGGCCAGCACTCAACCGTAGGTTATAGTTCGCCAAACAACAAAACCATGAGCTTCGCGCGCTGTGCTTCGGTCAACTCGGCGAACAACGCGGCGAGTTGCTCGCAATCGTCCCTCAATCCCGCGATGGTGGCGAACCGCATGATGACCTTGGCCTCGTCGCTGAGCTTGTGATCGTCATCCGGCATGACGACTTCGTGGCAGCACCGGCAAGTCGATGATCCTCGCGGCCTTGGTCGTCTCATGGGTCAGGCCGTCGATGCGCAGTTCCAATTCGGCATTCTTCGCCCGCAGTTGCTGGATCTCGGCCAACATGCTGGCGCGCATCCGGTCGTGGTCGGCGCGCTGCCGGTTCAGCTCGTGGCGAGCCAGTGTCCGATCATCGGCGACCAGCTTGCGCAGTTCGGTGCGCACCTTCGCGATCGGCGCGGTGGAGCTGCCGCTCGTGCGCCATCGCTCGACCATGAATGTCGAGCCACAGCTCGCGGTGCGCGGCGATTGCGTCGGAGATCTTGCGCTCGGTCTCGGCGGCGGTCAGCGTCGGCTCGTGCTTCGGCATTCCCGCGCGCCATCGCGTCAGTGCATCGTCGTCGTGGGAGCGGTGCTCGACGGTGACATCGCGAATTCGGTGAAGCGATTTGCGGGCTTCGGCGAGGATTGCTCGGGCTCTCTCGTCCATCGCGATCACCATTCACGGCCAAGTCGGCGGCTTTTGCGTGGGATCGATGGCGTGCGCATCGACCGGGCTGCCGTCCGCCTTAAACACCCAGACAGGCGGCAGCGTGCCGCTGGCCACCGCCAATCGAAACTGATCGTTCTCATGCTGCGTCGGCGTTGGCGTACTCGGCGTCGGCGCGGCCTGCGGTGTCGGTGTTGGTGCCGCTGTCTTCGGTGTTGGTGTTGTCGGTGTCGTCGTCATGTCTGCTACCTCACCATGCTGTTGCCGTCAGCCACGCGACGCTGGCCGGATGTCGCTTCGCCCAGCTCACGGGCAGACGGCATTTGAGCGCGATTGAATTGGTTTGAACAAGCCGCGCTGCGGCGCGGCGACGACCGGCGGCGTTCCGGCGCTCACGAGCTGTTGCGGGTTGTCGTCGAAATGCAGCGTGGTTTCGCGCGCGACCGTGATTTCCGGGATCGAGCCCGACGCGCTGACGATGGCCGACTGCGTGACGGCGAGCAAATCGTTGGCCCCGGACTTCCGACGATGGCAAAATGACGAACGACGAATTGAGCGCGAGCGCGACCGAGCGCAACGGCATAGTCTTCGCGCGCGCGGGCGCGGCGATCAACACAATCGGCTCGCTGCCGCTGACGGCAGCAACGATGGCGGTGAGCGTCTGGATGTCGGCGATCATGGCGTCGGTCGGATCGGTCGCGCCGCTGGCGGTCGAGGCGCTGACGCCATTGCGCAGACCGGCGGGCCTCACCTCGGGAACGATCGCGTTGGCATCGAACAGCGCGGCATCCAATGCCAAGGCGACCGAGCGCTTCAAGCAGTCTTCAATCATCCGCTCCGCGTTGCCTCCGGAGCCCGCGACCATCTCCTCGGTCAAGCCGGTGATCGTTTTCAAGCTGCTCGGCTCCAACAGCAACGGCTGCGCCACCAGCGAGCGTGCGGAAATGGGCCGCAGCTCACCGACGAACGAGGCACCGCTGGCAGTGGCGACGAATGCGGGAACG
This sequence comes from uncultured Alphaproteobacteria bacterium, assembly GCA_963739755.1. Taxonomy (GTDB): domain Bacteria; phylum Pseudomonadota; class Alphaproteobacteria; order Rhizobiales; family Xanthobacteraceae; genus Bradyrhizobium. The sequence goes on along the minus strand of CAVUCB010000103.1, from coordinate 141,789 downwards.
CTGATCGTCCCGGCCTCGTCGAAAGACAATTGCAAGGTCTTCGCCAACAACGCGGCGGCGGCGGAGATCGGCGCGAGCGCGGCGATGAAATATTCCGTCAACGTCGCCAGCAGCGCGCTGGTGTTGCTCGTCGTCGCCGTGCCGACCGTGCCACGGGTCAACAGCGCGACGTCCCTGTCGCCCGGCCACATGCGCTCGGCGAGCTTAACCGGGTCTTCGCGACCCTTGTCCTTTCGCTCGGCAGCGAGGACATGCGCGGTGGCGGTGCGCATCAATGCGGTGAGACCGGCGCGGCGGATGGCGTCGGCGGATGGCGGGAAAAATGGTTTGCGGACTGCTTCGGTCATGCCGACAGGTTACGCCCCATCGTACCTGCCTGATGTCACGCTGAAATTTTATTTTCCGATCAGCTCGTACCAGATCGTAGTGCCGACTGATCCAAAATGTCGCTGACCTCGGCGCTGAGTTTTTTCGGGTCTCTCGCCTCGCGGTCGGCTTCCTCCTTGGTCTTGCCGAGAAAGATGCTGCGGGCGACGATGGCATTGATCGCGGCCTGACTTGCTCGGCCGGGAAAAGTGATTATCCCATCGTCGTCGCGCTCCCGCTGTTGCGTTTCCGCTTGGCGTCGGCCTCGCGTTTTTCTTTCGCCGCCAGCCGTCGCCGTTCGTGCGTGGCGTTGCGCTGACGGCGGCGGGATGGCGGGTGCGGTTCGTGCATCAGTGAAGCGTACCGCGTTCGTCGTTGGTGAGCTGCTGTTGCATGGCGGTGATTTGCCGTTGATCGGCGAGCGCCTCATGCCGATAGTCGCCCCAGCGTTGAAAATCCGTCGTCGTGCGGGTCGCAGCGGAAGGCGGATCGGGTCGAATGCGTTCGCCGTTGGCGTGAAGCTTGCGCGAGCGCCTTGGCTTCTTTTAGATTGCGAGGAGAAACGTTGTGGATGTAGCGCACGTACCATTTCCCCGATGATCGCGCGACGGCAAAGCAGGCGATGCTGTATGCGACGATGCGCGTGTAGGCTTGAACGTATGGCCCAAATATCTCGTATCGGCGCTTGGCAACGGTTTGCGATTTCCAAACGTGCTTGCTCGCGCGCTTCCATCTTAGCTTCATGATCATGGTTCGCCTCCTTCGGTTGGTGGTCCAAGTTTTTCGATCCGCATCGCCTCCAGCGCCGCCCATCTCGGCGATCGGCGGTTCGTTGTCGTCCTCGTCGTCGCCCTCGTAACCGGCTTCGTTGCGGTCCTGCATCACGGTCGCGACGTCGGCTCCGACGTTCGCATAGGCACGATCCCAACCGGCGCGATCCTTTTTGAACACCATGCGGTCGCTGGCCTGGAGCAATTTCATCCAGCGGTCGGTGTCTTGGATCGAGCCACAGGATGCTGTTGCGCGCGGCCTGCAATGCGCCGCGCAACTCGGCACGCTGGTGAAAACGGAGCCGTAGACCAGCTTCCGGATCGCCAACGCGACGACGACCGGGTGATGGTTGTTGATCGGCTTCCATAGTCCCGTCGCTTCGCCGATGATGTCGGAGTTAGGCGTGAGCATGTCGATACACGCGCGGATCAGCGTCTTGCTGTCGGTGCCTTTCTTGCCGAGCGTGCCAAACAGCACGGCCAGCATCATCACCGCATCCGGGCGCGTGATCGTCGGGCTCGCGATCACGTTCGGGTAGGCTATCGGAAACAGCGCGCTATTCGTCGCATCGACCAGCGCGGCGCGCTTGAGCATCCTCCCGTGGTTGAACTTGGCGTCTGCCAAAGTGCCGGGCTGCGGATCGTCGCTGTGGATGTTGACATGCCGCAACAAGCCGCTCAATTCGCTGCGGCATCGGCCCGCGACTTGCAACGGCGCGGCGACTTTGTCGAGCGTGGCGCTGATCAGTGCGTTGCCGTGTTTTTTCGTCGGGCGAACGCGACAGACCGCCGCCGGGATATTTGACGATGCCGGTCACGACCTCGCGCTCTCTTGCTCGATCTCGGCGAGTAACTTCGTCGGCGATCTTCCTCGATGGTTTGCGGCCCTGACCGTCGCGGCGCTGGCGTCGTCGATGACGTTGCCGTCCTGATCGATGGTGACCGGCCCGTCGGGCGATCTCGTCGTCGTAGCCACCGTCGTTGAGCCATGTTGGAGGGATGCTTGGTGAAGGGTCGGTGCTCTCCCGGCGTGCTTGCGGCGCTCGAGCCTCGATGCCATCTCGGCGGCATAGGCACCATGGCGGCGTTGATCTTGGCGGGAGGGACACCGCGCTTGATCACGACCACGTCGTAGGCCTTGCGGGTTTTCTCCTTGCCGCGCTTGTCCTGGGGTCGGGATCGGCCGAAATCTTGTTGAACCCGGTCAGCGATTTCGATTGTCGGCTTTAACGTGGTGATAATTTTTTGCTAACCATCTTTTTTTCGATCCGGTTTCGCCGGCGTGTCCTCCTTCGAATTCCGGCGAAGCAACATCGGGGGGCTGATATATCTTCTTTGCCCGTTCTTCTTTGCCTTCGTTATGCCCGTGTTGGGTGGAAGTTTTTGATTTTGTTCGAGAAGCCCTTTTTTTGAGCGACTTCTTAACGCGTTTTGAGCGACTTCTTAACTCGCCGGGAGCGACTTCTTGATTTTCCAAGATGTCGCTCGGTTCAGCGACTTCTTGATCGGGTTTAGAAGTCGCTCCAGGAGCGACTTCTTGATCGGGGAATAGGAAGATGAAACTGGCGTTCGCGCGTCGGCCTCGGATCGGCGGTGCAAGCCATCGGAATTGCACCGCCACATCGACCGCTCGCATGACCGTCGTGCGATGCACGCCAAGCTCTTTGGCGACGATGTCGTAACCGGGATCGCATTTTCCGCCGCGCTTTTCATCGCGATGGATGCATAGCCGTAGCAGGACGAACCGATGGATGACGCTGATCCGCTTGTCGTCGGACACGCCGCGCATCCAGTTGAAGCTCGGGAATTTGGCGGCGGTGTTGTTGGTCTTGGTGTCGGGCATTGATGTGATCCGGTTTTCCGGCTACATCAGCACCGCTCTTGACGGAGCACGGTGATTGATGACGTAGCCTTGCGAATGTCGCGCCGCCCCGGTTGTCCCCCTCCGGGGCGGTTCGCGTTTCATCATTCGCAGCGGTGCCTGATCGATCTCGTCAGGTCCGCAGTGTCCGCAGGTGGGACTGTTCGGCTTGCCCGCCGGTGAAGTTCAGCCCGGACATCGTGGTCCGGGGTCGTGTGTTGTTCAGGCTTCCGCGTTCTCGGCGTGCTTGCTGCGGCCTTGGCGCTGCGGCTTCGCTCTTGCGTTCGTCGCAGCCTTTCCCGCCTCGCGCCACGCCTTGGCGGCTTCGACGCTGATCCGTGTGCTATGCCCGACCTTCATGATCTCCGGTCCGGTGCCAGCACGCGCCATCCGATAATAGGAATCGAGGCTGATGTTGTGCGCCGCGCAGAACTGCGGGATCGTGTAGGCCTTCAGCTCAACCGGCGGCTCTTCGGCTCGCCTTATCGGCCCTTCGGCTCGTGCGTGCGCCGTCGCTCCGGTCTCGTTGGAATTGGCGGCCGCTCCGCTTGACGCGGTCGGCGTTGACGCGGGCTTCTGAGTCTCTGGCGGGCCATTGGGCAGCTCCTCCTAGTTGGATGCTGCCGCAAGCTGACGCTGCGTCGTCGAGTCAAAGGGACCGTAATGAGCCGACGCGCAAATTGTTTCGAGTGCGACGATCTGAGCAACGGGCAGTTGCTGAATATATGTGAACAGCAGCGCGACCTCAACAAGGTTGAACGCGGTGATGAAAAAAACCCGGTGCCTGTGAAGCACCGGGTCGCATTAGAAACTGCCTCGAAATGCATTTCCGGCCAGTTTAAGACTGCTCTATTGTAATTGGCCAGTTTCCGTAGTCTGCGCATCAGCCCGCCATCGCGACGTTGTCGGCGTCCTCGTGATGCAGCAACGCGCGGCGGCTGATGTCGTCGGCTGTGTTCAAGGATGAACTTCGAATAGTGCCTCTCAATCGCCGCGACGCTGGTGTCGTGCGATGCCGCAACGATTCGAATCGGAACGTCGAGGAGCAACGCGCGCACGATGGACGATGCCGCAACGCGTACATCGACACCATGTCGGGATCTTCGCCGATGGCCGCGACGACCTCGCGGATGTCCTCGCGATAGTTCTCGCTCGGCCGTTCGCCCCACGGCGTGCCATCGGCCTGCAGCAACAGCGGCGCATCCGGCGCACGGCCCTTCGCTGCGGCCTTCAGCTTCAGCGCCAGCGCCGACGTGATCGGCACCGAGAAGCGCTCCGCCTTGCGCGCGACGCGGTTCTTTCGAGCCGCCTTTGCCCCTCTTCGGCATCCGCAAACGCGGCGCTTTCGCATCGGCGACCAGATCAGCCACCAGAAGCCTTGACGCCTGCGACGGTCGCGCGCCGCTCACCGCCAGCGTATCGACGTACAGGCCGAGCGCGCCATCGCGCGCATAGGCGGCGCGGACGAATGCGGACACCTGCGATCGGCCAAGATGACGTTGCGGTCGTTCGTCGCGTCCGGCAGGCTTTCAAGGCCGGTCTTCCAAGCGTCCATGTTCTGGATTCGCGGATCGTGCCGCGCGGCCAGCTTCAATGCGGTCCGCAAACACTTCAACATCCTGTTGATCGATGAATTCCTCCAGCTCGCCGCCGATCAGGCTGTCGCGCCACTTCTTCAGCTCGTTCGCGGACAACATCGAGACCGGCTTCGCCAGCAGCGCGGCGGTCAAATGCCGGCGCGGCATGCGCGCGTTGTAGATCGAGCCTTGACGCGCCTTGAGATCGTCCTCGTAAGCGGTTCAACGCGCCTCGACGCTGACCGGCGCGAAGCCGCTCGCGGTTTCGGTCTCGGCATCGGTGTCGCCGCGTGCCAGCTTGCGCGCCTGCTCAGCGCCTGATCGTAGTTGAACACTTCTTTCGTCGGCGGGCTCCAGATCGTCGGCGATGCCGAATTTCTCCAGCCAGCCGTTCGGACTGCCATCGGCATAGCGCACGCTCCACGTTCCGAAGCCGCTCGGGTTGCGGCGATAACCGAGCGCGATGTGCGGCGCGACGCGGACGAAATAGGATGGCTTGCGCGGGGTGAGCTTGGCGCGGGCGGTCGGCGTCTCCAGCGCGATCTTGCGGGGCTTGGGCATGGTCGGAATTGTCCTTGGTGTTAAGCGAGTGTAAGAAACAGCGGAGGCATAGCGGCTGCTAGTGCCAGCATAGCGTCAGCTAGTTCTATATGGGATTTCAATGGCTTAGACGCAAGTCTAACACCAGCAGCGACTAGGCTGCAACTTGCAAATTCTCCCCTTGTGGGAGAAGGTGGCGCGCAGCGCCGGATCAGGGGTTGCTTCCGCGCACGCGAAAAGCAGTTTACCTCGTGGAGACAAACCCCTCACCCGGATTGCTTCGCAATCCGACCTCCCACAAGGGGAGAGGTGCACCGCCATCGCGGAATCCACTCGACCTCAACCCATGGCGGCTGCGCTGGTGCGATTTTGTGTGCATGCCGATCAGCCCAATAGGTGCCAAGCGCAAGGCCGACCCAGCAGAGATTGTAGATGAGGCCGCAGCACAGCACCACCCAACCGGGAATGGGCCCGATCGTGGCGCGATCGATGAATTCGTTGAAGTGGTTTGCCATTTCCGGATGAATTGCGAGCTTGCCAAAATAGGCGGTCGTTTGGATCCCGATGATCCAGATGTATGTACGCCGAATACGACGGCCGGCGGCTCGAACGAAGCTGATATGATGACGCGGATGCAGGTAGTCCTCAGCGAGGATCGCACGCCAGCTCTCATCATCGGCTCCGCGTTTTCCGTTCAGGATCTGCGCGTAAAAATGCGTCTCCATGAAACGGGCCCGCGCGCGCCAAACGTTGAAATAGCGGTAGCGACGCGCCTCAAGTCCCAGAAATACGCCAAGCAGCATGCCGATCAGAATGAGCGGCAAGGCTGACGCCTCTTTCGACGAGAATGTTGTGGAGAGGGCGATGCCCATGGTCACGATCGACCAGTTGGTCGTGTTGTCGAGGCGCGTGCGCCAGATCGTGCTGCGATAAATCTCGCCGCGATAAAGATGCGCAATCGCACCCAATTCGGCTGGGTTCAGTTCCTGAATATGGTCTTCTGCAGGCTTGAGCATGAGAACCACCCGAGACCAGATTGAAAATTCTCAAGGTGCACAGCTTGGCAACCGCCCTCCAAGGAGAGCACGCACGGCGTGTTCGTGCTGATCCGGATAGTACCACAAGCGCGGCTAACTTCGACAATCGGCGATCCACGGCGCTCAGGAAATCCGCCTCGCTGCAACCGGCCGTCGGACCGTTTTCCGCAACAGCGAGATAGGATGCAAGCCGCGGCTGCCCGCCGCCTCCTTCTCAGCCCGTCATTTTTGTCCTACTCTTTCGACCTGCGAGAAGGGATGTTCGGATGACCCAAGCCCTTCAGACCGACCTGGCGCCGCCGCAACATGCCCGGAAGCTGCCCGCAGTTGCCGTCCTTACGGCACTTGGGGTTGTCTACGGCGATATCGGCACGAGCCCGCTCTACGGGCTGAAGCAGGCCGTCGGCGCTGGCGGGGGTCCCGCGCCCGAAACGGTGATGGGTGTCGTCTCGCTGATCCTCTGGGCGCTTTTCCTGATCGTTGGTCTCAAATACGCGATTCTGATCCTGCGCGCTGACAATCACGGCGAAGGCGGCATCGTGGCGCTACTCGCGCTTCTCGATGCAAGGCACGCACCCCGTGGCAGCCCGCGCGCTTCGCTGCTTGTCGTCGGTCTGATCGGGGCTGCCCTGCTTTACGGCGATGGCGTGATCACGCCGGCGATCTCGGTGCTCAGCGCCGTGGAAGGCCTGAAGATCGATGCGCCCGCACTTGCACCGGTGGTCGTTCCCGTCACGATTGCGATTCTCGTCGGTCTATTCTTGGTGCAACGCAAGGGAACCGACTTCGTCGGTACCATCTTCGGGCCGTTGATGCTGATTTGGTTCATTGCGATCGCCCTGCTCGGCATCAAGGGAATCCTGCAGAGCCCGGCCATTCTCGCCGCCATCAGCCCCCATCACGCCGTGCTCTATCTCAGTCATGCAGGACCCGGCATCGCCTTTGCGGTGCTTGGCGCTGCTTTTTTGACGCTAACGGGCGGCGAAGCGATGTACGCCGATATGGGACATTTTGGCCGGTTGCCCATCCGACTCGGATGGTTTGCCATCGTGTCGCCGGCGCTGATGCTCAACTATCTCGGTCAGGGAGGCCTGCTTTTGGCAGACCCCGGCGCGGCAGAGAACCCGTTCTACCTGCTCGTGCCAAAGTGGGCGCATTACCCGATGATTGCGTTCGCGACCGTCGCCACCGTGATCGCCTCGCAAGCGATCATCTCAGGCGCGTATTCGCTTACCCAACAGGCCATGCAGCTCGGCTTCCTGCCTCGCATGCGGGTGCTGCACACGGCAAGCCACGAGAAGGGGCAGATCTATATACCCGCGGTGAACTGGCTCTTGGCCGTCGGCACGCTCGCCGCCGTGCTCATCTTCGGGTCGTCCGACGCACTCGGCGGAGCCTATGGCATCGCGGTCTCCATGCTGATGGCGGTCACCACGGTGCTGGCGGCTCTCGTCGCCCTGAAGTGGGGCTACAACCCGCTACTGGTCGTCGTGGTGAACGGATTCTTCTTTGTCATCGAGCTGGTTTTCGTCGCCGCGAACATGACGAAGCTGATCGAGGGCGGCTGGTTTCCGCTCCTGCTGGCGAGCGTGATTGCCTTCCTGATGCTGACCTGGCGCAGCGGCTGGCAATTGCTTGAGCAGGAGCGCTCCAAGCTTCGCCAGCGAGAGGACGAGTTCATCGAGTGGGTCGTCACCACACCACCCATCCGGCTATCGGGAGCGGCGGCCATATTTACCGCGGCGACCACGGGGATCCCGCTCTGCCTTACTCATCACCTGCGGCACAATCGCGTGCTGCACGAGCGCGTGCTGTTCATCGCCTCCGTCAGTGTGGATGCGCCGCGGGTCGAAGCCGCCGAGCGCATCAAGCTCGTGCCGGTCGGTGCAGGCATCACCCGCGTCATCTTCCATTTCGGTTTTATGGAAACACCCGATGTGATGGAGGCGCTGAGGCTCGCCTGCCGCCGCGTGCCCGAGCTTCGCGGCATCGATCCCGAGAACATCACCTATTACTTCCGGCGCGTCATGGTGATCGCCTCTGAGAAGGCGTCGGGCATGGCGATCTGGAGAAAATCCCTGTTCGCGACAATGCACCTTAACGCCAACCTGCCGGCGGCGTACTTCAAGGTACCGGCCGCCCAGGTCGTGGAGGTCGGTCTCGAAGTCGAGATATAGGGCTGTAAGCTTTGGCGCGAAAGCCTAGACCGACTGCCCTGCCTTCAGCAGCGTGCAGCCGGTAATCTTGAAACTGCCGTCGCTCTGCTGTTCCAGCGTGTACATCGCTTCCCAGGCCTCGCCATTGGCGTCGATGATGTGGACGCGTTGCACGACCCAGTTGCCCTCCGTGCGCGATTCGCCGAACTCAAAGCTCCTGTGGCGATAGACCGGCGCGTAGGCGTTCTGCACCATGCCCATGAAGATATCCGCCCGCGGGAATATCTGGCGGATCGCCGGCGCGGCGTAGGAATAGGCGGCCGCCGCATCGTCATGGACAAAGGCCTGCTCCTGCGAGCGGATCACGCTTTGCGCGGCGGCGACATCGTCGGCGGCCGCGGCGGGCGAGGCGAAGAAGAGGGCGATGAGGAGCAGGGCGACGGCGCGCATCTCGAATGCCCGTTGTTGCGACGTTGCGTAGCTACGAAGGCTACACCTCCAGGGTTTCAGCGACAATCCGCACCACGTGCCAAATTTGATCCAGCGCAACGCGGCTCGGTTGCGCCCGCGCTAGCATCATCTCCATCAAGCATGGGAGCAGACGATGACCCTCGATACGATCATGGTGGTGATTGCGGTTACCGGGATGTTCGCCACGCTGGCGATCGTCATGGGCTGGGCCGACAGGCAGACCAACGGGCAGGCGAAGAAGGGCTGAGCGAAACGCGGCGCGGCTCAACGCTACTGCTATTTCAAGTTCAGCTTCGCCTCGTGATTGCCGAGCGCCGCCGCCTTTTCGAACAATTGCCGGGCACGCGTCCTGTTGCGGGGAACGCCGTCGGCGCTGTCATAGAGCACGCTGAGGCTGTTCATGCTGGCGTCGTCGCCCAGCGCGACGCCCTGGTCGAACAGGCGCTTGGCTTCCGCGTAGTCGCGCTCGACACATCGGCCGTCCATATAAAGCAGGCCGAGATTGCTCATCGCCGCGGGCACGCCGGCCTTTCACGCCGGCCTCATACAGGCGAACAGCTTCCGGACAATTTCGCGCAAGCGGGTCGAACGGAGGGTATCTAGCGAGCTACCGATAGCCGCCCCGGCGGCCTGTCTTTGGCGCCTTCGCCGAGTATTCACGAGCAGACCGGACTCTCGACGTTCAGCTGGCATAGGGCCAAAAAAACGCTTATGTGGATGTGAACCGGTTCACATCTGGCAAGGCCGCGCGGCCTCAGTGTGAACGCAGCACATTGCAGTTCTCCATTTGCTTGTTCGAGAAATACTGCACATCAGACGAGAAGATTTGGACAAGCTGGCGCGTACAATCCGCGACGCACACGGTTCGCGGCCGTGGCAAGCTTTACGAGGGTATCGCGCTGCCGGACGGATACTAAAAGTAATCAGTCGGTCGCTGAGTTCGACCCGATCTGCGAGTGTCCGGTCTGAGTGAAGCGGTCATTCGGTGACCGCTGCTTGGCCTGGAGCTGACACGCATGGGTGGCCTTATGTACATGTTCGTTCGAAAGTACACCAAGGTTCGTTCAGTTGCCGATGCGGCCCGCCGCGCCAAAAGCGGCATCGGTCAGATCCTGAGGGAATCGCACGGATTCAGATCTTATTATGTGCTGGATGGGGGCGAAGGCGTCGGCGTCGCTGTGATGATATTCGAGGACCGCGAAAGCGCCAATGCGGCGAACGACAAGGTACTGGAGTTTGTTCAAGCAAGCCTGCTTGACTTCAATCTTGGAGACCCCGAAATCATCGCTGGGGAAGTTTTGATGAATATAAAATCTGATGCGTAATTGTTCGTAAAGACGTGAGGGGCAGCGCGCCGAAGCTGCGGCTCCTACTAGCGTTCGTCTGAAGTCTTCACGAGCAGACCGGACTCTCGACGTTTAGCCAGCATTTTGGGGGCAGAGCATTAGTTTGGACTTGCCGCATCGGTCGCAACTTCTTCACGGCAGACAAAGTGAATCTTGTTGCCATCCAGGTCGCGAACATATGCGCCGTAGTAATTGGGTCCGAAGTTGGGTCGCAGGCCCGGTGCGCCTTCGTCCTCGGCACCCGCTGAAATTGCCGCGGCATAGGCTTCGTCAACGGCCTTTCTACTGGAGGCGGAGAATGCCGCCATCCAGCCGTTGCCCGGATGTGCGGGCATTTTGTTGAAGGGCAACCCCACCCAAAGCTTTGGCGCCTCGCCGGGACGCTGCCATGATGCCCAAGTCGCGTATTTGACGGGAAGGCGCTCAATTCCGAGCGGCCTCAGCACCGCATCATAGAACGCGATGGCGCGCTCGAGGTCATGAGTACCAATCGTCAAATGACTGAACATTGCGACGTCCCCAGCGCGATCTCGACAAGCAGGTCTGCGCAACACTCATCGTTCAAATTGCGGGAAGTTAATCGCCCATCTGCAAAATTTGCAATATGCGATGTCACCTCTGGGTCAATCTCTACCGAAATCGGTAGTCCACCTCATGTCCGCTTTCCCCTCGAAAGCGATCGTCCAGCAGGCATCACCGTTCGTCAGGCGGCGCGTCACGCGAGGCGGATAGAATCCGGAAAATTATGTAGCGGTTTTCCCAGAAGATCATGTTCAATCAAAAAACTAAAGCGCGGTGACGATTCAACCTGATCGCGTCGCGCGTTAGTGCTCCGCCACCGCGTCGCCCCAGGCATGGAAGGTCTCGGTCGCGCCGTAATTGGCGCCGCCGTCGCGCAGCACCACGCTCGGGATCGCGAATTTCCCGGGAATGTTCTGCACGCGGGCTTCATCATAGTCGAAGCGGGAGCGCAGCGCGGCGCGCACTTCCGCGGGCAGGCGGACATCGCCGACCACCAGATTGCCTTCGCTGGCATCGATGCGCGGCTGGTGGATCGCGGCATCGAGGTCCATGCCGAAATCCATGACAAAGGACAATAGCTGCATCACCGCCGGCATGATGCGCCGCCCGCCGGAGGCGCCGACGGCGAGGCGCTGGCCGTCTTCGCTCTCGGCCAGCACCGGCGTGTAATTGCACAGGCAGCGCTTGCCGGGCGCCAGCGAGTTGGGCGTGCCCGGCGTCGGATCGAACCACATGATGCCGTTGTTCATGGTGATGCCGCTCGCGGGCGTCACGAATTTCGAGCCGAAATTCGACAGCAGCGTCTGCGTGACCGCTGCCATGTTGCCGTGACGGTCGACCACCGAATAGTGCGTGGTGCAGGCGGGCGCGAGCTCCTCGGCGCCGAGCGAACGCCTTCCGTCGGCATCGCCCATGCCCTTCAGCCGCTCGCGATAGGCCGATTGCACGGCCTCGGCATAGCTGGCGTAGGCCGACGCGTCCGGCTTGCCATGGCCGGGCCGCAAGCTCTTCTGCAACAGGCGCAGCGCATGCGCGAGCGTGGGCCCGGCGGTCAGCTCCGGCGTCGCAACCACCGTGCCGCCGCGATAGGGGATATGTAGCGGCTCTCTCACATGCGCGCGGAACGCGGCGAGATCGCTCGCCGACAGTACGCCACCGGCGGCCTGCACATCGTCGGCGATGCTCTTGGCGAGATCGCCTTCGTAGAAATCGCGCGCGCCCTTTGCGGCAAGCTGCTCGATCGTGGCCTTCAGCCTGTCCTGCGGCAGATACGCTGTCGCGCGGATGCTCCATTGCGGGTAGGGCGGCAGGCCGTCCTGCAGGTACGCTGCGGCACTGGCGCCATAGCGCCGCAGGTCGGCGGCGGCGCTCGCGATCATCAGCGTCGTCCACCAGTCGACCAGGAGACCCTCGCCGGCAAGCTCGATGGCGGGGCCGAGCAGATCGCGCCAGGGCATTTTGGCGTGGCGGCGATGGGCTTCCTCGAGGCCTGCGACCACGCCGGGAACCGCGATCGAGCCCGGCCCGTGCACGTTGCGGTCGTCCTTCACCCGCGGCCAGGGAAAGAGGTCGGAGGCCGCGCCACTGCCGGCAAGCGGATAATCCTCGACGCGCAGGCTGTTTGGCGCGCGCATGCCGTAGTCGATCACCTCGTAGCGATCCTCGCGCGCGCGATAGAGCACCATGGCGCCGCCGCCGCCGACCCCGTTCATCCAGGGTTCCAGCACGCCGAGCGCAAAGCCGGTCGCTACCACCGCATCGACGCAATCGCCGCCGGCGGTGAGCACCTCAGTGCCGATCTCGGCGGCTCTTCGTGCCTGGGCTGCAACGATGCCGCCCTTCGAGACGATGGCGGGTTTGCGGAACTGCTGGCTGTTGGAGAAGCGGTCTGACATGTTGGTATCGTTACCTTCGGCGTTTCCCGGGACGTATAGTCAAGCCGCCTTCGCCGAAAACATCAAGAGAACGTCATGCCTCGCCATATCGCCTGCCTGACCTTCGATTTCGACGCCATGAGCGGCATGATCGCAAATGGGCTGACTTCGCCGACCCCGATCTCGCGCGGCGAGTTCGGGGTGGCTCTGTCACCCACGCACGCGATGCGGTTCCTGAGCCCTCGACCTGGGCGATGATGATGCTTGGCTTCGCAGGCGTCGGCTTCATGGTTTATCGCCGCAAGGTAAAGCCGGGCTCGTTGATGGCCGCCCGATCAAGGGCTCCTAACCCAACTTTCCCAACTGGGGGGTAACGCAGCCAAATATCCTTGGTAAATCAAGGGCAGCGGTCAAAAGGTCTTCACTACAAAGCCGGGTTTGATGCCTTCGCGATCTGGCCCGCTGCGGTAATCTTGGGAGTTGGCTGAGGTGGCATTTCGAGGTTGAGCTGGCTGGCCAGGAGCTTTTGATCGGCGTTCAGTTCGGTGTAGCGGCTGAGGATCAAGGTTCGCCCTTCGGTGGTGGGGAAGTGAACATCGAGCATCTGGATGGCGGCAAATTTGTCGAGCACCGCTCTGGGCGTGAGGCCGCCCGCCAACGGCCTGAGCCTTGCACGCAACGTGACGTGGAGACAGTAGGCCTGGAAGGCGACGAAGATGTGAGCTTCGATCCGCTCGATCGTTTGATGGAAGATCGGGCGCACTTCCAGATCGCCCTTAAGGTTCTTGAACGCTGCCTCGATTTCAGTCAGCTGGATGTAGAACTTCCACAGCTTCTCTGGCTGGTGTTCGTACAGATTGGTGCGCAGCAGATAGCGACCCTCGCGGCGGCGCACCTTGCGCAGCTTGTCGCGGTTGAGCGCGTAGCTGAAGCTGGCGATGTGCGGATCCACTTCGATGTCCACCAGCCGCCACGCCGCCCTTGCCTTGTCCCGCGCGGCGCCGAGTTTCATCAGTAGCTCTTCGCGCTTCAGTCGCATGGCGGAGAGCTCCTTGAGCCGGCCCCACAGCCACTTCAACTTGCGCCGCCGCATCGCGCGTTCCTTGTCGATGCGGGCACGGCTGCGAGCCAGCACATAGAGCTCCTGCTCGTCCTGCAAGAGCTTGACGTCGACCCCATCGCGCACCGCTTGCCATGGCCGCTCGAGCAGAGCTTTTTCCAGTTTGGTCAGTCGTCCTTTCGGAGTGCCGACCAGATATGAGATCGGAGGATCGGATTGCCGCATCTCTGCCAGCACCTCGTCGGTCGGAATGCCGCGATCCATCACCCAGATGCGCTGGGCCTTGCCGTACTGGTTTTCGATTTTCTGCAGGAAGCCGCGCAACGTCGTGTTGTCGGCGGTATTGCCGGGCAAAACTTCATACGCCAGCGGAAAGCCCTCGGGCGTCACGATCAGGGCGATCACCACCTGCACGCAATCACTGCGCTTGTCGCGGCTGTAGCCGTAACGGCGCTTGTCGTTCTCGTCATCCGGCGGGGCCGATTCAAAATAGGTGCTGGTCAAGTCGTAGAGCAGAACCTCAAAGCTGGCGCCGAACAAATCCTGCCAGCGTTGCCGCAGGTGGCTGAACAACACACTCTTGTGGGGCAGCACTTTGTCCAGGCAGCGATACAGCGCGTTCTTCGACACCAGCGAATAATCCTCGCCGAGAAGATCCCCCATCGCGCTCTGCTCGAACCATTGCCGATGCAGCCGCCATTCGCTGCCGGGATCAATCAACCGGTAGCACACCAACGTCTGCAGGATATGCCGCCAGCTGGTTCCTTCGCGCGAGTCCGGCAGGCGCTCTCTCCAGAACCGATCGAGCTCCAGTTGCTCGTAGAGATGACACGAAAGCCAGCAGGCTCCCCATTGCCGCGGGCGGCGTAATTCCATCGCATCGAGCCGTACCTGCAGCCCGTAGCTCCGGGCGTACTCCGGAACGTCTTGCCCGGCAGGAAACAGTGCGAGTTGTCGATGTTGCTGGCTGCCTTCGTCAAAAGCATCGACCACCCGGCACCAGGCCTCGCGTTGGCTGTCGTTGATCTCGCCGAGATAAAGCACCGGCCGCTGGACCACTCGACCGCCGGCGCAGCGCTTACTCTCGACAATGCTCCAGTAACGGTGCTCTTTGCCGTCCTTCCGTCGTCGAGTGAATCGCAAGTACATGAGCGACAATTCTACTCGGATCAAAATCCTCGAAAAGGTAGTAGGTCTTCACTACAACGATTTTCGAGGCCTCGTGCCTTGTAATGACTTAGCTTTTGCCTCGACTAGACACCGAAAATCGATAAAAACGAGATCCAGTTGGGAAAGTTGGGCTAAGGTTTGAAAATCGAGAAGCCGCCTTCAGGCGACTTTTCCCGTTTGATAGAGGTTCGCCGTAGTTTTGCGAATCTTTCGCCACGAATCAGGATTCACATTCGGCTCGCCATCCCGGGGGGCGATCCCCTGGGCTGGTCAGGGCCGGCGGCTGTTGTCCGGACTCCTCGCGCATTGGCCCCATTTTGCTCACGGGCAGAGTCCAGCTGAGTAGAGGAATTGATCTATGGCGAACATCGAGAAATTTCCAAGAACCAAGGTACTGGATTTGGCTAAGCTTGAAGCAGACGTTACAGGAGCCTTGCCCCTATTACCGATCAGGACGGCACGCTCGGTTCTTGCTGAGCCGTTGCCGGATTACGTCGAGCATCGAGAGGGGGTTTCGCGGGTGGGCGCGCTCAGTGCCGAGGCCGTGGTGCGCGACTATGAAGCCGCAGCCAAAGAGATCGAAGCGATGGGAGCCGAGCTGGTCAGCGCGGCGAAGAAGTGCGAGGAGATGACCGCCGAGGTGCACAATGCGATTGCATTCATGCGTGACACCGCGGCGGCATATCGTGAGGAAGCCAAGAAGATCTTCAAGCGTATCGAGGAGTGTGCGCTGTTCACCGAGGATGTTCGCAGGACCTGCGAAACTGTCAAACGCAGGATGATGGAGGACAGAAACATCGCCTGATCCGCAAATCGTCCGGCCACGGTCTTCTCGTGAAACGGCCACCGGTTTGGGGGGCGGGCGGTGGCCCGCCTTCAATCATCGCGACGTAGACGACTGCGGGGCGCGTGTTCGAGGCCGACGAGGCGCAGCGCGGCGGCCTCGTCAGGCGACACGCACCTCGACGGCACCCAGGCCTTCGAACTCGAAGCGATAGGTGGCCGCCTCGGTCGGAAACACCGTCTTCATCACGCTGCCGGTCATGACGACCTGCCCCTTGCGCAAGCCTCCGCCGCGCGAGGCGAGCTGCGCGTTGAGCCACGCCACCGAATTGAAGGGATGGCCGAGGATGTCGCGGCCATAGCCTTCGCCGATCGGCGCACCGTCTTTGCTGGCCTTGCCGAGCATGCCCTCCAGATCCGGCCATGGCATCGCGAAGTGCGAAAGCACCATGCCGGCATTCCAGGAATTGTCGGCGACCAGCGAGCGCACATCGAGATTGCTGTAGTCGGCCGCGCGATCATCGACGACTTCCATCGCCGCGCAGACGCCGTCGACATACGGTGCGACCGCCGCCGGCGTCTGCGCCGCCGCCGGCATGTCCGATTTCATGCGGACCGCGATCTCGAATTCGAGGCCGAGCCGGCCATAATCGCTGCGACGCACCGTCGCGCCCGATGGATGCACGCGCCTGGCCAGCACCACGCCGCCGATCGGATGATCGATCCCGCAAAAGGTCTGCATCGTCTTCGAGGTGAGCCCGACCTTGTAGCCGACCGGCTCGCCCTGCTCGCCACGCAGCAGCGCGACATATTTGTCCTGGATGTCATAGGCATCCCCCATCGACGCGAGGCCGGTCTTCGCGTCGATGGCCCTGAACTGGACGCGCGTCTTGTGCTCGTTGAGCAGTGCTTCGGCGGCGCGGCGGGCTGCTGTTTCCTCCATCACGATCTCCTTTTTGGAGATCATAACGCGGCAGCGACGGCGGTCAAATGTCACGCCGTAAGCAATTCATCCGGAGGCCCCGACATTATCATGTGGTCGGCACCGTGACTGCGCTATTCGGGAAATGTCCCAAAGATATAAACGGCCGAACGAAACAGGTCGTGACTTTCCCCCGTTCCAGGAAACCATTTCAAATAGATGTCGAGGATTTGGGGGCTGCTGTAGAGTTGCGAGAGCCCCTTGTTGACCGCGATCCGGAATGCCCAGTCGCCGCGCGGCAGGGCGATGGCATAGGGTTCGTAGGACAGGTTATCCGGGAGCAACTTGAAGGCTGACGCATTGGCATTCTGGACGCCGATCAGCAAAAGCTTGTCGCTGGCAAAACCATCGACGGCCCCGCTTTCCAGCGCCGCCGTACCTTCCGGCCGGTCCTTGACCCGCACCAGCAAAACTTGAAGCTGCCGTCGCTTCAATTCCTTTTCGAGCGCAATTTCGTTTGTCGTGCCGGCGATCACGGCAATCTTCTTGCCGCTCATGTCGGCGAAATTGGCAATCCCTGAAGTTGCTCGAACCATCACACCGGTGTTTTCCATGAAAATGAAGCTGGAAAAATCTACCTTCGCCATCCGCGTAAAGGACACCGTGCTCGAGCCGCATTCCATGTCGGCCAAGCCGGTGGCAATTGCATCGAACCGGCTTTGGGTGTCGACGGGCACCCATTCGATTGTCAGCTTGGCGTCGAGTTGTAGTTCGAGGGAGCGCACGATAAATTTGCAAAGGTCGATCGTGTAGCCGTCCGGTTGTCCCTGCGGATTTGCGAAGGAAAACGGATTTGCGTCGGACCGGTACGCGAGCTTTACAACCTTGCTCTCGCCAATCTGCCTCAGCCGTCCTTCCACGATTTGGGCCGAGGCGGCGTCACTGGCAAACACAAGTGCGACGACGAGCATAAGAACGCGACGCATGTTAATGTTCCCTGGAATGAGGTATCGTTTGTCGCTCCCTTGCAGCTACAATCAAAACCTGACTTTGGCTCTCGGCCGGCGGCGAGGGTAGTATAAATCTCCATGTTCGGAAATAAGCCGCGGCGGCCCTGCAGGCTGCTTGCCGCGGAAGAGCCGGCTCCGGGCGCGCGATCGATGGCGGTCAAATGGGGCCACGGAGACGTGCGAAGCTCGCCAGTTGACGGAATGACGGCACTCTTTCCCTCCAGGCGCCCGCATTCGAAATTCCATTTCATTGACGGCCCTGCAATGGCGCAGCATCATTCATGCGTCGAAATGCATGGCGCGAAGCCGCTGCAAGGATCATAATTCTGCCAGCCGACGAAAGAGGGAGTGTTGCCATGTCGATCGAGTTCATCGGCTTCATCACCAACAGCAATTTCTCGGAGACCATCGTCCGCTCCGGCCCGGTGCTCGACCCGCCCTATATCGAGACGGTGGCGAAGGCGCACGAGCTCGCCGGTTTCGACCGCGCGCTGCTGGCGTTCCATTCCACCACGCCCGACGCGCTGCAGGTCGCCCAGCACGTGCTGCAGATCACGAGATCGCTGAAGGTCATGATCGCGCAGCGGCCGGGTTTCACCGCGCCGACGCTGCTGGCGCGCCAGCTTGCAACGCTGGACCAGTTTTATGGCGGCCGCGTCTCGCTGCACGTCATCACCGGCGGCAACGCCGCCGAGCTGCGTCAGGACGGCAACACGCTCGATGACAAGGACGAGCGCTACGCGCGCACCAGCGAGTTCCTCGATATCGTGCGGCTGGAATGGACCAGCGAGAAGCCGTTCGACTACTCCGGCAAGTACTACAAGGTCGAGAAGGGCTTTTCGCAGGTGAAGCCGCAGCAGAAGGGCGGCATCTACACCTTTGTCGGCGGCGGCTCCGATGCCGCGATCGAGGTCGCCGGCAAGCATGCTGACACCTATGCGCTGTGGGGCGAATCCTACGCCCAGGTCCGCGAGCAGATCGCGCGCGTGCGTGACGCCGCGGCGAAGCATGGTCGGCCGGCGCCGCGCTTCAGCCTGTCAGTGCGGCCGATCCTCGCCGACACCGAAGAGAAGGCGTGGGAGAAGGCTGAAGAAACTCTCGAACGCGCCACCGCGCTGCAGGACAAGACCGGCTATCGCAAGCCCGCGGACGGTCACGCCACCGCCGGCGCCAGGCGGCTGCTCGCGCTGGCCGAGCAGGGCAAGCGCATCGACAAGCGGCTGTGGACCGAGATCGCAAAGCTCACCGGCGCCAACAGCAACACCACCGCGTTGGTCGGCACGCCCGAGCAGGTCGCCGAAGTCTTTGGCGATTATTACGATCTCGGCATCAGCCACTTCCTGATCCGCGGCTTCGATCCGCTGATCGACGCGATTGACTATGGCCGCGAGCTGATCCCGCTCACGCGCAAGCTGGTCGCCGGGCGGGCGGCGGCACGCGGGCAGGCCGCGGAGTGATCAGCCGAAGGCGGCGCCGACGGTGCGTCCGACCGATGCAATGATCTCGTTCTGACCGCCCATGTCGATATTGGCTCCGGTCAAATACACCGCGACGATCAGGGGCGGCCGATCCGGCGGCGAGACGATGGCAATATCGTTGTTGGTGCCATGGTGTCCGGTACCGGTCTTGTCGCCGACGCGCCAGTTCCGCGGCAGGCCCGCGCGCAACCTGGCGTCGCCCGTCTTGTTGGCCGCCATCCAGGCTGCGAGCTGATCGCGCGCCGCGGGAAGCAGGGCGTCTGCGAGCAGCAGCTTCCGCAAGTTCGCGGCCATCGCGTTCGGCGAGGTGGTGTCGCGGACATCGCCGGGGCTTGCCTCGTTCAGCTCCGTCTCGATCCGGTCCAGCCGCGTGACCTCATCGCCGAGACTGCGCGCAAAGGCGGTGAGGCCTTCGGGCCCGCCGATGTTCTGCAGAAGCAGGTTCGCCGCCGTGTTGTCGCTGCGCGTGATCGCGGCCTCGCAGAGCTCCGCAAGCCGCATGCCGTCGCCGCCGGTGTGCTCGCCGGTCACGGGCGAATATTCGACGAGGTCGGACTTCTCGAAGCGAATCCGGCGTTGCAGCCCGGCCAGATCCGCGCCCGACGTCTTCAGGACGGCTGCCGACGCCAGCACCTTGAATGTGCTGCACATCGGGAAACGCTCATCGCCCCTGTGCTGCGTGAGCGAGCCGTCCTTGGTGTCGATCACGGCGACGCCGAGGCGCCCGCCGCTTTTGGCTTCGAGCTGAACCATGTCGTCGGCAAATCGCGGCGCCGAGGGGGATGCAGCCGCGCTGCGGCCGGCAAGAACCCATCCGCCTGCGCCGCACGCCATTAGGTTGAACCGACGTCGTGTCAGCATTATAGACCTCGCCAGGAATCCATGGGGAATCAATGAGCAATCGATGAGAGCTTGTTTGCAGCGCCCGCTTGTCGTTGGCAAACGATCGTTCCTGATGACTGCCATAAGAAAATCTAGGATCAGAATTGGCTCGCCGTTCTCCGGATATTTCGCAACTGCCGCTCAACGCGCTCCGGGCTTTTGAGGCGTCCGCCAGGCATTTGAGCTTCACCAAGGCGGGCCTTGAGCTTCGGGTGTCGCAAGCCGCCGTCAGCCAGCAGGTGAAGGTGCTCGAATCGAGCCTGCGCATCAAGCTGTTCCGGCGGCTGACGCGCGGGCTCGCGCTGACCGAGGAAGGCGAGGCGCTGTGGCCGGCGATCTCGGACGCCTTCGGCCGCATCAGCCAGGTGCTGGAGCGCTTCGAGAACGGCCGCCTGCGCGAAATCGTGACCGTTGGCGTGGTCGGAACCTTTGCCTCGGGCTGGCTGCTGCCGCGGTTTCGGAAATTCAGCGTGGCCAACCCGCAGATCGATCTTCGCATCTTTTCCAACAACAACCGTGTCGACCTTGCCGGCGAAGGACTGGACTACGCCATCCGGTTTGGCGACGGCGCGTGGCACGGCACCGATGCGGTGCGACTGTTCGATGCCTTCTTCACGCCGATGTGCGCGCCCTCCGTCGCGAAGACGCTGTGCGCCCCGCTTGACCTTCATCGGGAGACGCTGCTGCGCTCCTACCGGCTGGGCGAATGGGCGCAATGGTTCGAGGCGGCAAAATGCAAGCAGCCGAGGATCAAGGGGCCGATGTTCAACTCTTCCGTGGGCCTCGCGCATGCGGCGGCGCAAGGCGCCGGCGTGGCGCTGCTGCCCCGCGTTCTCTTCGCCGACGATCTGGCGCGCAAACGCCTGGTGCGGCCGTTCGACGTCGAGGTGATGCTCGGGGCGTATTGGCTCACATCGCTGAAGTCGAGGCGCCTGTCCCCGGCCATGCAGACATTCAGGGATTGGCTCGCAAAGGAAAGCCAGCAAACCGCGCGGCGGCGCTCTTAAAGCTGATCGAGGCTATAGAATAATCAGGCCGCGATTTGGTGCGTGAATCCATAAATTCAGGGTGGTCGGCGGACGTCCGCTTTGGTGCGCATTTTCGGACTCAAGTCGTTCAGCACAGCACTTCCGAAAGGTGCCAAAGCACGAAGTCGCTGCGCTCCAGCCCGCTGCGCGGGAGCAAGAGCCGAGAGGCCGGTAGCCGGTTGAGAGGATAGTGCGATAGCCGGAGTGGCCCGGTCCTGACAAATCGAGGTGTTGCAAGCCTCACTCAGAATGGAGCGCCGCCGGCCATGGTTCGACCAGCTCTGGAGGTCGCGGACATCCTTCGCGATCACGGCCCTGCGTGGCGTGAAGCCAATCAGGGGCATGTGAGCCTCGAGCAATTGAAGGTGATGCGCGCGATCGCAGCGATGTCGCACGGCGGCGCTCGGCGCGGGCAAATGTCGCACGCTGCGAAGCATCACCGGCGTGCGGCCATACCGAGATCTCGTACAACTCCTGCGGCAACCGGCATTGCCCAAAGTGTCAGGGCGCGGCGTCGCGCCGATGGCTCGCCGACCGCGAAGCGGAGCTGTTGCCCGATTCCGTATTTTCACGTTGTCTACACGCTGCCGAGCGAGCTGCGTGCCATCGCCTACCAGAACAAGCGTGTGGTCTACAATCTGCTGATGAAGGCGGCGGCCGAGACAACGCTCGCCCTCGCACGCGATCCCAAGCGCCTCGGCGCGCGGAATCGTGTCAGCCGCTGTTCTGCACACCTGGGGCTCGGCGCTCACCCATCATCCGCACGTGCATATGATCGTGCCGGGCGGAGGGCTCTCGCTCGACGGCGCCCAACTGGTCGCCTCCCGCTCCAACTTCCTCGTCCATGTCGACGTCCTGGCGCGCCTGTTCCAGGGCAAGATGCTCGCGATGCTCATGCCATGCGCACACCGCCGGCGAGTTGAAGTTCTTCAACACCCAGTGCCGAGCTCGCCGACAAGCGAACGTTCAAGTGCTTCATCGCCCGCGCTGCGGCGCATCCAGTGGGTGGTCTATTGCACAGGCGCCGTTCGCGGGGCCCGAGCCAGGTGCTGCGCTATCTCTCCCGTTACACCCATCGTGTCGCCATCTCCAACCGCCGTCTCGTTGCGGCCGACAACGAGCGATTGCGTTCCGCTGGAAGGACTATCGCGTCAACGGCCCCCACCGCTGGAAGACGATGCGGCTCAGCCGCACGAGTTCATCAGGCGCTTCCTGCGGCACGTGTTGACCCAAGGGCTTGCCGATCGCATCCGCCCACTACGGGCTCTTTGCCTCAACCAACCGCGCCGAGGGCATCGCAAGGGCCCGCGCACTCCTTAACGTCGCCCCGCCTGCAGCCGATCCCCAACCAGAGCCGATGTTGCCCCGGACACGCTGCGTGTGTTGCCCTGGCCATGCCCGTGCTGTGGCGCGCGCATGATCGTCATGCGAGACCTTCGCGCCCGGCTGCGAGCCGAAGTGGCGGCCGACACCGAACAGGATCGACACGTCATGAGCCAGACGCCCTGCAAGCGATGCCGCTTGCCGCTTCCGATACGCTGGCCCCGCGCCGGCGGCGATCTCGCTCAACCCAATGGCATCCATCAGTGCGCGGATCGCGCGTTGATGCGCTCCGAACACTCGCCGAACGGCCTTCCACACCCCGCTGACCTTCCATCTGCGACACACAGTTCGAATCCCGTCAGCATCACGTGTATCATCGAGCCTCAGCGGCCCGCATCAAATCTTCATAGCGCTCGCTGCTTGGCCCGTGCCCAACTTCCCGCGACTTCGTGCCTTGGCGCTTTTCGGCCGCCGGCTACCTCATCGTGTGGAGGCTCCCGTGATCCCGGCGTCCGAAAACCAGCACAACAACCGACATCCACGATCCGGCCCGAGCCGCGCCCTGGCGTGGTCGTTCATGCGGCCTCCTGTTTAGCTTCGGTCTGTAGGTCGGCTTCGGTGAAGCCATAGCCGCCGGAGCGCAGCGCCGAATGCTCGCGCTTGGAGTGGACCAGCGGGTAGAACATCTGCGTCGTCCAGCGCTCCGGGCCAAACAGGATGTCGTCCTGCAGGCCGATCTTGGCCGGATATTTGCGTGTGATATGCGCGGTGCCGAACAGCACGTCCCAGAAGAACAGCAGGTTGCCGAAGTTGCCCTTGTAGTGGCCGATGCCATCTTCGTTGGTGAGCGCGTGGTGCGCCCAGTGCGTGGCCGGCGTGGAGATGGTGCGCTCCAGCACCCACATCAGCGGATGCAGCGCGCGGATGCGGTACAGCGGCGCGTCCCACGCCCAGGCGCAGTGCGCGCCCAGGATGACCGCCAGCTTGATCACCAGGTACGCCGCGTAGATCGGGCCGAAACCAAGGTACACCGCCACGCCGCCGATCCACAGGCCCGGCATCATCAGGTAGTAGAAGAAGTTGTTGCGGTAGGTAATGCGCACGCTCATGTAGGCCGCGCTATGGTGCGCGCGGTGCAGCGGCCACAGCAGCGGCGTGTGCGAGGCGCGGTGCCAGAGATACTGCGTGAGGTCATCGCCGATCAGCAGCAGGCCGGCCATGGCCCACCACGGCAGGTTGGCCCAGGCGTTGTGCTGCGCGGGCATGAGCCAGTTGCACAGCGCGTTGCTGCCCAGCAGTGCGATCGGCTGGGTGATGGCGATCAGGCTGACGAACATCAGCACCTCCAGCCAGGTGTCGTTGGCTGTCGCGTTGCCGCGCACGGCGGCCTGGTAGCGCCGGGTGATGAACTCCATGGCGGCGAAGCCCAGGATGCAGGCGCCGATCAGGAGGTATTGCAGTTGCGAGCTCATGTGGGGTGTCTCCTATCGCTCTCATGTTTTTTTTTATTGTGAGAACGATTTTAGGAGTGCCATCACAATGCGTCCAATGCATAATACGCATTATTTTGATGCATGGAGCGCAATACCATGGATCTGCGCCGCCTGAGCCACGTCGTCGCCCTTGCCGACACCCTGCACTTCGCCCGCGCCGCCGAAGCCGTCCACCTGAGCCAGCCGGCCTTCAGCCGCAGCATCCAGGCCATCGAGAGCGACTTGGGTATACGCCTGTTCGACCGCGACGTTGGTGATGTCCGCCCCACCCCGGCCGGCGAATTCGTCATCGAGCGGGCGCGCAAGCTGCTGTTCGAGGCACGTTGCCTGCAGCGCGACGTGGATCTTTACCGCGGCAGCCAGCTCGGCGAGACGGCCTTCGGTGTAGGGCCGCTGTTGACGGCCACCCTGATGCCACGCGCGCTTGTTGCGCTGCGCCGCCAGCACCCGCAGGTGGCGCTGCGCATGGAGGTCGGCAACTGGGTGCAGTTGCTGCAGAACCTGCGTACCGAGAACATCGAGTTCTTTGCCGCCGATGTGCGCGACATGCCCAGGGATGCCGCGCTGGACATCCAGCTGATCGGGGGGCAACCGGCCAACCTGTATGCGCGGGCAGGCCATCCGCTGGCTGGGCGCGAGCACACGCTGCAGGAAGTCTGGGCGTACGGTCTTGCGGTACCTACGCTGCTGAGCCCCTCGACGGTTGAACTGGCCGCCCTGCTGGGCCTGCCTGAGGGCCAGGAGGCCACCATTGCGCTCGAGTGCGACAACTACGGCATGCTCAAGACAGTCGCGCTCACCACAGATACCGTTCTGGGTGCGACGGACGCGGCGGTACGGGAGGAGCTGGAATCCGGCGCGCTCGTCCGGCTTGTCGTGCAGGGCTGGCTGTCGCCGCCGTCGAGCACGGGCATCGTGCGTTTACGAGGGAGAACCTCGTCGCCGGCAGCCAAGGCAGCCATTGCAGCGATTGTGCGGGCCGCCGGCGAGATCAACGTGTAGGCGCCTTACATCACCCGACGCATGGTCCGGTGCGGAATACCGACCTCTTGAAGCGGTCAAATAAGCAACGGTGCTCGGAGCCCGGCAAACTTCCGGTTGGGTCGTTCGCGCCGTTTTGACCGTGCGCAATTCACTTCCGGTCTGCCCCGATCAGCGGACATTCGCAGGGTGTGTCGGCATGTCTCAAAGGTGCGGCTAGGTTGACAGTCCAAGCAAAGGTATACTGACTGAGTTCCCTGTTTTACAGGAGGCCGCGGGTGTTCACCGAACGTGTAGAGCGCCGACTTGCTGCCATTTTAGCGGAGGACGTGGCTGGCTACTCGCGACTCTGGGCAGAGCTGTCCTCTGATCGCCTGCTAGCTGGGCTTGGCCACTTGCGAGCTGAAATTTGAGCGGTGACACGATCCGTCACCAGACACCTTGCCGACCAAGGGAGGGAATGATGGCTGAGGTGAACCGTCCCGGGTTTGCCGGAGGCCATTTGGTTTAAGTTATGCCGCCATGGCCGATTGTTCCAGCATGGCGTAGTAGCGTTGCTCGGCTTCGGCCGGCGGGATGTTTCCGATGGGCTCCAGGAGCCGTCGGTTGTTGAACCAATCGACCCATTCGAGAGTGGCGAACTCGACGGCCTCGAAGCTGCGCCATGGCCCGCGCCGATGGATCACCTCGGCCTTGTAGAGACCGTTGATGGTTTCGGCGAGAGCGTTGTCATAGGAATCTCCGACACTGCCGACAGAAGGCTCGACGCCAGCCTCAGCCAGGCGCTCGGTGTACTTAATGGATACGTATTGGCTGCCCCTGTCGCTGTGGTGCACGAGCCCGCCACGATGGACCGGCCGTCGATCATGTAGTGCCTGCTCCAGCGCATCGAGCACGAAGCCTGCATGCGCCGTGCGCGAGGCCCGCCAGCCGACGATCCTGCGGGCATAGGCATCGATGACGAAGGCGACGTAGACGAAGCCGGTCCAGGTCGCGACATAGGTGAAGTCGGAGAGCCAAAGGGCGTTCGGCCGTGGTGCCTTGAACTGGCGGTTGACGTGATCCAGCGGGCATGGCGCCGCCTTGTCGCTGATTGTGGTCTTGACGGATTTGCCGCGGATGACCCCTTGCAAACCCATGTCCCGCATTAATCGCGATACTGTGCAACGGGCAACATCGAAGCCTTCGCGTTTGAGCTGACGCCAGACCTTGCGCACACCGTAGACGGAGAAGTTCTGATCGAAGACGCGACGAACCTCGACCTTCAGAGCGGCATCCTGCCTGGCGCGCGCCGACCGCTTGGCCGGATCGCGCCGCTTGGCCACATCGGCGTGGTAGGTCGAGGGGGCGATCGGCAGGACCTTGCAGATCGGCTCGACCCCATGCGCCCCACGATGATCATCGATGAAGGCGATCATGGCTTGGACCGGCGGTCGAGCTCCGCCATCGCAAAATAAGCGCTCGCCTTGCGCAGGATCTCGTTGGCCTGCCGAAGCTCACGGTTCTCCCGTTCCAGGGCCTTCAGCTTCTCGACCATCTCAGTCGGAACGCCGGTCCGCTGCCCGCTGTCGATCTCGGCCTTCTTGACCCAGTCATGAAGCGTCTGCGGTGTGCAGCCGATCTTGGCCGCAATCGATGTCACCGCCGCCCAGCGCGAAGGGTGCTCGCCAGCGTGATCCAGAACCATCCGAACCGCGCGGTCCCGGACCTCAGGCGAAAACTTGTTCGTCGTCTTGCTTGTCATGGCTCCATCCTCTCAGGAGTTGGAGCCTCCGGCAAACCCGGGACGGTTCAGAGGTTCAGGAAATGCGAGGCGAAAAGATTTATGAGTGGGACCTTAATATTACCGGAGTGACAGACTATGGCGTGACTCTGGATGCGCTCCTAAGCGGCAAGGAAAAGGTGCCCCTGCAAGGAACACGATTTGATGTGGCGTTCGAGGGAGATAGCAAAGGCCGCCTCACGGGCAAAGTACGTGGCGTCGAATACCTTCTAATGCGTGCCGACGGACGCACTGACCTCGACGGCAGAGGCACAATAGAAACCGACGACGGCCATCGGATTGCCGTGCAGATTGAGGGCGTTGCAACGCCGCGAGCGAATGAACCGATGATTGATCTCGTTGAGAACGTGCGTCTCACCACCGCAGCCACGAAGTATGATTGGGTTAACACGAGGCAGATTTGGGGTCTCGGGACCGTAAACTTGACGATGGGGAAGATGCACGTCGAGGCGTTTATGCAGTGACGAACGAAAGCTGCCACGCCAAAACGCGGCGGCGACCTATTTTTTGGTCTTCATCGAGAACGTCGCCCCGATGACCTGCCGATCGGCCCCCGGCCAGACGATCGAAGCGGGGATGTCGCTTATGGGTCAAACTTGGAAATCGGCCCGCTTGAACGGCATGTCCGCTCTACCCCCAATAGCAGACGTCGTCGGACCGCCGCGGCATGTCCGGTTCGTGCCAAAGCACAAAGTCGCTGCGCTCCAGCCCGCAGCGCGGGAGCAAGAGCCGAGAGGCCGGTAGCCGGTTGAGAGGATAGTAGTAGCACGGGAGAGCCCCGTCCTGAGAATTGAGGTGTTGCAAGCCTCACTCAGAATGGAGCTCTCCATGAGCAAGACTAACAGCGTCAGTCCGCTACGTCTGCGTATGATCGAAGATATGGCTGCGCGCAAGCTCAACCCGCACACTCAGCGCAGTCACATTTACAGTTGCAAGCGGTTCGCCGCCTGGCTCAAACGCTCGCCCGATACGGCAACCCCCGATGAGGTGCGCGGATTTCAGCTGTATTTGATCGAGAGCGGGACGAGCATCTGCAACCGCAACCGGATCATGACTGGGGTACGGTTCTTGTTCCGCGTCACGCTACGTCGCCACGATCTGGCGGCCGAGGTCTGGCACATCAAGGAACCCGAGAGGCTGCCGCCGGTGCTGAGCCCTGAGGAGGTTAAGCGTGTCCTGACCATGGCAACGAGCCTGAAGGCGCGAGCTATGCTAACGCTGGCCTATGGTTGCGGGCTGCGAGCCGGCGAGGTGGTGCGGCTGCGGGCGGGCGACATCGACAGCGAGCAGAAGATCATCCGCATCGTGCAGTCGAAGGGCCGCAAGGACCGGCACGTGATGCTGCCGCCGGAGGTCCTGAAGCTGTTGCGGCAATGGTGGAAGGTGCGGCCGACCGTGTCCAGCAACGGCGTCGCGCCCGAACACCGCTGGCTGTTCATCAGCCATTGACCACGCGTCAGTTCAGCCGGCTGTTCAAGGAAGCCGCAAACGCCGCGGGGCTGCGCAAACCGGTCTCGCTGCATTCGCTTCGCCACAGTTTCGCGACCCATCTGCTCGAGGGCGGCAGGGACATTCGCGTGATTTAAGCGTTGCTCGGACATTCCAAGCTCGAGACGACGGCCCGCTACAGTCGGGTGGCGATCGGACTGATTGCCAAGATCGAGAGCCCCCTGGAGGGTCTGAACGCACCGCGCCGCAGGCGCGCGAAGCGAGAAAGTGAGAAGCCGCCGGCGCCATAGCGCCGCCGGCCATGGTTCGACCAGCTCTGGAGGTCGCGGACATCCTTCGCGATCACGGCCCTGCGTGGCGTGAAGCCAATCAGGGGCATGTGAGCCTCGAGCAATTGAAGGTGATGCGCGCGATCGAGCGATGTCGCACGGCGGCGCTCGGCGGGCATGTCGCACGCTGCGAGAACACGGCGTGCGGCCATACCGAGATCTCGTACAACTCCTGCGGCAACCGGCATTGCCCAAAGTGTCAGGGCGCGGCGTCGCGCCGATGGCTCGCCGACCGCGAAGCGGAGCTGTTGCCCGTTCCGTATTTTCACGTTGTCTACACGCTGCCGAGCGAGCTGCGTGCCATCGCCTACCAGAACAAGCGTGTGGTCTACAATCTGCTGATGAAGGCGGCGGCCGAGACAACGCTCGCCCTCGCACGCGATCCCAAGCGCCTCGGCGCGCGGATCGGTGTCACCGCTGTTCTGCACACCTGGGGCTCGGCGCTCACCCATCATCCGCACGTGCATATGATCGTGCCGGGCGGAGGGCTCTCGCTCGACGGCGCCCGATGGGTCGCCTCCCGCTCCAACTTCCTCGTCCATGTCGACGTCCTGGCGCGCCTGTTCCAGGGCAAGATGCTCGCGATGCTCATGCATGCGCACACCGCCGGCGAGTTGAAGTTCTTCAACACCCATGCCGGGCTCGCCGACAAGCGAACGTTCAAGTGCTTCATCGCCCCGCTGCGGCGCATCCAGTGGGTGGTCTATTGCAAGGCGCCGTTCGCGGGCCCTGAGCAGGTGCTGCGCTATCTCTCCCGTTACACCCATCGTGTCGCCATCTCCAACCGCCGTCTCGTTGCGGCCGACAACGAGGCGATTGCGTTCCGCTGGAAGGACTATCGCGTCAACGGCCCCCACCGCTGGAAGACGATGCGGCTTCACCCGCACGAGTTCATCAGGCGCTTCCTGCGGCACGTGTTACCCAAGGGCTTCCATCGCATCCGCCACTACGGGCTCTTTGCCTCAACCAACCGCGCCGAGGGCATCGCAAGGGCCCGCGCACTCCTCAACGTCGCCCCGCCTGCAGCCGATCCCCAACAAGAGCCCGATGTTGCCCCGGACACGCTGCGTGTGTTGCCCTGGCCATGCCCGTGCTGTGGCGCGCGCATGATCGTCATCGAGACCTTCGCGCCCGGCTGCGAGCCGAAGTGGCGGCCGACACCGAACAGGATCGACACGTCATGAGCCAGACGCCCTGCAAGCGATGCCGCTTGCCGCTTCCGATACGCTGGCCCCGCGCCGGCGGCGATCTCGCTCAACCCAATGGCATCCATCAGTGCGCGGATCACGCGTTGATGCGCTCCGAACACTCGCCGAACGGCCTTCCACACCCCGCTGACCTTCCATCTGCGACACACAGTTCGAATCCCGTCAGCATCACGTGTATCATCGAGCTCAGCGCCCGCATCAAATCTTCATAGCGCTCGCTGCTTGGCCCGTGCCCAACTTCCCGCGACTTCGTGCCTTGGCGCTTTTCGGCCGCCGGCTACCTCATCGTGTGGAGGCTCCCGTGATCCCGGCGTCCGAAAACCAGCACAAGAGCGGACTCGCACGACTTTCGGTTATCTCATCCGCTCGCGCGCTGACCGATCGTGCGATTGTCGGGCCGAGTGTTCTGGCAGTAAGATTGACCACCCCTAGCGCCAATTCTTTTGCATTGCGTTCATGACGGTATCCGACCTGTGCGTCTTGCAATAATCTCCAACGACCTTCGCGTTCCGTTTCACATAACGGAAGTCGAGTACGCTGAGGTTCTTCGTCGCGCTGAAATAACCGCTCATCCACGAGCTGATCAGTGCCCTCCTTTCCGTATCCGATTCGAGAAGCTGCTGGCATGTGATTAGCGAAAGATCGACCACAACCTGCGCTCGGGCCGGCTCAATGAACGTCAAGAGCACACACATGCTGGCAATGGTATTCCGTTTCATTAGAGACTCCGTGTCTCAGTCGTGATCGCCTATTTAGCCGTGGCGCGCTGAAGGCTCGCCATGACGGTTTGCGTCGGGTTGGAGGCGCACCACGACTTCACATTCGCGACGTTTCTCGCGTATTCATTCAGATCCACGAATACGTAACCGGTCTTCTGATTGAACCAGCCGCTCATCCAGGCAGAAAACATCGCAGAGTTTGCTGCTGACATCGCCAGATAGTCTGCGCAAGTGACACGAGCCATATCGATGCTTTCCTGGGCGTGCGTTGCGGACGGCAACGTCGCGCCGGCAAGCATCAGGCAAAGTGCGGATTTCTTCATGGTCAAACTCCCTCGGTGCGGACCGGGCAATGAGGAAGCAACGCCGGCTGGCTGGCGTTGAGGCAGATCAAGCCGCACGGCGATGACACCTGCGATTGCTCCCGGCAGCTAAGGAAATGTCTCCCGTAGTACGGTGACCTCACCGCCGGATCAAGGCGCAGCGGACTGCCCTTGGAAGCTCGACCCTAACGTTTTGCACAACGAGCGTGCAACGAGGCGCAACAGCGTCAGGGCGTGCACCCGGCACAACGTTTGACATTCGAAAGAGAGATCAGACAACGCAAGCTATCAGTTCTCGTCAAGGTTAAAGTCGTAAGTCTCTGCTGGCGGGCCTTTGTGAGCCGCGGCGAACCGGTCGAGAGGAACGTTCATCGCGACCATCGAAGCGCTGAAATCGGCTTGTTCGATTTTGAGTATCTGCCCGGATTCCATCTCGCCGATCAGCTTCGGACTCACATGGTCTGCGGCGATGCAAATGTTAGTGAGACACCAATTGTACTGAATTTTGGTGGGCGCTCCCTGATCGACGGTCGCGTTGACGCCCATCGCCAGATTCCCCCCTTGTGGAACGAAAAGCTGCAAACGGGCGGCGCCACCCTCAGGGCGTTCGATCAAGTCGATACGTACCACTACCTCGCCGTTATCCTGCGTGCCGGTTGAGGTTGTCCGACATAATGTAGCCCCGTCGGATCCCTTGAAATAAAGCTTGCGCCATGCGGAGTATTGAATATTTTTGGGCAATTGCAGGCGGGGCGGTCGGACTAGATGGTCCTCATTCTGAGCTACGATGGTGGGCAGTTGCCGCTTTTGCGTCATAGCCGAATGCTTCTCAAGAAACTGGCTTACCAGCGGTGCCCATAAAGGCACCGCATCTGCGGAATTGATCATAAAGTGGCCGTCGTTCCCGAAGGCAGGGAGCAAATGGTATTCTGCGTCGCCTCCCGCAGCGGTAAAGGCGTCATGCATGCGTTTGGTTAGCTCCGGCCCAAAATAGGTGTCGTTCTCCGCATATATCCAAAGCATTGGTACGCGCGCCGTACGACCGAAATCGCCAGTCGCGGTAACGAGTTTGTCAGGAGCGCAGTTGTTGTTTGGCTTGCCGTCGACTTGGCCGCCACGCCCCGCCGCAAATGTGATGATCGCACGAACCGATGACGGGTTCCGACTGGCAAGCGCTATCGATCCCCAGCCGCCGCCCGACTGACCCACGACAATGACGTTGCCGGGAGCAATCTGTTTTTTCTTCTGCATGTTCTCGATGACCCACTCGTTAAGAGTGGCGATGGCGAGCCCCGCGCCGCGGAAGTTCGGGTTGTCGCAACTGCCGACATGCGCGAAGACGGCCCCGTAGAGCCCACGGTCCTTATCGTCAAGACTGCTGGCCCCATATCTAAGTGGCGAGATTACGAAATAGCCGTGGCGCGCGAACCAAAATGCGGCGTCCCGGTACTCCACTGGCGGAAACATTCCCCGCTGGTTCGCGTCAAGCGAAATTCCATGATTTATGACGACCAGAGGAAATGGTCCATCGCCGAGAGGCCGGACCACATAGGCAAGCACCGGCAAGGGAAATGGCAGTGCCCACATCTCCTCTTCGACTCTTGGAGGCGAAGCGGATTCATCTGCCAAAGCCGGGCGGCAAGCAAGCAGAGCAATTGTCGCTAAAAGGAGAACCTGCAGAAGGCGCTTCGGCATGTGCTTCTCCTCCGATTGCAGAAGTTCAATGCTGGCTACGGGAGGGGCTGCCTTGGTTTGACTTAGATCAAGCTGAAGCGGCGCGCTGTGCGTCGCAACAAGAAAGAGTGATAGAAAAGAGCAGCAGGTCCGAACTGGGTCTTGTGTCACGAAGCGTAGCCGGTTCAAAAAAGGCTGCGCGCAACTTTATAGGAGATGAAGGTAGGTCCTTCGGGTTCGGCGATCAGGTCGCTGATCCCAAGCCACCGCGGGCCGCTTTGGTCAAAAGCCACGGTGGTGAGCGCTGCGGAAACGTCGGGACGATGATCCCGGCAGGCACGGTTGAGAGAGGCGAGCGCAAGCGAACCGTCGATGAAGTGTCGAAAGCGGATTAGGTGATGTCAAAACCGAGGGTTGACCCTACCTTCGGGATCAGTTCGGTGGATGTCCTGATACTGACCGAGCGACATCCGGCATATAGACGGCGCGAAGCTCAACCAGGCTCTTGTAAGGAACGTGAGAACCTGGCCGGCGATGCCAAGGGAAAAGGCCCAAGCGGCGCCAACCGCAAGGCCGAAAGTACCGATGCGCCGGAGAGGGGCGGACTGCTCCGTAGTAGCGAGGAAGCGGCTGTAATGGTCGTGAAGCGAAGGGAGTGGGTCATCGACGGTGAATCGGGCCAACTGGCAACGGGAGGAGCCCGAAGCTCAGCGGAAGGCGGCAGCCTTCAATCGATGGCACGAGCCGGATGATGCGAGAGTATCAAGTCCGGATGTGTGTCCAGTAAAGGCTAGCGTGTTCAGCAGGAGATAAACCTGCCGGGGCAAAAGTCAGGCGCCCCGTAGTTCGGATAGCAGGGTGGCGGGAAACCAAGATTCTGAAGCCTATCGACGAGGTCTCTCTTCGGGGAGATTACGAGTTACCGGGCCGTAATGAAAATAAACGCAGAAGTGGCCTCGAAAGTGATTGGATCTGAGGGCCGAGCCCGCATCCGTAGGGCGAAGGCAGCATGGGCGGCCGAAAACCTGACCGATACGGCTATCTCATCTCAGCGGGGTGGAAGCGACAGCACGGTGGCAAGGACATGCCAAGCAACTGGAGAAGCCCTCCTCGCCCCGGGGAGAAATCACCGGAGCAGGGTAGATCGTATAACCGGCTCAACCGGGAAATCGATCGACGGCGAGAGGGTGGCGGATGGGTCCGTATGAGCGATGAAGCAGAGCAATGTCTGCGGAGCAAAGGGGCCCTTCTGTTTGTAACTTCTCCATAATCAGGAAGGCAAGGATGAGATGACAAAGGCGTCCGTGAATTTGCAAGACCTGAGGAGGAGAATATACGTCAAGGCGAAGGCTGAGAAATCCTGGCGTTTCTGGGGATTGTACGTCCATGTGTGCAAGATGGAGACGCTACGCGAGGCGTACGCGCTGGCCAAACAGAACGATGGGGCTCCGGGGATAGACGGAGTGACCTTCGAGGCCATCGAGACGCAAGGCGTAGATGGCTTCCTTGAGCAGATTTGGAACGAACTGAACCAGCGCAACTATGTGCCGCTATCGGCTCGCAAGCAGGAAATACCGAAGGACGGGGGCAAGGTCCGCGTTCTTTCAATTCCGGCGATCCGGGATCGGGTGGTACAAGGAGCACTCAAGCTCATACTGGAGCCTATCTTCGAGGCAGACTTCCAACCGGGATCGTTTGGATATCGTCCCAAGCGGTCAGCTCATGACGCGGTTGATCGTGTGGCCCGAGCGATCGTTCAGCAGAAGACACGAATCATAGATATCGACCTGCGCAGCTATTTCGACAATGTCCGGCACGATCGGCTGTTGGCGAAGGTAGCGAGGCGGGTTGATGATGTGGAGGTGTTGCACCTACTGAAGATCATGCTCAAGGCCAACGGCAAGCAAGGCGTTCCGCAAGGCGGGGTTATCTCACCATTGCTCAGTAACCTCTACCTCACCGAGGTGGACAGGATGCTGGAGCGGGCGAAAGAGACCACGCGCTTCGGCAAGTACACCTACATCGAGTACGCAAGATTTGCGGATGATCTGGTGATCTTGATAGACGCCCACCCGCGACATGACTGGCTGATGGGGGCGGTAGAGAGACGGCTTCGGGAGGAGTTGGCCGAACTGCAAGTCGAGATTAATGAAGAGAAGAGTTGAAACGTAGACCTCGGTCGAGGCGAGAGCTTCGGCTTCCTGGGTTTCGATTTCCGAAGCGTTCGCAGTCGTCGTGGTGTGTGGTGTGCGCAATACACACCCAAGCTCAAGAAACGAACGGCGCTGCTGCGAAAGCTCAAGGATGTATTCCGCCGCTACCAATCGCAACCTTTGGATCGGGTCATTAAGTTGATCAATCCGATGCTTCGGGGTTGGGTGACCTACTTTGCGGTGGGAAACTCCAGCGAGTGCTTCGGCTTCGTTAAAGACTGGGTGGAAAAGAAGATCAGGCGCCATATGGCGCGGGCCCGGAACCGGAACGGCTTCGGCTGGAAGCGGTGGAGTACGCAATGGTTGTACGAATCTCTGCGGCTGTACAACGGCTACAAGGTTCGATGGCGCATGCCGAAAGTCGCCCCAGCACGATAGGCCCCATAACCCTTGAGGTGAAGCAAACAGGAGAGCGCAGTGCGGGAAATCCGCACGCTGCGTTCGACGTGGCGGGGGCTGGAAACGCAGCACGGTCGAGATATTGTGACACTCGCAGACGAAAGGGCGAGACAACAGGGAACACGAACATCGACCTAAACTGGCGCGCCAGTCCTGTCAGAATCAGTTACGGGTTGAGATTCAGGCATCGGCAACGGGGGGCTGATATGGATCTCCGGACATCAGACGGCAGTAAATTGCGATTTTCGGCTTTTGTCGAGCGACTTGTGAGTGTGATCGGACATGCGGACCGGGCCCGGCCGTTGTTTGATTATTGCATCGGCTTAATCATGCCTGGGGAGCGTAAGAGCGTTGAGCCGATGGCAGCGGTGACGGCACCTGGTCGGACGGCGGCACAGCATCAGTCGCTGCTGCACTTCGTCGGCCAATCGCCTTGGTCCGACGAGGGTGTTTTGGCCAAAGTGGGTGAGATGGTACTGCCGGCGATAGAGCGCCATGGACCGATCGAAGCGTGGATCATCGATGACACCGGTTTTCCCAAGAAGGGAGCGCACTCGATCGGTGTGGCGCGTCAATATTGCGGGCAGCTCGGCAAGCAGGATAACTGCCAAGTCGCGGTGTCCCTATCGCTTGCCAATCACCACGCCAGTCTGCCGGCGAAGTATCGTCTCTATCTGCCGCAGGAATGGGCGGCAGATAAGAAACGTCGGCGCAAAGCGGGCGTGCCCAAGGAGATCAGCTTTAAGACCAAGCCAGAGATCGCGCTTGAGCAGATCGAAGCGGCTTGCAGAGCCGGGCTTCCTCGCGGCGTGGTGCTGATGGATGCCGGATATGGCTGCAACACGGACCTGCGGACCAGCATCAGCGCGTTAGCGTTGACCTATGTGGCCGGTATCTTGCCAAACACCACGGTGTGGACGTCCGACACCGCGCCGCTGCCGCCGAAAAAATGGTCGGGCAAAGGGCGACCACCAAAGCGGCTGCGCCGCGACCACAAGCATAAACCGATTTCGGTCAAGGAGCTCGCTCTTTGCCTTCCCAAGCGGGCCTGGCGCACGATCAAGTGGCGAGAGGGTGCGGCCGAGCGGTTATCGTCGCGCTTCGCTCGCGCGCGTGTTTGCGTCGCGCATCGAGATTACCAGCTCACTGAAAGCCGACCCGAAGAATGGCTCTTGATCGAATGGCCAGAAGGGGAGAACGAGCCGACCAAATACTGGCTTTCAACGTTGCCGGAAACGATTACTTTCGGAAGGCTAGTCGATCTAACCAAGCTGCGCTGGCGCATCGAGCGCGATTATCAGGATCTCAAACAAGAGGTCGGGCTCGGGCATTTCGAAGGGCGAGGTTGGCGTGGCTTCCACCACCACGCCACGCTGTGCATCGCGGCCTACGGGTTCCTGGTCTCCGAGAGGGAGACGATTCCCCCCTCGGGATCTCGTTCCTCCAGGCCGTTCAAGAAACTTGCGGTTCCCAACGGTTACCGACCCAGAGGCTCCGCCGCTGCGACCCGAACGTCACATCCCGAACTCGATTGCGACGATGCGGCGAAGACTGATTGTTGCCATCGCCCGGCAGCTCTCACGCTGTCCCTGTTGCACCCGGCAGATCAAACAGACCAAGCGTCTTCTTTTGTGACGCAGTAAGACTAAGTGTCTGTCCGAGAACAAGTTGAATCCAGTGAATCATTTGTGATTTCAAGTGTGGTGGCCTGATTCGAGGAGGATCACCGATGTGGACGGCGAAGAACCGCAGACGATACGACCGCAGCGCGCTACGATATCCGAGCGATCTAACCGACGACGAATGGGCGCATGTGGAGTTGTTGATCCCACCGGCTAGGCGCGGTGGCAACAAGCGCCACGTCGACGTGCGCGAGGTGATGAACGGGATCATGTATGTGTTGAGCACGGGATGCCAGTGGGGCGGGCGATTCCGAAAGATCTGCCGCCACGCAGCACGCTTTTCGACTATCTTGATTTGTGGAGCTACGACGGCACGCTCGATCGCATCCATCACGCCCTATATGTAGAGTGCCGCGAGCAAGGTGAACGCGAGGCCAGTCCCACCGCCGCCATCATCGACAGCCAAAGCGTGAAGAGCGCAGAAAAAGGGGGGCCTGCATCGATCCGCATGGCTATGATGCGGGCAAAAAGATCAAGGGCAAGAAGCGCCATATTCTCGTAGATACGCTGGGTTTGCTGCTGCACGCGATTGTTCATCCGGCCGATATCCAGGACCGCGACGGCGGCATTCTGCTTCTTGCGACACTGTTCGGGATGTATCCGTTCTTGAAAAAACTGTTTGCCGACGGCGGCTATCAGGGACCGGAATTCCAGAAGGCCTTGGCGAAAATTCTCCCCTATCTCGAAACTGAAATCGTCAAGCGCTCCGATCACGCCAAAGGATTTGTAGTGCTTCCACGCCGTTGGGTCGTCGAACGGACGATTGCGTGGCTCAACCGCTGCCGAAGGCTCTCAAAGGATTGGGAAAACCTAAATCGCAAGGCGCTGGCGTTCTTACGTCTCGCATCAATCCGCCTCATGGCGAGTGCTTGTGTACTTGCAAGCACGGCTGTCGAGGCGGCAGCCGCCCCGACACCCGCAATGAAGTTTCGGCGTTCGGTATTCAGGGTCATCAGGAGTCTCCACGTGTTGAACTATTCCGTATGATAGAGCCCGCGTGTTGCAAACTCATGGCATGCGGATCGCACCTCTTCTGGCCGCACATTCCGGCTTCTCGATGGGTAGCGCCATCGAATTGTGTGACCTTTGCTTGACTGAGACTGCGCGTGACAGCAACAGAAGTCCTCGGAGCGCCCTCTATGTTCATCGACGAGAAGAGCATTACGCAGACCCAAAACGTGATCGAGAGAGCCCCTGCACATTTCGCCGAAAATGGTGTTCCCCCCTGCACGGTCAGCGCATGCTTATAGGCAAATTGGTTATAAAGTGCCGCATTGGCCATCCCCGCAACAATTGAAGCGATCTTTGGTACGAAGTAGGCGCGGCTTGCGACCGAGGCCGGGTCATAAAGGAACAGGAGAACGCCGCTCACAATCGTGATACCGAAGATGATGTAGAGACATGGCATTACGTCGGCCGAGAACGCTTTGAGCTCGGCTGCAGACCTCACACCAATCAGGCGCAAATCCAAAAGTATGATGCCGCCAAAAAAATGCGGCCGCGGAAAGTATGTGTAGTGCTCTCAGAAGATAGTGCCAAGGTTGCACAACCCCGTGAAATCCGCTGGCGTCGAGCGCAACGAACGCCAACGCTGGTAGTCGTACTGTGTCGAAGACGCCAGGATCTAGCATGAAGGACACTCGATGCTGTTAACGAACCGAACGCTCAAAATTTGGCCGAACGGTCACCTGGCCGAACCGCCTGATTGATAGCTGTGGGGAGCACGCCCGCCAGCAGTTCAGTTCACGATCGCGGTCTCCTGATTTCCTTGAACAGGTCTTTTGCTCGATCCAGATACCGAACTGGCCGACGCGTCTACGCCAGTGACTGGATACGATGAGCGGGCGAGCACAATTTCGCCCATAGAGGTTCGCTGAGGATAGAAGACGAACTGGCACACAACGGCGCCGCTCGCGCACCCTAAAGCTGTCTGAAGGGGTGAGGTCGATGGCGGGCATGCTGCGTCCTTCTCGGAAAACCGGACGCGATTCTTGGGCATGACGCCTCGCGGGGAGATCGCCTTCCCCCTAGCGGAACGATCTATTGAGAGGCACTCATTTGTCAATCGGAAACCGGCCAGCCGAAGCGGCGGGCGATGATCATACCTGTGTGAAGATGAATGAGGAGTGGCTCTCGTTGAAGTGTCAGCAACTGTGTAACAGTAGAACCGTGGAATACATCGCGTCCGGTGGTGTTATGCGAGCGTGTCAGCTGGACGCTGTCACACCTGTAACTGGCCCCAGCTTCACGTCGAGCTGGGGCCGCTTTTGCGACCATTGAGTGTTCGGGTTTGCGGACGGGCGTCCGTCAGACGCCAAATGCCCTCGGCCTGTCACTTGCTGGTGCTGACCGTGTAGTCGGCGAAGTACATGTGACTGTCAGCTTTCGACCACAGGCCGATGCGCCCAGAAACCGGCTGGGCGAGCGTGTGCTGCAAATAGAGCTTGCCATCGAGATAGCCCTCGACCTTCGTTCCGCTGACCCGAACTTTCAGGTCGTGCCACTGGTGCGTTGCGGTCGGCGTGTTGCGGATCCAGTTAACCGAGGACCGCTTGCCCTTCTCGACTTTCCAGAGCACGAGATTGTTTTCCAGACAGTTGGCGCGAATCGTCAGGTAATCGCCGTTCGGCTTGAGATTGAACAGGATGCCGGCGCCCTGATCGATGCGGCCAGACAATCCTTGGAATCGAACTGTAATTTCGCCGTCCGTGAAATTCTCAACGTTGGGTGCGACCACATAGGGATAGTAGGCATAGGCCTGAACGCGATCGAGAAATTCGGCATAGCGTTCGCCGTAGAGCGCGCGAGCCTTGTCGGCAATACCCGCTGATGATTGACCCTCCTTCCACTGGCGGCCATCGACCACAAGAACCTTTTTTCCATTGTCGTCCTCGATCCGCCAGAAGCCGACGACCGGCACGAACGCCTTCGGTTCCGCACCGATGGTTTCGCCGGCGAGATCGATGGTTGCGGGCGGGGCGGCAAGACCAGGGAGAGCCAGCCCCGCAAAGCCGATCGCGCACACAACACTCACCTTAATTGTCTTACTGATGCTCATGGTTGGCCTCCTTCAAATGCGAGGGATTTGACGGTGGGTGGTTGACGACTCCGCCACCAGGCAAGTGCGATCAGGAGCGGCAGGCCGCTGAAAAACCAGAGCAGGGTCGCGTCCGCGTTCGCAACCAGGGGATAGCCGGGATATTCCGCACCCGGCACAGGCGCGAGTGGTTGCGTGCCCGCCAATGCATACAGCAATGGCAGGATTTCGCGTGGACTGGTCGAGCGACTCATATCGGATCGGCCGCCGTAGACATATTCAATCTGGCCGTAGGTGTCCGATGTGCCTGCAACATCCTGGCGACTGCCGGCCAGGACAATCGATACATTCGGCATCGCGCGCTCGAGCTTGCCGAGCACGTTGCGCCGCAGGTCGATGTATCGGGGGTCCTCGGGTGCGAGGTTCACCGTAATGACCAGCGGCAGGCGAAGCGTTGCGAGCAGTTTTTGATCTGCAGGAGCGAAGGAATTTCGTCGATCTTCGGTGACATCCACCGACGTCCTGACCTGGGTCGCAAGGCCGAGCGCAGCGATTGTCAGCAGCGCGCAGAGGAGAGATCGCGCAAACTTTGATTCGCATTGGAATGCCCGGCGGCAGCCATACGCTGGAAAGCACGGCAAGGCCGCCAACAACAGCCAAGATGCCCAGCACGAGCCCGGCGGAGAGCAGGCCCTGCTCAAAGCTGCGCAAGGTCTGGGTCAGCGACAATTGTGCAATCCACGCCGACAGACCTGAACGGCCCGCCAGCGTGAAATCGAGCACCCATGATCCAATGGTTGCGGCGAGCGCGACGATGGCGGCAGTCGCCGAGCTGTCGGATATCGTCGCGGCAAACAGCGCAACCGAGCCGACCAGGAGACCGTAAAGCGATTGACCAAATAAGAGGTTGACGGTCTCCGATGCCGCCAGATGCCCGCCCAAGATTGTCCAGACTGCCAGCGCGGAAAGCGCGGGGATGCTTGCCACCGCCCATGCTGCGAGCACTGCTGCCAGTTTAACCAGGATGAGTGTGGATGACCGATACGGTAATTGAAGCAGAAGGCGCAGCGCGCCGGATTCCTTCTCCTGGCCGAGTACGCGAATGGCCACGAAGGGAAACAACAGCGTGACCGCGACGTAAAACGAACCGAATGTCGGGACCAGAATGCCGTCGAATGGCGACAAGGTCGCGGCCGCCGCAGGCGACTGCGACGTCGCCGCACTGGCCTCGCTGTAGAGCGACACCGCCTGAACGAAGCTATATCCGATCAGAGGACAGACCAGCAGCAACATGGTCCACAGTGCACGGCCACCCGCAATCTCCGCCAGTTCCTTTGCGAGCAGCGGACCCAGGGGAGCTGCATGTGCGGGGTCTGATCTAGGTGAGCGCAAGAAAGATCTCCTCCAAGGATCCTTGGGTAATACCGGTCTGCGTGCGCAGCTCGCGCAGCGAGCCGATCCCCCGGATCTGTCCGCCCGATAAAAGAATGAAACGATCGCAAACTCGCTCCGCGTCGGCAAGCTGATGAATGGCCAGAATGAAGGTACGACCATCGCCGGCCGCTTTGCGCAATACTTCGATGATGCTTCGGGTCTGGCGAAGATCGAAGCCGTCGAACGGCTCGTCCATCAGCAGCGCAGGCTGAGGCGTCAACAGGCCGATCGCGAGCAGCAGCCGGCGATTGTAGCCTTTGGAAAGCGCGCTCACGCGCTTTCGGAGCGCCGGCTGCAGTTCGAGAGCGGCGACGGCTCTCGCGACCTCGGCCGTCGATCGTCTGTAGATGCCCGCGAAAAAATTCATAACCTCGATGGTGAAACGATCCTGATAAGGTCTGACCCCATCCGGGAGGTAGAACATTGCTGCTTTTCTGCGCGACGGTGGCAATGCGTTTCCGAGCCAGAAAACGCCGCCCGAATCCGCCGCGATCAAGCCGGCCAGGATCTCCAACAATGTGGTCTTACCAGCCCCGTTTGGACCCACGATACCGAGCACTTCTCCCGCCGCCGCCGTGAATGTAATGCCGGCAACAGCGGCGTCCTCCCCATAACGCTTTGTGAGATCGGTGGCCCGCAGGAGCTCCATCGAGATCCCGCTAGGTACCGAATTGGTAGCGGTCATGGTTCACCCCGTGTCTTCGCGATTGTGCGGCCTAAGCGGCGCAGGATTGACCTTCTCCACCTGTGCAGTCACTGTCACTCGCATCTTCAGCCTCCAGGCCGACCTTGAGGGTCAAAGCGCGAATAGTCGGCCGTAATCGGTGATATCTCAACTTGATCGAACCGCGTGACATCGTCTCGCTCGGTCCAGATTCCAAACTGGCCGGAAATCAACTTGCCGTCGTCAAACACGGTCAATACCCATGCATCGTCCAGCCAAATGGTGAATTCATTGTCTTTGGCAGTGACCTCAAGGATCTGCCAATGGTTCCGCGCGATGTCGGCATCTGCACCCGCGATTTCCTCGGACACTCCGCGAGCAACACGAAATAGCGAAATGCGCTGGTCGTCCTCGCCGACGCGCACAAGATAGTAATCGTCCGGACCAGTGACCCGTAAAGCAATGCCGGCGCTCGGCGTTGATCCATCGATCAGCTTGAAATGCGTCCGTATTCTTGCATTGATCACCGATACCGGGGCGTAGATTGCAAGCGCGGCTTGTGCGGCGCGATCCGCGTCGGATCGCTGGATGGCGGTGCCGCCGGGGCTCCCCGAATCGTCAACGACCGCCCAATGGCCGACGTCGACTTGGCTCCCGCGCCAGAACTCGAATTGCTCGGGCGGCGCGCCGATGTTCTGGTGGGGGAGATCGATGGTGCCCGATTGCGCAAGGGAGAGCGGCTCCACGCTCATCCCGACGATCAGCGCTATAAAGGCAATTGTCGCGCGAAGGCTGATTCGAGTGGCCGGCAGGTTAAGCGTAGGTCGCCGCCACCTCCGGATCAAATGAGCGCGTTCAACAGCCGATGATGGGATAAGAGCAGACATGCGGCGTCCTTTTCACAAACCGGACGCGATTCTTGGGCATGTCGCCTCGTGGGGAGACCGCTATCCCCAGAGGCGAATAGTGCCAAAGCGGTCGAACCTGTCAATCTGAAAGCAGGTTCCGCAGGTGCGCGATTGCCTAACTGTAAAGCTCGATCAAATCGATTTGATCGAGCTTCGTTCAGCCTAATCGTCGGCAGAGGTTTGCCGAGGATGCTTTCTCGGCCCTTCATTTCTTTCGCCGACTCCCTGAGCGGGCGCGTCAAAGATCAAGCAGACCACGCAAAAAGCTAGTGTGTCCTCGATCGCGTCACGGAGTCTTCTCCCCCTCTAGAGTTGCAGACCATGCGTCGTCCCGATGATCGCTAACCCGGAGACCAGGAGTAGGACCAGGACGATCTTGCGGAACGTCGGCTCATCCAGCTTGCCGTATAGCGCCCAGCCAAGAAGGGTGCCCCCGACGAGCACCGGCAGCCCCATCAGGAAAAGCCTAGTCGTTTCCGGCGTCACCAACCCCGCGCCGCCAAGCGCTACCAGCGACATGACGAAGGTCGCGAACGCGGTCGGCTGATGGACGCCTCGCTGTTCGTCGCGCGTCCACCCGCGCAAAGTCGTCCAGATAACCGGCAAAATGCCGCCGAGCCCGGTCGAAGCGCCGAGCACGCCGTTGAGAATACCGACGCCTGAGTCCCCTGCGCGTCCCAGCCCTTTCGTTTCGGGAAATTTCGGTCGCGTCAGATTGTAGAGACTAAACGCGATCAAAAGTACCCCGACACCCAGACGGACGTATGTAGGGCGCACGAATTCCAAGATGAAGACGCCGGCTGGAATTCCGATAGCGCTACCGAGCACAAACGGAAGAAGCCTCTTGTAGTCGATCGCGTCTCGTAACCGCCACGTCGCATATCCCTGCACCAATAATGCATACGCGACGATCAGCGTGGTCGTCTGAGCTGGCGCTAGAGCGAACAGCCAAATGCTCGCCGCGACCATGCCGAACGCGAAGCCTGCGAGGCCGGTCACGAACGCGGCCGCGAATGTGCCCAAGAGAAAAATCGCAACATCCGGCGAAATAGGAAAGTACATGCGAAAGCCTCCTCAGCTGGAGCTCATTTTTTGGATTGCAATGTGGTTGATTAGCCGTGTGTCTCGTCGCTGGCGTCTCGGCACCAACGGTAGTAGGCATCATAAAGCGCCATCGCAGCATCGAGCTGGGCTGTGTCGTCGCGATACATGCGAGAGAAGCCGAGCGATGCCGCCAGCAGTCCCGCACATTCCGGAGCCAGATCGAGTTCTGTCGGTATCGGCGCCACGAATAATTGCGGCGAGACTATCGAGCGGGTCGGTCTTCAGACTGAACTCGTCGAGCATAACATCGAACGTGCAGAGTTCGCCTCGGTCGTTCCAGAGACCGTGGCCAG
This sequence comes from uncultured Alphaproteobacteria bacterium, assembly GCA_963739755.1. Classification (GTDB taxonomy): domain Bacteria; phylum Pseudomonadota; class Alphaproteobacteria; order Rhizobiales; family Xanthobacteraceae; genus Bradyrhizobium. Next base: position 97,920 of record CAVUCB010000103.1, on the reverse strand, counting down.
TATCAAACGGTGTCGCCTTGAACCGCTCTGCAACAGCGGGCAATTCGGCTGGCGTGACGAACAGGAATCGAGCTGAAGGATCAATAAAGCGGCGAATGAGCCAAGGGCAGGCCACCCTGACAATCTTCGGTCTTTGGCGCGTCACCCACGTGGTCCTGCCCCTGTCATCGCGCGCTGGGATGTGCTCTGTGCGCACAAGCGGCTGGTCAGCTTCCGCCCAAGCGCTGAGGCCACCTGACAGTGTCTCGGCATGAGCACCGTCGTCGCGCAGCCAGGCAGCCGCCCCGCGACTTAGAGTTCCGCCATCGCCGCAGTAGACGACGACCCGAGCGCCTCGGTAAGGCGGCCCCCAACTTCGGATGTCGCGCACATCCAAGCTGCGGGCTGTCGGGAGGATACGCGGAGTGGAGGGAATTGCCGCGGCCTCACGCACATCCACGATGCGCGGCGCATCAGGAAGGCCGATAAGACGACAAAGTTGCTGGACAGTGATTTCGCTAAGTGACGGCATGGGCGTCCATTCCACAATGGGAGCTTGGACGCGATATTTTGGCTGCCGCCTCACGGGGTCATCGCGAACCACCCCAGACCTACATGGCAGCCTATCGGGCGAGAATTGTCAATCCATAGAACGTCCCTCACGGGTTGTCCGCGTCGATTTTGGGAGTCCTCTGGTCGGCGAGGGTTCAATGAATATGATATCGAGGCTTTGCGGGGATCAGCCCAACGATTAGACACTTCTTGCGGGGCTCGATGGGTCTTTCGATCCACTTGAGCATGCTTTGCCTCACGTGCCGTTTCGATGGTGGTCCTCCAATGCACGAGCCGCCGAGCCAACTCGTGCCGCTCATTGAATTCAGACCCGACAGCCTGCACGGTCAATACACGGTGGCAACCATGAATCCCGCTTTGCGCACGTTGCCATGACGTGGCAGCCTCGAGCCCGAGGCGATCATCCTGGTAACGGCAGGCGGCGCCGGCACTGCACGGGCTTCCGCGCGCAACTTCTGTTCTTTTAAGACGACTTGATACCGTCGCGGTTTGGAAGGCAGTTGCTGAGCGGTCAGCCCGAACGAAGCTTGATAGCGTGGTGAATGCCAATCGTTGTAAGGGTTGAACATGCTCCATTTTGCCATCAAGGCGGCGTTGTCGGGCCTGCTTGCAGCCCTGGTCTCGGAAACCGCGAAACGCAGTCCGGCCTTTGGAGCACTGGTCGCATCGCTTCCGTTAATTTCGATCATAGCCATCATTTGGCTTTGGCGGGATACGGCTGATAAAGAACGGATTGCCTCACATATGGAAGCGACGTTCTGGTACGTGTTGCCGTCGCTACCGATGTTCCTGCTGGTGCCGGCGATGCTTCGCAGCGGTATGGGCTTCTGTAGCGTTGGTTTCCGGCTGCGTTCTGACGTTTGTACTTTATTTGATAACTGCTTCGATGCTGGCGCGTTTCGGTATTCGATTGTGAGCAGGCTCTTGGTCGGCTCGTTAGGTGAACCTTTCCGTTAGTCTCTTCTCCGCGCTGCTTAGGCAGCCCAGACGACCAACCGAACCACGGCCGCAGTTATTCAACCCGGGTGCACCCGACGCTCGCGGGCCGCGGCGCTGCTTCGGGAGCCGCTCTGCTCCGCCGACTGCGCGCCACAACCTCGAGCTTGCACTCACATTGCGTCTGAAACCTGCGTTGTCACTTCTCTCACGGCTGGCACGTCCCGATCTGAAAAAAAGAGCCATCAGGCAACCGACGAAACACCGTATAGGTACTTCTATCGATGGTCAGCTTCGCGACCATTCGCTTCTTCCTCGGCGTGTCCGAGGCGGGCTTCTTCCCCGGCATGATACTCTACTTCACCTATTGGTTCCCGGCGCGCTATCGCGGACGGGTGGTCGGGTGGTTCATGACCGCGATTCCGTTTTCGATCGCGCTCGGTGCGCCGATCTCGACCCTATTGCTCGAGCTCGACGGCATCTGGGGGCTGCGCGGTTGGCTGGCTCTTTATCGGCGAGGCGGTGCCGGCGATGATCCTCGGCTTCGTGGTGCTGTTCTATCTGACCGATCGGCCGGAAAAGGCGCACTGGCTCGAGCCGCACGAGCGCGAGTGGCTGGTGGCGGAATTGCAGGCGGAGCGTAGCGTCGTTGAGCAGGATCGCGTCTATTCGGTGCTCCAGTCGCTCGTCAACCCGCGTGTGCTGGCGCTATCGGTGATCAATCTCGGAATCGCGACCGCCGGGGTCGGTCTTGTTATCTTCCTCCCGCAGATGATCAGGCAGCTCGGCGTGTCCAACCTCATGACCGGCTTTGCCACGTCCGTTCCCTACATCTTCGGGACTGTCGGCATGATCATCTGCGGTTACGTAACCGACCGCATGCTTGAGCGACGCTGGAATCTGTTCTTCACCTGCCTTGCCGCCGCAGTCGGGATGTTCGCCGCCGCGTTGCTCACGGGCAGCTTCTGGGCGCTTGCCGGCATGTCGGTGGCGACGATCGGCTTCTATGGCATGAAGACTTCGTTCTGGCCGCTTCCCTCCACGTTCCTCAGCGGTACGGCCGCGGCGGCAGCCATCGCCGGGATCAACTCGATTGGCAACCTCGGCGGCCTGATCGGCCCCATCGCGGTCGGCTGGCTCAAGAATACGACCGGCAGCTTCGAAGCTGGCCTGTTCTTCCTCTCGGGCTTGCGCGATGGTCTCGGCCATCGTCACCCTGGTTGCGATGCGCGAGCGGCGCTCGCGGGTCGAGCCTACGGCGTCGGAATGACGCCGGCGTGACGACGAGACGCAGCCCGGCGGGCCGAGCATTCTTGAAACAGGCTCTTCGCGAGGCCACGCAGGATGCGGCTCGCGAGGCGTCTGGATGTCTGCTAATGGGATGGCCCGGCCGCGCCCAGCGCCTAATCTGGGGCTGTGGCTGGAGGCGTTACGCAAAGCTCAGGAGCATGCGATGCGGACATCTCAGAAGACGCCGGAAACCGTCACCACGATCGGGATCGACCTCGGCAAGAACACATTCCACTTGGTTGGCTTGGACAAGCGGGGCGCCATCGCTCTGCAGCGGAAGGTATCGCGTAGTCAGCTCGAACAGCGCCTCTCCAATGTGCCGCGCTGCCTGATCGGCATGGAGGCCTGCTCGGGCTCCCATCACATCGGCCGCCAGTTGACCGCTCTGGGGCACGACGTGCGTCTGATCCCGGCGCAGTACGTTAAACCGTTCCTCAAGGGGCACAAGAACGACTACCGTGATGCTGAAGCGATTGCGGAAGCCGTGCAGCGACCGACCATGAGTTTCGTGGCGATCAAAACACCGGAGCAAATGGATCTGCTGGCTTTGCATCGTGTGCGCTCGCGCCTCGTGGGCCAGCGGACGGGAACGATCAATCAGATCCGCGGCTTCCCGATCGAGCGCGGCATCATTGTGCGGCAGGGCGTAGTACCCTTGCGCAAAGCGCTACCTGACATCCTGAGCTCAAACACCAACATACTCTCGCCAAGGATGGTGAGCCTCATCGCCGACCTGATGCAGGACTGGCGCCGGCTGGACGAACGCATTGAGACCGTGTCGACCGAGATCGAAGCGCTGGCGCTACAGGACGACAGCTGCAACCGACTGATGACTGTTCCTGGTGTCGGTCCGATTATCTCGAGTGCCATGGTGGCGGCGATTGGCAACGGGGCTGGCTTCAGGCAGGGACGTGACTTCAGCGCCTGGCTGGGGCTGGTGCCGAAGCAGGAATTGAACAGGGGATCGCACGATCCTGGGCAAGATCTCCAAACGTGGCAACAAATACGTGAGAACACTGTTCGTGCAGGCGGCACATGTCGTTCTGGTGCTGCGGCCGAGCACAGCAATGCGAAGTCTGTGGCCCTGGATCGAGCAAGCATCGAAGCGGCTGCACCGCAACATGCTGGCGATCGCGCTCGCCAACAAACTCGCACGCATCGCCTGGGCAGTTCTCGCCCCGAGGTCAGGCCTACCAGCCGAGGATTGCTGCAAATGCCGCGTGACAAAGGCTCGCTCAGGTCCACCAAGGGGATACCCGCCATCCCCCTCCGCCACCATCGCTCGCCTCATTGGGCGAGCGAGCGAAGGTGGCTCCGAGGGGATGGCTTCACGTAATCTCTCTGACGTCGAATATCAGAAGGGAGACTAAGTAACTTAGGATCAACCGTTTCCCTGCCAAAGCCTGCGAGATGGAACGAAGAGATGGACGAACGGTCTGCCCGGCGCAATCATGAGACTGGGTGCCAAGATGGCCCAACGAGGTCTTTCCGCTATCAGCCTCGGATGCGCGCGGATACCCATGTTGGCCCGGAGCTCAATGCTCCACTGCAGAGGCCTGATACATTGATGCAGCTCTCACGTTCGTCGTTCTCGGAAGTCCGTCTTGACAGTGCGGCCGGGCCATACATTCTGGCACAATCCGGACATGCCGCGTAGTCCGACGAGGTCTGTTGTTGGGGGCAGAACGGACATGCCGTTCAACCGGACCGACTTCCGAGTTTGACCGGACATCCCGCTACCTAAAATGGACAGCAAGACGGATAGCGAGCGACATTAGTCAAAGATACGGCAGCAGAAGCCGCGTGGCCGCGTCGCGCAATTGGGTCCATCGGGGCCGGGAGGACAGCTCGTCCTGGCTGAGCTTGCGGCCTTGTGAAAGTTTCTGCTCGATCAGAGCATCGACATTCGCAGTCACCGCGCTATCGTAACATTCCAGGTCGAACTCGAAATTGAGCCGTAAGCTCCGCGTGTCCCAGTTCGAGCTTCCGATTAAGCACCATTGCCCGTCCACCGTCATGAGCTTGGCATGGTTGAAGGGCGATGGTGTGAAATAGACAGTGGCCAGTACATCCTTGAAAAAGAGCAGATGCGCCAGCATCGCCCAATCCATGAAGAAGTAGTCGCATCGCTGCGGAATCAGAATTTCGAGGGAAACCCCGCGCAGACCTGCCTGTGCGATGGCGAACTGGAGACGCTGGTCAGGAAGAAAATAGGGTGTGACGATACGAACCCTATTTTGTGCCTGGGCAAGGGCCGCGCCGAGGATCGCCTCCAGCTTGTACATATCCGCATCCGGTCCCGAATGGATGCCGCGGGCGGCGACCGATCCTGCGGTGTCGATAGGGGGCCACCAGGCATCCTTGTCCAGCGCCTCATCCGTCGTAAACGACCAGTCTCGCGCAAAGGTGTCCATGAGCTGCCGAATAACCGGCCCCTCCACCCGGACCTGCACACCGTCGACATAGTCTTTCTGCGCGCGTCGGCGTGAGTGGTCCGCGCCGATGTTCAATCCGCCGGTGAATCCCACCGTCCCGTCGACGATCAGGAGCTTCTTATGGTTGCGCATATTTAGGAGGCATGCGCCAGCTTTAGCGTTTCCCCGGCCACCAAATCGACGGCCCGTCCGTCGCAGAAATCTTCGTCGGCCGCAGCGCCACTAGATGACTCCGCTTGTACGCGTAGCCTCGCACCTGTGAGCAATCCTTGCAACGCAGGTAGCGCTCTAGCTCGTGAACCGGTGTCGTCTTCGGTGAAGCCGCTAGCAGGGCGTCGCGGCTATGGAAATTGCAGAGCTAAATGAAAGAGGCCGCCAACTGAGGCGGCCTTAATTCGTTCACGGAGCACCCCACGAGGATATATGAACAGCCTTGGGCAACTTCAGGGCGAGTTGCGAACCAAATTGGGCCACCGCCAAAATCAAATTAGGCCACAAGGGCTTAACACAGGCCAAGGCGTCAGACCCGCTCATATACACTTTAGAAAAAAATGAGAACATGCGCGGCATGTCCGCCGCCGCTCCCAACACGCCTGTCGCATTCAGTCGCTCCGGCCACGGTGATTTCCGCGATGCAACTGTGTTGCGAAAGTTCGGTGACGTGCCGGATGATGGAGTGCTTTGTGACGAAAGACGCGGACGGGATCGTTGCTCTGCCCGCACGATATCGAGCCGTCGTCCAAAAAAAACGAGATAGAGTAGTGCAGCGACGTGAGGTATGGCAACAGAGCGGCAGAGAACCGGCAACCGGCTGGCAGCACCGACAGAGCAGCCACTGACCACTAGCAAGCTTCCAGCACGAAGCTTTCCAATTCAACGTTCAATTCAAGAATTGAGTGACGGTCTAGACGCACTCAATGAGCGGATCACGGAACTGGAAACTGAAGGTTATCGGTGTCATGCGATGGACGTGTTGAAGGCAAACGCAATGGACTTCGCTCGTCGGATCGATGAACTTCGTAGCGTACTGGTTGTTGTACCGACCAAGAAAGGTCGGTCTTAGAGTCCGAACTTATAATGTTTTAGGGCGCTGATCATACTCTGGCGAGTTTTCGCGAGAGCAACTTGACGCTGGCGATCATAAGCCACGCTTCGGCGCTCGCAATCGTTGCCTCGAAGTCTTTTGCAAGACGACGATTGCGGTTGAGCCATGCGATGGTTCGTTCGACGACCCAGCGGCGTGGCAACAATCTGAAGCCTTTGGCGGCATCGGATCGCTTGACGATCTCGATGGTCCAGCGGCCGATTGAGGCAATCGCCTTTTTGAATTTCGGACCAGCATAGCCACCGTCGGCGAAGACATGACGTAACCAGGGGAACGCATTTCGGATCAACTGGAGAAGCGCAGGGGCACCGTCGCGGTCTTGTATGCCGGCTTCATGCACGATGCCTGTGATCAGAAACCCGGCGGTGTCAGTAAGAAGGTGCCGTTTGCGCCCTTTGATCTTCTTGCCGGCATCGAACCCGCGCGGACCACCAGCCTCGGTGGTTTTAACCGACTGGCTGTCGATCACTCCTGCGCTGGGACTTGCCTCCCGGCCGTCGGCCTCGCGCGCCATCATGACAAGGTGGTGCCACCGGTAGAAATACCGCTGCACCGTCGTGTAGGGCGGAAACTCCTTTGGCAGCAACCGCCACTGGCAACCGCTCTGAGCGATGAAAAAAATTGAATTTACCAATGCCCGCATCTCCGTCACACGCGGCCGCCCGCGCCGGTTCTTGTCGGGCATGTAGGCAGCTATCATCGCCCACTCTTCGTCTGTCGTATCGCTTGCATATCTCAGCCCATCTCGACAATATTTCGCCCGAGTGATTTCAGTCCAAACCAATTTGCGCCTCCGTCGTAGCTCGCAACCACGACTGAATCACAAATGACTGAAATCACTCAGCTTAATTTCGGGTCAGCCTCTTAAGCTGGGCGGCCCATCGTGCGCAAGCCGACGCCTTAGAGGTTGAAGCCGGGGCAGAACGGCATCTGGCTGATGAATACGACGGTGCCGTAAAGCGCAAAGAGATTGCCGGACACGGCGGCGCCAGAAATTTCAAGGTCGCAAGTGCAGACCTTGAACCTACAGTAGAAGCGTGACATGAAAAAAGCGGCCAACTGCGAGGCGGCCTTTAGGAGGGTCTATGAACCGATTTTTCGTGCCGGATTTAGCTTCTAAGCAGCGTTGCGACGACTTACGTAACAACGACGCGGCGGATACATTTTCCGGTGTCGATTTAGTCCGTGGGACGGTCGGCATATTTACTGGCGTGGTCCAATCGGTCGAAGATTTTGGACCCGACGCCCCGCAGGGACGCAGATGGCGGGTGACGCTTCGCCCCTTATAACCCGGTAGTTCGCACCGACTGGCGACCTACCGCCAGTTCCTGTTGTTAGCGGTGATGGTTCGATAGTCGGCGCGGGCCAAATCTCGCATCGTGAATACTGGCGCGGCTTCAACTTGTTCCTAGACGCCAAAGACGCGGGCATATTGGTCAGCCGGGAAAGTCACCAGCGAGACTTCCATTAACTCAATTTCCTTCAACGTGCGACGGGCCGGGCTACCGACCTTATGAAGGGCGTAGTCCTTTGCGCGAAAGCCGATCGAAAGACCGTTCAATGCCGGTCGCGGTTTCATTTTCAACAGTTCGTAAGCTTCCGAGCCACGACGCGTTTTGACGGCGAGTTGGCCCGTGAGTTTCAAGCCCTTGTCGTCTTCCGACATATCGGTCCACACGCCAATCGGAGTCTTATCGGTCGCTGTCGGTCCACCTTGCTGTAGAAGCATTGGGGGCCACGCCTTGGCACCTGTCATTGCATTGTTGATTGATTGTTTGAAGGCACCAGGCGCGATCGTACCCCGTAGGAGTTGATGTTATCGAAAGTGCTGCCATATCCAAAAATAGTACCGTCGTTGCTGTTGTCAGATTTGATTTCGAATGGGCAAGTGAAATATTGCATGTGTAGTGCCTTATTGAAAAAATGAGCGGGCCGCTTTTGCGGGCCGCGAAAGTGTGCGGTGTTGATAAATTGAATTGGTATGCTATAGGGCCGCTCCCACAATAGGAGCTAAGATGGCTAAGAAAAAAGTAGTTCGCCGATGGTCAAAGGAAGATCATCGCACGTTGAAGACGATGGCGAAGGATCAGAAGGGCGCCAACAAAATAGCTAAAGCCCTGAAGCGGACTGTTGGCGCAACAAGCGTAATGGCGGCGAAGCGTGGCATTTCGTTGAGCATGAGGGGGTGACTCTGCCCCTTGCTGAATCCCGAGTCGGCGAAAACCGGCTCGGGCCGTCCAATATGGATACGTTTTAATATCTGACTTATTTGTCACTAGATACCGGCCGTCGCTCGAACTATTGCGACGCGATGCGTTATTTTTTTCACATCGTTGGTGGTTCAGAACTGTCTCCCGACGAACTGGGACGTAGTCTTCTGACTCTTGAATCCGCAAAACGACACGCCAAAGTCCTTGTTGAGGAATTGAGAAAGGGCGGCGAATTTTACGGATCAAGTCTAGTGCGCGTTGTTGACGAACACGGCAACACAGTTTTCGAGTGCCCAGTCTCGCGGGTTTGCCACTCTGATTAAAGCCGGGGCGCAGCGCAGACCTTATGTGCTTCCGGTCGGCAAATTCAACTTGCGGCGTTCGGCTGGCGAGAAGCCCACCTTACCAAGTAAGCCGATCAACAACGAAGTTTCAGCCGACTGTGCGTTAGTGCGGTATCGCGACATCAGCACAGCAGCAATCTCCAAAAAAAATCTGTCTGCGCTCGTGAGCCAAAAGCCGTGCGTCTGCATTTCCTGCCATGCTAGCTTGACAGGCTTCGGGAGTTTGCGCGGCGGATCGGGCAACGCTGTAGTAACAAGCGGCTCATTCTCGCGAGCCTTTTTACGATTCGGATTTCTTAAAAACGAGCCGCGTAATTCGAGTACGGCGGTTGGGAGTCTTGGGCGGGACATTGAATTCCTAGTTTCTGAGTTTTGTGGATGGAACCAATTGCTTGGGGCCCGGTGATTTGGGGTAACGCGCCAAGGATGTGATGCCACCTACGGGTCGGATAGGGCGTCTTTTAGGAAACGTTCGGCTTCTTGCGCGTTACAGCACTAGGGGCAACCGACTGGAGGAAAGCCATGCGAACCTCTATTCTCGCGATGATTGTCGTTGCCGGAAGCGCGATCGCCTTCCCAGCGACGGCACAACTGCAACAGGCCGCACCCAGTGAGCAAACTCAGGAGCAGATGCACCGTGAAGTAGACAAAGGGCTCAAGACTAGCGAGCCCAACGCGCAGATGCAGCGTGACGCTGATAAGGGAATGAAACTCGGAACTCTGGAGAGTCCGGATACGTTGCCGATCAAGACAAGCCGGGCGCTTCTGCCCATCCTCCCGGCCAGCCGGAAAGTGACCAGACGACGGGTTCGACCAGCCCGACGGGCTCCGCGAAAGACAAGTCGCGCTAGGCGGCATTCGTTGGCAATGGCACGCGCCGTCGCCAGCCGTGCCACCTACGCGTCAATCGCAGCGGGGCCGCCGCCGGAACGGCGCTGTGTAGCCAAAGGACCTACGCTTCGGGCAAACGGCAGTCATTTGCGTAACAACGCCTGACCGGGGGCTCTGTCCAGTGGCGGGTGTGGTCTCGCAAGGCCCGTCGTACCGGGCTGTGTCTCAGCCGTTCTTGTGTCGATCCGGTCAAGGGTCATTACGAATGCGACGAGCATTGTGATTGACGCCGTAGCAAAAAGTAAGACAGCATTACGGTGGCTATTCCACTCGCTACTCATGGGGGACCTCCGCCTAAGCGCAGAACATTGTACAGCCCGGAAGGTTCCCCGCGCCGGTCTGTCACACGCGCATCTTCGGAACAGTGCGTGCCTTTGGGCACCGACGTGTACATTCGCCCATAGTTCAACTGTTACACGAACGACTCATTTGCTACCTTCCGCGCGGGACGGAAGCAGATGAAGAACTCGGTTTCGTACGTAGCCACCGCTGCGGCAATTGCTGTTGTCGTGTGGCTCATTGTGGGTGCGCCGTTGCCCTTGCATCCGGATTCTCGCGTCGCGCCGAGCGCGGGCCGTCATTGATTTATCGCCGCGCGGACCAATACGCACGGCCGAAGCTACCGCAAACAACACGCCGCAAGTGAAGCACAAGGCTGCGTGGTGCGGCCTGTCAGCCAAAGGACAGGCGCGTCGTTTGGGGTAAGCTTACGTCCGCTCTTGAGCGGACTCACGTCGGACATCGCGCCCCGAGATGTGCCATAAAAGGAAATGAGAGGTTTGCCCCAAGCTGACCGATGGCGCCGCCGTCTGTCAGGCCACGGTTTGACCATCATGGCCAGTCCCGAGTTTACCCCCGCTTCTTATGCGCGCTTTGCCTGCTCGGCGGCGAGGCGGCCGTCGATGGCATCGAGAACGGCCAGTCGTGCCTGTTCAACCGATGCGATGGCGTAATCGATCGCGAAACCAGCGTCGTCCTCCAAGAGCTCGGCGTTTTTTTCGGCTAGTTTCACATCTAGACCATGCTTTGCTTCGACCACGTGCGCCTTTAAGGCGTTCACGTCCGCCGTAATTTTCGCTTGCAGGGCCTTCGTATCTCTGGTGGCGGACTCTCCAGCAGACTTGATTTGCTGGTTCACCTTTTCGACTGCGGTCTTTGCAGCCGAAAGCGCCTCGGCCTTGCGCGCTTCGATCTTGTCGTGCGCTTCCTTTTTGGCGCCTTCAAAGGCATTTTCAGCACCCTTTGCACGTACCGACAATTCGGCGAGTTGTTCAGAAAGTGGCTTCATTTGCTTCTCCTTCTGGGTGAAAGGCTCGCGAGCTAACATGCTCTCGTTCGGGTCATCTTGATCTGGATCAACTCTTTTTTTGGCCCAGCTAGCGGGCGACCGAGCAGTATGGAAGATAATCAAGTTCCGCGACCGCGCCGAGCGATGTCTCAGTTGGGTCAATCGCGACGGTTTGACCCTGTGCCATTCGTCTCGGGTCCCGTGGTGTCGGTCCGTTCTACAATAACGAATGCGGGACGCTCCTCTTAACGCCTATGGACGGCACTACGGCGTTGTTGTCGCAGACATTGGCCGCGCATTACGAGCGAGCGGCCGTGGTATCCGCTCGACATAAATCCAGACGGTCATGCTCTCTTAAATCTTCAGATCGGGAAAGCGGGTTCGCAGAGCAGTCTTGAGAAATTTGACGTGCACGATGTTTCGGTCGAGCGCTTTCAGCCGCTCTTCCCCGCGCCTAATCTCGGCATCGGAGTTGCTAAGCATTGTCGACGGTCTTCAGTCCGCGTCAGATAGTCATCTATGTCATTTCCGCCAACAATTGCCGCGCGCGAGAGAACATCCTCAATTCTTGCCTTGAGACCTATCCGCTCATTTTCGGCCTTGTTCAGGGCGGCCTCAATTAGCAGAGGCAATGGACTTTATCGCTTCGTTGTCCGTATCCGCGTCACGCCCTTCGAGCGAGTTCGAAACTCACCATCCGAACGGAACCGAAACAGTTGATTGATCATCCGAACAGGTCTCCCGCTTGAGATGATCGCTCGCGCTGCATGCAAGCAATGACGCAGCTCCGAAAGGGATCATACCTGATCGCTCATCTCGACGAACATCTCTATCACGTCGGTGAGCTTGAGTTTCTTCTCCCGCGGCCCCTGATATCCGCGGAGCGTGGCATCCGCCGGCCCATCGAGCATGTCGGTTATCTAGGGGCGCGAACTATACCGCCAACCGACGAGAGGAGGCTTTTCCACCGTTGGCACGATCGTGACAATCCATCGTTGTGGGCTGCAGGATCGGTCGTCCTGGACGGACCGGACCATGCCGAAAAATCTTGACCCGTTCAAACTCAGCTCTACTGGCTGTCCGCGATATTGGGCGCGGCGACAACGCGTGGCTTCCTGGAAACTGCTTGTTTCGACTGTTTGCATAATGACCTCGTCCGGTCAGCCACGCACACTATCAGTCAAACGTTAACTAAATGCTCAACTTTCATTCGTCTCTCTTCAGCTTCCGCTTTCCCCAATGATGGGGCTAGCGGTCTGAATTGAACTCGCGAACGTGGTGGCGGTTCAATGCCCTCATCACGACGATCCTCGCCATCATCACTAGGTATTGCGCGGCGACCCGAGGGCGGCAACGTATTCGCCGGCGTCGCGCAGCGTGCGAAGGGCTTTGCCTTTTGCGAGCGCGATCAGCTCGTCAAATTTTAGGAGCCAGGACATGGGCTCAGGAACGACCCGAATATAGGCAATTGCGCCGGGTTGCGAATCCCGCCCCGACGAGCGCGTCAAACGATCACGCGCGATCACACGAGCGTGGTGATGCTTGCCGGTGGTCAGGGCACGATACTACGTAGTAGTAGAAATGCGGCGGAACCGGTCAAAACCAAGCCGGCAGTCGCAAGAACAAGGTCGGCGGCGTAACGCCCGCCGGCCTTTTCTCCTTCGCCCGCGTTTCACAACCATTCCGAGCCGGGGACGACATTAGCCGGAAGCAGGTGATCGTCAAGGTTCTCGCAGTCCAACTGGAAGCCGGTCATGAAACCAACCTGGAAAAGCCGACGGTTGCTCTCGATTATAGTTGCTGCAGTGTTAGCAGCCGGCGCCGCTGTCGCAGCCGGGCTGCCACAGGGGGTTCTGATGCGAGACTGGGGCCGGGTTGGCAGTGCAGTCGCACCGCTTTTCTCATCACGACGTGTTCGCCCGTTCACGCACAGAAGGCCGTACATGCATTCTGAGCTTTCGGACTACTCGGGATGCTTGGCGAAGGTGATCTTCTGATGGCTGGCATGGCGCCATTGAAGCGCGGGCGAGGCGGCCAGGCAACCCGCAGATGGCCCCTCGGAAGAGATGCGGCCGACGAATTGACGTCGCCAGCAATGGCGAGCGTCGGAGAATTGGTTTGCCCCGAAAGGCGCAGCTATGTCGCATCGCTTGAAGACACCAATGCGATTTGTTTTACTTGCGGCTTTCGTTTGATCTCATTGCGGTGAGGGAATGGACAGCCGATCATCCGCGCCTTGATGCGAACTGTTTCCTCTGTTCTGTTCAGTGCCTCGGCAGCCGTACTTGGTGACGCGCCGGCGACAACTAATTTGTTTAAGAGCGTTAGCTCTTCCGGGCTCCAACTTCGTTTCCTGAAACGAGGCATCCTGCAATCCAGTCGGACCACGTTTTCTCTGTCCCGTTGAAGTGCCCGGATGATCGCGATGCGCGCGAACCAAATAGACCCGACTTGATCCGCCGCTTCAAGGATACGCTTGCGGGCGTTCAGCCACTCTCGCGAGTTTTGCTCGGCGTTAGGAAGTTCGCTGATATATGCAGTGACTTGGCGAAGGGTGGTGGCGACCACGTTGTTGGGCAGATCGATTGGCTCTGCAAACTCTGATCCCAAGACATCACGTAACTCTCGCAACATTACGCAAGCCCCACGCGCAACGTTTGCGGAGAGGGTTAATGATCAGTTTAGATTGTCGCCGAACCTCGATGATTTTACGCGAGGACTTGCCGCCGAAACGCGAGCCCGCCGACTCCCTCATTCGTCCCGCTTCAACTTTCGCCGGCCCCCACGCGGATCCAAATGGTCATACCTGATCCCTCATCTGCAGGAACATCTCCTTCACGTCGGTGAGCCGCGGTCCTGTCACAAGGTTCCTATGCTGCACCCCTGAGCGGCAACGGCAGATGAACCGGCCGGCCGCTGCCATGCCGCTCGATGAACCCTTCCAACGATGGCGGGGCATCGCGCTCCTCGGTGGCCAGGCGCTGGCGGATTTCGTCGGAGATCTCCTCGGAGACGTCACGCGACCAGCCTTCCTCGGTGTTGAAAGCCACGATCCGGACTGGGTCGGAATACTGACCCTGCAGGAGATCGGCGATCACGGTCTCGCGGTCGGTCCGCTCCTCATCGGTCTCTGGCCACGCTCGGCCGAGCTTCCCGCCGAAATCATCCAGCACCAGGTAGACGTCGCGATCGTCCGGCTCCGGCACGATCGAAGGCGAGTGAAGCATGACGCAACTCCAATACACGGTCCCCTCAAGATAGGCACCGACCTGGGTAAAGCGCAGGTACGTTCCGCCCTCGTGCATCACGAGCCATCCGTTCTCGATCGCGCACTCGGTGCCGGCGCAGTACTCGACCAGCGCCCCGGATGGCTGCATAGAGCGCGCTCGCCACAGCGTGATGCGCCGCCGCATCTCCCTTCATAACCTTGCGTAGACAAGTGAACGCAAACTCGCAGCCACCGGGAATAGGCTCGGATCATCACCGCCTGGTCCAGGAGCACCCGTGTTTGGTCCCGTCGAGCCATCGCTTATCCCAACCGAGCGACCACGCTGTCGCAGGTGCCGAGCTCGCATGATGTTCGCCCGGATCGAGCGTGGCCTTGCCGGCATCGTCCTGCGGACATTCGACTGTCCGAAGTGCGAGCGCGTGCTGCTGGCTGAGTACGATCCAATTCGATCGCACGTTGCGTGGCTGAACAGCAGCGAATTGAGACCGCCCGAGTAGATGACCAAGTTTTTCTTAGGGCCCGTTAAGAAATAACTGAGTCAATTTTATCACGCTCTGCAAGAATTGTAGCTTGGGGATTCCCTGAAGGGAATCGGCGGCGGTAGAATTGTCGCGTGATAAGCGCTTCGGACATCAGAGCTCTTCGGAAACGTTGGAAGTCGATGGCTCCTCTGCTGGATGAGCGGAGCCGACGACGCTGGGCGGCGTCGGAAGCACGTATGATTGGACACGGCGGTGTGAGCGCCGTGGCTGAGGCGACGGGTCTGGCGCGACGGACAATATATCGAGGGCTTGAAGATCTCGAAGATCGTGCCTCAGTTGGGAATGACCGGATACGCCGGCGGGGTGGCGGACGTAAATCGAGGATAACCGAGGACCCAACCCTCCTTTCCGATCTCAAGTCGCTGCTTGAACCGGTGACGCGAGGTGACCCGATGCGACGGCAATTGTGGACGTCGCTCAGCCTGCGGAAGCTACGCGCGGAGATGAAGAGCAAGGGGCACGACATCAGCCATCCGGTCGTTGGGGATTGCCTGCACAAGCTGCACTATAGCTTACAGGCCAACCGGAAAGTCCACGAAGGAAGCGAGCATATGGACCGGAATGCTCAGTTTGAATACATCAACAAAAAGGCTGGCAGTTTTTTGACGGACGGCCAGCCGGTCATCTCGGTCGATACGAAAAAGAAGGAATTGGTAGGCAATTTCAAGAATGCGGGCCGCGAATGGAGACCCAAAGGCAAACCCGAAGAAGTCAATGTGCATGACTTCATTGATCCCAAGCTAAAACGCGCGGTGCCATACGGAGTATATGACATCAACAACAACACCGGCTGGGTCAGCGTCGGAACGGATCACGACACCGCCGCCTTTGCGGTCAACGCCATCCGCCGCTGGTGGAAGGCCATGGGAAAGAAACGCTATCCGAAACCCAAGGGTCTTTTGGTGACCGCTGACGGCGGTGGATCGAATGGCTATCGCGTCCGTCTGTGGAAAATCGAACTACAGAAACTGGCCGACGAACTGAAGTTCCCGATCACGGTGTGCCACTTGCCGCCCGGAACCAGCAAGTGGAATAAAATCGAGCACCGGCTTTTTTCTTTCATCAGCATCAACTGGCGCGGCAAACCCTTGCGCAGTTTTCGCACAATCGTCGAGCTCATTGCCGCTACGACTACCGAGACGGGCCTGACCGTACGTGCTGAACTCGATGAAAAGAAATATCCCAAAGGACTCAAAGTCTCCGATGCGCAACTCGCCACCGTGAACATGTTTCCTCATGACTTTCATGGGGAATGGAATTACACCATAGCTCCGAACAAGAAGCGTCGAAAAAGTGACTAAGTTATTTATTAACATGCCCTTAGCTCTTATCGCAATAGGCATTGCCACGTTGATCGGAGCAGTCGTCGTTGTTGCCTTCAGACCGCACAATCCACTCCTGCATAGGCACCAAACTTCGCGCGAGGCCCCTTGGCACGAGCGGACCTTGAATTCGCCCCCAGAGAGCGGTGAACCGTCGGGCTCACCAGCGCGTTTTTGGCCGGGTCGCGGTGATGTTCGGCGGCTTGGGGCATAGGAGGTTGCTTGCCACGGCTTCGCCGTCTTCTGGGCGAGCACCGGATACTCGAACGCCACGCCCTCCGGATCGTTCTCAGCGAACCAATGCTCGGCGGCTTCCTCGCTGGCGAAGACCTTGAGGTGATCGGCGTCGCCGACCTGCTTGCGAGTGTCGACGTAGATCCAGACGGTCATGGATCATCCCTCATTTGCCGGAACAGCTCCATGATATCGGGGATGCGAAGCGGCTTCTCCCGCGGCCCCTGGTACTCCCTGAGCGCGTGCATCTGCCGGCCGGCGATCTCGTCGCGCTTGATGGCGTTCTTCTCGGCGAAGTAGGCGCGCATGTCTTCCATAAAGCGGCGCGCGACCGCGGGCGGTAGTTCTATCGATTTGCGGGGCATGGCATGGATGTAGATGCACGGGGCCGAAATTACAGAATCCAAAGGGCGTTGTGTTGCATATCGGGTAGACTGAGGTAACAAAACGTGGCGAATTTGGATGTGCCGGGGAGGAGGCTGAAAACGTTTTAGTTCGATCGATTTTTAGCCCGGTCGGCCGCTGATTATACTGTCAGCGGCCATTTCATTTTATGAGGCGCGGATCGGCGGCGAGCTACTGCGCGTCGTGGATGTGAGCCTCTTAGTCGCCCTTGAGGTCATACTCGCGCCGCAGCCGCTGCACGATCCTACCGATGTGGTCAGCACAATCTGCGTATCCGATGTGATCAGGTGAGATCGTATCTGCGCGCCATACGCGATCTTGATCGGCTCGCACAGATATGTCGATGTCGGGCGGACAGACAGGATGCTTGAGTGCCTCCGCGAGTACGATGTTTCGAAGTTCACTCGCGGTCTTGGCAATCTTCGACATGTCAACACCCGCAGCGCTTTAGCGCTCTTTCTTCACCCTCAGACCGATCTCGACCGGATCGCGCGCCACAGGAATATGATGATGCATGCCCCGATGAAGCCAGCAATGAGATAACCAAGCCATCCACCGAGCGCGATTCCGAATAGCTGCAGCAGCCAGTTGGCAAGCGCTGCACCAACAATGCCAAGGATGATGTTCGTGAAGATGCCGGTCCCGGTCTTCATAAACATTTCAGCGAGCCAACCCGCTAGGCCGCCAATGATGATTGCCGCAATCCAACCAATTTCAGCGTCGTGCATGTTTGTCCTCCCTGTTTGGATATCGCGTCCCCCCTAGGCGCTAGACGATGTCACCTTCTGCTGAGTTGGGGAATTAGAAAACTTAGCGCGCGAAAGCCGCCCGTGAGGGCTTGGCTCTCGCTATAGAGCGGGGAATTGCTTCATTGAAAATTACGCAAATCGGGCAGTCACAACCTCGAGACTTGGATTAATTTTTCCAGCTCATGGCGACCGTCCGCGTGAGCTTCCTGCTCGGTGGCGAATGATTCCATGGAAGACTGAATAGGTCTTCCGTTCTCTCTGATGTCCCAGCGAAAGCGACCCGCGTGAATCGTGCAGGGCCGGGTTACAAGGTCATAAGGCGGCGACTGAGCCGACCGCAAATCGAGGCGTTGCAGAGCAGTTATCCGCGCTCGAAATCTCTCGATCTCCTGAAGCGCGTTGTCGCGGTCCGGCCCCGATGGAAGCTTGCGAGCGGTCTCTAATAGCTGCGCCGCCATTTCTTCCAGTCCTTTCAGTCTCGCCGCTCTCATTTCTTCACCTCCAGCGCGGAGCTCGACCAGGCGGCGGATGGCTTCCTCAAATCTTCCCTGAGCCCGTTCAGACTACATCTCGGTGAGAATAAATCTCATGAGCCGTCCCCATATCCAACAAACGGGGCTAAGTACGGTGAAGACCCAAGCCCC
Organism: uncultured Alphaproteobacteria bacterium; assembly: GCA_963739755.1. Lineage (GTDB taxonomy): Bacteria > Pseudomonadota > Alphaproteobacteria > Rhizobiales > Xanthobacteraceae > Bradyrhizobium. The sequence continues at coordinate 79,744 of CAVUCB010000103.1, read as the reverse complement.
GGATATCGGCCCGCCGAGGCCATTGAGTGAGATCAGTAGGCTCACAATCGCGAATAGAATGGCGAGACTGTATCCTACCCAATAGAGCACGATTCCCAGTCGTTCCAGTCGATGAATGAAGGTCATCGCCTATCTCCGGAAGGATTTCATCCGGACGGCTGGCGTCAAAGTTACGGCGTTTTCCCCGAGCGGGGAATTGTTTTTTAAGCAAATCAGGAGCAGCATGGGTGCTGGGTCTGAAAACCCAAACCAGTGCTGCCCGTGTCCCATTCATTCGGTCTGGCTCTCCGCGATCTGTCGCGGGCGCCGTCGCGCATGAAACACGTGCTGTCCGGCCTTTGGCCGGGGGGCGCCGTTCTGTCCAAGGCCGCAAGGCCCAAAAGCGCGCACCTGTCTCACTGGCAGGTTTTCAGCCCCCGGCTGCCGCGGCTGATCCGCGGTGTGGCTCTGAAAAGCCAAACCAGTGAGCACCACCACCATGACCATCGAAAGACCCATGTTTCCGCCGCGCGCGGAGTCCGTGGATTCGTTTTCCCCTCAACCCGCTATCGGACAGCCCGAAAGCCAAACCCTCACCGGCGAGTCCAGGAAGGCCGCTAAGGGCCTGTCGCGCCGAGCAGCGCTGGCTGGCTTTGCCATGTTGCCCGCCGCCGTGCCCGCCCTCGCGGCCGTGGCCGGGATTCCGACTCCGGATCCAGTGTTTGCGCTGATCGAGGCAAAGCAGGCGGCCGATGTCGCCCACCTCAATTCTTGTAACGTGCTGAATGAGGCCGAGCGTCGGTATGGCGTCGGTTCAGATGAGGCCGAGGCTGCCTTTATCGACGGCGGGCCAGCATGCCACGCCGCCTATGAAGCCGCTTGCTTGCTGGCATCGACGCCGCCGACAACGCTTGCCGGGATCCTCGCGGTGCTCAGATTCGTCAACGAAATAGAAGATCGGGGCGATTGGCCCGAGGATCAGGGTTTGGAACGCCAACGGTTGGTCACCACGGCGCAGGCGATCGAGACGATCATTTGTCAAGCCGCGGGAGGTTTGGCATGAGCTGCGAGATCATTCAGTTTTCCGACGCCGCTCGCGTTTCCCCCAAGCGTCGCACCGACGCGGACATCGTCGCCGCCGTCGATCGGGTATTGACAGAGCGGCGTGAGAGACCTCTTCCGCCGCCGTTGACTGACCGCCAAAAACAGTCGGCTGCGGCGTGACCTGAATGAGGATTGGCGAGCGATCGATGCCGCCCGCGTTTATTGGCGTGCGCGGATGGACATGGAAGTCGCGATTTCTGGCGCACAAAGGCACCACTTGCCGGAAGGCGATAACCACCCGCCTTACGTTCCGGGTGATCGCGACACCGCTCTAGTGCAATGGCGTGCCGCGATCGTTGCACAGATGCTGACGCCAGCCCCCTATGCATCCGCGGTCGCGTGGAAGCGAGCGGCGCTGAAGTCTGGCCAGCATCGCCATACCGACGTCAAGACCGAACGGATCGAACGCGCGATCGCAGCCGACGTCGCGTGGCTCGCCGCGCACCCGACCCGCACAAGGAAAGCGAAGTAGCCCATGGACAGCATGGTCGAAGATCTCCAGCGCGAGATCGAGCGCCTCCGCGATGCCAAGCGCCGGGCGCTAACTGTTGCCGACGAGCGGGTTAAGGAGGCGGTTGAGTTGCGGCTTGAGAACGATCGGCTTCGGGCTCAGCTCGCGGAGCGCGATCGGTCATGAAGCGCCGAAGCCGATCACACCGGAAGCGTAGCCGGCAGCGGCTGCCGAGCCACGCCAGAAGAAGGCTGAGGCGATAAACAAGAACAGGCCCGCCGGGCTGCCCGGCGGGCCGTCGTTTTTGTGCGGAAAATCGCTAGAGCGGTAAGGCTTCTTTCAATTTTTTCTGGAAAGCTATGATGGCCAGCGCGGACCCTGTTCGGAGGTCCGCAATGATCCGCTTTCAGACTCAGAAGATCAAATTGCCTAACGGCTCGGCGGCTGGGAGGCGAGGTCGGATTAATACGGCCGCACCGATCGCGTTCGTAGCGCTGATACTTTCTGCATGCTCCAGTCCCCCTCAATCCTTTTCGGCAACTAGCGTCGCAGCGCAGTACCCGGACTTGAACGACCCGACGCCACCGGCTGGAGTGCACGCAGATCAAGTGGCACAGATAAAAGCTGAGCTGATCCAGGCTCGCGATGACCTAGAGCGCGCCGCAGCTCGGCAACAGCACTCCGCTAGACCGGTGTCGGCAGTGCCCAGCCAAGCCCAGCCCGGTGTCGAGCCAGCGTTATTTTTCTGACGGCGCCGCAAATTGCAATTTCTTACAGAAGATGACTGACGAGCGGGGCTTCGGTCCCGCGCTCACGCCGCAGCGTGTCACTCAAGAGCGCGCGGTTCTGAGCGTTACCTCAACGCGCGCTGAAGGTGAGGCCGGCGCGCTCCTTCAGACGCGTGCGCAACGCTGGACCCATCAGCGCGCCGGGCGTCCAGATGCCGCCCTCGCCCTGCACGTCGCGCACGAGGCAGAGAGCGCTCTCGGCGATCATCTTACTGGTCGAGCCGTAGCCCGGATCGCGGTCGCCCGTGACTACTGCCTCGACCCGTCCGCCATCCGGCAGCTCGCCCAGGAAGAGGATGTCGTAGAAGCCCTTCTCGCGCTCTTCCCGAGTTGGGCCTGCGCCGGGTTTGAGACCGCCGGTCCTGAACAAGGAAACCATCGTGGCGAACGTCTCCGTCGACACGCGAGCGATTTCCCCAAATCCCGGCGCGACCATCATCTCGTCGTAAACGAAGTCCGTGCCGTAGGGATGACCCAACAGGAAATTCGTGCGGTGCACGTTCTTGGTGTTGATCGGCGCCATTGGGAACGGCACGAGCCACACGTTCATGCTCGGGTCGTATTTGGGGATGAGGCCAGACGGCTGAGACGGCCCGGTGAACCCCGGTGTCAACGCGAAGGGATCGGTCAGCAGCCGGATCAGGCCCGGGTCGCGCGCGGTGGCGGCCAACGTCGCCTGAGCGCTCGCCGCGGTGCCGCCAGACATGCCGCCTTTCACCTTGCGCAGGCGGGCTTTGACCCGCCGCGCCGGGCGTCCGAATTTCTCGCGTGCCTTCTCCTGCAGCGTGAGCACGCCGAGATCGAACGGGATGGAATCGAAGCCACAGGAGAAGACGATGCGCGCGCCGGTCCGTTTCGCCTCTTCGTGATGGGCGTCGATCATGCGCCGCATCCAAGTCGGTTCGCCGCAGAGATCAACATAGGCCGTGCCCGTGGCCGCGCAGGCCGCCACAAGCTCGGGACCGTGGAGCTGGTAAGGCCCGACCGTCGTGATGATCACGGCCGCACGCTCGCACATCGAACGCAGACTGGCCGGCTCGGCTGCATCCGCCTTAACCAAAGTCAAATCGTCTGGTGCGCCGATGTCGGCACGCACCTTCTGGAGCTTGTCGGTCGAACGTCCCGCGATCGCCCAGGACGGAGCATCGTCGCCGCGATAGGACGTCGCCAGATATTCGGCGATGAGACGGCCAGTGTAACCCGTCGCGCCATAGACGATGAGGTCGAAGTCCCGCTTCACGACGTTGGTCCTCCTCGAGAGCCGGGTGAGCTAACTTCAGATCCGTGTGCAATCGCGGGACACGAGGACGCTCAGCACGAGCAGCAAGTGCCATTTGAGGGTCCGCCGCTTCATTGAGCCGTCCCATCGCGTTTGACGGAGGATACCACAGTTCCCGCCTTGGGGCTCAAACGTCCGGTTGGGGGCAAAAGCGCAATTTTGACCGTCGGCTGTCCACTTCTGATCTACCCCAATAATCGGACGCAATGGCGATTGCGCAGTGATTCTAATTAACAAGTCATTAGGGTCGGCCGAGCATCCCGAATGATCCAAGAGCGGGGGGACTAACGGGCCGTAGTTGTACTGATATCTCGTTCCTCATTTTATCTACCTTTCCCCGGCAATGCTCTGAGGGATGAGCTCGGAATGGGAATCTGATCATAAAGGGCAGGCGGAGCGTGCCGTGAGGATGGCCGCCGCGACGACCGGATTTGAGCGCTTGAAATGGCTGCGGGTCGCTCAGGCGTGGCATGATCTTGGGCGAAGACAAATCGGGGCGAACCGATGGATCGGACCGCCCATGTCCGATACCGTTAGCTCCAACCATGATTGAATGCGTCGTCATGACGAAGCGGCACCGCGCGTGGATGAAATAAGCCCCCGGAGATTGCTCCGGGGGCTTATGCGGATCGCATGAAGGTGGGTACGTCCGCCACCCGTCACACGTCCTTGGATTGCCAAACATGGGCTGAGGCGATCAGCCCACGGCTACGGGCAATTCCTCTTCTTCCTCTTTCGCCAAAACCCGAAGCATTTCTAGGCCGATCTCGCCTTCCTGACGTGATCGTATGCACCTGATCTCCTCGTCACCTCTTTGAAGCACCTCAATTATCGCGAGTGCTTCGAGGGCGTTTGGCGCTTCAGCAAGCCCCAGCCCACCTTTGTTACTGGTCCCGAAAATAACAGTGTATTGCATCCGTTCGTGTCCTGCCTTTCGTGCAGCATGTCGATGGCTTGCGGCAGCAATGAGACGTGCAGCATTTCCATCGGTTTGGTTCCGCAACCGAGCAACAATCCCAAAGCAAATCTGGCGAATGGAGTCAGTTGGTTCCGCGCGCCAAAGGCTCGGCGCGTTCAGCTCTACGTTTCTCGCGGCACCCTGTACATCCGAGTTCCTAGGGAACTGAACTCCTACGAAGACCTATTCCTGAAGTTGCTGGACCGGTTCGGCGCTGTCACCCAACAAGAAGGGCACCAGCTATGCGCCCGCGCTGTTCGCCGAGGAGCCAGAAGCCAAGGCGGCGAAGGTCTCGAAATCGGCGTTGGCCGACGCGATGGGCCGCTTGTTCGCCGCCAACAAGCTGCATCTGGAAGCGTACGACTACCCGTGTCGCAAGCGGTTTCGGATTGTGGCGGGACCCAAACCATGAGCCCTTGCGCCACCATCGGCTCCATCGCCGGGTCATCCGCATCGCGCGCCGACAACCGTCCGAACTATCGCGGCGCGCTCACCATCGAGCAGGACTTGCCGGCGGGTTCGAAGCTGTGGTTGTCCGCCTGGTCGAAGGAAGATCCCGCACCCTGGATCTCGATCAGCGTCGAGGTCGCCGTCGGTGGCCCGCGCAAGCGGGGGAAGAACAAAAGCTCGCAATTAGTTGAGAGAACTGCAAAATCGCGTGCTGTAATGCGTATCGATGGAGTTTCCCATGTCCGAAGCGGGCAGGGTAGGCAAGGCAAAGCCTGAAGTAGCTGGCAAACAAGCGGCCAAATCAGTTACCCATAGCCATACAGGGCGGGTCGCGGCGTGGTTGCCGCGCGCTATGCAAGTCGAGCAGGCGGCGGAGTATCTCTCGATGAGCCGGTCGATGTGGCTCAAACTGGTTGCCGAGGGGAAGATGCCGTCCGGCTTCAAGATCGGCGCGATGACTGCCTGGGATCGGTACGACATCGACGATGCGTTCGAAGACTTGAAGCGCGGCAACGTTGAGCCAAGCGAGAACACGATGCACAAAATCTTGGGGATTAAGCCATGAAACGGAAGCACCTTTATCGCAAGCCAGACCCGCGAAACCCGGAACATGTGCGCGTGTATTTCCGGCACCCGAAGACCTCGCAACTGACACCATTGCCAACCGATGAAACGTCGGCTGAGTTCGCCCGCCAGTACGATGCCTTGTTCACGGCGCTAATCGCGAAGGTGAAGGTGCGCGATCCTAACGTGCGCGTCGCGCGCAACCGCGACGACGGTAATGTGTTGTACCGCCCGGCGACGCTCGGTTGGTTTGTCGAGAAATATCTCGGCTCCGACGTATTCAATCCCGACAGCAAGCAGGCTTATGCCGAGGGCACCCGCTACAACTACCGCAAGGCGCTCGACCTGTTGAAGGCGCGGTTAGGCGGCGGCATCCTTGCTGACCTCGACCAGGAGGCGGTTGAGATCTACAGCGCCGAGGTCGCCCGCGAGCATGGCCCATCGGCAGGCGACGATCAAATTGCGATGATCTCAAACCTTTGGGAATTTGCGAAGGGCTTCCGGGAGTTCAAACGTCACGGCAAAATCAATCCGACGACGCGCATCACCCGGTACTATCAGCACGACGGCGAAGGTCATTTGGTTTGGCCGGAGGACGTGATCGAGAAGTTCGATCAGGATTGCCCGCCGCATCTCCAATTCGTCCGCATGGGCCTGCACTACACCGGACAGCGCGGCGGCGATGTCGTCGCGATGAAATGGACGGACTTCGACGGCAAGCGCATCTATGTCGTGCAGGAGAAGACCGGCAAGAAACTCTGGCTGAATTGCCCGAAGCCGCTGCTCACCGCCTTGAAGCGGGAACAGGGCAAGACCAACCGTGAGTACATCTTCCACCACGCCTATGACGCGCCTTTCGCCAATGCGCAGACGTTGAGCCATGCGATCCGAAACCGGCTGCGCGCGGTCGGCCTGACCGACTACACCATGCATGGCCTGCGCAAGAACGCCGGGATGGAATTGGCGTTGGCCGGATGCACGGTGCCGGAGATCATGGCGGTGCTGGGCCACAAGACGCCTAAGATGGCGCTGTTCTATGTTCAGCAGGTGCAGCAGGCCGATATGAACGAGAACGCGGTCGCCAAATGGGATGCGGCCATCGAGCAGCGCGCCGAGCGGAAGGTCGCGGGCAAGCGGGCGGCGCTCGTCGTGGTGTCTTGACAGACCACCGCGATCCCGAGAAAGACACTGGGCCACCTTCGGCGGCCCTTTCGTTTTGGGTAATTGGGAAACTTTCGGCGTAAAGGTTAAAACAGAGGTGGGAAACTCTTGATATTGCTGGAATGTTGGAAACGGCAATAATTATTGAGTATCAGGCCAGCTCCGATTTTCGTTAAGGAAGTCGCGGGCGTTCGAGATTCCTGTCTTGGATTGGGGAAATAATCCGCATGTGCGGGATAGTCGGCATTTTGGGACGCAGCCCGGTCGCGGAGCAGCTCGTCGATTCACTGAAGCGGCTCGAATATCGCGGTTATGATTCCGCGGGTGTCGCGACGCTGGAAGGCAACAAGCTCGATCGGCGCCGCGCCGAGGGCAAGCTGAAGAATCTCGAGAAGCGGCTGAACGAAGCCCCGCTCAACGGCCATACCGGCATCGGCCATACCCGCTGGGCCACGCACGGAAGGCCTACCGAGAACAACGCCCATCCGCACGCGACCGAACGCGTCGCCGTCGTCCACAACGGCATCATCGAGAATTTTCGCGAGCTGCGCGAGGCGCTGGAAAAAAAGGGCGCGGTGTTCAAAACCGAGACCGACACCGAGATCGTGCTGCATCTCGTCGACAACATGCTGCAGAACGGCGTCAAGCCGGTCGAGGCGGTGAGGGCGGCGCTGTTGGAGCTGCGTGGCGCGTTCGCGCTCGGATTCATCTTTGCGGGTGAGGGCGATCTGATGATCGGCGCGCGCAATGGTCCGCCGCTCGCCATCGGTTACGGCGATGGCGAGATGTATCTCGGCTCGGATGCGATCGCGCTCGGCCCGTTCACCGATACCGTAAGCTACCTCGAAGACGGCGACTGGGTTGTGCTGACCCGAAAGGGCGCAACGATCTACGACCGCAACAATGCGATCGTGCGCCGCGACGCCATCAAGCACGTCGGCTCTTCGTCGCTGGTCGACAAGGCGAACTACCGCCACTTCATGGCCAAGGAAATTCACGAGCAGCCCGAAGTGGTCGGCCACACGCTGGCGCGCTATGTCGACATGGCTGCCGAGCGCGTCGCACTGCCGATCAAGCTGCCGTTCGACTTCAACGAGATCCAACGCATCTCGATCACGGCCTGCGGCACCGCGAGCTATGCCGGCTATATCGCCAAATACTGGCTGGAGCGGTTTGCCCGCCTGCCGGTCGAGCTCGATGTCGCCTCCGAGTTCCGCTACCGCGAGGCGCCGCTTCGCAAGGGCGATCTGGCGGTCTTCATTTCGCAGTCCGGCGAGACCGCCGACACGCTGGCTGCGCTGCGCTACGCCAAGGCGCAGGGCGCGCACACGTTGTCGGTCGTCAATGTGCCGTCCTCGACCATCGCACGCGAAAGCGAGACCGTGCTGCAGACGCTCGCCGGTCCCGAGATCGGCGTGGCCTCGACCAAGGCTTTCACCTGCCAGCTGATGACGCTTGCGGCGCTGGCGATCGCGGCCGGCAAGGCGCGCGGCGAATTGTCCGATGACGACGAGGTCAAGCTCGTGCATGGGCTGATCGAAATCCCGCGGCTGATGGCAGCCGCGCTTGCTATCGAGCCGCAGATCGAGAAGCTCGCGCGCGACATCGCCAAATGCCGCGACGTGCTCTATCTCGGCCGCGGCACCTCGTTCCCGCTGGCGCTCGAAGGCGCGCTGAAGCTGAAGGAAATCTCCTACATCCACGCCGAAGGTTATGCCGCGGGCGAGCTGAAGCACGGGCCGATTGCGCTGATCGACGAGAACATGCCGGTCGTGGTGATCGCGCCGTATGACCGGGTTTTCGAAAAAACCGTTTCGAACATGCAGGAGGTCGCCGCCCGCGGCGGCAATATCATCCTGATGACGGACGCCAAGGGCGCGGCAGGCGCGACTGTGGAATCGATGGTGACGATCGTGCTGCCGGACATGGCGGCGACGTTCAGTCCCATTGTCTATGCCGTTCCCGTGCAACTTTTGGCCTATCACACCGCCGTGGTGATGGGCACGGACGTCGACCAGCCGCGCAATCTCGCGAAATCGGTGACGGTCGAATAAGGGTGATGGCCGAATAGGCAGGTTGAGGGCTTGCGTGGCGCCCCGACCCTTCAAAAATCTGCTAGAACACCTAGCTGATGCTTTGCACCCGCCGCCTGGAACCCGAATGAGCGCCCGCGACAATCTGCCCCCGACTGACGTGCCGCCGCCCGAAAGCGCGCCGGACACCACCTCTCACGGGATCATGGCGCGGTTTCGGAACTATTTCCTGACCGGCCTTGTGGTGGCCGGCCCCGTCGCGATCACGCTCTATTTGACCTGGTGGTTCGTGACCTGGGTCGATGGCCTGGTGCGGCCGTTTGTCCCAATCGCCTACCGGCCCGAGACCTATCTTCCGTTCGGCGTGCCGGGCTCCGGGCTGATCGTCGCCGTGTTCGCGCTGACGCTGCTTGGATTCCTCGCCGCCAACCTGATCGGCCGCACCCTGGTCGATCTCGGCGATCGCCTGCTCGGGCGCATTCCGGCCGTGCGCGCCATCTATCGCGGTCTGAAACAGGTGTTCGAGACGCTGTTCTCGGGTCAGGGATCGAGCTTCCGCCGCGTCGGTTTGGTCGAATTTCCCTCGCCCGGCATGTGGTCGATCGTGTTGATCTCGCAGGCGCCGAGCGTCGACGTCGCCCGCAGCCTGCCGGGGCAAGAGGACCACATGTCGGTGTTCCTGCCTTGCGCGCCGAACCCGACCACCGGCTTCTTCTTTTATGTACCCAAGAGCAAGATCATCGAAGTCGACATGAGCACCGAGGACGCCGCTACGCTGATCATGTCCTGCGGCGTGGTGCAGCCCGGCTCGGGCAACGACCCGCAGAAGAAGGCGGCCGCGCTCGCCGGCATGGCGCAGGCCGCGCGCATCGCCAATGCCTCGGCCTTGCAGGTAGAGCCCGCGAAGGTGGAATAGGTGCCCGAAGGCAACACCTTTCGCGAACGCGTGCACGAACTCGTAAAGACGTCAGCATGATCACGCCGGAAGAGGCGAAGCGGCGGCTGGAGGCCGGTGGCGTGCTGCTCATTGACGTCGGCGAGGAATGGCAATTGCGCGAGCGCGGCACCATTGCCGGCGCCCGCAACATCACCCGCGGCGAGCTCGAAATCAAAGCCGATACGCAGGAGGAGCGCCGCGATCCCGGCTTGCAGGACCGCGCGCAAAAGATCATTTTGACCTGTGGCGGCGGCGGCAAGGCCACGTTGTCGGCAGGGGCTCTGCAGGAGATGGGATTTACGGATGTCTCGGTGATCCAGGGTGGCTGCCGCGGCTGGCAGAAGGCGGGTTTTGCGCTGGAGCCTTATCCCGCGCCGATCAGCGGGATGGCCTCGTCGCGTTCGAACAAATAGAGCAGGCAGCGCAGCGCCTCGCCGCGTGTACCCCTAGTTTCGGATTGTCCTTCATGATGCGCAGCGCCTCGTCGCGAGCCTGGGTGATGAATTGAGCGTGCACCTCGGAGCGCGCGATGCGATAGCCGGGCAGGCCGCTCTGGCGGATGCCGAGCACGTCGCCTTCGCCGCGCAGCTTCAGATCTTCCTCCGCGATACGGAAACCGTCCGTGGTCTCGCGGATCACCTTGAGCCGCGCCTTGGACATTTCGCCGAGTGGCTCGTGATAGAGCAGAAGGCAGGTCGAGGCCTCCGCGCCGCGGCCGATCCGGCCGCGCAACTGGTGCAGTTGCGCAAGCCCAAAGCGCTCGGCGTTCTCGATCACCATGATGGTGGCCGCCGGCACGTCGACGCCGACTTCGACCACGGTGGTGGCGACCAGAAGCCCGATCTCGTGCGCGGCGAATTGCGCCATGACGCGGTCCTTCTCGGCGCCCTTCATCTGGCCGTGGACGAGGCCGACCCGGTCGCCGAAGCGCTTCTGCAGGCTTTCGAAGCGCTCGGTCGCGTTGGTGAGGTGGTCCGTGCCCTCGGCCTCGGATTCCTCCACCAGCGGACAGATCCAGTAGACCAGCTTGCCGGAGTACAGCGCGCGGCCGACGCCGTCCATGACCTCTTCCAGCCGGCTGTTGGGCAGGGCGCGGGTGTCGATCGGCTGGCGGCCGGCCGGCTTTTCGCGCAATTCGGAGATGTCCATGTCGCCGAAATAGGTCAGCACCAGCGTGCGCGGGATCGGCGTTGCGCTCAACACCAGTACGTCGACCGCTTCGCCTTTCGAGGTCAGCGCGAGGCGCTCACGCACGCCAAAGCGATGCTGCTCGTCGACGACGGCGAGTGCGAGGGCCTTGAACATGACATCGTCCTGGATCAGCGCATGCGTGCCGACCAGCAGATCGATCTCGCCGGCTTCGAGCTGCGCCAGCATCTCGCGCCGCTCCTTGCCTTTTTCGCGGCCGGTTAGGATCGCGACCCGCATGCCGGCGCGCTCGGCCAGCGGCGCGATGGTCTTGATGTGCTGGCGCGCCAGGATTTCGGTCGGCGCCATCAGCGCGGCCTGTTTGCCCGCCTCGACGACGGCGGCGGCCGCCAGCAGCGCCACCACGGTCTTGCCGGAGCCGACGTCGCCCTGCAGCAGGCGCAGCATGCGAACCGGCTGTTTCAGATCGTTGGCGATCGCCGCTGCGGCCTGCCGCTGCGAAGACGTGAGCGCATAGGGCAGCGCGTCGATGATCTTGTTGCGCAAATGGCCGTCGCCGGCATGGCGGTTGCCGGCCGGCCGGCGCAACTGCGCGCGGATCAAGCGCCAACGCCAATTGCCCGGCCAGAAGCTCGTCGAAGGCGAGCCGCGACCAGAAGGGTTGGTCGGGCAGAATGTCGGTCAGCTCGACCGGCTGATGCACGCGGTTCAGCGCCTCGCGGATTGGCGGGAAGTTGCAGCGGCGGATCACCTCGGGGCTGATCCATTCCGGCAAGTCAGGCAGTTTCGTCAGCGCCTGCGCGACCGCGCGGCGTGAGCGAGCCGAGCGCGAGGCCCTCGGTCAGGGGATAGACCGGATCGATGCCCGACAGTTTGCGCAAACGCCGCCTCATCCACCACGCGGTCGGGATGCACGATCTGCGGGATGCCGTCATACATCTGCAGGGTGCCGGAGACGAAGCGCTTGGCGCCGACCGGCAGCAGTTTTTCGACATAGCCGGGCTGGGCGCGGAAATAGGTCAGCACGACGTCGCCGGTCTCGTCGCTGGCATAGACCAGATACGGCGCGCGGCGATTGCGCGGCGGCGGCGGGCGGTGCCGGTCGACCGTTACCTCCAGCGTCACCATGGTTCCCTGCGCGGCGTCGCGGATTTTCGGCCGCGCCCGGCGGTCGATGACCTGGCTCGGCAGATGCAGCAGCAGATCGACCAGCCGCGGCGTCTCATCGCGGCCGAGCAGATAGCGGAGCAGCTTGTCCTGCTTCGGACCCACGCCGGGAAGGCTCGTCACCGGCGCAAACAGCGGATTGAGAAGAGCAGGGCGCATCGCGGGAATCTAGGACCGTTCGCGCTGGTCTTGCCCGGCTTTGCGCCATCCATCCACGGCTTTTTTCGCCGAAGTGTGGCTGACATCCGCACAAACCGTGGCTATATCCACCGCGCCCGGCACGTCCGGGCTTTTGGCGTTGGACTGGATTGTTGGAAATGACGGGATCGACACGATCGAGCCATGGGCTCGATGACCGCCGCAAGCGGCTGCTGTTTCGCTGCTGGCACCGCGGCACGCGCGAGATGGATCTGATCCTCGGCCGCTTTGCGGACGCCGAGATCGGCAACGCTCGCCGACGACGAGCTGAGCCAGCTCGAGCGCCTGCTCGAGGTTCCCGATCCCGATCTCTATGCCGCGCTGACTGGCGACAGGGTGCTTGCGGCTGAATATGCCGGCGCGTTGTTCGAGCGCATCAAGGCGTTCCGCGCCGTGGATCACGGCGCATGAAACCGCAAGTCAAATCGCCTGCCGAGCTGCTCGCGCCTGGCCGCGCGCTGACGCTCGCCAATGTCGCCGAAGGCGCCGAGGGCCTCGTCATCTCCGACCTCGCGCGCGCCATCGCGGCACGGCCGAAGAAGCCGGCAATCAGCCTTGCGGTGGTCTGCCGCGACGGGCCGCGCATGCAGCAGCTTGCGCGCGCGCTGGAATTTTTCGCGCCCGATCTGCCGGTGCTGCAGTTTCCGGCCTGGGACTGCCAGCCCTATGACCGCGTCTCGCCGCATGGCGGCATTCTCGCGCAGCGTCTGACCACGCTGGCTCGGCTCGCGATACTGACCGGCAGCGACAAGCCGCTGATCGTGCTGACCACGGTCAATGCCATCGTGCAGCGCGTGCCCGCGCGCGATGCGGTCGCAGCGCAAGCGCTCTCGGTCGCGCCCGGCCATGTCGTGCCGATGGATTCCATCGTCGCCTGGCTGGAACACAACGGCTACACGCGCTCCTCGACCGTGCGCGAGCCCGGCGAATATGCCGTGCGCGGCGGTATCCTCGATCTCTTTCCGGCCGGCCTTGACCAGCCGGTCCGCTTCGACTTCTTCGGCGACTCCCTGGAGTCGATCCGCTCCTTCGATGCCGAAACCCAGCGCACGCTGCTTGGACATGCGCTCGCTCGACCTGGTGCCGATCTCGGAGTTCCAGCTCGTCACCGAGACCATCCGTCGCTTCCGCATGGGCTATGTCGCCGAGTTCGGCGCGCCCGAGCGCGACGATCAGCTTTATGAGGCCGTCAGCGAAGGCCGCCGCCATCCCGGCATGGAGCACTGGCTGCCGCTGTTCCAGGAGCGGATGGACACGCTGTTCGACTATCTCGGCGACGCGCCGGTCGCGATCGAGCCGCAGGGCGAGGACGCCGCGCGCGAGCGCTTCAAGCAGATCGCCGACTATTACGAGGCGCGGCGCGAGGCGATGGAGCATCCCGGCGGCGGCGCGATCTACAAGCCGCTGCCGCCGGACCGGCTGTATCTGACCGAAGACGAGTGGAAGAAGCGGCTGGGCGAGGGCGCGCTGGCGCGGCTGACGCCGTTTGCCGTGCCCGATGGCACTGACGTGTTCGATGCCGGCGCGCGGCAAGGCCGCGATTTTGCGCCTGAACGCAACGACAGCACTGTGAATGTGTTCGAAGGCGTCGTCGCGCATGTTCAGGCGCTGCAGGCGCAACGCAAGAAGGTCGTCGTCGCGCTCTGGAGCGAAGGCTCGCGCGACCGCATGCGCAGCATGCTGAGCGACCACAAGCTGGTCAACCTCACCAGCGTCAACGCCTGGCGCACGGTGCAGGCGACGCCGCGCAACGAGGCGATGCTCGCCGTGCTCGGCATGGAATCGGGCTTTGAGACCGACGACGTCGCAATTATCAGCGAGCAGGATATTCTGGGCGACCGCCTGGTGCGGCCGCGCAAGGCGAGCCGGAAGCTCGAAAACTTCATCTCGGAGGTCACGAGCCTCGCCGTCGGGCGATCTCGTCGTCCATGTCGAGCACGGCATCGGCCGCTTCATCGGCCTGCAGACGCTCGAAGTTTCGGGCGCGCCGCATGACTGCCTCGAGCTGCATTATGCCGCCGATACAAAGCTGTTCCTGCCGGTCGAGAACATCGAGCTGCTGTCGCGCTATGGCTCCGACAGCGCCAATGTCGAGCTCGACCGGCTCGGCGGCACCGGCTGGCAGACGCGCAAGGCGAAACTCAAGAACCGCATCCGCGAGATCGCGGGCGAGCTGATCAAGATTGCTGCCGAGCGGCATGCTGCATGAGGCGCCGAAATTGCCGGTGCAGGCCGGCATCTATGACGAGTTCTGCGCGCGTTTCCCCTATGAGGAGACCGAGGACCAGTTGGCGGCGATCCAGTCGACGCTGAAGGACCTCGAGCTCGGCCGTCCGATGGACCGGCTGATCTGCGGCGACGTCGGCTTCGGCAAGACCGAGGTGGCGCTGCGCGCGGCGTTTGCGGTGGCGCTCGACGGCAAGCAGGTCGCGGTCGTGGTGCCGACCACGCTGCTTGGCGCGCCAGCACACCAAAACCTTCACCGAGCGTTTCAAGGGTTTTCCGGTGAACGTCGCGCAGGCCTCGCGGCTGATCGCGGCGCAAGGAGCTGACGCAGGTGAAGAAGGGGCTCACCGACGGTTCGATCGACATCGTCGTCGGCACCCATGCGCTGCTCGGCAAGGCCATCAAGTTCCGCGACCTCGGCCTGCTCATCGTCGACGAGGAGCAGCATTTTGGCGTCAGCCACAAGGAGCGGCTGAAGCAGCTTCGCGCCGAAGTGCATGTGCTGACGCTGAGCGCGACGCCGATCCCGCGCACGCTGCAACTGGCGCTGACCGGGCGTGCGCGAGCTTTCGATCATCGCCTCGCCGCCGGTCGACCGGCTTGCGGTGCGCACCTTCGTCGCGCCGCACGATCCCCTGATGATCCGCGAAGCGCTGCTGCGCGAACGCTATCGCGGCGGGCAGGCGTTCTACGTCGTGCCGCGCATCGAGGATCTCGCGGGCGTGAAGGATTTCCTCGACAAGAACGTGCCGGAGATGAAGGTCGCGGTGGCGCACGGCCAGATGCCGCCGACGGTGATCGAGGACATCATCTCCGCGTTCTATGACGGCAAGTACGACATCCTGCTCTCGACCACGATCGTCGAGTCCGGCCTCGATATTCCCAATGCCAACACGCTGATCGTGCATCGCGCCGACATGTTCGGTCTCGCGCAACTCTATCAGCTGCGCGGCCGCGTCGGGCGCTCAAAGCTGCGGGCCTATGCGCTGTTCACGCTGCCGGCGCAGCAGAAGATCACGGCGCAGGCCGAGAAGCGGCTGACCGTGCTGCAATCGCTGGAGACGCTCGGCGCCGGCTTCCAGCTCGCCTCGCACGACCTCGACATCCGCGGCGCCGGCAATCTGCTGGGCGAGGAGCAATCCGGCCACATCAAGGAGGTCGGCTTCGAGCTCTATCAGTCGATGCTGGAAGAGGCGATCGTCAACCTCAAGGCCGGCGTCGTCGAGCCCGCGGCCGACCGCTGGTCGCCGCAGATCACCATCGGCATGCCCGTGCTGATCCCCGAGGATTACGTCGCCGATCTGTCGGTGCGGCTGTCGCTCTATCGCCGGCTCGCCGATCTCGACACCGACGAGGAGATCGACAATTTCGCCGCCGAGCTGCGCGACCGCTTCGGCGTGCTGCCCGACGAAGTGCGCTATCTCTTCAAGGTCGCCGCGATCAAGGCCTATTGCCGCCGCGCCAATGTCGAGAAGGTCGATGCCGGGCCGAAGGGCGCCGTCATCACCTTCCGCGACAACCGCTTCGCGCATCCCGACCGCCTGGTGTTCTTCATCAAGCAGCACGGCCAGGCCGCAAAGGTGCGGCCCGACATGAAGGTGGTGTTCTTCCAGGATTGGGAGACGCCGGAGGAGCGGCTTGCCGGCACCACCGAGATCTTGCGCCAGCTTGCCAATCTCGCGGAGAACAAGAAGGCAGCATAAACGAAAACGGCCGTCGGCATCGCCGCCAACGGCTGTTTCCAACAATGATAGGGTTACTTCGAGGGGTACTTGAACTCCGGCGCGGCCTTGAGCGCCTCCTTGGTCGTGTTCATGGAAGCGAGCCACTTGTTGTCCTTCGCGTCGTAGCGGACGTTGACCGACGACGGCGATACCGCAACATAATGTTCGCCCATGCCGAGAAAGCCGCCGACCGACAGGATCAGCGCGTCCAACTCGTGGTTCTTGATCGCGAGATCGGTGATCTCGCCGATGGTTTCGTCCTTCTGGTTGGTGACCGAAAGGCCCTTCAGTTTCGACGAGAACATCTCCTCCTTCGAGACCGTCGAGAACTTGGCCTCGGCCGGCGCAGTGCCGGTAGTGGTGGTCTTGGCATTCTCGGCAAAGACGGGGCTCGCGAGAAGTGCCAGCGACGCAGTAACCAGTGCGATTTTCTTCATCTTGTCCTCCAGTGAAGCATTGTCGTTCGTCAATGCGACGATGGAACGATTGTTCCTGGGAAGGATTGGAATGCGTCAGGAGGCCGCGCGCTGCGCCTCGTCACAGAGCCGCGCCAGCAGCGATTTCGCAGAGTCCTTCGGCAGCAAGGTCGCGACCGTCACCGCGGGATCCGAGCGGCCCCCGCGTTTGCCGGTCGAAGTGTGGCGCATCACGGCGGAGAGCCGGCGCGCGATGCCATGGGCGTTGCGCAAGTCCGTATCGGCAAACACCACGATGACGGAGCCATCGCCCTGGGCGGCGCCGAAATCCATCTGCCGCATCAGCCGGCTGATGATGCGCGCGCCATCAAGCTGTGCACGGGGATTTGCGGCATCAAAGGCAAAGCGCGCGACCGACAGGCCGCCGCCGTCGGCAAGCGTCTGCTGGACCGCATTGGCAAAATCGCGATCGAAGGCAGCCTTCGCAAGCAGGCCCGTCTGGGGATCAAGCAGCCCCTCGGCATCGATCGCGCGCAGCGTGCGGCCGAGCCGGGCCTCGAAGGCGTGCTGGCGGATCAGCGGCAGCGCATTGGCGGCGATATCGGTCGGCTCGCCCAGGATGATCTCGAGATTGGCGAGTTCATAGGCGGGCGCCAATTCACCCGATGTCAGCACCACAGGCAGATTGCGGAAACGCGTATCTTCCGACAACACGGTCAGGAACGCATTGACCACGCGCACGGAAAATCCTTCGCCGAGCACGACGCCGTCGATGTCGCGGGTGTTGAGATGGTTGGCGGCGGCCTCGATCGAGAACGCGCCGACCACCCCGAGCCGCTCGCCAAGCGCGACCGACAGCGCAGGGTAGGCGCCGCCGCGGCCGATCAGCAGCACGGTCGCTTCTCGCGCCGGATCGGCATCGGGCAGGCGTGTCGTCGGCTGTTCGCCGAGCCGGCGCAGCACCGTATTGTGTAAGGCGCGGATTCGGAGCGCCGCGCGCAGGCGCGGCATCAGCCGATCGAAGTTGCCGCCTTGTGGCGAAAACGGAATGGCGTTTTCCGGCAGCGCGTGTTGGGGCCCGACCGCGATCAGCGGAAGGTAAGGCTTTCGCGCGGCGATCTGCGTCGCCAATGCCGCAAAAAGCGCGGGATTGGCATTGGATGCATCGGCAAGAACCGCCGACGGCTGCACCTGCATCACCGCCTTTGCCGCATCGGCAAAGCTCGCCTCGATCAGGGGAACATCTGCGCTTCATCCAGCGCCGAGGCGAAGCCCGGCCGTCCGGCACTGGAGACGACAAGGAGCGGGCCTTGGGACATGTTTCAACTCGGATCGACAGAGGCGCTGGAGCTGAAAGCCTAAGGCGGGTTGCTTAATGCGCGGTCAACGCGATCACCGACGAACCATCAAGCGGCGCCGGTACGATCCCGAAATGCCTCCACCATCAAGGGGTTGAGGCCGAGTTCCAGCAGCGCTTCGCGGGCGCGGGCATTGTCCTGGGCGCGGCCCGCGAGCCGGTGTCCGCTCAGGCGATCGGGGAGTGCGGTAAGAAGGGCGCCCTGACCGAGGCGCCGGCCCCATTCCTGCAGATCGGAGGCGAGGAAACGGTAGCCGCCGACCGCCATGACGCCGGACGGCGGCGCGGTGATCGAGATCGCGCCGCTTGAGCGGTCAAGCCGCGCGGCAAATTCGGTATCGACATAATCGCGCGGCTGCTGCGGACCAGCGAGTCCGCAGGCGGCGGGGGCGGCGCATAGGCCGCGACCGCTACCATCGGGCCACGCAGGCCAAGCGTGCCCTTCGGCGTCAGCAGGATTTCCCCGGCGATGGACGAGCCCGGCAGTTCGCGCGGCGCGCCATGCAACCCGGGCTTGACCAGCGCCGCTGCGCCATCTTCGGCGGTCCGCCGCGCGCCGAACAGGCCCGCCTCGCCGAACAGATAGACGTCGGTCATCGAAGCGTGCGTCGCGGTCCAATACGGACTGGAAGCCACCTGTTCCGGTGCGCGCCAAAGCCCGATCACATTGCGCAGGCTTGGCATCCGTGCGGCGAGATCGAGCTCGTCAAGCCGCAGCGCCAGCGGCGCGGGCGCAATCAGCGTGTCGCAGGCGAGTTCGCCGATCTGTTCTTCCAGCACGTCGCCGTCGAAGGGATGGTGCAGGACCAGTGTCCCGCCCGACAGCAGCCAGACCACCATCGACGACGCGAGCCCGGCGAAAGACGAGGGCGCAAACGCCGACATTATCGTCGCGCCTTGTTCGCACATCGCTCTCGAGCGATAGCGCCAGGCCGCCGGCAATCACGCTCAGATGCGTGCGCGGCACCGCGCGAAAACCGTCGCCGGTCACGTCGAAGGAGATGATCGCAGCCTTGCGGCCATCCTGGATGATCGTGCGGTGGCTCGCGGAGGGCCGCGCCATCGCGTCATCGAGCGAGGCCATGCCTTCCGGCAGGTCGCTGCCGAAGCCGCAGACATGACGGATCGAAAATGCCTCGGCCGCGGCATTCATGGCTAGATCGGCGTGAACCACGCCGTCGACCCTGGTCGTCGTCACGATCGCCCGCGCGCTGGTGCGATTGAGGGCAGCGACGAGTTCGGCCTGGCGCCACAGCAGCGGGAACAGCGCGACCACGAGGCCGGCGCGGTGCGCGGCCAGCACCGTCAGCGCGAATTCGACCGTGTTCGGCAGTTGCACGGCGATCACGGAATGCGCGGGCAGTCCGGAGTCGATGAAATGCGCCGCGAGCGCGGAGATCGCGCGGTCGGCCTGCGCATAGGTCAGCCGTTTCGGCGGCTGGCCGGTGATCCGCGGCTTGTTCTGCGGATCGGCCAGCGCCAGCGCCTCGCCCTTGCGGGCCAGGATGCGCTGAAACAGCGCATCAAGCGTCGGCGATGTGTTGGGTTGATTCACCTCGTGCCCCGTTCCGAAGTCCACCCGTTCACTTCGCCGGCGCGTCCGGCCGCTGCCACCAGCTCTCCGGCAGATAGCCCACCAGAGCGGTGTCCCTAGGACGTTCTATCCGATTCCATCGGGCAATCCATTGGTCGCCAAGATTAAACACTGGAATAGCGTAGAAACCGGACATCAGCACGCGGTCGAGCGCCCGCACCGCCGAGACAAAAGCCGCACGGTCGCGGGCGCGCAGCAGCGCGGCGATCATGGCGTCGATGGCGGGGTCCTTGGCCCCCATATAGTTTCGGGTCCCCTGGGTCGTCGGCGGCCTGGCTGCCCCAATAGAACGACTGCTCGTTGCCGGGCGACAGCGACTGATCCCAGCGGTTCTGGATCATGTCGAATTCGTAGGCGAGCCGCCGCTGGTCGAATTGCACGGGATCGACGGACGCGCACCGTCGCCACAATGCCCGCACGCTTGAGGTTGTCGGCAAAGTCGAGCGCGATCCGCTCCTGGTCGCGCGTCATCACCATGATCTCGAAGGCCAGCGGCGCGTGGGTCGAGCGCTGCCGCAACACGGTACCCTCGAGCTCGTAGCCGGCCTCCTTGAGCAGCGCCAGCGCCGCGCGCAGCGTGTTGCGATCGCGGCCCGAACCGTCGGTGACCGGCAGCCGGTAGCTGCCGTCAAGGATGTCGGGCGCGATGCTGGCGGCGAACGGCTTCAGCAACGCCTGCTCGCGTTCATCCGCGGGTCGGCCATAGGCCGACAGTTCGGAGCCGGCGAAGATAGCCGCCGCTCCGGCTATAGAGACCGAAGAAGTAGTTGCGGTTGATCCATTCGAAATCGAACAACAGCGTCAGCGCGCGGCGGACGCGGATGTCGGAGAAGACCGGACGGCGGGTGTTGAACACCAGATATTCGGTCGGCTGCGGCAATCCGGTTTTCAGATGTCTCGCGGATCACCTCGCCATCCCTGGCGGCGGCAAAATCGTAGCCGTCGTGCCAGCGCAGCGGCTCGGTCTCGACGCGATAGTCGTAGAGGCCGCGCTTGAAGGCTTCGAAATAACCATTCGCCTCGCGAAAATAGTCGAACCTGATTTCGTCGAAATTGAACAGGCCGCTATTGATCGGCAGATCCCGGCCCCAATAATCGGGATTGCGCGTGAAGGTCACGCTGGCGCCGGGCTTGACCGCCGTGACGCGGTAAGGTCCCGAGCCGATCATCGGCGTGAGCGAGGTCTCCTCGAAGGTTGCGACATCGATCGCGTGTTTCGGCAGGATCGGCATCAGGCCGAGGATCAGCGGCAGCTCGCGGTCGTTGGCGCCGGCAAGATCGAAGCGCACGGTCAGGGCATCGAGCGCTTCGGCCTTGGCGACCTTGGAATAATATTGGCGGTGGTTGGGCCGGCCATGGTCGCGGAGCAACTCCCAGGAAAACAACACGTCCTCCGCAAGCACCGGCTTTCCGTCCGAAAAGCGCGCCCGGGGATCGAGATGGAAGGTGACGAAGGTCCTGTGCGTCATCGGTCTCGACGGTTTTGGCGAGCAGGCCGTACAGCGTGAACGGCTCGTCCTCGCCGCGCGCCATCAGGCTTTCGATCACATAGCCGCGCTCGACGCCGTAGGCCCTGATCTGCTGCACCGGAATGCCCTTGACGATCATGGGATTGAGGCTGTCGAAGGTACCGAGCACGCCCCAGATCAGCCGTCCGCCCTTGGGGGCGTCCGGGATTGAAGTAGGGCAAATGGGTGAAATCGGCCGGCAGAGCCGGGGCGCCATGCATGGCGATGGCGTGGCTCTCCGCCAGCCAGAACGGGGCCGGTGCCGATGATGGCCGCAACGCAGAGCGCGAGCGCCGAGCGGAGCATGCCGGACGCGCCTATGCGCCGAAAAGCTAACATGGAAACGCGCGGATTTGATTCGGAACGGGCTCACTTGCAGGTTTTAGCATAGACACCTGCATCCAGCGGATTACGTGGCTATTCCTGGCTTACTGGCCAAAGACGCCGGCCGGCATTGATCTTTCCGTCCGCCCCTGTATGAAAGCGGGCGATTGAGGAGGGGGCCGCACCTGTCACGTATCCGCCTCAATTGACTAGGAGACAGCCGCGCGAACCGGCTCGGTGGTGGGCGTCACCGGCGTTTCGGGCGTTCCCGTTCAGAAAGGGTTTTCCGCAATGAATTTCCGTATCTTGGCCACGTCGGTCGGGCCGCGTGGGCGACTTCTCGCCTTGTTGGCGGCAACCGCGCTGGCGGTGCCTTTCGCCTTCGACGGCCAAGCCCAAGCCCAGGCGCCCGCGCCGGCGCCCGCCGCGCCCAAGAAGGCCGCCCTCCCAAGGCTGCGCCGAAGCCGCCCCGGCTGCGCCCGCCGCTCAAGCGCCCGCCCAGCAGCCGCCGGCGGCCCAGGCGCAGGCCCCGGCCCAGCAGGGCGGCGCTCCGCCGCAGCCCCAGGACCAGCAGATTCAGCTGATCTATGCGCCCTGGACCAAGTTCTGCCTGAAGGGCCAGGACGCCAACGCCAAGCAGGTCTGCTTCACCGGCAAGGACGGCCGCATCGAGTCCGGCCAGCCGGTGGTTGCCGCCGTCATCATCGAGCCGGAAGGCGAGCCCAAGAAGATCCTGCGCGTGACGTTGCCGCTCGGCATGCAGCTCGTGCACGGCACCCGCATCATCGTCGACAACAACCAGCCGCTGCAGTCGCCTTACGTGATCTGCTTCGCCAACGGCTGCATGTCCGATTATGAGGCGACGCCGGAACTGCTCGCCAACATGAAGAAGGGCCAGAACCTGGTGGTGCAGGCCATCAACGCCAACGGCGCGCCGCTGACCCTGCCGCTGCCGCTCGGCGAGTTCGCCAAGGCCTATGATGGCCCGCCGACCGATCCGAAGGTGTTCGAGGAAACCCAGAAGAAGCTGCAGGAAGAGCTGCAGAAGAAAGCCGATGAAGCAGCGCAAGAAGCTGGAGCAGTCCGGCGGCGCCGCCTGCGGCCAACCCAGCCGCGAAGTAAGCTCGTCGCCCGACAGCAAAAAGGCGCTCGCGAGAGCGCCTTTTTTGTTGGTTCGAGTTGGCTGCGCCGCATCCGGCACACGGAGACGGGTAATTAGTTCAGCGACGGATTGCGCGGGCGATAGCCGCCCGACTTGTCCTTCACGAAAATCTCGGCCACCTGGGAATGCCGGATCGGCTCGCCGGAATTGTCGGGCAACAGGTTCTGCTCCGACACATAGGCGACGTATTCGGAGTCCGAATTCTCCGCGAGCAGATGGTAGAACGGCTGATCCTTGTGCGGACGCACGTCCTCGGGGATCGACAACCACCATTCCTCGGTGTTGTTGAATTCCGGATCGATGTCGAAAATCACCCCCCGGAACTAGAACACCCGGTGGCGCACGATCTGGCCGATCTGGAACTTGGCGGTTCGCGCTTTGATCATCTCTTGTCGATAGACCATTGGGGCCGTCGATGCTAGTGCCCCGACTGATCGAATTAACCTTTCCTTCAGTATGAACGGCGGGCAACGCCGCAACTCATCCTCAAAAAATGATCGACGTTCTCAACCTTGCCGTGCCCTATTTCGGCTTGATCTTCATTGGCTTTGCCTGCGGCAAGGCCAAGGGCCTGCCGGAAGCCGGCCTCGCCTGGATGAATTTTTTCCTGCTCTACGTGTCATTGCCGGCGTTGCTGTTCGTCATCATGTCGAAAACGCCGTTTGCAGAGCTGAACAATCCGCCGTTTCTGATTGCAACCACCTTGGGCACGATGACCGCTTTTACGGCGGCCATGCTGGTCGGCAATTTTGCGGGCGGGCTATCGCTGCGCGAGGCGACGCTGGCCGGTCTTTCCGGCGCTTACGGCAATATCGGCTACATGGGACCGGGGCTCGCGCTCGCGGTGCTGGGCGCCAAGGCTGCCGCACCGACCGCACTGATCTTCTGTTGCGACAGCATCTTCCTGTTTACGGCCGTGCCGCTCCTGATCGAGCTCAGCGATCGCGACCATCCTTCGCTCTTGCACGCGCTTGGCGTCGTGCTGCGGCAGATCGTGCTCAATCCACTGATCATGGCAGCCTGCGCGGGTGCGCTCGCGGCTGCGTTCCACATTCACTTGCCGGTCGCGATCGATAGCACTTTGCTGTTCCTGCAGAACGCGGCGGCGCCGACGGCGCTGTTCGTGCTCGGCGTAACGGTGGCGCTGCGTCCGTTCGAGCGCGTGCCCTGGGAAGTTCCCGGCGTCATCGCGATCAAGCTGCTGGTGCATCCGCTCGCAGCACTCGGCTTGATGCTGCTGTTCGGGTCGTTCGCGCAGCCCTGGGCGGCGACGGCCGTGCTGATGGCGTCACTGCCGCCGGCGTTGAACGTGTTCGTGATCGCGCGTCAGAACGACACCTGGATTGAGCCCGCTTCCGTCGCAGTCCTGATCGGCACGTTCGCATCCGTGGTCACGCTGACGAGCGCGATGTGGCTTCTGCAGACCGGTCGGCTGGCGTTTCCGTAGCCGCTTGCGTCGAGCCGCGGGACGAGCGCCAGGATGGCGCGAGCCCCTCGCGCATGGCGAGCCGTCGCAACGGACCGATCGAGCCGAGCAGATGCATTCCCGCCGCGCGCAGTGATTGCACGGGCAAGAGGTCGCTGAGCAGCGAGCGGTTGGCGAGGTCGATGGCGAAGGTCCGGCTCAGCACATCGGCGCGGCGCTTGAAGTCATAGCGCCGCAACGCCGGTGGCGCGCCCGGATCTTCGCCCGCCACAACGGCCTCGCGCACGATATCGGCGATATCGGCGGCGTCGCGCAGTCCAAGATTGAGTCCCTGCGCGCCGATCGGAGGAATGACATGCGCGGCTTCGCCGACCAGCACCACGCGATTTCCAGCGAATTGCCGGGGCCGCTCGATGGCGAGCGGAAACAGATTGCGGCCGGCCTCGACTTTCACGCGACCGAGGATCGAGTGCGACTGTCTCTCGGCCGCTTCCGACAATTCGTCATCACCGAGTGCCTTCAGCCGTTCGGCTTCCTTGGGAGCTCGCGACCCAGACCACGCTGCAGCGATCACCCGGCAGCGGCACGAACACGCAAGGGCCTTCCGGCGTGTGAAATTCGGTCGAGATATTCCGGTGCGGCACGGGAATGGCTGATGTTGAAGGTCAGCGCCGATCTGCTTGAGCTCGCGGCGTGACAACCTCGATGCCGGCGGCTTCGCGGCACAGCGAATGCCGGCCATCCGCGCCGACACCAGCCGCGCGGAGAGCGATTGGCCGCCGCTGGTCCGGATGACGACCGCCGCATCTTCCGGGGTAACGGTCTCGGCTTCGTCGTCGAACCGCGTCAGGTTGGAAAGCTCGGCGGCGCGCTGTTCCAGCGCTGCGACCAGTGTCCGGTTTTCGATATTGTAGCCGAAGGCCTCGAGGCCGATCTCCTCGCAGGAAAATCGCACTTCGGGCGCGCGGATCAGCCGGCCGGTGTCATCGACAAGCCGCATGGTCTTCAGCGCCGCCGCCTTGTCCCGGCAATGCGGCCAGACCTCGAGCTGCTCCAGGAAATCGACGGAACCGCCGAGCAGCGCCGTGGTGCGGTTGTCCGCATAGGGCGCGCGGCGCGCGATCAGTGCGATGTTGGCGCCGCCTTGGGCGAGCGCGATCGCGGCCGAGAGGCCGGCCGGACCGCCGCCGACGACTGCCACGTCATAAAAGATCGATCCATCGCTCATATCAGGACAATTGACGTTTCCCCGCGGCATTTTCAAGCCTCTGACCATTTGTCCGTTGCGCGGCAGAAGGCCGCAACGGCGCATGTACAAATCAAGCCGATTCCTGATAGCACTGCGCCACCGATGGAACAGGCCGACCACCAGCAACGTCGCTTGCCCCGCCGTCAAGGCGTGCCGCCGCCTTCGGCGTGCATATCTTCACGGCGCTTGGCGCCGGCATCGCCTTGCTGGCGCTGCTGGAGGCCGTGCGCGAGCACTGGGCGGCGATGTTCGCCTGGCTCGGCGTCGCGCTGGTCATCGACGCCGCCGACGGCCCGATGGCGCGGCGGCTCGATGTGGTGCGGCTGCAGCCGAACTGGTCCGGCGACATCCTCGACCTCGTGGTCGATTTCGTGACCTACGTATTCGTGCCGGCCTATGCGATCACCGCGAGCCGGCTGCTGATGCCGGTAGCAGCGCCGATGCTCGGCATCGGCATTGCCGTCTCCGGCGCGCTCTATTTCGCCGACCGCCGCATGAAGAGCGACGACAATCATTTCCGCGGCTTTCCGGGGCTGTGGAACGTCGCCGCCTTCTATCTTTTCCTGCTGCACTGGCCGCCGGTACTGTCGAGCCTTGCCATCGCCATCCTGATCGTGGCGACGTTTCTGCCGTTCCACGTCCTGCATCCCGTCCGCGTGGCGCGCCTGCGCTGGCTGACGCTGACGCTGATGGCGGTGTGGGCCGTGCTCGGACTTTATGTGCTGATCCGCGACTTCGATGTCGAATGGCCCGTCACCGGCGCGCTGTGCCTGATCGCCATCTATGTCGTGGCGAGCGATGCCGCGTTCCGCCTGTTGAGATCGCTCAAATCATGATCGAGCTTTTGACCAGCGCGGAAGCCTGGGCGGCGCTGCTTGACGCTGACCGCGCTCGAAATCGTGCTCGGCATCGACAATGTCATCTTCCTGTCGGTCATCGTGTCGCGGATTCCGGAGCCGCAGGCAACGCGCGCCCGGCAGATCGGTCTGGCGCTGGCGCTGATCTTCCGCATCCTGCTGCTCAGCCTCCTGGTCTGGCTGATCGGCCTGACCGAGCCCGTCTTCACCCTGCGCGGCCTGTCGATTCTCCTGGCGCGACATCATCCTGATCGGCGGCGGGCTGTTCTTGATCGCGAAGGCGACCCACGAAATCCATGCGGAGGTGGAGGGGGATGAGGCGTGCGAACGCTCGGGCGGCGCCAGCGCGTTCTTCTGGGTGATCCTGCAGATCATCGTCATCGACATGGTGTTCTCGCTCGACTCCATCATCACCGCGATCGGCATGGCGCAGGATCTCGCCATCATGATTGCGGCTGTCGTGATCGCCTGCGTGATCATGTACGCATCGTCGGGACCGGTGGCGCGATTTGTCGTAGAGCACCCGACCACCAAGATGCTGGCGCTGGCGTTCCTGGTACTGATCGGAGTGGCGCTGGTCGCCGACGGATTCAAGTTCCACATTCCCCGCGGCTACATCTACTTCGCGATCGCGTTCTCGGCAGCGGTCGAGTTCTTCAACGTGCTGGCGAAACGCAACCGCAAAAAGGCGCCGCAATAGGCGTCTAGAGGGCATTAAGTTGACAAGGCCGCCTCAATGGCCTTGGTTTTACTCATCGATTTGCTTCAGGAGATTTGGCGATGACCAAGGCCGTGCGCGTGCACAAGGTGGGCGGACCGGAAGCGTTGGTGTACGAGCCCATCGACTTGCCCGCGCCCGCCACGGGCGAGGTGCGCATCCGCCAGCATGCCGTCGGCCTGAACTTCATCGATGTCTATTACCGCACCGGCCTCTACAAGGCGCCAGGCCTGCCCTTCATCGCCGGCAATGAGGCCGCAGGCGAGGTCGTCGCGGTGGGTCCGGGCGTGACGAATTTCCATCCCGGCGACCGCGTCGCCTACTATCACAACCTCGGCGCCTACGCGACCGAGCGCAACATACCCTGGGAGAAGCTGGTCAAGCTGCCCGACCACATCACCTATGAGCAGGGTGCGGTCCTGATGCTGAAGGGGCTGACGGTCTGGTATCTCCTGCACAAGACCTTCAAGATCGAGCCGCATCATCGCGTGCTGATCCATGCCGCGGCCGGCGGCATCGGTCTGCTCGCCTGCCAGTGGGCGAGGGCGCTCGGCGCGCATGTCATCGGCACCGTCGGCTCGAAGGCCAAGGCCGATCTCGCGCTCGCCAATGGCTGCGATCACGTCATCCTCTACAACGAGGAAGATTTTGTCGCGCGCGTAAAACAGATCAGCCGCAACGAGCTCTGCGACGTCGTCTATGACGGCGTCGGCAAATCGACCTTTCCGGGCTCGCTGTCCTGCCTGAAGCCGCGCGGGCTGTTCGTCAGTTTCGGCAACGCTTCAGGCCCGGTGCCGCCGTTTTCAATCGCCGAGCTCAACAATCGCGGCTCGCTGTTTGCGACCCGGCCCAAGCTCAACGATTATATCGGTACCCGCAAGGAATTGCTCGAAGGCGCCGACACGCTGTTTGCCGCCGTCATCTCCGGCAAGCTGCATGTGCCGATCAATCATGCCTATGCGCTGAAGGACGCTGGCAAGGCGCATATCGATCTGGAAAGCCGCAGCACCACCGGCGCGTCGATTTTGAAGCCGTAGGCCCGCGCCGTCCCGGCGCGAGCCATAGCCCGGCAAATGGTGGTCCCACGAGGATTTGAACCTCGAACCTCCGCGTCCGTAGCACGGCGCTCTATCTAGTTGAGCTATGGGACCTTGGCTTTGAGCCGTTGCTGCCGCGATCCAACGGCAGCCTAGGCAACTCGCCGGGCTGCGCCGGCTTTCGTCAGGATCGCGTCCAGGCCGTCGATCATTTCCGAAATCTCCGCGCGCGAGACATTGAGGGCCGGCATGAAGCGCAGCGCATCCGGCTGCGGCGCGTTCAGGAGCAAGCCTGCCTCGAACGCTTGCGTCACGATCGAGGCGCCGATCGGCAGCTTGAGATCGAGCGCCAGCAACAGGCCGCGGCCGCGCACCTCGCCGAGCCCATGCCGCGCCGAGAGCTTCTGCAGCTCGCCTTCAAGATGGAGCCCGGCCTCCGCGGCCGATTTCAGGAACGAAGGCCGGCTGATCTCCTCGAGCACCGCGAGACCTGCCGCGCACATCAACGGATTGCCGTTGAAGGTGCCGCCCTGGTCACCGTGCTGGAAGCACGAGGCCTTTTCGGTCGCGAGCAGCGCCGCCAGCGGCACGCCGCCGCCGATGCCTTTGCCGAGCGTCATGATGTCGGGCGCAATACCTGCGTGCTCGTAGTGGAAGAGCTTGCCGGTCCGGCCCATGCCGGTCTGGATCTCATCGAAGATCAAGAGCAGGCCGTGCTCGTTCGTCAACGCGCGCAAGGCCTGCAGGAATTGATCGGTCGAGGGCCACACGCCGGCCTCGCCCTGGATCGGCTCCAGCATGATTGCCACGGTGTTGTCGTTGATGAGGTGCTTCACGGAATCGAGGTCGTTCAGCTTCGCTTTCCGGAAACCGGCGACCTTCGGCTCGAACAGCGGCTCGAAAGCCTTCTTGCCCGAGGCCGACATGGTCGCAAGCGTGCGCCCATGAAAGCCGCCCTCGAAGGTGATGATCTCGAACGCGCCGCCCTTGTGCTTGGCGCCAAATTTGCGCGCGAGCTTGATCGCGCCTTCGTTGGCCTCCGCGCCGGAATTGGCGAAGAACACCTGGTCGAAGCAGCTGGCGTCGACGAGCGCCTTCGCCAGCTTGAGGCTGGCTGAATTGTAATAGGCCGGGCTCGGCGTGATCAGAAGTTTGGCCTGCGCCGCAACGGCCTCCGCCACGCACGCCGGCGCGTGGCCGAGGCAGTTCACCGCCCAGCCCTGGATGAAATCGAGATAACGTTTTCCCGTATCGTCCCAGAGCCACGCACCTTCGCCCCGGACGAACACGGTTTGCGGGCGCGCCGTGATGTCCATCAGCGCGTCAAAGGGATGGTTGACCTTGAGCATCGAAAACTCCTTGTGGGTTGGATGGAGGGGGCCGAAACGCAAGAAGGCCGCGCTTTGCGGGCGCGGCCTTCTCGAAAACTAAGCTGATCTAGCTATTCAGCGTGGTCGTCGGACATGGCGCAGCCCATCATCGTCGCTGGTGCGACGACGGAAAGCTGCGCGGCGGTTGGTCCGGTTCGAAATCATGGGGCGGGCTCATACAACCGAAGGGTGGAGGATGTCAAGCGGTGGAAGCGGGCCGCGTGCAATTCAAGCGAACGCCGCACGTGATAGGTTGCTCCGCAGACCCGAGCCACGCGGCATGCAAGAGACGCCGGACGACTGCCTGAAATCGAACCCGTCTTTGGCGCCGCTTGAAGAGCGGCTTGTCTCTCTGGACATTCTGCGCGGCATTGCGTTGTTCGGCGTGATGGCCATCAATCTCGTCTTCGAATTTCGGGTTTCGCTTTTCTCTCAATTCCTCCCGCCGCGCGAAGTTGTGTCGCCGCTTGATCGCATGATCGCAACATTTCTGGATGCGGCGATCGAGCTGAAGGCCTTCGCATTGTTTTCGCTGCTGTTCGGGGCAGGGCTTGCGATCCAGTTCGAACGGCTGGCGGAGAAGCCGCGCGCCGCTCTCTTGTTGCGAAGGCTGCTGGTCCTGTTGGCCTTTGGCGTCATCCATCTGACGCTGATCTGGAACGGCGACATTTTGACGGAATACGCGCTGGCAGGCCTGCCTGTGCTGCCGCTTCTTTACGGGCCGCGTTGGCTGTTGGCGGGGTGCGGTCTGGCGTTGCTGGCCGTTTACGCCAGCTCCTATCTGACGCGGCTGGTGCCGCTTGCCGACCCAAGCTGGCTTTCCTATCAAGCCCGCCAAGTCTACGCGACAGGCAGCTTTTCCGAAATCCTCCGGTTTCGCGTTCACGAAATCCCGGCCATCGCGCCGCTTCATGTCTGGGTCTTTCCCCGCACGCTGGCGCTGTTCCTGATTGGCGCCTTCATCTGGCGCACGGGAATAGTCAAGCGCGCCTCGGAGGATCGGTGGCTGTTGTTCAGTGCGGCTCTGACGGCGGCGGTGTCGACGGCCTTCGTGGGCAGCGTGCTTGCAACCGTCACCCTGGCTCTCGCCTACGGTGCATTCATCATCGGTCTTGCGAGCACGGCGGCGGGGACAATGCTCCTGGGGTGGGCGGCGCCGCTCGGACGCATGGCCTTCACCAATTACATCGTCCAATCGCTGATCTTTGGATGGGTATTTTACGGGTATGGGCTCGGATTGTTCGGGAAGCTGAATATCTCAACCGCGCTTGCCTTCGGCGTGGCGGTCTACGTGGCGCAAGTGTTCTTTAGCCAATGGTGGCTCCGCCGATACCGTTTCGGTCCCATCGAATGGCTGTGGCGATCGCTGATGTACGGCCAATTGCAGCCGATGAAGCGATGATGGCCGACTGGAACGGCGCTATGCAGCGAATTTTACGAAAATTTTAGGCATGATCCGTAGCGTCACCGGACTGGCTTGGAACGGCCGTTCAAGCGCTCAGGACGAGCGATGTCACAGCAAACTCTATCGATCGCCGAAGAAGTCGAAACGGCGATTGCCGCAGGCTCAGCGGAAAAATGTGCCGAGACAGCCCAGCGCGTGACGGCGCTGTTTCTGGCTTCTGCCGGAAGCTACAGCAGTGAGCAGATCGAGCTGTTTGGCGACGTCTTTGAGCGGCTGGTCAACACCATCGAGCTGCGCGCTATCGTCGATGTCAGCGCCCGCATCGCCTTGGCCGAATTGAGCAGCCAGTTGGCGCCGATTTCCCAGGCGCCAGCCGCTGTTATCAGGCATTTCGCCCGGCACGACGATATTTCCGTCGCCGGGCCGGTTCTGATGGAATCACCGACGCTAAAGAGCGACGACCTGATCGAAATCGCGAAGACGAAGGGCGAGAAGCATTTGATCGCGATCGCGGGCCGCTGGTGGCTCCAGGAGGTGGTGACCGACAGTCTGCTGATCCGCCGTTTCCCGAGCGTCAGCCGCAGGCTCGTCACCAATCCCGGCGCCCGGGTTTCCACGGCGGGATTTGCGATGATCGTCGCCCAGGCTGCAGCCGATCCCGAGCTTGCCGTCGTGACCGGGATCCGCGCCGATTTGCCGAGCGAGCTTCGAGCTCGTCTGCTGCGCAGCGCCACCGATGCCGTGAAGACAAGGATGCTGTCTCGCGCGCCGTCCTATCTTTTCGAGGAAATACGGGCGGCGATTTCGGCGGCATCGGCCGACGTCGACCGCGAGCTGTCAAGCGACCGGGATTTCAAAACCGCCGCAACGCTGATCGCGAAGCTCAAGAAAGAGGGCGGGCTCAACGAAGCGGCCTTGCGCGACCTTGCGTCGCAACGGCGCTACGAAGAGACCCTCGTGGCGCTCGCCGAGTTGGCGCGCACCAGCGTCGACATCGTCCGTCCGCTGATGCAGAGCCTGCGCAGCGACGGCATCCTGGTCCCCTGCAGGGTCGCGGGCCTTGGCTGGGAAACCGTAAAAGCGGTACTCGATTGCCGGTTCTCCACGGGCGTCACCGCCGAGGATGAATTGTCACAGCTCAAGCGGCAATTCGCGAGCTGACGACCGAAGAGGCCGCTCGGCTCCTCAAGCTCTGGAATGTCCGTTCGGTTTCGCCGTCGTCAAAAGCGCACTATAGGCTAAAAGCCCGCCACGCTGCCGTGCAGATCATATTCGTCGGCGCGTTCGATTTTCGCGCTGACGATCTCGCCGACCTTCAGCGGACGGCGGCTCGAGAGATAGACCGAGCCGTCGATGTCGGGCGCGTCGGCCATTGACCGACCTCTCGCCACCGTCGGGCCGACTTCGTCGATAATCACCTGCTGCCGGCTGCCGACCTTGCGCTTCAGCCGCCGCGCGGAAATCTTCTGCTGCCGCGCCATCAGCGCGTTGTAGCGCTGCTGCTTGACTTCGTCGGACACGGCGCCGGCAAGCACATTCGACGAAGCGCCGGCGACCGGCTCATACTTGAAGCAGCCGACGCGGTCGATCTCGGCTTCGTCCAGCCAGTCCAGCAGATAGGCGAAATCGGCATCGGTCTCGCCGGGGAAGCCGACGATGAAGGTCGAGCGAATGGCGAGGTCGGGACACGCTCCCGCCACTTCGAAATTCGCGCCAACGTCTTGTCCTGCGCCGCCGGCCGCTTCATCGCCTTCAACACTTCCGGGCTGGCGTGCTGAAAGGGGATGTCGAGATAGGGCAGGATCTTGCCCTCGGTCATCAGGCCGATGACCTCGTCGACATGCGGGTAGGGGTAGACATATTGCAGCCGGACCCATGCGCCGAGTTCGCCGAGCTCCTTGGCGAGATCGAAAAACCTCGCGCGAACCGCACGATCCTGCCACGGGCTCTCGGCATATTTCAGATCGACGCCATAGGCCGAGGTATCCTGCGAGATGACCAGCAGCTCCTTGACGCCGGCCTTCACCAGCCGCTCCGCCTCGCGCAGCACGTCGCCTGCCGGACGCGACACCAGGTCGCCGCGCAGTTTCGGGATGATGCAGAAGCTGCAGCGGTTGTTGCAGCCCTCCGAAATCTTCAGGTAGGCGTAGTGCCGCGGCGTCAGCTTGATGCCCTGCGGCGGCACCAGGTCGAGATGCGGATTGTGCGCCGGCGGCAGCGCGCGATGCACGGCATCGAGCACGCTTTCATATTGCTGCGGCCCTGTGATCGAAAGCACGCCGGGATAGGCGGACGCAATCTGCTCGGGTTCGGCGCCCATGCAGCCGGTGACGATGACCTTGCCGTTCTCCGCCATGGCATCGCCGATCGCCGACAGCGATTCCTGCTTGGCGCTGTCGAGGAACCCGCAGGTATTGACGATGACGATGTCGGCGCCGTCATGCTTGCGCGCGAGCTCATAGCCTTCCGCGCGCAGGCGCGTGATGATCCGCTCGGAATCCACCAGAGCCTTGGGACAACCAAGCGAAACAAAGCTGATTTTCGGCGCGGCAGCCTCTGACATGTTCCAAACTGTGTGATTGATGGCCCGTGAGCTAGTCCTAAATGCGCAGAAATACAAGACTTTGAGCTGGCCTCTCACGTGCTATGCATATGCGTGCCGGATACCGAGTAAGCGATGGGCGCCGACTCCTCTCCCAAAATCGTCATAGTCGACGAAAGCCCGATCCGCGCCGCCATCCTCGAGGAAGGATTGCGGGAGGCTGGCTATACCGAGGTCGTCCATATCAGCGAGATGCAGAGCCTGCTCGCCCGCATCTATGCGCTCGACCCCGACATCATCGTCATCGACCTGGAAAACCCGAGCCGGGACAGCCTCGAACAGATGTTCCAGGTCAGCCGGGCCGTGCGGCGGCCGGTCGCGATGTTCGTCGACCAGAGCGATGCGGCCTCGATCCAGGCTTCAGTCGATGCCGGCGTCTCCGCCTATATCGTCGATGGCCTGAAGAAGGAGCGGATCAAGCCGATCCTCGATCTCTGCGTCTCGCGCTTCAACGCCTTTGCCAAGCTGCAGGACGAGCTCGACCGCACCAAGAACGCGCTGGAAGAGCGCAAGGTGATCGACCGCGCCAAGGGAATCCTGATGAAGCTCAAGGGCCTGACCGAAGAGGAGGCCTATGTGCTGATGCGCTCCACCGCCATGCGCGAGAAGAAGAAGATCGGCGAGATCGCGCAGTCGATCCTGACCGCGTCGGAGCTGCTGAAATGAGTACACCGCTTCACATCGGCTTTATTCCCCTGGTCGATGCGGCAGCTCTGATCGTCGCCGTCGACAAGGGATTTGCCGCCGAGGAAGGACTCGATGTTACGCTGGTGCGGGAAGTGTCGTGGTCGAATGTCCGCGACAAGCTCAATATCGGCCTGTTCGATGCCGCCCATCTGCTGGCGCCGGTCGCGATCGCCTCGAGCCTCGGCATCGGCCATGTCAAGGTGCCGATCACGGCGCCCTTCAATCTCGGCATCAACGGCAATGCGATCACGGTATCGCCGGCGCTGCACGTCGCGATCATGGCCGAGCTCGACG
This sequence comes from uncultured Alphaproteobacteria bacterium, assembly GCA_963739755.1. GTDB lineage: Bacteria > Pseudomonadota > Alphaproteobacteria > Rhizobiales > Xanthobacteraceae > Bradyrhizobium. The sequence goes on along the minus strand of CAVUCB010000103.1, from coordinate 45,570 downwards.
GCGACCGGTTTGATCCGATGGCGACCGCGAAAGCGCTGGCGCGGGTTGTTGCTTCGAGGCGGAAGAGCGGCGCAGAGCCGCTGACGTTTGCCATGACGTTTCCGTTCTCGACCCACAACTACCAGCTTCCGCTTCTGGATGGCGGCCGGCGGCGTCGATCCCGATGAGGATGTGCGCATGGTCGTGTTGCCGCCGCCCTTCATGGCGGAAAGCGCTCGCGGGCGGGCAGATCGACGGCTTCTGTGTCGGCGCGCCCTGGAATTCCATCGCGGTCGATCGCGGCGTCGGCCACATCCTGCATTTCGTCTCCGATATCCTGGTGCGCGCGGCGGAGAAGGTGCTGGCGATCAGGCAGAGCTGGGCGGAGCGGAATCCGGAAGTCGTCGCCGCGCTGGTCCGAGCCGCTGAGCGCGGCGCCGATTTTGTCGAGCACAACCGCGCCGAGACCGCGCGCATCCTGGCACAGCCGGAACGGATCGGCGTCGACGCCGAAGTCATCCAGCGTACGCTGGACGGACGCTTGAAGATTTCGCCCGACGGCACCATGCGCGAGAGCAGCCGCTACCTCCTGGTCAGCCGGGAAGGGGCAGCAAGGCCCGATCCGGTGCAGGCGGCCTGGCTCTACGCGCAGATGGTCCGCTGGGGCCAGACCGCGATCAGCCGCGAGGCGCTTGAGACCGCGATGGCGGTGTTCCGGCCCGGACCTCTACGACGCGGCGCTGGGGCAGCGCGCGAGCGCAGCGAGCCCTCCGCGCCATTCCGCGCGTTCGCCGGCCCCGCCTTCGATCCCGCCGACATCAGCGGGTATTTGGCCTCGTTTGCGGTAGCCCGCCGGACGCCATAGAGGGCGCTGGACGCCCCTGATCAAAGATTAAGCACGCTGATTCGAAGCTTATTATTTGTGCTCATGCCTTTTGAAAAGGCATGAATATCAATCCACTTAATGCACTGCAAAATATTCTAATACATTGAATGTATTATCACTTTTCAGACCATGCTGCACTGGCACATGTTTTGAATAGGGATAGCCAAGCCAGCCGCCGGTGATGCCCGCTGGCCCATATCCACGATGGATTTCCGCAGCAACGAGGCTGATCGGATCGCTCGCAAAGACGCGGGCGACCGCACGACCTCCTTTCCTCGTTGTGACCACGCCAGCGCGTGGCAGCTGGAGCTTCGACATGGATTACATCAAACCTGCCGACGTCGTTGCCGCGATGATTGATGCCAGCATCAAGAAGCTGGCGCTCGGGCCGCGCGACCTCCTGATCCGCGGCGCGCTGTCCGGCGCACTTGCTCGGCGCCGCCACCGCGCTTGCCTTTACCGGCGCGATCACGACGGGCCAGCCGCTGGTCGGCGCGCTGATCTTCCCGGTCAGCCTCGTGATGATCGTGCTGCTCGGGCTTGAACTCGTCACCGGCAGCTTTGCGGTCGTGCCGCTGGCGCGGCTTGAGGGCAAGGCGAGCTGGAGCGCCGTGTCGCCAACTGGTCCTGGGTGTTCGTCGCCAACCTGCTCGGCAGCATCGCCTTCGGCGTCCTGATCGCGATCTCGCTCACCAATATGGGCAAGGTGGAAGTGGCCGGCGTCGCGGCGCGCATCGTCTCCGTCGCCGAAGCCAAGACCATCGGCAACGCCGCGCTCGGCACCGCCGGCATGGTCAGCGTCTTCGTCAAGGCCATCCTCTGCAACTGGCTGGTCTGCCTCGGCGTCGTCATGGCGCATGACCTCGACCTCCACGGTCGGCAAGATCGCAGCGATCTGGCTGCCGATCTTCCTGTTCTTCGCGCTCGGCTTCGAGCATGCCGTGGTCAACATGTTCGTGATCCCGACGGGCATGCTGCTCGGCGCCAAAGTCTCGGTCGCCGACTGGTGGCTCTGGAACCAGATCCCGGTCACGCTTGGCAATCTCGTCGGCGGCTTCGTGTTCACGGGCCTCGCGCTCTACGCGACCTACAAGCCGGCCGAGCCGCCCCGTCGCGGCGGCGCCCGTCGCCATCCCGGCCGCTGCGGAATAAGGGCGCATGGCAATCATGAAAATCGAACAATCTCCCCGTCGACTTCACCGACGAGCAGAAGCGCTATTTCGAGGGCTTTGCCGCCGGCCTGCAGATCGGCCGCGTCGGCCGCGGCCTTGGCGGCGGCGCCAGTGCCGGCAAGGCCAATGCCGAGCCGACCGGGCCCGACGCCGCGCACATCAAGGCGCAGGACAAGGTCACCGCCTCCGGCAAGAAGCTCGCCGACCAGGAAAAGTTCAAGCGCGAGGAGCATCCCTTCGATGCCTATCCGCGCCTGAAGCAGCAGGCGCTCGACAATGCGCCGCCGTCGCCGGCGGATAATTTCCGCTGGCGCTACTACGGGCTGTTCTATGTCGCGCCGGCGCAGGACTCCTACATGTGCCGCCTGCGCATCCCGAACGGCATCCTGAAGCACTGGCAATTCGCCGGCGTCGCCGATCTCGCCGAGCGGCTGTGCGGGCCGTACAGCCACGTCACGACACGCGCCAATCTGCAGCTCCGCGAAATCCCGCCGAAGCATGCGGTCGAACTGATCGAGGGCATCCAGGAGCTTGGCCTGTGCTCGCGCGGCTCGGGTGCGGACAACATCCGCAACGTCACGGGCACGCCGACCGCGGGTATCGATCCGCAGGAATTGATCGACACGCGCCCGTTCGCGCGCGAATGGCACTATCACATCCTCAACGACCGCTCGCTCTACGGCCTGCCGCGCAAGTTCAACGTCGCCTTCGACGGCGCCGGAAAGATCGCGGTGCTCGAAGACACCAACGACATCGCGTTCTCCGCGGTCGAGGTGAAGGACGGCTTCGGCATCGAGCCCGGCATCTGGTTCCGGCTCGGCGTCGGCGGCATCACCGGGCACCGGGATTTTGCCAAGGAGACCGGCATCATCGTCAAGCCGGAAGACGCAACCAAGGTCGCGGACGCGATCGTGCGCGTGTTCATCGACACCGGCGACCGCACCAACCGCCTCAAGGCGCGCCTGAAATATGTGCTCGACAGCATGGGCGTCGACAAATTCATGGAGACCGTCGAGGAACGGCTCGGCCGCAAGCTGACCCGCGCGCCGGCGGAGGCGATCGCGCCGCGTCCGGCCTTCGACCGCATGGCCCATATCGGCGTACACAAGCAGAAGCAGGATGGACTGAACTGGATCGGCGTGCTGCTGCCGGTCGGCAAGCTCACCTGCGAGCAGATGCGGGGACTTAGCGAAGATCGCGCAGGACCTCGGCGACGGCGACATCAGGCTGACGGTCTGGCAGAATCTTCTGATCTCCGGCGTGCGCGACGACAATGTCGCGCTGGCGAGCGCGGCGATCGAGAAGCTGGGCCTTGCGACCAAGGCCTCGCAAATCCGCGCCGGCCTCGTCGCCTGCACCGGCAATGCCGGCTGCAAGTTCGCGGCATCCAACACCAAGCTGCCATGCCGCTGAGATCGCCGACTGGTGCGAGCCGCGCGTCAACATCGACACGCCGCTCAACATCCATCTCACCGGCTGCCACCATTCCTGCGCGCAGCACTACATCAGCGATATCGGCCTGATCGCCGCCAAGGTGCCCGTCGGCGACAGCGACGACACCGTCGAGGGCTATCATCTGTTTGCGGGCGGCGGCTTCGGGCCGCAGGCCGATATCGGGCAGGAGGTCTATCACGACCTCAAGGCCGAGGAAGCGCCGCAGACGGTCGAGCGGCTGCTGAAAGCCTATCTCGCGCATCGCGCCTCGCCCGAAGAAACATTTCTGACATTCGCCCGCCGTCATGACGGCGAAACGCTCCGCAAGCTCGCGGACGCCCAGCTTTCTGACACCAAGGTGTCCTCATGAACCAGATCACGCCGCTCGCCGAAGATCGAGATCATTCCGCCGACCGCGCCGTTTTCCGAGGAGCAGCGTTCATGGCTCAACGGCTTCTTCGCGGCGCTGTTGACTGAAACCGGCGCCACGCCACTGTCGCCGGAGCAGGGCGCCGCCATGCTGCAAGGCCCGGCCGGCGAGGGCGACGATGGCGAAGCGCCCTGGCACGACCAGACCATGCCGATCGCCGATCGCATGAAGCTCGCCGAGGGCCGACCCGCTGCGGCGGCGAATGATGGCGGCGATGGCGCAGCAGGATTGCGGCCAGTGCGGCTACAATTGCAACGACTATTCGGATGCGATCGCGAGCAAGAGCGAAGCGCGGCTCAATCTCTGCGTCCCCGGCGGCAAGGAAACCGCGCGAATGCTGAAGTCGCTCCATGAGGAGCTGGACAAGGCGCCGGCCGCCGCTTCGTCTTCAGCCGTGACGCCGGCGGTCGCCGTCACCACTGTCATCAGCGAGCCCGGCCGCTCCCGCGACAATCCAGTCGCGGCGACCTTCGTCTCGCGCCGCCTGCTCAACAGGAAGGGCTCGGAGAAAGAGACCTGGCACATCGATTTCGATCTTTCAGGCGCCGGCCTCGACTATGTCGTCGGCGACTCCTTCGGCATCTTTGCCAAGAATGATCTCGGCCTGGCCGACCAGATCATCGCGCTGCTGGGCGCCTCGCACACCACGGAAGTACGCGGCAAGACGCTTGCGCGAGGTGCTGATCTAGGACGTGTCGCTATCGCCGGCGCCGGACAGCCTGTTCGAGCTGTTCTCCTATCTTACCGGCGGCAAGCAGCGCGAGAAGGCGCGGGCGCTGGCGCAAGGGCGAAGACCCCGATGGCGATGCCGCAACCCTCGACGTGATGGCGGCGCTGCAGAAATTCTCCAATGTCCGTCCGCATCCGGAATCCTTTGTCGAGGCGCTGGAGCCGTTGCAGCCGCGGCTCTATTCGATCTCGTCGTCGCACAATGCGACGCCCGGAAAATTGTCGCTGACCGTCGATTGCGTGCGCTATGTGATCGGCAAGCGCAAGCGGCTCGGGCTTGCCTCGACTTTCCTCGCAGAGCGCATCACACCCCGGCGACGCACTCAAGGTCTATGTGCAGAAGGCGCATGGCTTTGCGCTGCCGGCCGACCCGAAGACGCCGATCATCATGATCGGGCCAGGCACCGGCGTCGCGCCGTTCCGCGCCTTCCTGCTCGACCGCAGGGCAACCGGCGCGCCTGGCAAGAACTGGCTGTTCTTCGGACATCAGCGCAGCGATTGCGACTTCTTCTACCAGGAAGAGCTCAACGCGATGAAAACCTCGGGCCTTCTCACGCGGCTGTCGCTCGCCTGGTCGCGGGATGGCGCGAAGAAATTCTATGTGCAGGACCGCATGCGTGAAGTCGGCCGCGAATTGTGGACCTGGCTCGCCGAGGGCGCGCATGTCTATATCTGCGGCGACGCCAAGCGCATGGCCAAGGACGTCGAGCGCGCGCTGGTCGATATCGTCGCGCAATTCGGCGCACGTCCAACCGATGAAGCCATCAGCTTTGTCGGCGAACTGAAGAAGACAGGGCCGGTTCCAGCAAGACGTGTACTAGAGGGTTCCGGAACCAGGCAAAGCGCTCAAAAGCGGCCGAATAAATTTCTTACTTGAGGCCGTGCTGGAGAAGTTCTCTCTGCGACGCGAGTTTCGCAAAGCATGCCATCACTATTTGTGGCACGATCTTGCGAAGCACCATGGACGTTTCTTAATTTGTGCGCATGGGGCGATGGAGATCAGCCATGCGCGAGATATCAGCGGAAGCCCGCCTGCACCTTCACGCGCGCTCGCTCAAGCGGGCCGGCAGCGGTATTCACCTGGCGGCGCTCTATAGCGCCTTTGCGCTGATTGCGGCCGTGGTGTTCGGCACACTCTCGGTTCACCCTTTCTGACGTGAATCTAAGCCGCGCACCTGAACGGCGCGACGTCGATGCCGCTATCCTTCAGCGCCTTGCGCACGCCGCGGGCGATCTCGACCGCAGTCGGATTGTCGCCATGAATGCAGACGGTGTCGATCTGCATCTTGATCACCTTGCCGGTTACTGAGACCACCGCGCCGTCCTGCACCATGCGGATCACGCGCTCGGTGATCGCTTTTGGATCATGCAATAGCGCGCCGGGCTTCTTGCGCGCGACCAGATTGCCGTCATCCTCATAGGCGCGGTCGGCGAAGACCTCATGTGCCATCGGCAGATTGGCGCGTTCGCCGGCCTTGACCAGCTTGGAATTGGCCAGCACCACGAAAATCAGATTGGGATCGACCGCCTTGATGGCGTTGGCAATCGCCTGCGCGGTCATGTCGTCCTCGCAGGCGACGTTGGACAGCGCGCCATGCGCCTTCACATGGGTGACCTTGTGGCCGGCCGCGGTCGCGATCGCCTGCAACGCGCCGATCTGATAGGCGACGAGGTTCTCGATCTCCGAGGACTTCATTCCGGGTACGGGCCTCCGGCCGAAACCATGCAGATCGCGATAGCCGGGATGGGCGCCGATGGAAACGCCGCGCGCTTTGGCGAGCTCCACCGTCTGGCGCATGATGTCGGCATCGCCCGCGTGATAGCCGCAGGCGATGTTGACGCTGGTGGCGAGCTCGATCATCTCGGCATCATGGCCCATTTCCCAGGGCCCAAAGCTCTCGCCGAGATCGCAGTTGAGATCGATGGTCTTCATGTTCTTCCCGACCTCTTCGTTTAGGGGTTCGGCAGCTCTGCATGCCAAGTGCCTGCATGCCAAGTGCCGGCGTCGATCGCGCTGACGGCGCTGCCCGCAACGTTGGCATCCTGCAACGCTTCGAGGTTGAGCTCAAAGCCCTCCAAATTGCGGAGGAGATCGGGCAGGGCGCGGAGCAGCTCTGCAAATTTACGGGCCTCCGCCTGGGCTTCCTTCACGCTCACCGCCTTGAAGCGGAAAGGCGTTCCGGCCGGCGTCTGCGCCAAGCGGCCGAAATCGGCTGTGATCACGGTCGCGATTTTGGGATAGCCGCCCGTGGTGTTGCGGTCCGGCATCAGCACGATCGGCGCGCCGTTGCCAGGTACCTGGATGCTGCCATTGACGGTGCCGTCGGAGACGATGTTGTGGCCGTGCAAATGCTCGATGACGGGGCCTTCGAGGCGATAGCCCATGCGGTCGCTGGTCGCGGAAATCTTCCATTCGCTGTCGAGGAACAGCGCCTTGGCTTCATCGGTAAATTCATCGTCCTGTGGACCGAGCACGACACGGATTGGCCCGGACACAAGTGGAAGCTCGATCCGGCGTTCGGCCGCGCCGCTCGCCGCTTTCGCGGACAGTTCATCGCCGGCCTGCAATGGCCGCGGATAGGGACTGCCGAGCCCTGCGCGCTGATTGACCGCGACGCTGCCAAACGTCTCTTCGCCATCGATGCCGCCTTCGATCGCGAGATAGCTGAAGGCGCCGCCCTTGGCGAAACCAAGCGTCAGCGTCTCGCCTTCGCCGACGGTCATGGACGTACCCATCGCGACCGGCCGGCCGCCGATGTCAATGCTGCGCGCGGCGCCGGCGAGCGCGACACGCACCGCGCCGTCACGCGCCGTGAACGAAGCGGTGAACGGGCCGATCTCGATGCAGGCTGCGAACGGCTCGTTGCCGAGCAGCGTGTTGGCGGCGGCAAGCGCGAGCCGATCCATCGCGCCGCTCGGCACCAGCCCATAGCGCTGTACGCCGGGGCGGCCGCGATCCTGGACGGAGCTGGCGGGGCCGATCGAGGAAACGACGAGCTTCCTCATGCAGCCACAAGTTCCGCGACGATCTCGCCGGCTTCCGCGGCGCGGGTCTGCTCGGCAAAGGTTTTCTCATCGACCCGGTAGAACGTCACGCGATCACCGGGCTGGGTCAGGAATACGGGATCGCGATGCAGCTGAAAGGTCCTGACCGCCGTGCGGCCGAGCAAATGCCAGCCGCTCGGCGCGGCCAGGCACTGGATGCCTGCCTGCACGCCGCCGATCGAGATCGTGCCCGCCGGCGTAAACACCCGCGGATTGAGCCGGCGCGGCATGTGCAGCGATTTGTCGAGCCCCGAGAGATAGGACCAGCCCGGCGTGAAGCCCACCATGGCGACGCGATAGTCGCCGCCGGCATGCCGCGCCACGACCTCGTCAGGCGTGATGTTCAGGCTCTTGGCGACATCCTCCAGATCGATGCCGTTTTCGCCGCCATAGGCGACCGGAACGCGCCAGCGCCGCGCCTTGCCGGCCCGCGGGGCGGGCATCTCGGCCAGCGCAACCAGCTTTCCGCCCAGCGTCTCGAAATCGATCCGATCCGGGTCGTAATGCACCAGCAGCGAGCGGTAGGTCGGCACGGCCTCTGTCACGCCCTCGACTGCCGCTGCCGCCAGCGCCTTGTCCAGCGCCAGCACGCGCTGGCTGGCGGCGTCGTCGATGTCGCGGGCAAATTCCACCACGATGGCACTGTCGCCACTCGGCAAAAGGCGGGGCGGGGGAAGCGGCGCGGCCATGGCATGCGTTTTCGCTCAAACTCTCGTGCTTGTCACGCCCTTGACGCGCTGCCCGCGCCCCGCAAGATGCGCCCCGCCAATCCATCCCACCGGAGCCTGCTTTTTCGATGTCCTTGACCCCCGAAGCGATCAAAACCCTGTCGCACGTCACCACCGCCACCATCACCACGGTCCTGCTCAAGAAGGGCTTGCGGAATGTCTGGATGCGGGGCGCGCGTCCGCTGAAACCGGGCATGCCGCGGCTGGTCGGGCCGGCTTTCACGCTGCGCTTTGTGCCGGCGCGGGAGGATCTGGCGACGCCGGAATCCTGGTCCTCACCGATCTCGACGCGAACCGCGATCGAGGCCATGCCTGCCGGTTGCATTACCGTGGTCGACGCCATGGGCATCACCGATGCCGGCATCTTCGGCGACATCCTGTGCGCCCGCATGATGAAGCGCGGCGTCACCGCCCTGATCACCGACGGCGTGGTGCGCGACGTCGAGGGCGTGCTCGGCACCGGTCTGCCGGTGTGGTGCGATGGATTTGCCGCGCCGCCTTCGGTGGCGGGCCTCACCTTTGTCGGCTGGGGCGAGCCGATTGGCTGCGGCGGGGTTGCGGTGTTTCCAAACGACGTGGTGGTCGCCGACCAGGATGGCGCGGTGCTGATCCCGCAGGCGCAGCTCGATCACGTGCTTGCCGAAGGGCCCGAGCAGGAACGGATGGAAGCCTGGATCGTCAACGAGGTGAACAACGGCGCGCAATTGCCCGGCCTCTATCCCATGAATGCCGACACCAAGGCACGCTACGCGGCGTCGAAGAAATAGCGTCATCTAGACTGCGTAGGGTCGGCAAAGCGAAGGCCCACCATTCACATCAACGCTGGATATGGTGGCACGGCGCAAGCGCCTTTGCCCAACCTACGAAATCCAAAAACAAACAGGAGGCACCCCATGGACATCCATCCCGCCGGCTCGCGGCCGACACGCCGCGCGCCTGCCGAAAACTTCACAGGCACGGTCTGGCAGGACCCGATTATCGCTGCACCCGCGCCAGCCCGGGTCGTCATCAATCGCGTCGCCTTTGAACCCGGCGCGCGGACGGCGTGGCATACGCATCCGTTTGGACAGACGCTCTATGTGATTTCGGGCGTCGGCCGCTTCCAGACCAAGGGCCAGCCGATCCGCGAGATCAAGGCCGGCGATGTGATCTGGATCCCGCCGGACGAGAAGCACTGGCATGGCGGCGCGCCCACCACGGGTATGGTCCACATCGCAACGCAGGAAGCCTTGGACGGGAAGACGGCGACCTGGATGGAGCACGTCACCGACGCCGAATACAGCGCCGCCGTCGGCTAGCTCAGTTCCGCGACGCGGTCCAGGTGCCCGAGCACATGATGCCGCGCCAGGTGCCTGAACCCGATGTCGCCGAGAGGTGACCAAAGCCGGTCGCGCGCTTGATGCCGTTCACCAGCGTGACGCTGATGTTGCCGGCGTCGGCGACATGGCCGGAGGCTTTCACCATCGAGCTGGAGACGCTACCGTTGTTGATGCCGATCGATACGGTCTGGCCGTTGCCGCATTCGGAACTGGAGGCGGCGATATGAACGCTCCATTCGCCGTCGAACGTCGTGGCCGACGCTGCGGTGGCGAATGAGGTGGCCGCAAGCAATGCAACCGAAGTGGCGATGAAGCTTTTGCGAATATATCCCATGGCGAGCCCCTTTCGTGTTTGGATGCACGAATAGTCGCTGCGCGCGGGTTCCAAGGATGTGATGGCTGTCACATCTCCCCCTTGGGCGTGATTTGCGGCACAAATTGACGGGCAAATGAAAAGGCCCCGCCGGTTTGGCGGGGCCTTTTGCTTCGGATTTGTGGTTGCTAAAGCGGGATGGGGTTAAGTTGAATCGATTTGGGATTGAACGAAGCCGCTGGCGCGGCAATTGAGGAGGGATCGCAATAGCGGGGCTCCTGTCTGAGAGGATTGCGGGTTTTCGAAGCCCAACCCTTCAGACAGGAGTTTTCCAATGGCTGAGATCAGCCCTCTTCGCCGCCGCATGATTGAGGACATGACGGTCCGCAATCTGTCGCCTGCGACGCAACGATCCTACCTTGCCGCGGTATCGAAGTTGAGCCGGTATTTCGGTCGGGCCCCTCGCTCGACGGCACGCGTTGGGTCGCTTGCCGCCCCGGCTTCTTCCTGCCGGTGCGCGTGCTCTCGCGCCTGTTTCGTCGCCTGTTCCTGCAGAACCTCCAGGATGCATTCGAGGCCGGCAAGCTGCGCTTCTTCGGCAGACTTGCCGGTATGGCCGAGCCCACGGCCTTCGCCACCGGGCTCGACCAACTCAGACTCATCGAATGGGTCGTCTATGCCAAACCGCCGTTCGGCGGTCCCGAACAGGTGCTGGCCTATCTCGGCCGCTACACCCATCGCGTCGCCATCGCCAACAGCCGGCTGGTCTCGCTCTCCGACGGCAAGGTCCGCTTCGCCTGGAAGGACTATCGCCAGAACGGCAAGACCAAGCTGATGACGCTCGATGCCGACGAGTTCATCCGCCGTTTCCTGCTGCATGCCCTCCCGGACGGCTTCCACCGGATTCGCTACTACGGCTTCCTCGCCAATGGCCAACGAAGCGACAATGTCGCCCTCTGCCGCCGGTTGCTCGACGCCCATCACGCGGCAGCCGATTCCGGGCTGGCGACCGGTCGCGCCAAACGCGATCGACAGAGCAACGCCTGTGATTTCCTCATCTGCCCCGATTGCGGGGGCACCATGCGGCGGATCGCAGCCGTGCCGCGCTCCTCCACCCATCAGCCGTTCCATTGTGATACGTCATGATCTCATCGCTGCCTGTTATCGTCGTCACCGCCGCCGTGCTTGCTGCGCAAACTGTCGCCACTCGGGCAGCTATGCCGAGCGACTGCCGCAATCCCGACTGCAGAACTGACCGTCGCATCAAACTCACGTCCGTCTCGCGCCCGGCACCGGATCCGCGAGGTCGTCCTTGCCAAAATAACTCCTGGCATCGATTACGCAGCTGTCGTCAAAATCGCCTCGCCGGCTCGCCACCGCCACTATCCCCATAGTGCTAAAACAACCGCGGCTTCGTTCAATCCGGCTTCTGTGAGGTCGCGCTCACCACAGAGTGCGCACCGCTCGCGCCTACCACGCGACCTCACAGAACCCTCAAGATTCCCAAATCAGCTTGTTTCTGATTCACCATGCTGGCTGGGAAGGAGGCCAGCATGGATGGGCAAGCCTTACTCACTGGATCTTCGCAAGCGTGTTGTGGCAGCGATTGAGGGCGGCATGTCCCGCAATCAGGCAGCCAAGCAGTTTGGGGTCGCGATCAGCACGGCCATCGGCTGGATGAAGCGGGTGGAGGAAACCGGCAGCGTTGCTCCTGGCCAGATGGGCGGGCACAAGCCGAAGGCGATTTCGGGGGACCACGCGGTTTGGCTGTCGCAACGGATCAGGAATGACGATTTCACCTTGCGCGGGCTTGTTGCCGAGCTTGCCGGACGCAGCTTGAAGGTCGACTACCACTCGGTGTGGGAGTTCGTTCACGCGGAGAAGCTCAGCTTCAAAAAAAAGCGTGGTGGCTGGCGAACGCGATCGTCCCGACGTGGCGCGCCGGCGAGCCCAGTGGACAAAATATCAAGATCGCGTCGAAGCTGAACGGCTGGTCTTCATCGACGAGACCTGGACCAGGACCGATATGGCTCCGTTGCGAGGATGGGGGCCGTGCGGGCGCAGGCTTTCCGCCAAGGTTCCCCACGGTCGCTGGAAGACCATGACCTTCCTGGCGGCCCTGCGCCACGACCGGATCGATGCGCCGTGGTTCATTGAGGGGCCGATCGACGGCGCGAGCTTTCGGACCTATGTCGAGAAAGTTCTCCTGCCCACCCTTCGCCCCGGCGATATCGTGGTCATGGACAATCTCGGCAGCCACAAGGGCAAGGTCGTGCGTCAGCTCATTCGCTCCGTCGGCGCCAAACTATTCTTCCTGCCAAAATACTCACCCGACCTAAACCCGATCGAACAGGTTTTTGCCAAGCTCAAGCACCTTCTGCGAAAAGCTGCCGCCCGAACCGCCGATGCCGTCTGCGCCGCAATTGCACAAGTCCTTGAAGCCTTCACAGCCCAAGAATGCGCGAACTACCTGAAAAACTCAGGCTATCGAACCTAATCCCATCATGCTTTAGTTCACGCGGGACCAGGTCTGGCCGCCGCAGAACATGCCGCCGAAGGCGCAGCCCTGCACGCGCAGCGTATCCGCCCCCTTCATCGCGATCGTCAAATCATAGGTGCTGCCGGTGTTGGGATCGAGGATGCGGCCGCTCCACTTCTGATCCTTGCCGGGCTTCATGTTGATCAGCACCTGCTCGCCATTGGCGTTCGACTTGGCGTCGACCGAATAGCCGCAGAGATTGACGCCGCACTGCTCGATGCGGACCTTGCCTTCCTTCTCTTCCGTCAACCAGACGCCGATCGGCGAGTTGGGGTCACGCCGCTGCGCCGGCGCGGGCGGAGGAGGCGGCAGAGCGGCCACCGCAGGCGGGGGTGGTGCAGGCGAGCGCTGCGGCGCGGCGTCCTGGATCGGCGGCAATGGCGCCGGCGCTGGAGGGGCCGGAGGCGGCGGCAGGGCCGCAGTATCGGCGGGCGCGTTGTTGGCCGTGGTGGTCGGGGCGTCCTGCGTGGTCGTTGCAGTGTCCGGCGCGGGAGGGGCCGGCGGCGCTGGCGGAGGTGCCGCAGCCGTATCCGCCGGCGCGGGAGCTGGTGCCGGCGCAGCCTGCTGATCGGCCTTTGCGTCCTGCGGGGCCGGCTTGCTGCGCGAGGAGTCCTGATCGGTCTTGGTGTCAGTTTTGGTATCAGTCTTGGCGCGCTTCGATTTCTTGCCGGTATTGTCGTAGACGCCGGGAATGGAAACGGTACCGCGATCCGGATCGATGCGAATGGTGCGGCCGCCATATTCGAACTGGTATTGCGCCTGCGCGGCGCTGCTCGCCAGCAGGACAATGGCCATCGCCAACAGCCTCTTCATTGTGACCTCCTGAGCAGCGGATATCCCCAAAAAAGCCCTACGCTGCGGTCATTGCTGGCAACGTGATCTACATCACGTTCATGAGGTAAGTCGTGCGCCAGCCGCTTTGGTTCAACCGCAGCCCGCCAAACTAACTTGGTCGCGGGCGTCAGGTCAATTTGGGGCAAAAGGCCGGGTCAATTCTCAAAAATCAGGCACGTGGTCGTGCCATGCGCAAGCAAGCGGCCGCGACCGTCCGTGATCCGACCTTCGGCAGCTCCAATCCGCCGGCCGCGATTCAACACGGTGCCTTCGGCCTTGATCACACCCATGTCCGGGTAATCGGGCGGATCAGCGAAATCTTGAATTCGAGCGTGGTTTGACCAAGGCCTTTCTCAAGTGTCGACCAGATCGCAAGTCCCATGCAGCTGTCGAGCAGCGTCGCGGCAAAGCCGCCATGGACGGTGCCGGCCGGATTGAGATGCGCCACGCCGGGCTGCGCGGTGACGACTACCCGTCCGCTCACGGCTTCCGTAACATCATAGCCCAGCGTCTGCGCGATGGTGTTGAGCGGCAGCGTGCCGTCGGCAAGCCCTTGCACGAAGGCAAGGCCGCTCATCTCGTTGCGCCGCTCGGTGCTGACAGTGCCATAGCTCTTGTTGGACATGAAGCGAACACTAGCCGCCGCGCGGGGCCGCCGCGAGCGGCGTTTGATGATGAGGTCCGAAAACGGCTAGTCTAGCGCGCGTGTCAACGTGCCCTACTCGAACCAGGCGGCGTAGATCTTCGCAAAACTGCCGTCTTCCATCGCGATATGAAGCCACTGGTCGACAAAGGCTTTCAGCGCCGCGTCGCGCTGCAGCCAATAGGCCTTTTCCGCAAAGTCAAAGGGCTTGTCCGGGTGTACCGCGCAGAGCACGCCGGGATGAAGCTTTTGCTGGTAGCGCGTCTTTGAGGCATCCGTCATCATCAGGTCTGCGTCGCCCTTGGCGATCTCGTCGAAGATCGTGACATTGTCGCCATACACCTTGATCTCGGCGGCTTTGACGTTGGCCCGCGCAAAGCGTTCGTTCGTGCCGCCGGGATTGACGATGACGCGCGTGCCGGGCTTGTCGATGTCGGAAAGCGTCGCGAACTTGTCCTTGTCGGTGCAGCGCGCGATCGGCGTCTTGCCCTCCCGCATGATCGGCGTCGAGAACAGGCCCTTCTTCTGCCGGTCGAGCGTGATCGAGACGCCGCCCATCGCGACGTCGAACTTGTCGGCTTCAAAATCCTTCATCAGTTGCGGCCAGGCGGCCTGCACGAACTCGACCTTGACGCCGAGCGCCTTGCCAAGTGCCTCCGCCATGTCGACATCGAATCCGGAGAATTTCTGTGTCGTCTTGTCGAGAAACGTGAAGGGCCGGTAGTCGCCTGTCATGCCGACCCGCAGCGTGCCGCGGCTGATGATCTCGTCGAGACGGGAAGGTTGCTGCGCCTGCGCCGCGACGGTGACGGCCAGCGCTGCGAAAAGGCCGATAAGAGTACGAAACATCTTGCTTCAAAGTCCGGATTCAATGACACGATGCCTCAGCGTTTAGACCAAGCCGGGGAATTCGCAACCGTGACTATTTCGATGTATGAGGCTTCGATCGGCGTGTTCGTGCCGTTTCTCGGCAATTTGTCCGAGCTGCTGGACCGAGGGGCGGCTCATGCCGAGGCGCGCAAGATCGATCCTTCGGTCCTGCCGAACATGCGGCTCTACCCCAACATGTACAGTCTCAGGCAGCAGGTCGGCGAGGCCAATCGCCACGCCATCCTGGCTGGCGCGCTGTTGGCGCGCCGCGATCCGCTGACACTGGCGGACGGTGACACCGACATCGCCGGATTGAAATCGCGCATCAAGAAGGTGATCGACTTCGCGGAGAGCCTGCCGCGTGCTGAAATCGACGGCGCCGCGGATCGGGAAGTCGTCTTTACCTTCAAGAACGGCAACCAGCGGAAATTCACGGGGCGTTCGCTGCTGCTCACGTTCAGCGTGCCGCAGTTCTTTTTTCACCTGACGACGGCCTACGACATACTGCGGCATGCCGGCGTCGATCTCGCGAAGAAGGACTTTCTGGGCCCACCCCGCGGGTAAGGCCTCAGGCCTCGCCGGCGCCCTTGCGAACGAGATCGGCGGCTGCCGCGCGGCCGGTCATCTCGTGCCGCAGTTGCTCGAAGCGCTGCCGCGCTTCGGCCTCGCGCTCGTCGACCATCCTGATCGCCGCATCCCTGGTCATCGGTCCTGATGTGATCGGGGCCGAGCTCTCGCCGATGGTCTCGTCGACAAAATACTCGCCATTGTCGGCGCGGCGCGCAGCCCATTTGAAGCGGATCGCGGCGATGGGGCCGGGGCCGAGCTTGAAATAGTCATCGCCGTCGGTAGAAGCCATTGCGGGTGCAAGCGGAGGCGGGGGAGCCGGCAGCGGAGGCGGCATAGCCGGTTTCGCCTCGGCCGCGGGCCTTTCCGCCTCGCGAGGAGTTTCCGCGGGTTGATCGAGAATGCTCGCGATTGCCGCGAGCGCATGATCCGTCGGGTCGCTTTAACTTAAGGTCCCAGTCTCCGCATTTGAAAAATGAGGCGCAGCCTGATCCACCCGTGCGCCCCGGTACAAAGCTTGATCGCGATTAAGGCCGAGTTTTGTCAAGCCCAAGTCCCGAACATGTCCCGAAAAGAGACATGACAGCAACGATCTAGGCGCAGACCGGCGGTAATTTGGTGCGCCACGGCCGCTCCTGCTCGAGCTGGGCCGCGAGGCGAAACAAGGTTGCCTCGTCGCCGAAGCGCGCCGCGAACATCATGCCGAGCGGCAAGCCGGCCTTGCTCCAGGCGAGCGGCACCGACATCGCGGGCTGGCCGGACATGTTGAACATCGAGGTTCCCGGCATGTAGCGCCGCAGCGCCGGGCCGATATGCGAGATATCCTCCGACATCGCATTGAGTTCGCCAAGCCGCAGCGGCGGCGTGCACAGCGTCGGCGCCAGGAACACGTCGCAGTTGGCCATGAACTCGTAAAGCGCGCGCGAGATCTGGTAGGCGGCGAACTGCGCCGCGACATAGTCGGTCGCGGTGGTGCCTCGCGCATTGTGCGCTATCGCCAGCGTCAGGTTTTCGAAATCGTTGCCGGTCATCGCGCGGCGGAAGCGTTGTTCGGTCTGGCGCACCGTGAGGGCGGTATGGGCGCTGACGACGTTCATCATCACCATGGCCGGATCGGCCGGAAGCTTGGGCGCGCGTTCCTCGACGTGATGGCCGAGCTTCTCCAGCATGGCCGCAACATCGCGCACCGCGGCCGCGACCTCGCCGTCAATGGCCTCGTCGTAGGGAGATTTGTCGGTGAAGGCGATGCGCAGGCGCCCGGGCTCACGCCTGACTTCTTCGGCAAAGGGCCGCTGTGGCGGTGGCGCATAATAGATGCTGGCGAGTTCGGGTCCCGCGGTCGCATCCAGCATCGCCGCGCTGTCGCGCACGCTGATGCTGACGACATGTCCGCAGGAAAGGCCGCCCCAGCCTTCGCCGCGATCCGGACCCAACGGATTGCGCGCGCGGGTCGGCTTCAGGCCGAACACGCCGCAGGCGGACGCCGGAATGCGAATGGAGCCGCCGCCGTCGCTGGCGTGGGCAACGGGAAGGATGCGGGCGGCGACCGCCGCGCCCGCGCCACCGGACGAGCCGCCGGAGGAGTGCGCCAGATTCCAGGGATTCCTGGTCGGCCCATGCAGGCGCGGCTCGGTGGTCGGTATCAAGCCGAATTCGGGGCTCGCGCTCTTACCGAAGATGGCCACACCCGCATCGAGGAAACGCTGGGCGAGGGTGCTGTTGTGGTCGGCGACGTCATTCCTCAGGATGCTGGCACCAAACGTCGTGCGCGTGCCTTTGAGGAGATCGAGATCCTTCAGGAGGAACGGCACGCCGGTGAAGGGGCCGTCGGGAAGTCCTCTCGCAATCTGTTGCGCGGCGTAGTCGTAATGCCTGACGACGACCGCATTGATTTCAGGATCGACCTTGGCCGTGCGCTCGATCGCTTCGTCCAGCAGCTCCTTCGGCGTGACCTGCTTCTCGCGGACGAGTTCGGCGAGGCCGACGGCATCGTAATTGCCATATTCCTTGAAAGCCATGGCCTAACCTGCTGGTATTGTTCGATGAAACGGGCCGCGCGCGGCCGATCGAAAGGCTGCCGCGCGGGCTCTTCAGAGCACGTCCTGATTGATGACGTTCTGCCGGATCGGCTCGCCATCGAGCGCGCTCAGGATGTTGCGCGCGGTCTGCTCGCTCATGCGGTCGACGGCTTCGACCGTTACGCCCGCGACATGCGGCGCCATGATCACGTTCGGCAGGCCGTGCAGCGCCTGGCCGACCGGCGGCGGCTCCTGCTCGAACACGTCGAGGCCGGCGCCGGCGAGCCTGCGCGACACCAGCGCCTCATGCAGCGCCTTCTCGTCGACGATGCCGCCGCGCGCGGTGTTGATGAGATAGGCGGTGGGCTTCATCAGCTTCAAGCGCGCCGCATTGAACAGGCCGACTGTCTCCGGCGTCTTCGGGCAATGGATGCTGACGAAATCGGCGCGCGGCAGCGCGGCGTCGAGATCGGCCACCGCCTCGCAGCCGGCGGCGCCGATTTCGGAAGCCGGCTTGTAGGGATCGTAGACCAGCACCTTCATTTCCATGGCAAGGCAGCGCTTGGCGGTGCGCGTGCCGATGCGGCCGAAGCCGATGATCAGCACCGTCTTGCCATAGAGATCGAAGGGCAACTGGCCCAGCCGGCTCGCCCAGGTACCTTCCTTGACCATCGCATGCATTTCCTGCGCGCGCTTGGCGAGCGTCAGCATCATGAACATCGCCTGCTCGGCAACCGACGGCGAGTTCGCAGCGCCCGCCACCATCAGCGGCACCTTGCGCTTGCTGAGCGCCGGCACATCGACGGCGTCGTAGCCGACGCCGATCCGCGTCACCACCTTCATGTCCCCGGACGCCTCAAGCTCCGGCTCGCCGAACCGGGTGGCGCCCAGCGCCACGCCGTGAACCGGCGCATGCTGCTTCAGCATCGCCTCGAAATCGGGGGCCGAGATCAGGTTGGGAAACTCGATGAGTTCGATGTCGTCCCGTTCGGTCAGCAGAGCCCGTGCGTTGGGCGACATCGTTTGCGTGACGAAAATCTTCTTCTTGTTGGTGGCCATTTCCTGCCCTTGGGGTTTCTTTTTCGCCGTCAAAGGACGGCGCCGGTCCCCTCGTTTAGCAGGTGCATATTATTGAGGTCCACAGCCAATCGGAGCGGGGCACCGTCGCGCGCGCCGGCCGACGGATTGACCCGCCCGCAGACATACGTGCCCTCGAGCGTGAAATAGACCAGCGTCTCCATCCCCATCGGCTCGGTGACGTCGAGCACGGTATCGAAGGTCTCGATGCCGGGCACGGCATGTCCATCGGCCTCGGTGAGATGCTCGGGCCGGATGCCGAGCAGCAGCTTCTCGCTTCGCGGCACGTTCTGGTATCGCGCGGCCTTTGCGGGCGGCAAGCGGGAAGGCGAGACGATCGGTCAGGCGGAGATTGAGCTTGCCTGCGGCCTCCTCGAGCCGGCAGGGCAGGAAGTTCATCGCGGGCGAGCCGATGAAGCCGGCGACAAAGCGCGTCGCCGGATGTGGTAGAGTTCGTTCGGCGTGCCGATCTGCTCGATCCTGCCCTTGTTCATCACCACCACGCGGTCGGCGAGGGTCATCGCCTCGACCTGGTCGTGGGTGACATAGACCGTCGTGGTGCGCACCTTCTGGTGCACCTTCTTGATCTCGATCCGCATCTGCACCCGCAGCTTGGCGTCGAGGTTGGAGAGCGGCTCGTCGAACAGGAACACCTTCGGGTTGCGCACGATGGCGCGGCCCATCGCCACGCGCTGGCGCTGGCCGCCGGAGAACTGCTTCGGCTTGCGGTCGATCAGGTCGGTGATGTCGAGCATGCGCGCGGCCTCGGTGACCCGGCTCTTGATCTCGGCCTTCGGATAGTGCTTCAGCCGCAACCCGAACGACATGTTCTCCGCCACCGTCATGTGCGGATAGAGCGCGTAGTTCTGGAACACCATCGCGATGTCGCGATCCTTCGGCGGCACGTCGTTGACGACGTCGCCGCCGATCGTGATGTCGCCGTCGGTGATGTCCTCGAGCCCCGCGATCATCCGCAGCGTCGTCGACTTGCCGCAGCCGGACGGGCCGACCAGCACGACGAACTCATGGTCGGCGATGTCGAGATCGATGCCGCGCACCGCCTCGACGTCGTCGTAACGCTTCACCACCTTACGCAGACTTACCTCGGCCATGGCTTCAACCCTTTGTCGCGCCGGCGGTCAGGCCGGCAATGTAATAGTCCATCAGGAAGGCGTAGATCAGGAGCGGCGGTGCTGCGCCGAGCAGAGCGCCGGTCATGATCTGCCCCCAGTTGAACACGTCGCCCTTGATCAGCGTGGTGATGATGCCGACCGGCATCACCAACTGATCGGTCGAGGTCGTGAACACCAGCGGATAGAGGAACTGCGCCCAGGAGACGGTGAAGGCGAAGATGGTCGCGGCGATCAGTCCAGGCAAAGCGACAGGAATGAAGATCCGGGTCAGCGTCTGGAACCAGGATGCGCCGTCGATGATGGCGGCCTCATCCAGCTCCTTCGGGATCGAGGCGAAATAGCCGATCATGATCCAGGTGCAGAACGGCACCGTCAGCGTCGGATAGAGCAACAGCAGCACGTACCATTTGTTGATCAGGTGGATTCCCGTCCAGTCGCCAAACACCGCGAACATCTTGAACAGCGGCAGGAACAAGAGCGTGTCCGGAATCAGGTAGGTCAGGAATACGCCGGCCGCGAGCGTGGCCGAGCCCCAGAATTTCATCCGCGATAGCGCGAACGCCGCCGGCACGCTGATCAGCATGGTGATGGTCACCACGATGATCGACACCATGGCGGAGTTCCAGAAGAAGCGCAGGAACTGGTTGGAGGTGAGGAGCTCGATGTAGTTCGACAGTGTGGGATGGTAGACCCACCAGGGGTTGGTCGCCGCCGAAATCTCGGCACTGCTCTTCAGCGAGGTGATGAGCATGTAGATCGGCGGCACCAGCGAGAAGATCGCAAAAATCGTCAGGAAGAAATAGGACCAGCGCATCGCCCAGGCGCGGTCGCGGCTCATGCTGCCATATTTGACCTTGCGGGTGGGGCCGGCCTTGTCGATCGCGATCGAGCTCATGCTTCATTCCCGCGTTTGGAGATGTCGCGCAGGATGAAGATGGCGGCGATCGCCAGGATCGGCGCCATGAACAGCGAGACGCTGGCACCCAACGGAATGTCGCCACCCTCGATGCCGAGGCGGAACGACCACGTAGCGAAGAGATGGGTGCTGTCCAGCGGACCGCCGGCGGTCAGGATCCGGGTGATATCGAAATTGGCGAAGGTGACGATCAGCGAGAACAGCGTCGTGATCGCGATGATGTTGCGCATCATCGGCAGCGTGACAAACCAGATGCGCTGCCACCAGTTGGCGCCGTCGATGGCCGCGGCCTCATAGAGCTGTTCGGGCACCGATTTCAGCGCCGCCAGATACATGATCATGAAGAACGGCGCGCCGAACCAGACATTGACCAGAATCACCGAAAAGCGCGCCCAGCCGGTTTGACCGAGCCAGGAGATCGGCCCGACCCCGAAAAAGACCGAGCGTGTAGTTGAAGGCGCTGTAGGAGGGATCGAACAGCCACAGCCACGCCAGCGTGCTCATGGCCGGCGGGATCACCCAGGGCACCAGCAGCATGCCGCGCCATTTGCGCTGCTTCCTTGGAGGGAATGTTGTGCGCGAAATGCGCGACGATGAAGCCGATCAGCGCCTTGAAGATCACGGCCGTGATGGCGAAGATGCAGGACTGTTCCACGACCATCCAGAAGGTCTGGCGCTTGAACAGAAACTGGAAATTGCCGAAGCCGACGAACTTGGTCATCGCCTTGTTCAGCGTGGCCAGATGGATGGCGTAGAAGGCGGGATAGACGACCATGACCGCGATCAGCACGATCAGCGGCAGCGTCATGAGGAACGCCATGGTCGACTTCCGCTTCACGGCGTAGCGCAGGCTGGAACTTTGCGCGTCGCTCCTTGGCGCTGCGATGCGCTCGGCTGAAATGCGACATCAACCATGGTGCTTCTTCCCTGCAGGATCGCGCGCTTTCAAACACGGTCAGCGCGCTGATCGGATCAACGTGAGAATCGCGGCGGCCCGCGAGCCACCCTCCGGTGGACCGCGAGCCGCCAGCGTTTGTCTCAGCTCCGCATGAAGCCTTCGCACTCGCCTTCGGCCCAGGCGAGCGTATCCTCCATCTTCTCGCCCCTGAAGTAGCGCAGGCACATCTTGGTCAGCGTCGCCTGCACATAGATCTGCTGCGCCATCTTCGGCGGGGCCGGCGAAGCCGCGATCGACAGGGTCTGATGGTTATAGGGATTGGGATAGTGGTAGAGCGTGCCCTTCGGCGGCCCTTCCTCGGCCCAGGTCTTCAGCGTCGTCAGCTTCTCATATGCCGGCAGATCGTAGCCGCCGCTGGCCGCGACGAGTTTCTCCACCGACGTCAGGCTGCGACAGATGCAGGATCAGGCTCTTCGCGGCCTCCTTGTTCTTGGAGAAATTCCACGTCGCAAGGAAGTAGGGCAGGAACGGCGCGAACCGGCCCTTTTGGTCCCGCAGGGAAGCCGTGGGTCCAGCACTGCTCGGCGATCTGCGGCGCGTCGCGTTTGGCGACCGCCCAGGCGCTCGGCGGGTTCATGATCATCGCGCCCTTGCCCGACACCAGCCATCTATTGTTGCTGGCGTCGTCCCAGGACGCGACCTCGGCCGGCAGGAAAGCGATGAGCTTCTTGTAATACTCGAGCGCCTGGCGGACTGCGTCGGTCTTGATGGTCAGATCGCCCTTGGCGTTGACGAGCTCGGCACCGAAGGACTGGAAGATCGCGCCCGCCGTATCGACGGAGTCGGAGGTCTCGCCCAGGCCGATGCCAAAGGGATAAGCCGCCCTTGAAGCAGCCTTCGGCCGCCTTCAGGAAGGTATCCAGGGTCCAGTTGTCGGCCTTGGGCGGCGCGCCCGCGGGATACATTTCCTGCACGTCGATGTTGGCGTACTTCTTCATCAGGTCGATGCGCGAGCAGGGCCCCTTGATCTGGCTGCCGATGCAGAAGGGAACCCCATGCCACTTGCCGTCCAGCTTGGCCGAGATATTCCGACCGTGCCGTTGACCTTGCCGTTCTGCGCGATCACCTGCGTCCATGACGTCGTTCATCGGCTCGAGCAGTTCGGTCTCGGCGTGCGGCCACCAGGTCGGCATCGCCAGGATGTCGTGGCCCGATTTCGCCTGCGCTTCCGAGGCGATCGTCACCAGATTCTTGTTGCCGTTGCTGGTGATGTAGTCGATCGGGACCTCGACCTTCTCCTTTGCCGCCCATTCATTGACGAGGTCGGTGGAGGCCTTGTTGGCGTCGGGAACCCAGTGATCCCAGAAGCCGATCGAGAGGCTGCCGGCCGCGCGCGCGGTCCGGACAAAGGGCGCGGAGACGAACGCCGCCGAGGACAAGGCTGTGGCTGCGACGAATTGACGGCGGGTGAGCTTTCTCCGTGACATGGCGTTCCCTCCCTGGTGAGCCAAATCGGATATGTCGGGAAATCTCGCTCTTGTTCTTCTTCTCGTTCTTGTTCTTCTGCGTGGCCTTCGAGGCGGTGCGGAGATTTCGTCGAATGCGATCAGAGCAGAATTGATCGCCGTCTGTCGAGAAATCAGCTAAGGCATGCTTCTAGTACTAACGTTGTGCGCCGGAACTGAGCAGCCGCTCCTTGAGTGCGAACGGCAACGCGAGCGCGCGGCGATATTGCGTCGCACACGATGCGGCAAAGGGACTCGATTTACACGCTGGCGCAAATCTGCCGCAGTCAAGGGTAACAGCTTTGCATGGCAAGCTTTTCTTGGTTGCAGGTAAAGCCCGCCGTAGTAGACGAGTTTGCCGGGGAAACGGTAAAATCGTGGCACGCAGCGCGCCTGCCGTCCCCCCGAATCAGCCGAGTTAAATCCCGATCGATCATGGAGACCGAACAATGACCAGCCCGACATCCGGCATGCGCACACGGTTGAGACTGTGTGTCGCGCTTGGGGTGGCCGCAATCCTCGTCGTCAACGCGCCGCGGATCGTGGACGCGCAAGGCCTGGTCAAAGGCGTGGAGCAGGGCGCGCGCGAAGGCAACAAGGCCGCAGGCCCCGTTGGCGGGGTGCTGGGAGGCGCGATCGGCGGCGTGGTCGGCGTCGTCGGCGGCGTGGTCGGCGCGGTCACCGGCGGCAACAACAGCAAGCCTGCGAACGACAAGGCTGGGCAGGTGCCGGCCAACGACAAGGCCGGGCCTGCAACGGCCACCGACAAGCAAGGCGCGAAGAACGCCAAGTCGGCGAAGGGCGCGAAGGAGACCAAGGAAGGCGAAGGCGGTCCAGGTGCTGACCCAGGACGGCGCCCCGCAACTTACGGCCGATCAGATCGTCACCAACAGCGACGCCAATATCGAGCGGATCAAGAACGAGCTGAATCTCACGCCCGAGCAGGAGAAGAACTGGTCCGGCTTCTCAAGCGCCATGCACTATCTCGGGCATAACGGCGCCGACCGCCTCAACCTGCGCGTCGCGCGCGCCAAGCGCGATCCGCCGGACGACATCATCGAGCAGATGCGCAACGAGGCGCAATTCCTGGTCGATCGCGCGCAGGACCAGCGCAGTGTCGCCGATGCCGCCGAGCCGCTTTATACGAGCCTCGACGACAAGCAGAAGCAGATTTTCATCGATGAAATGGTGCGCCTCAGCCACGAACGCGGGCTTGACTGAGCTCGTCTCGCGACGAGAGGCTTCGCGAATAGCCGGGCACGCGTGCCCTGGGGTAGGTTAAAGGCCCGGCACCCGGCTATCCTGCCGCAGCGGCGCGGCGCTTCACGTCGCCATCCAATGTTGAAGAAAAACAGACCTAATCGCGCCACAGAGATGGCTCGGCGGTGACCTTGTCGGGTTAGAGCAACGATCAGCATCTGTCGTCTCACAAGCACCATCGGCCGGTCCGAGGGCGCGCCCCGGACCGGCCGATGTTGGATCCGCCGATTAGAGTCTTTATGCCTCTGGTTATGCCTTCGGAAAATTCAATTCGACGCCGACGCCGTCGGGATCGTAGAGGAAGATCTGCGTGTCGCCCGTGCGCGGCACGATGCTCTCGCGGAATTTGACGTTCTTTGACTGCAGTCGCTTGCGCACGCCATCGACGTCGGTGGCGGCGAAGGCGATGTGGTCGAGACGGCCGGTGTCTTCGTATTTCTTCTCGGTGCCGCGCACGATGATGCCCTCGCGCGGCTTGCGCGTGCCCATCAGGTGCACGGTGGCCTGGCCGCCCGAATAGAGCCAGTAACCCGGGAAATCGAGCGGCGGCCGGTCGCCGATCTCGAGTCCGAGTACGTCGACATAGAAGTCCTTGGTCCTCTCCAGGTCCTGGGGCTCGATGGTGAAGTGCTGCAGTCCGCCAAGTGGCATGGTTTTTCTCCTTTTTGTTTAAACCCAAGTTGTTTAGACCCAAGTGAGGTCGGCATCGGCGCCCAGCATCCAGGCGCCGACGGTTTCGAAATGGCTTGAGCGACCCTGCAATTGCTGGGTCACGGTGTGGATGTCGCGGAAGCGGCGCTCCAGCGGATGGTTGTCGAAGATCGCGGTGGCGCCGGCGG
This sequence comes from uncultured Alphaproteobacteria bacterium, assembly GCA_963739755.1. Lineage (GTDB taxonomy): Bacteria > Pseudomonadota > Alphaproteobacteria > Rhizobiales > Xanthobacteraceae > Bradyrhizobium. The sequence continues at coordinate 20,436 of CAVUCB010000103.1, read as the reverse complement.
CATTATAGGCGAAGTCGACGGCCTCGCGGCCCCGATGGATCGCGTGGGTCGAGGCCATGCGGACGGTCATCCGCTGCTCTACCGTGATCATCGCGCCGGCGCAGAGATGCTTCCAGATTTCCGCCATGGACTGCAGCAGATAAGCGCGCGCGGCGCGCAGATTGACCTCGGCCTGCGCAAGCCCCGACTGCACCACGGCATTGTCCCTGATCGGGCTCTTGTTGCCGCGCGGAATCTTGTTCCTGGCGACGTCGAGGAAGCAGTCGAGCGCGCCGCGGGCGATGCCGCAGGCGACGCCGGCAAAGCCGACCTGGTAGCAGGTGCCGTTGCCCATGCGATAGAGCGGTCCTCTGCTCGCGGCATTCGCGCTCGAACTCCCGGGTGATGGAGTGATCGGCGCGGACGAAGAAATCCTTGAGCGCGAACTGGTCGCTGGCGGTGCCGCGCAAGCCCACGGTATTCCAGATGTCGGTCCACTCGACGTCTTCGCTGCGCACCAGCATGGTGCGCTCCGCCTGCAACCCGTCATCCTCGAGCCGCGGCGAACCGTCGGCCCTGAATATCGGGCAATGCGCGCCGAGCCAGGTGGCATGGCGGCCGCCGGAGGCAAAGGCCCAGACCCCGGTGACCCTGTAGCCGCCTTCGCATTCCACCGCCTTGACCCGCGGCCCGGCCCCCAGGCCAGCACGGCGCGCGGGTCCTTGCCGAAGATCGACTGCGCCACCGGCAGGTCGAGATAGGCCGCCGACATCGCGCAGCCGCCGGCCTGGCTCAGGCACCAGGCGGTCGACGCGTCGGCCTGGGCGATGGTCTCGATCACATGGAAGAAGGTGACGGGATCGGTCTCGATCCCGTTCGATGAGCGCGGCAGCAGGAGGCGAAACAGCTCCGCCTCATGCAGCCGGTCGAGCAGGGCCGGCGGCAGCCGCCGGCCCCCTTCGATCTCGTCGGAGGCGGCCGCGACCGCCGAGCGGACGGCTTCGGCACGGGCGATCACGCTTCGATCGCCGGCCAGTTCAGCAGAAGTCGCAACCAACATGTTCAGTACTATGCCTGACGAACCTGAGCCGTGGCCGCCACCGGCGTAATGCCGGCGTTCAGCTCGCGGTCGATCTCCTCGATCGATTTACCCCGGGTCTCGATGCCGAAGAAATAATAGACGATCCCGGCCATCAGGAACCAGCAGCCGAGATAGACGAAGGCCAGCGGGATCTCCGGCAGCGGCACGTCCGGCTTGAGATAGTTGCTGGAGCCGACGATCAGCGCGAGCCCAACCGGTCCGATGATCTTGCCGATGCCGCCAAAGCCATAGGCCGAGCCCATGCCCGAGGTGCGCAGATGCGATGGCCAGATCTCGGCGGCATAGGGTCCTACGATGGCAAAGCCGCCATCGGCAAAGAAGAAGGCGACCGCAAGGATCAGCCAGAACGCCGACATAGTCGCCCCACATCACATTGTAATTATAGCCCGCCACGATGGCCAGAACGCCGGCGCCGAAGCCGAGCAGGCCTCCGGCCTTGCGCCGGCCCATCAGCTCCGAGAAGTAGGAGAAGGAGACGCGTCCGATGAAGCCGAAGACGGTGAGCAGGATCATCATCTTGGCCGCCTGTTGCGGGCTGACCTTCAGGAGCAGCACGAACAGCGACGGCGCCCACAGCGTGACACCGTAGACCCCGGTCTGCGCGCCGGCATTGCCGAGCCAGGAAACCAGCAGGCTGCGCGGATATTTGAAGAGGTCGAGCCAGTTGGTCTTGACGATCGGGCCGGCATCGGCGGCGGTCGGCATCGGCAGCGACGAGGGATCGACCTGCAGCGCCCAGGCCAGCGACTTGCGCGCTTCCTCGTAGCGGCCCTGGCGGCAGAGCCAGCGCGGGCTCTCCGGAACCCAGATACGGACCAGCAGAACGACCAAGGCCGGCAGCACGCCGATGGCAAACAACAGCCGCCACTGGTCGCTGCCCATGAACGCGCCGAGCACCGCGCCGAGGCCGACACCGAGCGGGATGACGCAGGTCACGAGACCGCCGACCCAGCCGCGCTTGGAGGAGGGCATGAACTCCTGCACCAAAGGCAGGTCGACGCAATAGAGTCCGCCGACGCCGGTGCCGACGAAGAAGCGCATCACCGTGAGATAGAGCCAGCCATTGTCGGGCGTGAAATAGAGCAGGCCGGTCGCGATCGAGAAGTTCAGGACGGTGCCGATGAAGACGATGCGGCGGCCGATGCGGTCGGCGAGCCAGCCCCAGGCGTAGGCGCCGAGGATCGCGCCGATGCCGGAGCTCATCAGCACGGTCGCGGACTGGCCGAAGGTCAGTTTCCACGGTCCGATCAGGAAGGCGAGCACGAAGCCGATCAGGAAATAATCGAAAAATTCCAACGCGTCGCCGATGATCGCGGCAGCCAGGATCTTGATCTGGTTGCCGGTCAAACTCGTGCGACAATCGAGTTCATTGAACATGGCGTTCTCCCCGTGGCGCCTGTTCATTTTTTATCCGAGCGGGCGTCGCGCCTGCGCACCGTCTGTTCACAGGCTAACCTGCCATCGCAGCGAACGGCAAGGGCCGTCACCCCGCTTGTACGGCAGGCATCCTTTTTGTTTAGGGTTTGCCTCTATTCTCGGCGCGCGAGAGTTTTCGGGGCAGAAGGCCATGGAAGAGAGACGCAAGCATCCGCGCGTCGAGATCGAGGAACCGGCGCTGGTTTCCGTGGGCGGTTCGGTCATGGCGTGTGTGGTGCGCAACGTCTCGCCCGACGGAGCCGCCATCGACGTGGAAAATCCGGCCTTCGTCCCGGCGCGCTTCCGCCTTGTCAGGCACAATGGCGCAACAGTGCACGAATGCAGCGTCGCCTGGATCCAGAACAACCGGATCGGCCTGCTCTTCGTTGCGGCGCCGCAAACGCGGAAATAGCCGCGCCGATCAATCGGCCACGAGCAAGACCTTCACGACACCGGCGTCCATCATGCCGAGCGCCCGCGCCGCCGCGACCGACACGTCGATTACGCGACCCTTGATGAAGGGACCGCGATCGTTGACGCGGCAGCGAATGGAGCGGTCGCGATAGGAAACCGTCACCATGCTTCCCATCGGTCGAGTTCTGTGTGCGCAAGTCATTTCGCCGGAATGTCCGCGGCCGCCATAGTAGGAGGCCAGTCCACTTTCAGCATGTGCGCAGGAGACGGCTGAGATCACAGCCAGAAGGGTGAGAGGAGTGCGATACAAGAGAAGGCCTCGTGGTGCCCTGCCGCCGCTCCAACAAGTTCCGGGAACTGTTCAGGTTCCGAAATTTTTTCGCCGCGCGGGCGCGCGAAAGTCAGGAACTTTTTTGAAGATAAGTTGCGGCCCGAAAGCGCCACAATCGCCGGCACGCAGGTGACGGCGAAGTCGAGCAGATCGAATTGTCGGATGCTTGCGTTGGAGAAAGTGCACGAGGCCCGGAGTGCCTAGGAGCCCGGGCCTCGTGACTTAACCCTCCCCCAAAGGGCTAAACGCAGGGCAAGCTCATAATCAAAATCGCAAAGCAGGCCTATACCGTAAGATTACGGTGTGAAGATTCCATCGCTTCGCGTGCGACGACGATCACTGCTTCAAGAGCGGCGCGAGCTTCGCTTCGAGCTCCTCGAACGACATCGCGCCTTTGAGCATCTCGCCGTTGATGAAGAAGGTCGGCGTCGCCTCGACCTTGAGATCCTTGTAGGCGAAGCTCTGGTCGGCCTGCAGCTTGTCGAGCGAGGCGTCGCTCTTCACACAGCTTTCGACTGCGCCCTGGTCCATGCCGAACGTGGCGCCAATCGAGGTCAGCGTCTCCGTGGTGTGCTCCACCAGCGCCTCCTGCTGCTTGAACAGCATCATGGTGGCTTCGAAGAATTTCGGCGCATCGCCATTGGCGGCGCAGCGCGCCAGCATCGAGGCGGCCGCGGCCTTGATGTCGAGCGGAAACTCGCGTGACACGAAGCGCACCCTGCCGGTGTCGATATATTTCGACTGCAGCATCGGGAAGACGTTTTCCGCGAATGCCGCGCAATGCGGACAGGTGAGGGAGGAATATTCGACAATGGTGACCGGAGCCTTGGCTGAGCCCAAGGCCATGTCGGGAAAAGACACGGGCTTTGCCACCAGCGCGGCGATGTCGTTTTCCGCAGCCAGGACCGGCGATGCAACGAACGCATCAAGCCCAGACAAAACAAGCGCGGCCAACACCGCGCGACGCAAGATCAACAATGGAACATCCCTTCGGCTTCACGCCTTCGCATGCGCGTTCGGCGCGAGCGAAGGCCGTGAGCCGAGGAGATTAAAGCCAGACGGAGTTCAGGTCCATGCCGAACGCCATCAGGCAGAACGACACAACAAGACCGAAACAGGAAAGTATGGTCATCGCCCTGAACGAGTGATCCGCCGCGATCGAGGAAATCGTTTTCATGGTATGCCCCCTTTGTTCGGCCCAAACGGGCCTTATGGGGACACCTCATAGAACAAAAAACTTTATGCCCAATTGCCAGGCATCGTTAAGCGAATCGCAACGCATTGCTACACTGCCGGTCCGGCCGGCCTCGAGCCTTTGCGAAAGAAGCCCATCAGGCCCGCGACGAACCCAGCACCCTGGCGATGGTGTTGGCCGTCATGGCCGCGCGATCGGAGGCGATTTGCGCCGCCAGCCGGTCCCTGGCCCGCTCCTCGATCAATATATTGATCAGCTCCAGCCGCTTGTCGTCGTCGACCGCATCGGCCAGCAATTGCCGATAGCGACGATAATCGAATCCCAAATCCTGCTTACGCATGCCACGCCCCCCACGCCTCATACGTCACAGCGCAAAACTCTTCCGCAGCTTGCCTGACTCGGCAAGGGAAGGTTAACGGTTATCAACTGTTTCGCGCGACGCGGTTAACGGGTCTGTTAACCGCCGGACCTGATAGGGCTGGCCCGCTACCTGGTCGCGCTGTCGGCGTCCAGGCATTGCAGCAGGTAGGCCGTGCGCTCGCGCGCGGTGACCTTCTCGACATCTGCCTTTTTTGCACAGTCGCGCTGCTTAATCTGTTCGGCCCGCCGCTTCTCCGCGGCCTCGCGATATTCAGGAGCGACCGAGGTGGGATCGACGAGTTTCTCGGCGAATGCGGGGACGGTCAAAGTTAACAAAAGCAACGTAACGCCAATATAGGAATTCATTATAGCCTCCATAAAAAATACAGCAGAATCGTTCCTCCTTCCGGACACCAACAGGACCGATCAAAGCACTTCCAACTATCGAAGCAAGGACTGTGCCCGATCATGCTCAATGGCAGCAACGGGCATGTTGGCCGCGATGCAGCAACGGCGCCAGTGAACCCGTTCATAAAGCCGCACGCGGCGTAGCTTGGGTTCCCGCCTCGGGAGCCAGCGGCGTCGAGCCATCGCGGTCAATGAGTTTCGGCACCGGCAGGGGAATGAGAAACGCGCCTCCGTTCCGGAGAAACTCGACATTCCGCGCGACAATCGGCTCGGCGTAAATCCAGGCCAGGATCACGACAACATCGGGCTTTCGCTCCGCCAATGCGCTGGAGGGCAAGACCGGAATATGCGCGCCGGGGCTGAACAGGCCCTGTTTCAGCGGATTGTCGTCGACGATGAATCCGATGCGGGACGCCAGCTCGAAGTGATAGAGCAGCGTCGTTGTGGTCGTGGATGCGCCATATCCCGCCACCGACTTGCCGGCGTGTAGCGCGGCGTCGAGACAGGCCAGCACGTCCTGTTTGCATCGCTCGATGGAGCCAAACCAGTCGCGGTAGATCGGCGGCTTCATGATGCCGCGCCGCTCCTCCTCGACCATCAGCGCCTTCAATCGCGTCGAGCGCGGGCGTTGGCCTGTCGATGAGAGTTGCGCAAGAGCGCGGATCGAGCCTCCCTTGGTGCCGGTCCGCGTCACATCGAACAGCGTCATGCCGTGGCGGTTGAGAAACGCTTCCATTGGCAACAAGGCATGATGGGAGACGTGCTCGTGATAGATGGTGTCAAACACCATGTTGTCGATCATGTCGACGATGTAGGAGACCTCGAACACGAACACGCCGTCGGGCGATAGCAGCGTGCAGAAGCCGCTCACTACATCGGAGAGATCATCGATGTGGGCGAAGACGTTGTTGGCGCAGCACAGCGCCGCCGGTCCCTTGGTGGCCAGGATCTGTGCGGCCAGCCGGCTGGTGAAAAAATCCGGGATAGTCGGGACGCCCTCGTTGCTAGCTGCAAGCGCGATCTCGCGGGCCGGGTCGATGCCTTGCACGCGCATTCCCTTCGCCTGGAACGCCTTCAGGAGCGCGCCGTCATTGCTGCCGATCTCGACCACAAGGCTGCCCGGCGGAATTGCAAGCTCCGCCATGACCGATTGGGCATAATTCCTGAAGTGCTCGACCAGGCCTAACGAAACCGACGTACGGTAGGTGTAGTCGCGGAACAGAATGTCGGGATCAACGACATCAAGATTTTGCAAATGGCCGCAGTCGAGGCACAGATAGCAATCAAGCGGATACAGTTCCTGCTTTTCCCTTAGGCGATCGGCGCTGACAAAGGCGTCTCCGATCGCGGAGGGACGGATCGGCAGCACCAGTTCGAGCGTGTGCGATCCGCAGAGGCGGCAGGCGGATTTGTGTGTCACATGTTGCATGATGACTCGGCTCATCCGACCTCAAAGACCCGCAAACCTCCTGGCCACTTCCTCCGGCCAGAGCACGGATACCCCGCCGTCGATCGGCAGCGATTGCCCGTTGATGAAGGACGCCTGTTCGCTGCACAGGAAGCTCAGGGCATTAGCCGAATCCTCAGCGCGGCCCATCCGGCGCAGCGGCACGAGTTGCTCATAGACGTCCATCAGGCCGGCATTGCCTTCGTAGAATTGGCGCGACTCTTCCTTCAGATAGGTCAGGGGCATGATGGCATTGACGCGAATGCCGCGCGGTCCGAGGTTTGCGGCATAGTAACGGACCATCTCGTTGAGTCCTGCCTTGACCACGTGATAGCCGACCGGCTGAGAGCTCCCGACATAGTGCGCATAGACCGAGCTGACGACGCCGATGGCACGGTCGCCAGACGGAGCGAAATGATCGGCAAAGCCTTCGATCAGTTGCCGCGAGGCCGTGAGGCCAACGCGGATTTCGCCCTCCCAGGGATCGCCCGCGCCCCGGAAGCGCTGGCAGAGGATGAGATAGCTGATCGGGCCGAAGCCATCGCGGGCTTTGGTCCAGATGCCGTCATAGCTGTCCGGGGTCTCGAGGTCCGCCGTGAGATGGCGGACCTGGGCATTGCCCGCATGCCGCGGCGAAGGATTGCGCGAGATAACGCTGATGCTGCATTTGCGAGCCAACAGCCGCTCGACCACGACTAGCCCCAGGCCGCGCGTACCCCCGACCACGATGGCGTGCAGGGGGCTCACGGATTTTTTTCCTGCTGGGTCGCAACCCGCCTGACCAACTCCGCCCGAAAGGAAGCTGCTGCTGCGGCGGCGCTCTCCTCGGGCGCGAAGCCGGCATAGACCGTGCCCTCGGGAGAAAACGGGCCGTTGGTGATCTCGTGGACGATGAGCAGTTCCGAACGGATCACCAGCGTATGAAAACGCGGGGCCGACATACGGTAGTAGAAGGCGCGGCCGCTACCTTTCTCCCCGAGCGACACGATCCGCTCGATCTCGCCATCTTCGCTGAAGACCACAATGTCGACCTCGCCCTCGATGATGTGGAAGGCCTCGCTCTTGCCGGGATGCCGGTGCGGACGAATATAGGAGCTGGAATTGATGGCGATGATCATCTCGTGAAGCGCATCGTCATGGCCGGGATGCGCGTTGATCCGGGCGCGCCGCCTGGGTGTCTGGCGCACGGCTTCACGGAGCACCCTGATGTCTTCTGGCCCGATCGTCGCGATCGGACCCTCGGCCAGGAATACTTCCGGCGATTTCTGGATTAGTGCCATGACGGCGATCCCGATAACAGCGATCCAGGTGCGGCGGCAAAGATCGAGCGGAACTCTACACCGCGCGCGGCGAGCGGCGCCAATCGCTCCCTTACCTTGTGCTCGATGCCGGGCGCGACGGCAAACAGGCAGGCCTTGATGGCGGTGTCGTCGAGCAGCACCTGCGACGGGATGACGGGGACGCGGAACCCCGGTGGAAAATAACCATTCTTGTCCGGATCGTCATCGACGGCAGCCGCGACACGATCGGCCAATCCCAGGGCATTTGCGAACATGACCGCTTGATGTCCGATACCGAACAGCGCGAGACCGTCGCCGGATGCACCCGCTGCCTTTGCTACCCATGACTGCACGAATTTTCGCGTCGGCTCGATGCCCGCGACATAGGCCGCGAACCGCAGGCATGACGAGGGGATGGCATCTATATGGCTCGCGGCTTGCGCCGGACGAAGCACAGCAATCAGCGCATCCTCCAGTTCGCCGGGAACGCGACGGAGCTCGGCGACCTCGTAGCCGGCCCTGGCGGCGAGCCGCCGGAACGTATCTTCAACAAAATAGCTGATGTGTTCTTCCCAGATGAAGGCGTAGTCGCACGCCGCCAGGAATTTGCTGCTGTCGGGAACCTCGACAATCAGCATGCCATCGCGCGACAGCAGGTGACGCAAACTATGGAGGGCGCCAAGCGGGTCGTGGCAATGTTCGAGCAAATAGCGGCAGCAAACAATATCCGCCGTCCCCTGCGCATCGGCGACGTCGGCAAGATGATCAGCATTCAAGCCCTGTTGCCACGTCTCCAGATAAGGGAATCCTTCATCTGCATCGGATCGCGGTGGGCGCATGTCGAGCGCAGACGCGCGAAGGCCACGGCCGGTCAAGCGACCAAGCAGCGGTTGGTCGAAGGGGCCGACACCGAAAGCCATCGTCGCCCTTGGGCAATGTTCGGCCAACAGCAACTTTGCAATGGCATCCAGATGTGCTTCCGGCTCGCGATATCTGATCCACGGCAATCTCGGCCGCACCGTCTCCACGGAAGCGGCGTTGCCGAGCTGGATCAGATGGCATCGTGGGCATTGAAGAACGCGGAGGTCATGGCGCTCAGCCGCCTGCCGTGATGAGGTAAAGCGGTTGCAGAGCGGCATCGGCCCCAACGACAAGCCGCCGCCGTCCAGGGCGTCGCCGCACAACCTACATCGAAAACTGTCCATGACCTCGCCTTCTAGTCGAAGAAAATGAACTCGTGATCGCCGGTATAGCCGGCCTGCCTGAAGTCAAAGTCCCATTCCGCCGGCGTGTGGAAGATGCGGCAGGTGAGCTGCCAGTACATCAGGTTCATCTTCTCGCGCTCGTTGCGGTAGGCCTCGACGCAGAGGTATTTCGCGTCGCGGCCGACGCGCTCGATCTCCTTGAACGCCGCATGGAGCTCGTAGTTGTAGAGATTGTGCAGGGTGTTGATGGAGATCACGAGGTCGAAGTGCTTGTCGGGGTAGGGCAGTTTCGTTGCCGATCCGACCTGGCAGAACGATCTCACGCTCTCCATCGTATTCGCGACGCCATAGGCCGAGATGTCGATGCCGGCTACTTCGAGTCCCGGACGCTTTCGGTGAAGTCGTGCAGCAGAAATCCCTTGCCGGAGCCGACATCGAGCACGCGCATGCCGGACTTGAGGCCGTAGGCCGAAACCATCGCGTCGGCGACCTTGCGCCAGCGGCCGTCATATCGGTAGCCGCCATAGCCGGTCTCGCGGCTGCCGTCCCAATAGTCGCGGTCGAATTTCAGCGCGAGCTCCGCCACCTCGGCCTTGTCGCGCTGGGTGACGCGCGCGAGGTAGTCACGCTTGGTCGAGGTGTGGAGCAGGCTGATGAACTCGCGATAGGCCATTGCCCTACTTTCTAGATGCGAATCTCGGCGAGCTTCGCTTTTGCCTTTTCGAGCTGCGCCGCGCAACGAACATCGCGTTCGCCCGCATCGGCAAAGGCGCGGCGCGCGGCGCCATCGGGCAAAAATTCATTGAGCAGGATACAGGCCCATTTGATCCGGCAGATGTCGAGCAGGAATTTGCAGCGCGCGAGCGCGGCCTGGTCCAGTGCCAATCCGCTTGCGAGTTTTCCGATGAAGCGATCGCGATGCCCGGGCGAGACAGGCACCTCCGGCTGGCAGAAGAAATCCGTGACCAGCTTCGCCGGGTCGTCGCGCCCGGCATATTCGAAATCGAGGAAGACCAGGCTGTCATCCGCAGCCAGTGCATTGTGGAAGCCGAAGTCGGATGGCGACAGGCAGCATTCGGCCTCGCTCAAGCCGCGATGCAGGTCGAGGCCGAGTGAAACGGTCTCGCGCACCGCGCGGTCGCGCACGGCATCCCATGTCGGGCGCAAGCTCATGAAGACAAGGCGCCGCGCGTCGGCCGCGTGTGGCGCCTGTGGATCGAGCGTCGCCAATCGCAACAGCCGCCGCTCGACCAGTTGCAGATGATCGGAAATGGAGAAACAGGCGTCCGATGCGGGATCAAGACCGCCGTGCCGCCTTGCATTGACGGCGAGGATGAAGTCGGCGGCGGCATCGACATGTCGCGCCTCAAGCTCGCCTGCGACAAGCTTCCGGCCGGGTACAAAGCTGTAAAGGGCGGCGTCCTCGTCCGTGTCCTTTGCCAACGCTTGCGGAACGGCACGGACGCCATCCTGCCAGGCGCGATCGAGAAAATTCCATTCCGCCGACAGCCGATCGCGGCCGTCGCGCGGGTCGCTGAAGTAGCGCTTCAGGACCAACGGCGCGCCGGCGTCGGTTTCGATGCGATAGACCCGGTTGTTTTTGCCACCTGCCAGTCGCGACAGCGAACGCATGTGCCCCTGGGCCGCGCGCTCGCAAAGGCGGCTCGCCAGCCTCATCGTGTCGTCGGCCAGCGCCTCAGACATGTTCACGGCAAAACTCCGCGGATATCTCGGCCCACGACAGGCAGCGATCGAACTTCACATCGCCGAATTGATCGGCCGGATCGAACAGGACGGGACGTGTGGCCGTGGGAAAACCCGCCAGCGCAAAAATCTCGGGAAGATCGTCGATGAAGGCGTCGCAGCGCAGTGAACCGATGCGATCGACTTTTGCTTCCTTCGTCAATTCGAAGAACACATGCGACGAATCGATCCGGCCTTCGCCGACCAAACCGCGCGCCGTCAGAAAGCCGCGCGCCGCGGCGTGCAGATCATGCTTCGGCCCGAGCATCGGAACACGCGTCTTGTGGCTGACGATGAAGAGATCGTGGCCGGCCTTGCGCGCCGATGTGACAAAATCGGCGGCGCCGGGGAAAGGCGAAGCCAGATCCATGCGCGCGCCGTAAACATGGCCCTGCAGCTCGGTGAACATGTCGGCGCGTCCGGCGCCGTTGAGATAGTCGCGGACGCTGTTCTTGTCGCGCGCGAGATTTGACGGGATCAGTCCGCGTTCCAGGGCCGCCGCGTGAAAGACGCCGTCGTAGCAGGCGATGGTGTTGTCGAAATCGATCCCGATGCGCATGCGCTAACCCCGAAGCGACATGTCGATCAGCGGACGGCCGATCTTGCCGGATGCGAGATCCGATAGCGCCTGATCGGCCTGCTCCAGCGCGTAAGGCTTTGACAGGAGATCACGAACGGGAAAGCGGCCCGCGCCGAGCAGGCGCGCGAAGCGGCCATAGTCGCGATCGGGGACACTGTCGCCGCCCCAGGTGCCCATCAGGCTCTTGCCCTGGTTGAAGACGGCCGGATTGAGCGAAAGCGTCGCGCCATGGCGCGCATTGCCGATCACGACTGCGCGGCCGCCCTGCTGGCGGGTGGCGTTGACGGCCTGTTCCATGGCCGCGGGAACACCGGAGGAATTCCACCGCGATATCCACGCCTTGCGGCGCGATCTTCCTGATTTCGGCAAGCACGTCGATGCCGGTGGGATCGATCACATGAGTGGCGCCATAGAGCGGCGCGAGCGCGCGCCGGGTCGGATTGGGATCGATCGCGATGACAGGCATGGCGCCGACCAGCGCGGCCGCCATCAAGGCATGAAGCCCGACGCCGCCGGTGCCAAACACTGCCACGCTATCGCCGGGCTGCGCCTTCAGCACATTGTAGACCGCGCCCATGCCGGTCGGCGCCGCGCAGCCCAGCAGCACGGCGACATCCATCGGCAATCCCGCCGGCAACGGCGTCAGCCGGTTCTCGCTGACGACGGCGTGGCGCTGAAACGTGGTGACGCCGCCGGCATTGACCTTCTTTTCACCCCACCCGTAGACGGCGCCGCCGGCCTCGATGCCGCTGCCCTTGATCCAGGACAGCACGACCTTGTCGCCGGCCTTCACCTTGGTGACGGCACTGCCTGCTTCCAGCACCTTGCCGGTGCCTTCATGGCCGAGGCAGTGCGGCAGCCATTTGTCCTCGCCCTTGTCGCCGCGCCATTCCATCACCTGGGTGCCGCAGGCGCCGGAATAGGCGATCTCGACCAGCACCTGGCCGGGCCTCAGCGCGGGGATATCGAGCTCCGCCAGCACGAGCGGGGCGCCGGTCTGGACGAGGAGGGCCGCGGTTGTTTTCATTTTCTAGCCCTGACGCAACGCTTCCATGATCTTTGCGGCGATCTGATGCGCGCTCAGCCCCAGCACCTCGCGGGCATATTCCTGCTCGCCGGATTGCCTGAAGAAGGCGTCGGGCGTGCCAAACCGGATGAACTGTCGCGGCGAAACACGGTTATCGATCAGCCATTCCGCCACCGCCGACCCAAAGCCGCCGATCCGCGAATGCTCCTCGATGGTCGCGACCAGCGGAAAGCGCGCAAAGACATCGGCAAGGCAGGCTTCATCCAGCGGCTTCACGGTATGGAAGCTTATGACCTCTGCCGAGATTCCTCGCTTCTCCAGTTCATGTGCTGCTTCAATTGTTTCCGGCAACATGTTGCCGGTCGAGAGCAGGCAGACATCGCTGCCGCGCGCCATGGTGATCGCCTTGCCGATTGCGAAATCCGCGACCGGCCCGGCATGCGCCACCGGCTCGCCCTTCTTGCCGATACGGATGTAGACCGGCCGATCCTGTTTTAGCGACGCGCGCAGCGCCGCGCGCACCTCGAAGGCGTCGCCCGGGCAGATCACCACCATGTTCGGCAGCGCGCGCAGCAACGCGATGTCCTCGCAGGCGTGGTGCGTCGGCCCGAGGCCGGCATAGGCAAGGCCGGCGCCGACAGCGACAATGGTGACGGGCGCCTCGTGATAGCAGACGTCGGTGCGGATCTGCTCCAGGCATCGGGTCGTGACGAAGGGCGTGATGGTGTAGGCGACCGGGCGCAGGCCGTTCATGGCCATGCCGGCGGCCACTCCCATCATGTTGGCTTCCGCCACGCCGCAGTTGAAGAAGCGCTGCTCGTGCTTGGCCTTGAACTTGTCGAACAGGCGGTTGCCGATATCGCCCGACAGCATCACGACGCGCGGATCCTCATCGCCGAGCTTCGTCAGTTCGTCTGCAAAGGCGTTTCTCATGCGAGCCCGAGCTCCTTGCGCGCCTTGACCACTTCATCCGCCGTCGGCGCGCGGTAGTGCCAGTTGTTGTCGTCCTCCATGAACGACACGCCCTTGCCCTTGATCGTGTGCGCAATCAGCGCCACCGGCTTGCCGGAGCCGTTGGGCACGCGCTGCATGGCTTCCGCGAGTGCGCCGACATCGTGACCGTCGATCTCGCGCGCATCCCAGCCGAACGCGGTCCATTTGTCGGCCAGCGGCGCCAGCATCAGCGTCTCGTTGGAGCGCGCGGTCGCCTGCCACTTGTTGTAGTCGATGACGACACAGACGTTTTCGAGCCTCTGGGCGGCCGCGAACATCGCCGCCTCCCAGACCGAGCCTTCGTTGTTCTCGCCATCGGAGAGCAGGGCGAACACCCGGAAAGCTTCGCCCTTGATCCGTCCCGACAGCGCCATGCCGCAGCCAAGCGGCAGGCCATGACCGAGCGAACCGGTGGCGGCTTCGACTCCCGGCAGGAGATTGGCCGGCGGATGCTCGGCGAGGCGGCCGCCGTCTTTGCAATAGGTGTCGAGCTCTTGATGCGGGAAAAAGCCCTTCATCGCCAGTGCGGCATAGAGCGCCGCGGCGGCATGTCCCTTCGACAGGATGAAGCGGTCGCGCAGCGGATGCTTCGGCTGTCTGCGGATCGATATTGAGCACATGCCAATAGGCCGCGGTCACGATGTCGGCGCAGGAGAGCGAGGAGGCGAGGTGCGCCGCTTGCGCCGCATGCGACATCTCGATGATCCTGCCGCGCAGCTCGGCGGCCTGCCGCTTCAAGGCGCCGGCGTCGATGCCAGCGGGCTTGCGGACCAGAACATTCATCGTCCTCTCCCCATCGCGGCTCTCCTTCAGGGCTTGTGGACGTATTTCGCCGGCAACCTTGCCAGCTCGTTCCTGAACCGCTCGGCCCAGCGGATGACGTCGTCGATGCCGCGTTCCAGCGAGATGGTGTCGCGCCAGCCCAGCTCGTTGCGGAGCTTGGTGGTGTCCAGCATGTAGGCGGTGTCCTTGCCCGGCCGCTCCGGAGCGATCTCGACGCAGTCGTCGAAGGATTTGCCGAGTTGCTTCAGGATCGTTTCGACCAGCGTGCGGATCGACACCAGCTCGTAGCCGGAGATGTGATAGGCCTCGCCGAGTTGGCCGCCCCGCGCGATCTTCACGGTGGCATCCGCCACGTCGGTCATGTGGATGAAGACGCGCACCGACTTGCCGCCGCCATCGAGCCGCAGTTTCTCGCCGCCCATGGCCGCGACGATGGTTCGCGGCACGATGCGATAGAGCTGTTGGCCCGGACCGTAGACATTGGCGGCGCGGGTGAACACGACCGGGAATTTGTAGTTCGCGAAATACGTCCGAAGGCTCATGTCCGCCGCCGCGCGCGATACCGCGTAAGGGGTCGACGGATTGAAGGCGGCTGTTTCCGTCACCCAGCCGTCAGTCGAGCCATAGACCTCCGGCGTCGTGACGTGGATGTAGCGTTCCAGTCCGTCGTATTGGCGCAACAGCTCATGCAGCCGCACGGTCGAGACGACATTGGTCATCATCCAGTGATCCGGATGCTGCCAGCTCTCGCCGACCATGCTTTGCGCGGCAAAATTCACGACATGCGTCGGCCGTTCGCTCGCAAGGAGCGCCTTCAGCTCACAGAGATCGTGATTGTGGTCGATCCGCCTGAAACGCACCTTTCCCGGCCGCGCCTGCCATTTGTAGGGCAGGAACGCCGGATGCGCCTCCTCGGAGCGGCTCGCCGCGAGCACGTCATGGCCCTCGGCCGCGAGATGATCGGCCAGGGTCGCGCCCGAAAACGAGTTCGAGCCGAGGATCAGATATTTTTCATGCGTCGCCATGTCTGTCGCAAGTCTGCCGCACAGTTCTTCAGCGCATTGACCTCGTCGCGCTGGCCATGGAGCCACTGCAGCACCATGTGGCCGACGATCATCTGCGCGTCTTCGGCGATCTGCATGTCGTCGACGCGGAAATGGATGGGCACGTCCGCGAGCGACTTGGCCGTGCCGCCCGAGTAGCCGAGCAGCGCGTAGCTGGTCATGCCGATCGTCCTGGCTTCTTCCAGCGCCCTCAAGATGTTCGGCGAATTGCCCGAACCGGACAGCACGATCAGCACGTCGCCCTCGCGCGCGAGCACGGCGAGCTGCATCGAGAAGATGCGGTCATAGCCTTCGTCGTTGGCGAGGCAGGTAAGCACGGCCGGATTGGCGGAGAGCGACTGCACCCGCAAGCCCGATCCCGGCGTCTTTGACAGCGGATAGAGGAAATCGTTGGCGAGATGATTGGCGTTGCCGCCGCTGCCGCCATTGCCGGCCAGGAACACCTGGCGTCCGGTGCGCCAGCAATCGAGCAGCTCATGGGCGAGCTTGTCGACCGGCGCCCAGTCGAAATCCCGCAGAGTCGCGCTGAGGCGCTCGGAATAATCGCTGAACAGCGAGATCGGCGAGGGAAGGGGCTTTGCGCTCATTTCACCACTTCCCGTTCCATCCATTTCAGATTGTAGCAGCGGTCCTCGTTCTTCAGCCGCCCCTGCGAATACAAGCCGATCATCTCGGTGATGGCGTCCTCGACCGTCTTTTTCGGCCGGAAGCCGGTGGCGAGCAGCCGGTCCGAATTGACGCGGTAGCTGCGCGGATCGTTCGAGGGCGTGACGACGATGTCGGCATCGACATGCTTTGCGACCATGTTGGCGATATCGAGGATCGAGATGTTCTCGAAGCCGGCATTGTAGATGCCGTTGTGCTCGGGGTGATCGAGCAGGAATAGATAGAGGTCGGTGATATCGTCGATATGGATGTTGGGGCGGGTCTGGTTGCCGCCGAACACGGTGATGCGGCCGTTTGTCAACGCCTGCATGGTCAACATGTTGACGGAGACGTCGAGCCGTTGCCGCGGCGAGAACCCGCAGACGGTGGCGGGGCGCACGATCTGGACCACCATGTCGTCCCTGTAGGACAGCACGATGCGCTCGCCGCACATCTTGGTCTTGTTGTATTCGGAGATCGGCAGCAGCTCGAGGTCCTCGGTGACCTCATCCTCGTCCTTGATGCCGTAGACGCTGCCCGAGGACGCGTAGATGAATCGCCTAACACCCTGGCGCCTGGCGCGGTCGGCGAGCTGCATGGTCGCAAGGCAGGAGATTTCCCAGGTCAGCTTGGGGTCGAGATCACCGCAGGGATCGTTGGCGACGCTGGAAAGGTGAATAATCGCGTCGATGCCGGCGAGGTCATAGGCGTCGGGGTCGCGGATGTCGCCGCGGACCACGGTCAGGTCCGGATGCGGCTCGAGGAAATTGCCGAACCACATGATGTCGAACGCCACCACCTCATGTCCCGCCTTCAACAGTTTCGGGACGAGAACGCTGCCCTTGTAGCCGCAGGCGCCGGTCAGAAATATCTTCATGCTTGGTCCAGAATTTTGCTGGCGCGATCGGAGTGCCGGGGAACGGTCTCGGCGATGGCCCGCCGCAGGCTCTCGGGCGTTCCGATGTCGCGGTGATAGCGGCTTGTCTCTACGCAAAGGATGCGGCCGACAAAATCCGGAATGATTTGGGTTGACAGGTCGACCAGCGGCCGTCCGATCGCGGCGATCGATTCCACGACTTCCGGCTCGAAAATGTAGACCGCGCCATTGGCCAGATTCCCCGGGGGATCGTCGACCTTCTCGTGAAAGGCGACCACCGTGCCGCGCTTGTTGAGTTCCAGAATGCCGCAGGAGCGCGGCGTGTCGGTGCGGAAGCCGAGCATGGTGATGGCATGGCCGCCGGGACGCGTCCGGTGCGCTTCGATAAATCCGCGCACGTCGAAATCGGTGAGATTGTCGGCGTGAGCCACGATGAACGGCTCGCCGGCAAACCATTCCCGGTTGGCCAGCACGGTGCCGCCAGTCCCCAGCAGCTCTTCCTCGTGCACGAGATCGATTCGCGATGCCCAGCGCGACGCCTTCACAAAGCCTTCCACCTGGTCGGAAAGCCAATGGGTGTTGATCAGCACCCGTTCGGTCCCGCCGTCAAACAACAACTCAAGCCAATAATCGAGCAGCGGCCGGCCATTGATCTCGACCATGCATTTCGCGGTCGTCGCCGTGATCGGCAACAGCCGCATTCCGAACCCGCCCGCAAGAAGAAGCGCGCGCATCTTTCGCTTCTCCTTCAGTCGTGGTCGTAAGCCGGGCCGTCGATCTCGGAGAGGAGTTCGGCGACGGTCATCGGATTATTGCCAACACGGGAAACCTGCAGCGCGGCGGCGAGCGATCCGAGATAGGCGCTCTGCCAGATGTTGGCGCCGACCCGCAGCGCCATCGCCGAGCCCATGAAGAAGCTGTCGCCGGCGCCGGCCACGTCCTTGGGCGAGGGATTGAACGCGGGCAGGCGGTCGGTGAGGAAGGTGCCGCTATCGATGGTCTTGATCAGTATGCCCTCGGCGCCGAGCGTGACCACCAGGTTCTCCGCGCGCGCCTTGCGGATCAGACCTCTCGCCGATCGCATCCAGCCCCGTCTCGAAATCGTTCAGGGCAAGACGCGCCTCGCGCTCGGTCGGAGTGATGAGTGACATGCCGTTGAAACGCGAGATGTCGCCGAGCTGGGACGAGGCCTGGCTGTCGGCCGCCAGCATCACGTCGCAGGCCCGCGCCTTCTCTGTGATGGCATCGACGAGATCCTGCGGCAGGCAGCCATAATTGAAGCAGGAGAACAGCAGGAGATCGCAATCCGGCAGCGCCCGCTCGACCGCGCCCAGCATCCTGGCCTGGATATCCGGGCTTGGCGGGTGATGGCGCAAATGGTTGACGCGGAGCAGCGTCTTGTTCAGGGCGCGGTAGCGCTGCTTTCGCGTGGTGGGCCGGGTAGGGTCCGCGAAGTAATCGCAGCGCACTCCTTGCTCTTCGAGCATTTCCAGCGCGAAGCCGGCAGATTCGTCCTCGCCGACCACGGCGCAATAGCGGACTTCGGCGCCAAGACCGCGCGCATGCGCCGCAACGCCGCCGGCGCCGCCGACAAAGGTCTTGGTCACGATCGGGGTCACGACAATGGTCGGATCCTCCTGCGACATCCCGACGGCGTCGCAGGTAACATATTCGTCGATGATGAGATCGCCGATGACCACGACCCGCATGCCCGCCATCCTGGCGAGCGTCGATTTGAGCTGCGCGATCTGGAAGCCGTGCCGGACCGGAAAATCGAGCGGCTTGATGACCGCGGCAATATCCGCATCCGTGTAATCCCGCTCCACCAGCGACAACGAGGCAAAGCGCAGCTCGCCGGAACTGAACACCAGCCGGCCGCCATAGCCATCGACCACCGCCTGCTCGGGGTTGTGGCGGTCCTCGAACTCCCTGCCCTTGACCACCACGTTGGGCTTCAGCGACGCGATGAAGGCATCCGCGGGAACATTCAGGGCGACCGCGTAGTCGACCATGCTGATCGAGCACACATTCTCCAGCCGCACCTGCTGCGGCAGCGTGACGCCGGGGGCGTCGTCGGCATTGACGCCGACGACCAGCAGATCGGCCTGCTCGGCCGCGAATTTCAGGAGCCGGAGGTGTCCGGGATGGACGATGTTGAAATTGCCGGAGACGAAGGCGATGCTGTTGGCCGTGCCGCAGGCAAGCCGCAGCGCGTGACTATCCGCGGAGCCAAGCTTGGTCCGGTCATCCAATTTCTTTGCTTGCGAACGAGCAGTGCGCGCCACGGGTTGACCTGAAGGCCCTTCGGTGAGAATCGAGACAAAGAGATACGCAGATACTTAACAACACGTAACTGCGTGCCAAATCACCGAGAACGCATTCGCCAACCGGTCGCGAATCACCGAAAATCCTGGCAGCCATCGTGAGGATGGAGTTTCTGTGGGGAATTGCAATTGCAAAGCAGTGTCGGCTCGCGCGCGTTCCAGAACGCACGATTGCAAAAACAGGCGAGGAAGCAGGCGGAGATCCTGCTGCCGGCCGCGGTCAGGGCATATCGGGAGGGCCGGCATGGCGAGGCCCAAACGCTATGCCGGCAGATCCTGAAGGACCTGCCCAATCATTTTGACGCGGCGCATCTGCTTGGCACCTCGGAGGTCGATTGCAGCCTGTTCGGGGAGGCGGTGGCGACGCTGACGCACGCGGTTACCCTTGATCCGCGTTCGGCCGAGGCGCAATCCAATCTGGGAATGGCGCTGTCCGGGCTCGGCCGTTACGGTGAGGCCCGCATCTGCCAGGAAAGGGCGGTCACGCTCAAGCCGAACTTTGCGACCGCGCTCACCAATCTCGGCAACACGCTGATGCATCTGCGGCAGTTCGAGGCGGCGATCGCCGCGCACGATCGCGCCATTGCGCTGAAGCCGGATTATGCCGACGCCCATGCCAATCGCGGCATGGTGCTGCTGCTGGCCAGGCGCAACGAGGAGGCCGATCAGAGTTTCGACCGCGCGCTGTCGCTTAATCCGCGGCTCTTGCCCGCCGTGCTCGGCAAGGGCCTCGTCAATGTGAACCTGTACAACTACGATCTCGCGCTGACCCACATGGATGCGGCGCTTAAGGCCAATCCGACCGCCGCCGCCGTGCTGTCGCAGCGCGGCCGGCTCTTGATGCAAATGGCCGAGCTCGACAAGGCGGAAGCCGACTTCGACGCGGCGCTCAAGGTCGATCCGCAAAACGAAAGCGCCCAGTGCGGCAAGGCCAACATCTGTCTGCTCCGCGGCAACGTCGCCCAGGCGATGCCGCTCTGCAACCGCGTCCTCGAGCGCAATCCAAATTCGGAAGTGGCGGTGACCTTGCTCGGCGCCTGCGTCGCCCACCTGGGCGACCCCCTGACCGCGCTTGCGCTTTACGACCGGGCGCTGGCGATCACCCCGGACCACGAAAATGCGATCACCCGGAAGATCTTCGCATTGGACTTCGTGCCGGACATGGATTTCGCCGCCCTGCAGGCCGCCCGAAAATACTGGTGGGATGCGATCGGCGCCAAATTGCCGCGGCGGCAGTTGAAGGCGCGGTCGCTCGATCCGGAG
>CAVUCB010000102.1:0-76506 GCA_963739755.1 uncultured Alphaproteobacteria bacterium | reverse complement strand
CGCATTGCCTCATCAAGAATGTTACCGGAGAACTGACCGTCAGGAGTGGGGCGGCGATACCGAATCGGATCGGTGTCGTCGATGGCAGGACGGATCAGCATGGGTACGCGGCGCGAGATCACGGCGGCGGTGGTAGACCGCTATCGATCAGCGGGGCGGATGGGTAAGGGGCGCATTCTCGACGAACTTTGCGCGGTGACGGGCTGGCATCGCAAGCATGCGGTTCGGGCGCTGGCCAGCCATGTCGGAATTTCGCCGGAGGCCCAGCGGCAGCGAAGTCCGACCTATGGCGCTACTATCAGGGATGCTCTGGTGGCGCTGTGGGAAGCCTCAGATCGAATCTGCGGCAAGCGTCTCAAGGTGATGATTTCGACGTTGTTGCCTTCGCTGGAGCGGCATGGCCGGCTCAAGCTCGACCAGGCCGGTCGAGCGCTGGTGCTCGGCGTCAGCGCAGCCACGATTGATCGCCTGCTGGTCGAGACCAAAATCGCCGCGGCTGGTGGTAAGCGCCGACGGGTTGGCTTTTATTCGGCGGTGCGGCGTGAAGTCCCGATCCGGACGTTCAACGACTGGCACGATCCGCCGCCGGGGTTCTGCGAGGTCGACATGGTGGCCCATGGCGGCACATCCGTGGCTGGCTCGTTTATCCAGACATTGACGATGGTCGATGTCGCGACTGGATGGACCGAGTGCATGCCGTTGGTGACGCGCGAGAGCGGGCTCGTTGTGCGGGCCATGGAGCGCGCACAGAACCTGTTCCCCTGGCTCATTCGCGGCGCTGACTTCGACAATGACAGCGCGTTCATGAACGATGTCGTCGTGCCCTGGTGTCGCGCGCAAAAGATCGAGGTGACGCGTTCGCGCGCCTACAAGAAGAATGATCAGGCTTTCGTCGAGCAGAAGAACGGCGCGGTCGTCCGACGGCTTGTGGGATACGGTCGCTTCGATGGCGGCGAGACGACGCGTGTGCTGGAACGTTTGTATGCTGCATCTCGGCTGCACACCAACTTCTTCCAGCCTTCCTTTAAGCTGAAGTACAAGCGACGCGAGGGCGCAAAAATAATCAAGCGTTATCATGTTCCGGCCACGCCCTATGAGCGCGCACTAGCGCACCCGAAATTGAGCAAGGCCGTCAAGCGGCGTCTTCGAGAGATTTATCGCACGCTCGATCCTGTGGCTCTGCTGGCAGAGATGAGGGACGCTCAAGCGGAGCTTGGCACGCGCGTCGGCGCCCGCGCGGGTAAGCTCGCGGCCGCGGCCAGCCTACCGGCACCGACAACGAACGCAGCAGCGTTCGCGAAGAGCCTCGGCAATGATGTACATCTGGGGGAGCAGCGCATCATCCATCGGCGCATGCACAAGCCATATAAAACGCGCGTCAGAATGCCATCGATTCTCGATCCGCACCGCGCTGACATCGAGCGCTGGCTGGCGGCCGAGCCTCGTCTGACCGCGCTGGCAATCCTCGGTCGCCTCGCCGAACATTCCCCCGAAAAGTTCGGGCCGCCGCAGCACACCATCGTGCAGCGCTTGTTGCGATCGCTCAGACGAAATGCAGCCGAGGTGATCATCCCTCGCATGGCCGGGGGTACGGCACCGGCCGCCATTGGTGATCCCGGGACTGGGGGCGGCGCTGCGTGTGATGGGCACTCCGCGACGCCCCCAGTCCCTCCGATCCCGCGAGCAATGACGCAACCTCGGACCGGCCGACAGTCGGAACTTTATCCGTCAAGCGAAAGTAACATCCTCAGGTGAGGCAATACGAGGGGTCAATCCTGGACGCTTTTTCACAGGTACGGCCCCAAATGGCCCACCGCCGTCCTAACGGACCGCAGCCATGCAATCAAAGTGAAGTCGCTGATCTGAAGCCGAAGCGCTAGGCAGACGTGTCGCCATTCGCCATACTGTAACTGCAACCACCGATTTTCTCGCACCAGATATGCTCAGCAAGTGCGGTCGCGCGGTCCCCCCAGCCGCCATCGTCCACCAAAAGGACCCCAGCCCCGATGGGGGCCCTCAGGGAGATTGCGCCGGGGATTGTTTCGCACCGCATCGATCATCGACGGGTGATGAGCCATCATGCCATCGTCAGAGGGTTCGCCATCCCTCGGCGGAAAGCTATTTTCGCGGCTGCAATCCAGGAGACCGTAGCCATTCATCCATGTGCGAGGCTGTTTCGGCTTGGCGAGCTTTACGCATCAATTCATCGCGCTCTATTCCGGGTGGGAGAGCTTCGGCTTGTTCTCTGAGGCGCTTTGCCTCGGCTGCTAATCGTTCCTCAAAGGAAATTTCGTGCTTAACCCGCCGCCGCTTCATGGCGCTCCTCTCCGATGCTGAACCGATAAATTCAACAACAGGTTTTTGGTTCTCGACACAATTCTGGTTCCGGTGTGGGACGCCGTACTAGAGCCTGTTGCGATCAAAGCGGATTGTATCCGCAATGACGGACGTAGTTGGTGCATTCTTCAGGGGTGAACAGGTTCAGGGTGCGTCCGATGAGATCCCAGAGGGCGTCGACGGTTCTCGCTTGGGCTTGCCGCAACAGTTCTTTGAATTTGGAGAATGCCATCTCGATCGGATTGAGATCGGGACTGTAGGGCGGCAGGAATAGTAGGCGCGCGCCGGCGCCTGCGATGCGGCGTGCGGCCTCTTCGTTCTTATGGCTCGATAGATTGTCGAGGATCACCGTGTCGCCTTGGCGCAGCGACGGGGACGAGGATTTGCTCGACATAGGCCAGGAAACACTCGGCGTTGATCGGCCCGTCGAGGACAAAAGGTGCCATCAGCCCCTCGCAGGTGAGGCCCGCAAGAAACGTCGTCGTCTTCCAATGGCCGTTCGGCGCATCGCCGATGGCGCGTGCGCCGACATCGGCCCAAGCGTAACGACGCGTCATCGCGGTCGTCGTCCAAGTCTCATCGAGGAAAATCAACCGGCCACCAAGGTTCTTCTGTGCGCGCCGCCACGCTTCCCGGCGTTCAGCGACGTCGGGACGATCCTGTTCGCTGGCGCGCACGGTTTTTTTTGAAGCTGATCCCCTCGGCGGCGAAAAAGCGCGACAGCATCGACTTGTCGGCCTTCACGCCGTGCGTGCGAAGCAGTCGCGCGGCGATCGCATCAAGCGTCAGATCGTTCTCCTTACGCCGCAGTTCCAGGAGCCAATCCCGATGTGGCTTCAGCACGGAACGCCGGTCCCCGCCGGTCGGCAAAGCCGCCGCGCGGCGCGTCTCCTCGAATGCCTTCACCCAACGGATCGCGCTCGCGATCCCGACCCGGAATATCCGCGCCGCCTCGTTCCGCGAAAGACCGTCCTCAACCACTGCCTTGATCACCCGAATCCGAAGAGCCTCCCCATGAGCCATCCCCGCCAGCCTCCTCCCGGTCTTAAGGATGAATCATGGTTCGCCCGATTTGGGAATCCCTTTCCGATTCAATTCGATCCCAACTCGCTCTAGTACGGAAGTTTGCAAGTTGCGCTTGACGGCGGCGGACGCTCCTTTGATTGATCTGCACCACTCGCACTTTGATCTGCGTCAAATTTGTCGATCTAGCTGTCACTCACCTTGGCCGTGATCACCCGCTCCAGTTCGGCGGCAATCACTTCGAGTTGTACGCCAAGTCGCTCAAACAATTCGCGCTTTGTTGGGTCCATCGAACGGTCTCTCGTAATCGCGCAATCAGCCGCGTGGGCTCGAATTTTTTCCCAGTGCGCAATTATATCCTTCATCCGATCATCCCCCTTGGGCGGTCCAATTGGACGCCAACCATAGCCAGTTATGGGCGAGAGGGCGCGACCACGACGCGGCCTTCTAGACTAAACGATTGTCAGGGACGCAGTCTTGTGATCGTGAGCCAATTATTTGGTTTCATAGGTCAAGTTGGTGCGCTCCGTGAAGCTCAGCAAAATATCCACTTTCGGAAAGTTCAACGGGCTGTCTCTCCGATGAAGGCTAGTCGTCGCATCACGTCATCACCTCGACACGGTGCGAGCCATCAACGATGGGGTGTCCGCGTTTGAGGCAAAAGCAGGCTAACCCCCGACGCACAAGCCGTTTCCGATACTCCTTGGCTGCTTCGACCAACTGAAAAGCCAATTGTCGAAGGACGGTCATATGGTAAGTAGAGGAAGGAGTTCCCCATGAACATCAAAACACGCCAAGCTGAAGACGAGCCCGACTATCTAAAGGAATTGCTCGCTCAGGCTGGCATCGATGCGCAGGCTTCCAGTGTCGCCGCCAAGCTACAGGAGGTTGTCATTGGGGAACTTCATCATCGGGTGAAAAATACATTGGCGATTGTCTCGGCAATCGTGTCTCAAAGCCTCAAGACGGCGAACAGCTTAGAAGAGGCCACTAAAACGATAGAAGAGCGCCTTCATGCGTTGGGAGTAGCGCAAGACCTTCTGGTCAGCGAGCGATGGACTGGCGCAGGGTGTCGGACCTTGATCGAAGGTGCCGTGAAGGCCTTCCAATCTAAAAGCCTTGATCAGTTTGAAATCGCCGGGGACAACATCGCAGTTTCTTCCGGCCCTGCCATCTCCCTTTCAATGGTAATTCACGAACTCTGCACGAATGCTGTGAAACACGGCGCGCTGTCTGCACCCAACGGACGCATTTTAATTTCGTGGGCTGTGTCCGAGGATCACCCGCCGCGGTTCAAGCTGCATTGGAAAGAGCGCGGTGGTCCTCCTGTCCGAGAACCTTCTCGAAAGAGCTTCGGTTCTCGACTTATAGAACAAGCGCTACCGGGCCAATTACAGGGCGAGGCTCGACTTAGATTTGAACCGGATGGCCTGAGTTGCGAGGTAAACATTCCGCTGAGTGTTATGCAGGAGCGGCCTCCGGCGATTGTGGCAGCCCCGACCTCGTCATAGAGCAGCAGGGTCCCGCAGCTTAGTTTCAAGCCTGCTCCGACAGTTCTTTCATCAGCGAAAGTAGACGTGGTTTCAATTCGATGGATTGTGGGCCTAAAGCTATTGAGAGCCTTTCGCCGATTTCCTTACAAACTGCGCCGTTGTGAATGCGGTCGATTTGAAAATCGTTCTGGGGAGTGGGATATCGCATCATAGCCGAGCTTTCTATTTCGCCGAAAGTCCAAGTGGATCATTGGGCCGGTCTCGCCTAGCGGCGGGCGGTCACAAGCCGAGCTTCGACAATTGCTTCCGAATTACTGGTTCGCAAACACGCGGTAGCGAAGTTGGGCCAAACTTGCTTGAAACAATTCGGAGCAAGTGATCGGACTTCGAGCCGATCTGCCTTTGCCAATGCAACAGCCTCACTAGCTTCCACTTTGGGGGAAAATCCCGGCAAGGCGATCACCGAGGCTCCCAGAACTGCGAATATCGCAAAGGTTGCAATAGATTTGATCATTGGGGCTTCTGACTGTGGGTAGAGCCATCCCCTCCGCTTGGGGATCATCTCATCAACAACCGCGGTTAGTAATGGTTCCGGTGCTACAACCTATATTTGTGGCCGGAAGCCATGATCGTCCAACCAGCTCAAGGTCCGATAATGGGATGGTCCGGCTGTGGCTCCTGCCCCGCCAGCAAGCGATGCTGGCAAGGGGCGCCGAAGACAAGGAGCACGCCATGTCCCAGACACCCCAATACCGCGATCGCCGTGATCGGCATCGATATCGGCAAGAACTCGTTCCACGTCGTGGGCCACGATGCGCGCGGCGCCATCGTGCTGCGGCAAAAGTGGTCGCGTGGCCAAGTGGAAGCGCGGCTCGCCAATATACCGCCTTGCCTGATCGGGATGGAAGCCTGCGTCGGCGCTGGGAACGCGCTACTATTGAGGATATCTGGTGCGAGAAAATCCGTGGTTGCAGTTACAGGAGAGGCAAACACCCGCATGGGTTCATGCCATGGATCATCAACTATTGAACAAGAGGAAGCCTGATCCGAAATGACGCGCCGCCGTGATCCCGATTTTTTGCCCATATCAGCCCGTGATGCGCCTCGACAATGGTGCGCGCGATGGACAATCCCATGCCCATGCCTTCCGTCTTGCTGGTGAAGAATGGTTCAAAGACCTCTTTTAGCTTGTCTTCGGGAATGCCCGGCCCGCGATCAGACACGGATAGCTCGACAAACTTTTCAACGCGCGAAGTCCGGATGCGGATGATGCGATTTTCGGCAGGCGTATCCTTCATCGCGTCGATCCCGTTCACGACAAGATTGAGAATGACTTGTTGAAGTTGAATGCGGTCGCCGAGGATCGGAAGCGCGTCCGCTTTGATCAAGCTAACGAGTTCGACCTTTCGTCCAACGGCAAGAGAGGAAATAACTCCAAGGGTTTCGCGAACAACGTCATTTAAGTCGAAGTTTTTTAATTCAAAAGGTGCCTTTTTCAACAGGCTGCGCATCCTGCGGATGACCTCAGTGGCGCGCCGGTCATCCTGCAAAATATCTTTCAGGATATCCTTGAGTTCAACGATATCGGGGAGTGCAGCGATCTCGGGGCTCTGAGATTTCAAGATTTCCTGTGCGGTTTCGGCGTTGGTCAGAATAGAGCCGAGCGGCTGGTTAATTTCATGAGCAATTGAGGCGGTCAGTTCGCCAGCGGTCGAGAAGCGCATGACACGCGCCAGTTCTGCCATGCGCTGCCGGGACTGCACTTCGGCCAGACGACGCCGACGATGCGCATTCAGCAGGGCCGAGATAAGCCCAGCTTGCGCGAGAATAACGGCGGCGATCAGCGCGATTTGCCACGAATACCGCTCCCACACCGTTGGCTCCCGGAAGTAGACGGTGCTGTCAGGAGGCAGATTGCTGTCGCTGATCCCCCACCGCTGCATTTGACGCCAGTCGAATATAGGCGGTGCAACGTCAACGAACGACGGCTTGATGTCGCCGACCTTTTCACCATTAAGGATGCGAAGAGCGACCTCCGCAGCCCTTGTGCTTTGCTCAACTACGGAATGCATTGGACCACCGACGATGCCGTCTCCAAAAAAGGATTGGTCGTGGGTGAAGATCGGTGCGTTGGCTACCTTAGAGAGTTGAACTAATGCGTCGGGACCTTCATGCGCCACGCCGGCAGCGTCAACATTCAGCAGGAGCCAGAAGATCGCACTATGTGGCGGAAGGGTCGCCGCGTCCCTCTGGATTTCTTCAAATGAAAGTTCGTTGTAATATCGAATTTGCACCCGCCCAGCCAGCGGCGCGGTTCGTCGGCGCGTCTCTTCCAGCCAATATGTTTCGCTTGGCGACGCACCAATCACGACCGCAATTGTGGTCGTGAGAGGCAAGACACGCAGAATATTTTCAAAAAATTCAATAGTGGTGTTGGTAGACCCTACCACGGTGTCGTTTTCGCTCAATTTATCGAAGGCCACACGCCGCCGCTCTACCGCCGTCAAGACCATTGGCGTGTTAGGGAAAAGGTCTTTGCGGTGTCGCTGGACAAAGTTGGCGGCTGGCGCACCGATGGACATGATCAGATCGGGTGGCTGCTGAGCATTGAGGGCGTGAAGATATTCGACGAATGGAACATCTGATTTGTCATCATTTAGACGGGCAACTACAAGCGAGTGGTCCTGAAAATCTACGTTGGCGCGTCGGCTTATCGCGGCACGAATGGCCGCTGCATAAACGGTCCACGGCTTGAAGTTGAGACCGAACGAATGCAGCATCAAAACATGCTTGGTCTCCGCTGCGGCCCGACTTGGAGTGGGTGTCAAAAAAGATGCAATAATCAGCGAAGCGGCGAGGGACCGCGCGCAAAAAGATCGAGATGGTAAGGCAATTAGCCAGAAGCGCATCGCCGTCCTTCTTCGGCCCCCAAGCTGAGTAGGAACACCGTAACGGCTCGAACAAATGATTAACAGGCAAAAACGTTGGCTATTCTTACTAGCCGTGGTGCGGGCCGGGTAATGCATGCTGCGGGTCATTCGCGACCGGATCGAGCCAGCAGCAAGTCCGGCTCAGTCCGAAAACGGAAGTGCATTGGGATGGCGGGACCACCTTCATGCTGACGCTGCAATCGGAGTATCCTGCCGCGACGCAACAGGAACGAACACGATGGCTGCCATTGATAGCCCTTCCGTCGCCAAGCCTGTCTCTCGACCGCGATCCAGAAAGCCAGCGTCCGTAAGCGCGTCGGCACTTGCGCTGCTCCTCGATTGCAGCCGGACCTACATCGGCAAGCTCGAAGCCGAAGGCGTGATCCAGCGGCATGGTGACGGCTTCCCGCTCGACCAGAGCCGCCTTGCCTATCTTCGATACTTAAGGCGCGAGAGGCGACAGTCGCTGCAGAACGCGGCTGCCGCCGAGTTCACCGCGGCAAAGGCGGAGTTGATCCGCATTCGCATTGCCGAAAAAAAGCGGGACTTGATCCCGCAGGAGGAAGCGTTCGGCCAGATGGAGCAACAAAGGGGGCGCGGGACGATACGAAGGTTCATGGCGCTCGCCCTTACGTCGGAGCCCTTAGGCAAACCCCGCCGCCGCCCTATGTAGCGGCTCGGGCATTCCAACATCATCGGCGCGCTTCGCAAGATTGCGCCGGTCGCCGCGATCAGAGGAAATGTGGACACCGGTGATTGGGCGGGCGAATACGCCGACACCGAACTCGTGCGGCTCGCAGGACGAGCCATCTTCGTGCTTCACGACCTCAAGACGCTGCAGATCGATCCAGTGGCCCTCGGCATAGACGTCGTTGTCTCCGGCCATTCGCACGTGCCGAAGATCGATACGGTCGGCGGGGTGCTCTATTTGAATCCGGGAAGCGCAGGCAGGCGGCGTTTCAAGCTGCCGATCACGCTTGCGACGCTCGAGATCACGCCCGACTCCCTGCGACCGGTGATCCACGACCTCGAACGCGACTGAATCCCCTCCCGAGGTCCTGGAGGGAGCTCTACAAAGGGGGCGACTCAAGAAGGACGAACGCGGATCGGAGCGCGAAACCGACACCAACGCCCATCGGGCAGGGCGCCCGAGTTCGATGAATCATGAGTTAATTTTCCGGCAAATTTCGCCGCTTGGCGACCCCTCGAACTCAATCTATGACGTCTTCGTCGCACGAAAAATGCGGGTGCACACAGATGCCGAATTCGAATGACGTCGCCAGCGAGAATGCTTTGGGAGCGCGTCCTGTCCCTGCTCGTCGTGGGTGCTAGCGTGTTGGGGGGGAAGCGCCGTGTTGCTGATAATGGCGTTACCACCAGTCCTTCACGGATTTCCATAGTGGCGAACGAGTTTTGAGTGGCAGGTGAGCCAAGTCGAGCGTCGAACGAAACGTCCAACAATACGTCCAACACGAAAATAGGCCGAAGGCGTAAGTAATTGGCGTCGTTGACAGAAATCGAAAGAAAAATTTGAGTCGGAGCGCTTCACCCGCTCCACGATTTTCTACGCCACGATACGATCTAGTGCGATTTGGCACGCCTTTGTGCGCGCGTCCCCTCGCCGCCGATCCGGCGCGCCGATCGAGATCAACCTCTCCTAGAAACTTATCCCGCTGTCTGCTTCGCCTTCCACGGCGGGGATAAGGTTCGCGGCGAGAAAGTCCACGAAAGCTCTGAGCTTGGGAGCGAGATGCCGGCTCGACGGCCACAGCACCCGAAGCGGTCCGGAGCGGTCGGTGTAGTCGTCGAGCACGGCGACGAGCAGGCCTTCACGAAGTTGCCGGCCGATGGCGAAGTCCGGCAGGTAGGCGATGCCCAGGCCTTGCTCGGCCATATAGATCAGCGGCTCAAGCGTGCTGGCTACGGCCGTCTTCGGCAGTTCGATCTCGATGCCGGCATGCTCGGGCGGCAAGGGCCATTCCTCGAACCTTCTGCTGGTCGGAAACCGGTGGTGCAGACAGGCGTGAGCCTTGAGGTCATCAGGGGTTTTGGGAACACCTTTGGCCGCTAGATAGGCCGGCGCCGCCACGAGGCGTCGGCGATATGTGCCCAAAGCCCGCGACATCAAACGCGTGTCGCCGGCGTCGGCGAAGCGCACGACGGCGTCAAAACCCTCCTCGATCACATCGATGACCCGATCGCTGAAATCGAGATCCAGCATGATCTCGGGATAGGCCCGCATGAACGCCACGAGCGTCGGTATCATCAGCATGCCGACCAATGGCAGGCCGACACGCAGTGTGCCGCGCGGGGCCTCGTGTGTCTGCGACAGTTCAAGCTCGGCCGCTTCAATTTCAGAAAAGATGCGCCGGCAGCGCTCGAGGAACAGGGCGCCTTCTGCGGTGAGTGTGATGCTGCGCGTGCTGCGATGGAAGAGGCGCACGCCGAGCCGTTCCTCCATCCGAGCCACTGACTTGCCGATCGCCGACGGCGATACGCCAAGCTGCCGTCCCGCAACCGTGAAGCTTCGGGTTTCGGCGGCCCGAACGAACGCATTGAGCGATCCCAGACTGTCCATTCGCGAACCTCCATATCGGACACCTATGTCCGATATGTTTGGAATTATGGCCTGTTTTTCAATTGGTCGAGAACGCTCATCTTGGGGCCAACGCCGCAACCGACCCCTTCACAACACCCGGTCGGAGACGGCAGCCACAGAAACCTTTTCTTATCAAGGAGATAATCATGCCATCATCAGTCGTTCTCATCACTGGGGCTCTCACGGGCATCGGCCGCGCTGCGGCGGTCTCGTTCGCGAAAGCGGGCAATCGCGTTGTTGTTTCCGGGCGTAAGCCGGATGCCGGTGAGTCACTGGTTCGCGAGCTCCGTTCGCTCGGTGCCGAAGCCGAATTCGTCCAGGCCGATGTGCGCAAGGAAGACGATGTCCGTCGTCTCGTCGACCGCACCGTCGAGCGCTTCGGGCGTCTCGATATCGCGGTCAATAATGCCGGCACCGAAGGCAAACCCGGCCCGATCACGGAGCAGACCGCGGAAAGCTATTCCGCGACGTTCGACACCAATGTTCTCGGCGTACTCCTGAGCATGAAGCACGAAGCGCGCGTCATGCAGGGACAGCGCAGCGGGACCATCATCAACATCTCCTCGACCTATGGGCACGAGGGCGCGGCGGAGGCCCCGATCTATGTCGGCAGCAAGCACGCGGTCGAAGGCATTACCAAGTCGGTGGCGCTCGAGCTCGCGAAGTCGGGGATACGTGTCAATGCGGTGGCGCCTGGCCCGACCGACACCGGCATGTTGACCCGCTTCACGGGCACGCCGGAGAACAAGGCGGCGTTGACGGCGACCGTTCCGATGGCGCGTCTCGGCCTCTCGGAAGAAATCGCCAACGCGGTCGTCTTCATCGCGTCGGAGGGAGCCTCCTACATTACCGGCCATGTCCTCCACGTCGATGGTGGCAAGAGCCGCTGACTCTGGGGGCCTTCTCGTTCGCGCTTCATCGATCGGGCTTGTTCACGGTAGTCGATTGTTGCGACCAAACCCGATTGGCGCGCAACGCACTTCAAATAGTGGAGGAGCCCGATGGGCAACGTAGTAACGAAGCACAGCATTTCTTCCGAACTGGCACAGAAGATGATCGATCAAGCGGTAGCAAAAGCCAGACAAATGGGGGTCGCCGAGAACGTCGCGATTCTCGATGACGGCGGCAATCTCAAGGCCTTTAGCCGGATGGATGGGGCCCCGATCCTTTCCATCGAGATTGCGCAGAACAAGGCGTACACAGCTCTGTTCGGCGTCTCCACCCAGGACTTTTTCGACTTTATCCAGCGCGACCCGTCGCTTCTGGCTGGGATCCCCACGCTTGCGCGTGTGGCGGCGTACGGAGGAGGTTTTCCTATCAAGGTGGGCGGAGAAGTCGTCGGGGCAATCGGTGTGAGCGGGGCTCCCACCGTGCAGCACGACGTCGATTGCGCGAAAGCAGCCCTTGCGCTCGTGGCCGATGTGATGCCGGCCGAATAATTGGAGTTCAGATCATGATGCTTCATGGCCGTCCAGAAATGGCTCATCCGCGCCAGGACATGACTCACACCCACCAGACCGCACCAACACAGTTCGTCGAGGCCAACGGCATCCGCTTCGCCTATCGCCGCTTCGGGAAGTCGGGCGGGGTGCCGCTCGTTTTCAACCAGCACTTCACGGGGACGATGGACCATTGGGATCCGGCGGTGACGGATGGCCTCGCAACGACGCGGGAGGTGATCCTGTTCAACAACGCCGGCGTCTCCAGCAGCTCCGGCGAAGTTCCGACCTCCTGTGAACAAATGGGGACGAACGCCGTCTCTTTTATCAAGGCGATTGGACTGCCGAAGGTCGATGTGCTCGGATTTTCGATCGGCGGCTTTGTCGCGCAGGAGATCACTCTTCAGGCGCCCGACCTCGTGAGGCGCCTGGTCCTGGTCGGCACCGGCCCGCGCAGCGGCGAAGGCATGGCGACCCTCACGCCGGAGGCGCAGGAAATCTTCGGCGCCGCTTATGACGACCCCGATCATCTTTGGCTTCGGGTCCATTTCACGCGGTCCGAGAAAAGTCAGGCTGCAGGCCGCGAGTTCCTCAAACGCTTCCGCCTGCGCGCGCAGAACCGCGATCCCGAGGTCAACGAAAAAGTTGCGCCTGCCCAGATCGAAGCCATTACCAAATGGGGCGCCCCGCGGGAGAAGCCGTTCGACTATCTGAAATCGATCCACCAGCCGACTCTGGTCATCAATGGCGACAATGACGTGATCATCTATTCGGTGAACTCGTCGATTCTGCAGCGGTATCTCCCGAATGCGCAGCTGATCCTCTATCCGGACGCCGGTCACGGCTCACAGTATCAATATCCCGACCGGTTCGTTCGGCACGTGTCCCTGTTCTTGTCCGAAGAGTAAGCGCCATGATCACACATTCGGAGAGCGCGATAGTGACCACCTGTACCTGCCAACACGGAGACAAGTCATGACTGACAAGCCAGTGAAGATTCCCGGGCCAGACCACCCGATTTCGATTGAAGCGAACCCGTCTCGCGTCGTGGTCAAGGTCGGCGGAAAAATCATCGCCGACACAAACGCTGCGTTGACGCTTCGCGAGGCATCCTATCCGCCCGTTCAGTATATCCCCCGTCGGGATGTCGATATGGCCGCGCTCACGCGCAGCGAACACACCTCGTATTGCCCCTACAAGGGCGACGCTTCCTACTACAGCGTTCCCGCTGGCGGTGATCGTTCACGCAACGCGGTGTGGACTTATGAGGCTCCATTTGAAGCGATGGCGCAGATCAAGGATTACGTCGCTTTCTACCCGGACCGGGTCG
Organism: uncultured Alphaproteobacteria bacterium; assembly: GCA_963739755.1. Classification (GTDB taxonomy): domain Bacteria; phylum Pseudomonadota; class Alphaproteobacteria; order Rhizobiales; family Xanthobacteraceae; genus Bradyrhizobium. The sequence goes on along the minus strand of CAVUCB010000102.1, from coordinate 63,355 downwards.
ACGAGATAAGTTAACCGGCGAGAGGAAGGAGCATGAGAGATGGCGTCGATGGGAGAAAGGAACAAAACGCTTGTCCTCGAAGCATTCAATACACTCTTCAACAAACGGGATTATGAGGCGGCTGCGCGATACTGGTCGCCGAACTACATCCAGCACAGCGCCCACATCGAGCCGGGTCGCGAAGGTCTCTTCAACCTCATCAAGGCCAGTCCGGCGTCCCTCAAATATGAGCCGGGTGTGATCGTGGCCGAAGGCGATTTCGTGATCGTCCATGGTCGCTTCTCCGGCACCGGACTGCCGAGAAACTGGATAGCCGCCGACATCGTGCGCATCGCGGACGGGTGTTGGCCGAGCACTGGGACGTGCTCCAGGATGAGGCGGCTCGCGCGGACTCAAAGAGCGGTCTGCCGATGTTCGGCGACAGCTTCGCCGATCGATCTTGATGGCGACGGAGCGGAGCCCTCACGACCCACTAGCGTGGTGCGACCACGAACCGGCCAGAGGCTCGATCTCGAACGTCTTCAGCTAAACGATAAACAATGGCTCGTCGGGCCCAACTGCGTCCAATAAAACGTCCAACAAAGCGTCCAACACAAAAACTGGCTGCGCGTCTAAGCTTATGGTATGCAATCGAAAATCTGATCGGATAATTCGAGTCGGCGCGCTTCACCAGATCCAACAGCAATTGCTCGCGGCAGGCGTGACTGCCGATACCCTCGAATAGGCATGATCGCGCCTCTTGGATGAGATGCCAGCTTCGGGCGAGCCAACCGCAAACATGGCGCGATGCAGATAGCCTGGTTTTCGTTAGATCTCATATCATTTCTTGCCGACGGGAAGGCCTGCCATGGCCTCGATTACCGCAGCTACTGCCGCGGTGTCCTGATCGCCATACCCGGACGCAACGGCGGCGTTGAACAGGGGGACAGCGGCCGAGAACATCGGCGTCGGGCAAGCCAGCGAATTGGCAAAGTCCGCGATCACCCGCATGTCCTTGCGCCAGAGCTCGAGCGACATGGTGCGGATCGGCAAGTATGTGTCCGAGATCAGCATCTCCCCGCGCACATCAAGCGCGCGTGAGCCGGCCGCGCCATCGCTCACGACTGCAAACATCTGGGCGGGATCGAGTCCGGCCTTGCGCGCCAGCGTGAAGGCCTCGCCTGCGACCACCGTATGCACGGCGACCATGAGGTTGGCGACGTACTTCATCTTGGAGCCGTTGCCGAAGGCGCCGAGATAATGCGGAGCGCGGGAAAAGCCCTGAAATACCGGAAGGCAGCGGTCGTAATGCGCCTTCTCCCCGCTGCCATAAACCAGCACGTCGCGCTGCAGCGCCTGGCTACCGGAGCCTGAGAGCGGACAATCCAGCATCGCGATCCCGGCTTCTGTGAGCTTCGCTTGCGCCGCGAGCTTGTCCTCCAGCGTGAAGGTGCTGGTTTCCGCGACCACGCGATCCCCGCGTGGCAACTTCTGCAATTCACCTACGATATCGAGCAAGGCGTTCGCGGACGGCAGCGACGTGATCAGTATTTTCGCTGTCTTGCCAACTTCCGCGACAGACGCGACCGCCGTGCCACCCAACGCCTTGAAGGCATCGACGGCGCAAGACGAGATGTCGTATCCGACCACGGTAAAACCAGCCGCGATGAGGTTCTTGCTCATCGCAGATCCCATGATCCCGAGACCGATCATACCGACGTTTTTATCAACCTGGCTTGGCACGGGGACAGTTGCTCCGATTCACATGGCTTTTTACTTGACCTGGTGGCTTGACCAGAAGGCTGGCAGTTCGGTGCAATCCTTGCGGCCCCAGCCCTCCAGGCTCGCCTGGTCGTAGATCGCGAGCGTCTTCTCGGCCAGTGGTAGGCCGAAGCCAAGCGCTTTCGCCTCCGCCACCATGGTCCGGAAATCCTTGCGAATGGAGTTGCAATCGAATGTCGCCGAGCCCGGGTCCTTCGATTGTAGCGCGAGCGCGACCGCGCCGCCGCGCGCCTTCAACACATTGGGTCCGCCCGAGGTATCCGCGAATAATTCCATCAGCCAAGCCGGATCCAGGTTGAGATGACGGCAGAGCGAATAGGCTTCGCCCAGGGCCTGCCAGAAAACGCCGAGCGGCAGGTTGATGGCGAGCTTCATGCTTGCGCCGGCGCCAATCGGGCCGACGAGGTCGACCCGGCGGCACATCTGTTCCAACAGCGGCTTGGCGCGCGCGAAATCCTCCTTGGTGCCCCCGGCAACGCCCAGCAGCTTGCCCTGAAGGGCCGGGCCGACCGTGCCCCCCACGGGACACTCGACCATCGTCGCGCCCTTGCGGCAATCTTTTTCGCCAGCGCTACCTCGGTCTCGGGTTGCACGGTGCTCATCTCGATGAACATCTTGCTGGCGACATCCCCGGCAAGCAGGCCGGAAGCACTCTCGTAAACATCGGCAATGGCCTTGGCGTCGGTCAGAATCGTGATCACCACGTCGACGCGCGAGGCAAGCTCGCCCGGACTTGCCGCCCGCGCCGCGCCCACTTTCACCAGCGGTTCGGCCTTGTCCGCGCTGCGATTCCAGACCGTGACCTCATGGCCAACCTCGATCAACCGCTTTGCGATGGCGGCTCCCATGCGGCCCAATCCGGCGACGCCAACTTTCATGCTGCTCTCCCAATTCTGACGGCCGCTTCGGGCCCTTGTTGCTATTCTGAAATCAGACGACCGCACCGCTCTCGGGATCGATCAGATGCATGTGCGCCATGTTGGCGAACAGCCTCAGCTTCTCGCCCGCGACAGGAACGGAGGCGGAGGAATCCACGCGCCCGCTGACCGCGACGCCGCCGAGATTGAAGAAGATCATGGCCTCCGTGCCCATCGGCTCGACGACATCGGCAACGGTTGCGAATTCCGAGAACGTGCCCCGTGCCTCGCCCCGCGGCTCGGTGATGTGCTCGGGGCGCAAGCCGAAGATCAGGGATTTTCCCGCCACCGGCCGGTAGCGCTGCAGGCGGTTTTCCGGGACCGGAAACGAAACGCTATCACCCAGCCGGACCGAGAGCGCCGAGGCATTCTGCTCCAGCGTGCACGGGATGAAGTTCATTGCGGGCGAGTCCATGAAGCCGGCGACGAAGCGCGTCTTCGGCGCGTGGTAGAGCTCATAAGGCGTGCCCATCTGCTCGATGCAGCCGCGGTTCATCACCACGATGTAGTCCGCGAGCGTCATCGCCTCGATCTGATCGTGGGTTACATAGATCGTCGTGGTCTGGACCTGCTGGTGAATCCGCTTGATCTCGGTGCGCATCTGCACCCGCAGCTTGGCGTCGAGATTGGAAAGCGGTTCGTCGAACAGGAACACCTTTGGATTGCGCACGATGGCGCGGCCCATGGCGACCCGCTGGCGCTGACCGCCCGACAAGGCACCGGGTCGGCGATTGAGCAATTCGCCGATATCGAGGATGCGCGCCGCCTCCTCGACACGCCGCTTGACCTCGGCTTTCGCCATACCGCGCAGCTTCAGCCCGAATGACATGTTCTGCGCCACCGTCATATGCGGGTACAGGGCGTAGCTCTGGAACACCATGGCGATATCCCGATTCTTCGGCGCGACATCATTGATGACGCGGCCGCCGATCGAGATTTCGCCCGCGGTCAGGTCCTCGAGGCCGGCGATCATGCGCAGCGTCGTGGTCTTGCCGCAGCCGGACGGGCCGACCAGCGCCACGAACTTGCTGTCGGGAATTTCCAGACTGATGCCGCGAACGGCTTCATAATTTCCGTAGCGCTTGACTACGTTCCGGAGCGCAACATCCGCCATACGCGAATTTCCATTCCTTGCAACATTTCCGGCGGATCAGGCCGCGCTCTTGCCGGTGAGGTCGCGCGCGCCCATCAGCGTCTCGAAGAACCCTTGCGCCTCAAGTGCTGCGACCGGACCGAGATCGACGGCTTCCTCCGGCGGCACCGGCCTCGGCAGTGCCCCGACGCGATGCAGGATCGCCGATGCGTTGCGCACGCCTTCGAGGCTTGGGAACATCATGTCGCCCATGTAGCGCGCAAACAGCACCCAGGTCGGCCGCAACACGTCCATATCGGTCTCGCCGCTGTATTTGCGCAATACATGGATGCCGAAGCCTGCATCGCTGCGGAAGCGATGCACCGACTGGCAGAAGGATTTGACATAGCCCAGCGCGATATCCGGATGGCTCTTCACATAGCCGCGGGTTGAGGCCGCGCAGCTATTCTGAAAGGATACGTCGAGCCGGCCGAAATCCTCGACGATGTGATAGCCGCGCTTCGGCGCCTGGAAGGTCTCCGGCGCATGCATGATCGCCACATCCACCTTGCTCTGGTCGAGCAGCAGATCGAGCCGCGCGCCGTCATTGCCGACCACGACGATCTCGACATCCCTGTCGATGCTCCAGCCCCAGCGGTCGAACGCCATCATCATCGCGCATTCGTCGGCGTCGTTGCGGAAGGTCACGCCCCAGCGCTTGCCGCGAAGATCTTCCCGGGTCTTGATGCCAGGGCGCGCGGCCACCTGCTGGGCGCTGCGCGAGATGGCGGACGCAAGCACCACCGCGTCGCCACCGTGGCGATTGTTGGCGAGCAGCAACTCCGCACCGACCGCATTGGTGAACTGCGCCTCGCCCGCGATCACCGCTTTCAGCGAGTTGGGGTGGCCGTGATAGAACACGAGCTCGGGCTCAAGGCCGTTCTCGCGGAAATAGCCGCCTTCGAGCGCGGCAAACACCGGCGCCACGCCGGCTCCGCGATGCGCCATGGCAATCTTGATCTTGTCCAATTCTCTTCTTCCCCGACGTTAAATTGAAAGGATGATGCAGCGCGCGGTCATTTCAGCCCGCTCAGGCCGAAGCCGCGATTGATCGAACGCTGCAGGATCGCAAACAGCAGGAATACCGGGAGCGTGGCGAGCACGGCGATCACCATCTGCTCGGTCGGCGGATTGCCGTAATCCTCGCCGAACTGGACAAGGCCGAGCGGAAAGGTCCGCAAGGAATCGATCGACACCACCGTCAGCGGCCAGAGATATTGATCCCAGCTGTCCCGGAACGAAAAGATCGCAAGCACCGACAACGCCGGCCAGCACTGCGGCACGATGATCTGCAAGCAGGATGCGAAGCTCGCCGGCGCCATCGATCCGCGCCGCCTCGATATAGTCCTTCGGGATCGAAATCATCGACTGGCGCATCAGGAACACGCCGAAGGCATCGATCAGAAGCGGCGAAACGATACCCTGATAGGTGTTCATCCAGTCGAATTTATGGACCACCAGGAAGGTCGGAACCAGCGTCACCTCGAGCGGCAGCATCAGAGTGCGACAGGATCAGGAGCAGCACCAGGCCCGATCCGGGGAAACGGAATTTGGCGAGGCCATATCCCGCCAGCGTGCAGAACACCACGTTGCCGATCATCACCGACAGCGAGACGATGCCGCTGTTCAGGAAATACTGCGCGAACGGCGCGCGCGACAGCGCGTTCGGATAGTTCTCGAAATGCCAGACCGAGGGGATCCATTCGGTGCGTGAGCTGGAACATCTTCTCGCCGGCCTGGAACGACATCACGGTCATCCACAGGATCGGGACGAGGAAGCCGAAGGCGAGCGCGGCGAGCAGTGCCAGACCGATAGCCTTGCGCAGGCCCGGCCAATAGTGCCGAAGCGAGACCGGCCGCGGCGTGTCGATGTCGAGGGAGGCCATCAGACGTAAATCCGTTCGCTGCGGGAGAACAGCCGCATCTGCAAGGTCGTGAAGACCAGCATGATCGCGAACAGCACGACCGAGATCGCCGCCGCCTGCCCCATCTTCAGATAGGAGAAGCCGGTCTCGTAGATCAGCATCGACAGCACCCGCGTGGCGTTGCCCGGGCCGCCGCCGGTGATCAGGTACGGCATCAGGAAGATCCGGGCGCACAGCAGCGCCGAGACCACGACGACGAAGAAGATGGTCGGCATCAGCAGCGGCAGCGTGATGTAGAAGAAGCGGCGAATGCGGACCTGCGCCATCGAGCTCGGCGGCTTCGTAATAGTCGTCCGGCAGCGCCAGCAGTGCGGCCAGGAACACCACCATGAAATATGGCGCGAACCGCCAGACCGTGACCATGATGATGGCGGGCATGGCGGTCGACGCATTGGTCAGCCAGTCGATGCGGCCGAAGCCGAAGGGCTGCAGTATCTGGTTGACCACGCCATAGGGATGGAGCAGCAGCCGCCAGACCAGGCAGACCGCGATGATCGGCATCAGATTGGTCAGGAACATCGCCGTCATGCAGTGGCGAGCGCCGGGGATGCCGGTGTTGATCGCGAGCGCAAGCCCGAGGCCGGACATCGTGATCAGCAGCGTTGAGCCGCCGATATAGACCAGCGTGTTGACGAGCGTCTCGCGGAAGATCGGGTCGGAGAGCAGCGTCGCGGTAATTGTCGAGGCCGACGAAGTGCGGCGCGGACACCATGTCGTAGGAATTGAAGCTGAGCTCGATCGCCCACAGCATCGGGCCGTATTTGAAGACGGCAAAGAAGATCAGCGTCGGCAGCACGAAGGCGACCCCCCACAGGCTGATGCGCGTGTGGTAGCCGAAGCGCCAGAACGGGCGCGCGGTGGGCTGCGCGCCGCCTTGTCACCTTCATATGAGCCGATCGACGCGAGTTCTCGACCATCAAGCGATCAGCCCTTCTTGTAGGCCGCGGTGGCACGATCGGTTTCGGCCGCGGCCTCGTCCAGGGTCGTCTTGATGTCGGCCTTGGTCAGCATGATCTTCTGCACGCCGCGGTGCATGGCGTCCGCCATCTCGTTGAACACCAGCGAGCGCGGCAGGTAGCACGCCCTCGTCCTTGGCCTTGATGATCTCGTTGACATAGGGGAATTTCTGCACCTCGGGTTTGTCCGCCCAGCCGGTCTTCTTGGCAAAGGTGAACGGCGCAGCATCGTGCCAGGCATCGACGAGATCGCTCATCATGAACTTGTAGAGATCGTGCAGCGTCTCCTGCTTGTCGTCGGCGGCTTTCGCATTGATGACGAGGTTGAAGCCGTAGGTCGTCGAGATGCCCTTGCCGGCCACCGAGCCCGGATACTGTACCGGGCGGAAATAGTTCTGCTCGGCCATCGCCGGGTTCTGCGCTTTGACGAGATCGATCGGCAGCGGATGGCAGAAGAACATCGAGGCGCGTTCCTTCAGGAAGTCCATGCCTGGGATCGGATTGGTCGCGATCGAATCCGCGGGGTCCTCGGCGCCGTATTTCTGCGCGATCGAGGCGCGGATGGTCATGGCGCGGACGCCGGCGTCGTTGTTGACGATGCACTTGCCAGACTTGTCGAACCATTTGCCGCCGGCGCCGATCAGGATCGGGTTGAACTGGATCATGGTCCATTGCGCCGCGTGCATCGCGAACTTGAAGCCCTGCCGCGTGAACTTGTCGCCGTCCTTGATGGTCAGTCGCTTGGCGACCTCGCCGAGCTGCTCCCAGCTCTGCGGCCAGTCCTTGTCGGCGTCGAGGCCGACCTCCTTGAACTGCTTGGTGTTGAGGTAATTGCAGTAGCCGTAGAACCACATCGGATAGCCGTAGACCTTGCCGTCCTTGGTGGCGCCGTCGACGAAGGCCTTGGCGTAATCGGCGGTGAAGGCTACCGAAGGAGTCGTAGCCGAGCCTCTTGCACGTCGAGCGGCGCCAGCAAGCCCCTTGTCGAGCCACACCGGCATGAACCAGTCCTGGCTGACGAAGCCGTCCGGCGCGGTGCCGGTGGCGAAGCCGACGCTGAGCTTCTTGCCGAGGTCGCCGAAGGGAAACCACTGGAAGTCGACCTTCACGTTCGGGTTCTGCTCCATGAACATCTTGATCCGCTTGTGCACCCAGGGGCGCTGCTGCGGATTGTCGAAGGTCCAGAAGCTCAGGTTCACCGGCTTCTTGGTCTGCGCGAAGGCGCGCGGCGCGATGGTGGCCCCGAGGCCGGCGGCGCCGATGCCGCCGATGACGGCGCGACGCGTCGGATTCCAGTTGCTGGCTCTGCTCATGGTTTTCTCCCAGAAATTTGACGCCCGATGCCTTGCCGGGCTGTTTTCTTTTCATCTGCCGCCGCCTCATGGCAGCGGCCAAAATCCCTTCTTTACCCCTTGTAGCTCGCTGTCGCCCGATCGACCTCGGCCGCCGCATCGTCCAGCGTAGCCTTGATGTCGGCGTTGGTCAGCATGATCTTCTGCACCGCCCGGTGCATCGCGTCGGCGAGTTCGTTGAACACGAGGGTGCGCGGCAGGAAAATGCCGTTGTCGGTCGCCTTGATGATCTCGTCGACATCGGGGAATGCGCGCACGGTCGGATGATCGCGCCAGCCGCTTTTCCGGGCAAGCGTGAACGGCGCGGTCGCGGCCCAGCAATCGATGGGGTCGGAGAAGATGAAGCGGTAGAGGTCGTGCAGGACCTCCTGCTTTTCCTTTGACACCCGCGCGTTGATCACGAGGTTGAAGCCGTACGTGGTCGGTAAGCCCTTCCCGGGGGTAACGCCGGGATACTGGACCGGGCGGAAATAGCCTTCCGACTTCATCGTGGGGTTTTCCGAGGCGATGGTCTGCAAGGTCTGCGGCTGCGCCCAGAACATGGAGCAGCGCTCCTTCAGCCAGTCCATCTGCGGGATCGGATTGGTCCAGGTCGATACCGCGGAGTCTTCGGCGCCATATTGCCTGGCGATCGAGGCGCGCAGCTTCATCGCTTTCACGCCGGCCGGGCTGTTGACGATGCATTTGCCCGCGGCGTCGAACCAGGCGCCACCGCACTGGATCAGGATCGGGTTGAACTGGATCATGGTCCATTGCGCAGTGTGCATCGCGAACTTGAAGCCCTGGCGCACGAACTTGTCGCCGTCCTTGATGGTCAGGCGCTTTGCGACCTCGCCGAATTGCTCGAAGGATTGCGGCCAGTCCTTGTCGGGATCGAGGCCGACTTCTTTGAAGTGCTTGGTGTTGAGGTAGTTGCAGAAGCCATAGAACCAGGCGGGATAGCCGTAGACCTTGCCATCCTTCGTGGCGCCGTCGACGAAGGCCTTGGTGAAGTCGGCCGTGTAGGTCTCGTAGGAGGAATAGCCGAGACGTTGAACATCCAGTGGGGCGAGGAGCCCCTTGGCGAGCCAGATCGGCATGAACCAGTCCTGGCTGACAAAGCCGTCCGGCGCCGTCCCGGTGGCGAAGCCGACGCTGATCTTCTTGCCGAGATCACCGAAGGTGAACCACTGGAACTCCACCTTGACGTTCGGATTCTGCTCCATGAAGAGCTTGATGCGCTTGTGGATCCAGGGCCGCGTCTCGGGATTCTCGTAGGTCCAGAAGCTGAGCTGGATCGGCGCTTTGGCCTGCGCGAAGGTCCTGGAGACCGGCAACGCGCCGGCCAGCGTGCTTGCGCCCGCCAAACCCATGCCGCCGACGACGCTGCGGCGGGTCATCGAGCGACGACCGGATGCTGTCATCCGCTCCTCCCCTGGGATCATCCCGATGGCGATAGGCATCGCGCTTGGGCGCGATGTCTCCAGTTTCTTTTTTTCTGAAGGGTAGTGGGTCGGAAGATCAGGCGTCAAGTATTTTCGAAAATCTTGCCTTCGAGGCAAAAAGTTGTGAAGATACCCCGATGATCGCGATCGGTGATGTTTCCCGCACCTTGGCAGACGAGGCGTATGCGCGCATTCGTGCGGCCATGCATTCCGGGCAGCTCCAACCGGGACAACGGCTCCGTTTCAGCGACTTGCAGTCCATGACGGACACCAGCGTCACGCCGGTCCGCGAGGCCCTCGCGCGCCTGACGGCCGAAGGCTTTGCCGAACTCGAGGGTCACCGCGGCTACCGGGTGGCGCCGGTGTCGTCGCAGGATCTCTGGGACGTCGTCAAAAACCGGCAGCAGCTCGAATCCGAAGCGCTGCGGCTCTCGATCGAGCTTGGCGACGAGCATTGGGAGGCTCAGCTCATGAGCGCCCATCATCTGCTTTCGCGCATGGACCGCGAGCGCGCCGATCTACCGACGGCGGTGGACGAGCAGTGGGAGAAGCGCCACGAGGCCTTCCATGAAGCGCTGATAGCCGCCTGCCAGTCAAAGGTCCTGCTCGGCTTCTGCAGCCAGCTCTCCGCGCGCGCCAATCGCTACCGCCGCCTGTCAATCTCGGCGCCGCCGCGCGATATAAAGACCGAGCATCGCCTGATCTTCGAGGCCACGATCCGGCGCGACGCTCCTACCGCAACCGAGCTGCTCCGCGACCATTTCGAGCGCACCGCCCGCATGGTCGACGAACTGCTCAAGAACCGATGGTGATGTCCGAAAGCCCGTCCACAATCTCCAACAACTGTTCTTGAAGCTCGATGCCCGCGGAGAACGGGCCGATCAATTTCCCTGGGAGTGAAGAAAATGAAGCATCGCGCACTCGGCCGCACCGGCCTCTATGTCACCGAACTCTGCCTCGGCACCGCCACTTTCGGCGGCCAGGGCTGGTGGAAGGTCTGGGGCGAAGTCGATCAGGCGAGCGCCAACCAGCTCGTCGAGCGCGCGCTGGCCGCCGGCGTGAATTTCATCGACACCGCCGACGTTTATGCCGAAGGCCATTCCGAGAAAATCCTCGGCCAGGCGCTGCGCGACCTCGAGGTCAAGCGTGAGGACGTCATCATCGCGACCAAGGTACGCGGACGCACCGGACCCGGCCCCAACCAGGTCGGCCTGTCGCGCGGCCACATCATGGATGCCGTCGAAGCGAGCCTGAAGCGGCTCGGGCTCGACTATATCGACCTCTACCAGGTCCATGGCGCCGACCTCATCACTCCGATCGAGGAGACCATGAAGGCGCTCGACAATCTCGTCACGCGCGGGCTCGTCCGCTACATCGGCGCCTCGAACATGTCGGCCTGGCAGATCATGAAGGCGCAGGGTCTGGCGCGGCAATACAACTACGCGCGCTTCGAGACCGCGCAATGCCACTACACCATCGCCGGCCGCGATCTCGAGCGCGAGATCATCCCGATGGCGACCGACCAGCAGCTCGGGCTGATGATCTGGTCGCCGCTCGCCGGTGGTTTCCTGTCCGGGAAGTTCACCCGCGAGGGCGCGGCCGCTTCCAACGACGCGCGGCGTCTGTCCTTCGACTTCCCGCCGGTCGACAAGGAGCACGCCTACGACGTGATCGAGGCCATCCAGCCGATTGCGAAAGCGCGCGGAGTTTCGGTCGCACGCATCGCGCTTGCCTGGCTGTTGCACCAGAGGCCCGTGACCAGCGTCATCATCGGCGCCAAGTCGATCGAGCAACTCGACGACAATCTGGCCGCGACCGGGATCCAGCTTTCCGCAGATGAGCTCGCAATCCTCGATAAGGTCAGTGCGCGACCGCTCGAATATCCGCAATGGATGCTGGCGCGCCAGCACGGCGACCGGTTGCCGGCGACGCTGCGATAACCGGGCCCGCTTGACGGTGGCTGCATCCATGCACCACCACAAGCCGGCCAGACCACTCCATCTACGCTGACGTCGCGCTTACAAGAGACCGATCGATCCTCGATACGGGTTAGGTCGCGAATTCGGCATGACTTAGAAATTTGGCGCGCCCGACACGAACGTGTGACCTTTGCCTTCGGAGCAAGAAAACGTACCCATCCCAAAAATGCGATAGGGCACGCTATGCTGCGCTATCTAGCTTTGGCAACTGGATATTCTCAACAACAATAGCGACGTTCCTATCCGAAACCCCGCACTGATTTTCTCCCGCCTGCTTACTCGTTGCTTACTTGGGAGATCGCGCCCGGAACGAAGGAACGTCATGGTCAAGATCACAAAGAGGGTTGTCGAGGCGGCAGATGCCCGAGAGTACGACCCCACGCTATGCTACCGCCAGGCGCGGCGACGAGATGACTCGTCGCAACGCCTGGCGCGTATCGAGAGCTACTTTTGGGTCTCGGATTTGGCGTATTCGGCCGATTGAGCCTTCACCACGCTCCACACGTCATCCTTGTAAGCGGCGATCCATTCGGTCTGCGGTACCCATTTGCTGCCGTCCCACATCTCGATGCGGGTCTTGCCGCCGCCGCCATGATCCTGCGTAGTCACGGTGACCGGCGCCATCATGTCGTTGGCGTTATAGTCCTTGATGCTTTCAAGGCCGTTCTTGATCTTCTCTGGCGTCAACGGCCAGCCATCTTTCTTGATTGCGATGCGAGCGCCTTCGACGGCGATCGACCAGATCGCGAGGCCGGTGTTGTAATAGACATCCTCGAGGTTTTTGCGCTCGCCGTTGCCTTTACCCTTGTCGTAGAGTTCCTTGATAATCTCCTGGATCAATGGATGGTTCGATCCACCAGCGACGTTGGTTCCGCGCTTGATGCCCTTGGCTGCCTCGGCGCCAATATTGCTGATATCGACCTCGTTCATCCAGTTGACGGCGATATATTTGTCGAGCGTGATGCCGTTGCGCTTCATCTCGCGCGATGCGATCACATGCATGTTCGACAGGCTCCAACTGACGATCCAGTCCGGCGCGAAACGACGAATCTGAGTCCAGGCCGAAGCCTGGTCATTGCCCGGAAGCGGATAGGGAAATAGCTGCAGATCGAAGCCTTCCTTGGCGGCCAGCGTTTTCAGGATGCCGATCGGCTCCTGTCCGAACGGGTAATCGACGTAAAGAAATGCGATCTTGAGGCCCTTCAGCTGTCCGCCTGATTTCTGCTTGATGTATTCGATGTCGTTCGAGGCTTGGCCCCAATAGGTCGGACCGATCGGGAACACCCATTTGAAGACGTCGCCATCGACGGCGTCGCCGCGCCCAGCGAGCGACTGGATCAGGATATTGCCGTCTTTCATGACGCGGGGAAGCACCGCGCGGGACACCGGGGTCGACAGCATGTCGAACACCATGACGCCGTCGCGCTTCAGTTTTTCGTAGCATTCGATGCCGCGTTGCGGCTCGTTGCCGTGGTCCTGCACAATCATTTCGACCGGATGGCCTTCGATCCCGCCCTTGCTGTTGAGAAGGTCGGCATAATCCTTGGCGGCCTGGGCCACCTGCGGCGTCACGAATGTATAGGCCTTGGTGAGATCGTAGCAGAGCCCGAAACGCATCGGGTCGGCTGCAGTCGCCGGCATGGTGGCGAAGGTGCTCCATGCAAGACCAGCCACAACGGATAAATACTTCATTTGGGTCCTCCCTTTGATCGAACTGACTTGTTGTTGTGTTTGTCCGCTAGATTTTCCTAGATTTTGGATCGCGCGTAATTACGTCAGCCAGCGCTTCCTCCGGCTGTAGTGCTTGATGTCATGGAAGCTCTTGCCCTTCGCGCCGCCAAGATAGAACTCCTGGATGTCGGGGTTGCTTCTCAAGGCTTCCGCCGTATCGTGCATGACGATGCGGCCGCTCTCGATGAGATAGCCGTGCGAGACGATCTCGAGTGCCGCCACCGCATTCTGCTCGACAAGCAGGACCGACAGCCCTTCCTCTTTGTTGATACGGCCGATGATCTGGAAGATTTCTGCCACCAGAAAGGGAGCTAGTCCCAGACTGGGTTCGTCGAGCATCAGCAGCTTCGGTTGCGTCATCAGGGCGCGGCCGATCGCGAGCATCTGCTGTTCGCCACCGGAGAGATAGCCGGATGCGACGGCCCGACGTTCGCGCAGGCGTGGAAAATAGCTGTAGACCAGCTCCATGTTCCGACCCATGTCGTGACGGCCGCGCACCGCCGACGCCGCGATCAGGTTCTCGTCGGGGGTGAGATGCTCGAATACCCGCCGGCCTTCGAGCACGTGGGCTATTCCGAGCTTGACCCGTTCCTGCGGTGACAGCGCGCTGATGTTTCGGCCGAGAAATTGCAATTCGCCGCGACGGACTTCGCCGCGTTCAGCGACGAGCAATCCACTGATCGCCTTCAGTGTGGTGCTCTTGCCGGCGCCGTTGGCGCCGAGCAGCGCCACCATGCCGCCCACGGGCACATCGATCGACACACCCTTGATCGCAAGCGAAACGTAGTCGTAGACGACCTCGATGTTGTTCAGCGAGAGCGCATTTGCCGCGGCGTGTGTGTCTGATGTGCGCATGCCTGCTCTACTTCTTCACGTAGCCGAACGGCCAGACGAGGAGATAGTCGCGCACGTTGTTGTAGATCTTTCCGAGCCCCAGTGGTTCGACCAGGAGAAAGCCGATGATCAGTGCGCCGTAGAGCGCTTGCGGAAGATGGGCAAGCGTCTCGATGCTGAGAGAAAGTCCAAAGCGAATCGCCGCCCATGAGATCAGGCTGTTCATGGCGCCCGGCATCAGCAGAATGAAGGCGGCCCCGAAATAGCTGCCAATGATGCTGCCCAGTCCGCCGACGATCACCATCGCCAACGCCTGTATCGAAACGTCGACGGAAAACTGTTCAGGCGTGACGGCGTGGTAGAATGTGCCAATCAGGATGGCTCCGGTCACGCCGCCGATGAATGACGACGTCGAAAAGGCCACCAGCTTGAAATAGAAACTGTTGACGCCGATGACCGCCGCCGCGAAGTCTTTTTCCCGGACTGCGATCAGGGCGCGGCCGAGCGCCGTCCGCCGCAAATTCAGCATGAACGACGTCACCAGGATGCACCACACCAGCGCCACGTAGTAGAGCCCGGCATCCGATGTGATCGGAAGACCCAACAACCGGATGTCCGGCGCCTGCAGCGTGGCCTGTGTGCCGCCACTGATCGCCGGAACATGCGAGATCGTCCAATCCATGACGAATTGCAGGGCGAGGGTGCTTAGCGCCAGATACAGGCCTTTGACGCGCAACGCGGCGAAAGCAAAGCCGATTCCGATGATCGCGGCGGTCGTTCCCCCGAGCACGATAGCAATTTCCCAGGGGATGCCGGCCTTGTTGGCATGGACTGTCGCATAGGCGCCGATCCCCATCACGGCGGCATAGCCGAGGTGAAATTGTCCGGCCCAGCCGAGAATGAGATTGAGGCCAAACGCGCCGGCGGTCCAAACCAGCCACGGCAGCAGGTAGCTGCTTAGATAGAGCGAATTGACAAGCAGGGGCGCTGCAAAGCCCAGCGCAAGCAGAATGGCGATCATCCAGCGGTCGGCAGCAATCGGAAACAGCGCCCGGTCAGCAGCATAGTTCGTATGAAAGATGCCGGCCTGCCTGAACAGCATGGACTCAGATCCTTTCGATGTCGTGGCGGCCATACAGGCCGTGCGGTCGAAGCATGATGGTGAGGATGAGCATCGCCGCATCGACGAGGTCGCGACTGGCGCCGCCGAGCAGAGGATCGAGAAAGCTGGCGGCCACGCCCTCGACGATGCCGAGCAGTATGCCGGCAAGCAACGCGCCGCCGATGCTGTCCAGTCCCCCGAGAACCGTCACCGTCACCCCTTTCAGCAGCAATTGCGCCAACGACTGGTCGACGCCTTGCACCGATGCCCAAAGGACTCCCGCGATCGTCGCCACCACCGCCGACATCGCCCAGGAGAGCGCGACGCCACGTTCGACCGAGATTCCCACCGACCATGCCGCCGTGTAGTCATCCGAGATCGCTCGCAGGACCACACCCATCCGGGTTCGGAAGAACAGCATGAACAAGCCGAACATCATGATGGCGACGGTGGCTCCGACGGCATAGGCGCGATTGATCAGCAGTGGGCCCAGAAAAAGCGGATCATCGCTGATGCCGAGCGGCATCGGGCGTCCGGTGCCGCCCCAGATCGTCATCGCGCCGGCACGGAGCAGGATTTCCAGCCCAAGCGTCATCATCAGGATCATGATGATCGGCCGTCCGGCAAGCCGTCGAAGCGCAACCCGCTCGATGGCGATGCCGACGCCGAACATCGTCACGATCGCCAGCACGATCGCAAGCCAGATCGGCGCGCCGGCATTGTTGGCGAAGGCGAGCACAACATAGGCGCCCAGCATGGTCATCGCGCCTTGCGCCAGGTTCGGCACCGAGGACGATTTGTAGATCAGCACAATGCCCATCGCGACCAGGGAATACATCAGGCCGACCAGCCCACCATTGACGGCCGAACTCGGCTAAGAGTGCCCAATCCATGGTCAGGCCTCCTGCACCGAAAGCGTCCGCTCGATGACGCCGACTTCGCCTAACTCGTAGCTGATCTGCGCCTTCATCAGGACGGTGCGCTTTCGATCATAGATCGCCTCGATGATAGGCTTGTAGAGCTCCTCGACGACGTTGCGGCGAATCTTGCGGGTTCGCGTGACCTCTCCGTCGTCAGGGTCGAATTCCTTGTGCAGGCAGACGAACTGACGCAACTGCAGCCCATCCGGAAGCGTCGTGTTGACGTGCTTGACGGCGGCAGCGATGAGCTCGATCACCTGCGGTTTCTGTGACAAATCGGCATAGGAGATGTAGGAGATGCCGCGCAATTCCGCCCAGAGTCCGACCGCGTCCTTGTCGATGCAGACCAGGGTTGCCAGCGTGTCACGGTCGCGTCCGAGCACCGCGGCGTCCTTGATGTAAGGGCTGAACTTCAGGCGGTTCTCGATGTAGTTGGGTATGTACCGCTCGCCCTTGGCGGTGTGCACGACATCGGACAAGCGTCCGAGCACCACGAGATGTCCGTCGGGCTCGACGTAGCCGGCGTCTCCGGTATGCAGCCAGCCGTCTTCGAGGCTTTGGCGCGTGGCCTCTTCCTGTTTGAAGTAGCCGCTGAAGACGCTGCCCGAGCGGATCAGGATTTCGCCGGACTCGCTGATCCTGAGTTCGACACCCGGCAGCGGGCGTCCGACTGTATGCAGCCGAACCTCGTCGAGGCCCTGGATCGCGTTGTAGGCGCTGCTTTCGGTCTGGCCGTAGAGCTGACGCAGCTTGATTCCGAGCGCGCGGTAGAAAACGAACGGTATCTTCGCCCATGGCCTCACCGCCGGTGAAGGCGCCTCGCAACCGGGTGAGGCCAAACTGGTCCTTGATCGGCCCGGACACCAGCAATTCGCAGAGCGGGGCCAGCAGCCGTTGTTTTAAGGTGGGGTCTTTGCCGTCGAGCTTGCGTTTTTCGGCGGCAATGGCAGACGCCATGAAGAATTCGTAAACCCGTTTCTTGAGCCACGAGGAATTCCTCGACGCGCACCTGGATGGCGGTCAGCAGATTGTCCCAGCTGCGCGGTGCGGCGAGATAGAATGTCGGCGCGATCTCGCGCAGGTTCTGCAACACAGTTTCCTGGCGCTCGGGGATGTTGATGGTGAAATGCAGGGCGATGCCGGCACCCATCGTCACCGCGAAGTCGCCGATCCAGGCCATCGGCAGATAGGCAAGAATGTCTTCGCCGAAATCGAAAGCCTTGCCCTGATAGGCGTTGCGGACGCCAGCCAACAGATTGCGATGCGAAAGCACGACACCCTTCGGCTTGCCGGTGCTGCCCGACGAATGCACGAATACGGCGGGATCGTCGGGGCGTGCGCGGGCAACGAGTTGCGGCTGTGCATCGCGGCTGGCTGCGAGGCGCTCAGCGCCTTTGTCCTGGACCGCGTTCCATGACGTGAGGCCCAGATTGGCGTAGGACGCCAGGCCGCGTGGATCATCATAGATGATGTGGTCGATCGCCGCGCCACCGTCCCGCAGCTCCAGTGTCTTGTCGACCTGTTCCTGATCCTCCGCGAGCACGAAGCGTGCTCCGGCTTCATGGACGAAATGCCGTATTTCGTCGAGCGTCGCATCGGGATAGGCCGGCATCGCGTAGCCGCCGAGTGCGCCTGTGGCGAGCATTCCCGCATATAGCCGGGGCCGGTTGTCGCCGAGCACCAGCATGACTTCGCCGGCCTCGAACCCGAGCGCTTCGAGACCGGCGGCAAAGTGGAGCACGATATCCTGCAGCTCCCGCCATGTCGTTTCCTGCCAGATGCCCTTGCTTTTCTCGCGCATCGCCACCCGGTCAGGGAAGGCTTCGGCGTTGCGGGCGAGGACACGGATCAGTGTGGTATCCGTCTCGAAATTCCAGGCCGAGGCCTGGTCAGCGCGCGGCATGCGTGCCCCCGATATATGCCTCGACTACCCGCGGGTCGGCTACGACGTCGGCGGGAATGCCACTGCCGATCATGGCGCCATAGTTAAGCGCCAGCATGCGATCGCAGATGCCGGTGATGACGTCCATATGATGTTCGATCAGCAGCACGGTGACGCCCCGCTCATCCCGGGCGTCCAGGATGAATCGGGCCATATATTCCTTTTCTTCCTGGTTCATCCCCGCCATCGGCTCATCGAGGACCAGGAAGCTTGGTTCGGCGGCCAGGGCGCGCGCCAGTTCGACCCGCTTCTTGAGGCCGATCGGAATCCCGTCAACGAGTTCGTCGCGCACACCCTCGAGCTGCAGGAAATCGATGACGTCCTCCACCGCAGCGCGGTTCACCGTTTCGTCGCGGCGGGCGAGCCACCAATACAGCGCGGTGCGCGCCACGCTGGGCTTCATGTGGATGTGACGGCCGAGAAGTATATTGTCGAGCACGCTCATGCCGTTGAAGAGCGCGAGATTCTGGAAGGTGCGCGCCACGCCCAGGGTCGCGATGTAATGGGGTGGCAGGCCGGTGATGTCGCGCCCGTTGAGCAGGATGCGCCCGCGCTGTGGCGGGTAAAAGCCGGTAATAACATTGGTGAGGGTGGTCTTGCCGCATCCGTTCGGGCCGACCAGGCCAAAGATCTCGCCGCGCTCGATCTGCATGTCGATGCCGTTGAGCGCCACGATCCCGCCAAAGCGCCGCTCGACGGACTGGCACTGCAATACCGGACCGGCGCTCTCACCAGCAAAGGGCAAATTGCCTCCTCCACGCATTGATCACCTTGGCTTAGCGTTTGAAGGCCGGCCAATTTTTCTCGTTCGATTGCAAGGCTAACGAACATGGGATTTCCTTGCAAGCACGCACTATTTCTCGCTGAATTTGGGTTGGCGTTTTTCCCGGAAGGCTGCGACACCTTCGCGCGCATCCTCATGCATGAAGAGCAACGGAAAGCCGTCGATTGCGTGACGGATATCGTCGCCGCCCAACCCTCGATTGTAGAACGATTTGGCCATCCGCACCGCGAGCCGGGGCTTCGAGGCGATCTGTTCGGCGAAGGCGAGGGCGTCCGCCAGCACATCGGCATGAGGCACTACGCGAAGCGCGATGCCGAGCCGGCAGGCTTCCTGCGCGGAGATGGGCTCGCCGAGCATGCTCATTTCCTTGGCCTTGGCGCGGCCAACGATATCCTGCAGCCGCACGATCGCGAATCCCGGCAGCAAGCCCAACTTGATCTCCGGTACGGCGAATTTCGCGCGATCGGATGCAATGATGAAGTCCGACGCGATGGCGAGCTCGAATCCGCCACCATAGGCGATGCCGTTGACCGCGGATATCACGGGCTTGCGGGTGTTTTCCGGCGCAGCCAGCACCTCGATCGCGGCGATCAGGAAGCTGCGCGCCTTTTCCGGATCGAAATCGAATTCGCCGATGTCAGCGCCGGCGCAAAACGCCTTGTCGCCGCTGCCCGTGATGACGGCGACCCGAATGGCATCATCCGCGTCGGCCTTTCTTAGTCCCTCGAGAATTCCCTGACGGATGCCGGCGCTCAGGGCATTGAGCTTGTGTGGCTCGTCGAGCGTGAGGAGAGCCACCTTGCCCCTGGTTTCGTAATTCACGGCTCCCAATCGCATGTCGCACTCCCGTTGCACGCCTTCGTAGCTAAACTAGGTCCGCCCGTCCGTTTCCACGACCACGACGACCGCATTGCGCTCGACCATTTCGCCCGCGCGGCAATTCACCGCCGCCACCACGCCGTCGATCTGGCTGCTGATGCGCAGTTCCATCTTCATCGATTCGAGGATGGCTGCGACGTCGCCGACCTCGACCCGGTCACCGACCGCGACGTTGACCTTGCGGATCATCCCCATCATCGGGGCGCGAAGTTCTCCGCTCGTCTCCGCGACCGCGCTGATGTAGGTCAGATAAGGAATGGCCGTCAGCGTATGCACGCCACGGCGATCGTGGACGAACAATGTTTGGTCTTGCTGACGGATACGTACGGTTTCACGACGACTCCCGACGACCGCGGTAACGCTGTCTCCCTCGGCCGGAACCAGATTGACGGACAGTCGATCGTCGTTAACGCCAATGATCATGCTGCCGTCGGCTTGCCGTGGCGCAAATCTGATCTCTGCGCTGGCACCGGCCGACTCGAGATGCAGGATCGGGATCGGCGATAATCCGTCGCCGCCGGCTGACATCTGCCAGACCGTGGTTTCGCGCGATTGCCACGGATTGTACGAAGTGTCTCGCGTCGCCGGCGGGCGTTGCCGCATTATCCAGAAATAGGCTCCCAGCGCCAGCGCCTCGACGCCTGGTCCGACCGTCTTGCCTGCGAGTTCGATCGATCTGCTCGTCTATCAACCTAGTGTGGAACGTGGCGTTGCGGGTCTCGGGCAATTCGATCAGACGCGCGAGGAAGCTTTGATTGGTCGTGATACCGAAGATGGAGGTCTGGTCGAGCGCGCGAGACAGTTTGTCGAGCGCCTTGTCGCGGGTTTCGGCATGGGTGATCAGCTTGGCCAGCATGGAGTCGTAATAGGGCGAGACGGTCGATCCGCTTTCGACGCCGCTTTCGACCCGAACGTCGGCGTCGGGGAAACCGACGTAAGCCAGGTCTCCCGTGCAGGGCATGAAATTGTCCGCGGGGGCCTCCGCGCAAATCCGCGCTTCGACGGCATGTCCCGTGCACCTGACGTCGCGTTGCGTAAACGGCAAGCCGTCTCCCGCGGCAATTCGCAGCATCAGCTCGACGATATCGATGCCGGTCACCATCTCGGTGACGGGGTGCTCGACCTGGAGGCGGGGATTGACCTCGAGAAAATAATGGTTGTCGCCGCTCAGGATGAACTCGACGGTGCCCGCGCCGCGATAGTTCAGGCACTTGCCGAGCCGCGTCGCGTCGGCCACCATCCGCTCGCGCAGGTCTGCGCTGAGGTTTGCGGCCGGGGCTTCCTCGATCAGCTTCTGGTGCCGACGTTGCAGCGAGCATTCACGCTCGAACAAATGAATGACGTTGCCCTTGCCGTCTCCGGCAATCTGTACTTCGATGTGACGTCCCCGCTCGATCAGCTTTTCGACGATCAGCCCGGCATAGCCGAACGCGTTTTTGGCTTCGCGCATGGCGGCTTCGATTTCGCCGGCCAGACCATCGGGTTGCGAGACGGCGCGCATGCCCTTGCCGCCACCGCCCGCCGCCGCCTTCAGCATCGCCGGCAGGCCGAGTTCATGCACGATCCGGGCGATGGCTGCGGCGTCCTCGCTCGGCGTCTTGCTGCCAGGCACGGTTGGCACGCCGGCCGCTTCGGCCTCGCGCTTGGCGGATGCCTTGTCGCCCAGCCGTTCGATGACGTCCGGCTGTCGGCCCGATAAACACAAGGCCCGCCGCCTCGACGGCGCGCGCGAATTCGGCATTCTCCGCCAGAAAGCCGAACCCGGGATGAATGGCCTCGGCGCCGGCGGTCTTCGCCGCATTGATCACGGCGTCGATCCGCAAATAACTCTCGGCTGCGGGGGCACCGCCAATCAGATAGGAATTCGCCGATCGTCTTGACATGCAACGACCCGGCGTCGGCCGAGGAGTGGACGCCGGCAACATCGATGCCCAGTCGCCAACAGGTTCGCGCAATGCGGCAGACGATCTCACCGCGGTTGGCAATCAGGATTTTCTTGAACACCGGCGCAATCCTTTGTCGTCACATCCGGAGCACGCCGAAGTCGGTGTCCCGCTGCGGCAGGCGGCCCGCAAGATCGAGCAACAAGCGCCATGACGTTGCGGGTTTCGAGCGGGTCGATCACCATGTCGCACCAGGTGTTGCGCGCAAAATTATAGGCATTGGCAAAATCCTCGAAGGTCTTGCGCACGGGCGCCCGAAAGGCTTCGCGCTCCTCCTCGGTCCAGTTCGTCCCCTCACGCTTGTGGCCTTCGTCCTTGACCATGGCGAGCGTATTCGCGGCCTGGTCGGGCCCCATGATCGCGGAACGTCCGTTCGGCCACATCATCATCGCGTTCGGCCTGAAGGCGCGGCCGCACATCGAAAGGTAGCCGGCGCCATAGGCGTTGCCGATGATCAGCGTGTATTTCGGCACATTGGCGCTGGCCATTGCGGTAATCATCTTGGCGCCGTGCTTGGAGATGCCGCCTTCCTCGGCCTCGCGGCCGACCATGAAGCCGGTGACGTCGGCCATGAAAAGAAGGGTATGTTACGCTTGCAGCAGAGATCGATGAAGTGCGTCGCCTTCAGCGCGCTCTCCGAGAACAGCACGCCGTTGTTGCAGAAAATCCCGATTTCAAATCCCATGATGCGGGCAAAGCCGGTGATCAGCGTATCGCCATACAAGGGCTTGAATTCGTGAAATTCGCTGTCGTCGACGAGGCGCGCGACGATATCGCGGTTGTTTGTCGGAACGCGAGGATCGGCGCTGATCAGCCCGTAGATTTCGTCAGGATCCGCACGCGGCGGGCGTGGCGGGGTCACCGCCCACCGCTGTGCCGGGATATCGCCGAGATGGGCGACGATGTCGCGGGTAATCGTGATGGCGTGGCCGTCGCTTTCGGCCAGATGGTCGGTGACGCCACTGACGCGGCTATGCATCTCGCCGCCACCGAGTGCTTCCATCCCGACTTCTTCCTTGGTGGCGGCGTAGACGAGCTGCGGTCCGCCGAGGAACATCGCGCCCTGATTGCGCACGATGACGGTTTCGTCGCACAGCGCCGGCATATAGGCGCCGCCCGCCGTCGACGGCCCGTGAACGATGGCGATCTGCGGTATTCCTTCGCTCGACATCCGGATCTGGTTGTAGAAGATCGAACCGAACTGGCCCTCGTCCGGAAAGATATTGGGCTGATCGGGCAGGTTGGCGCCGCCTGACTGCACCAGGGTGACACAGGGCAGCCGGTGCTGCCATGCGAACCGCTGGGCACGAACGTGCTTTTTGCAGGTGATGCCGTAATAGGTCCCGCCCTTCACCGTGGCATCGTTGGCGATGATCATGCAGGCGCGGCCCGAAACCATGCCGACGCCGGTGATGATGCTGCCGCCGGGCGGCACGCCGTCATACATGCCTTCGCCGGCAAGCTGGCAGAATTCCAGAAAGGGCGAGCCGGGATCGAGCAGGGCGGCGATCCGCTCGCGCGGCAATAGCTGCTTGCGTTCCTTGTGCAGCCGCCGCGCCCGTTCCGGCCCGCCGACGGTTGCGGCCGCGCGGCGGGCATGCAGATCGGCGATCCGCGCTTCATAGGCCTGCTGGTTGTGGCGGTATTCCTCGCTCGCCGTCGAAACTTCGGACTTCATCACCGCCATCGCGTCGAAACCTAATAGCTGCGCGGCAAGCCCATCACATGCTCGCCGATATAGTTGAGAATCATTTCGCGGTTGAGCGGCGCGGTCTTCAGCAGGCGGACCAGCGGATAGATGTCGAAGATACCGTATTCCCGGGTGAAGCCGTTGCCGCCATGGCACTGCACGGCGGTATCCACCGCCTTGATGCCGGCATCGGCGGCTGCAAGCTTGGCCATATTGGCGAACTCGCCGGCCTCGCGGCCCTGATCGAAGATCCAGGCGGCCTTCAGCGTCATCAGCGAGGCCATCTCGACGTCGGTGCGGGCGCTGGCGAGCGGATGCTGCAAGCCTTGATACGCGCCGATCGGGACGTTGTTGAAGACCTTGCGCTCCTTGACGTAATCGACGGCGCGGTTCAGCGCATAACGACCGAGGCCGCAGCAGATCGAGCCGACCAGGATCCGCTCCGGATTGAGGCTCTTGAACAGAATGCTGAACCCCTTGTCGATCTCGCCGACGATATCCTCCGGACCGAGGTCGACATCGTCAAAGAACAACTGCCATTGCGTCTCCGGCGCCGGGAATGCTGACCGGGATGTACTGCTTCTCCAGTCCCTTCGCTTTCAGGTCGACGACGAACAAGGTGAAGCCGTCGGTCTTTTTCGCGACTTCGGCTTTGCGGCGTGGTGCGCGCCACCACCAGCGCGTGGTCGGCGCCGTCGGCGTCGGTGATGAACGTCTTCTGTCCGTTGAGCGCGAAGCGGTTGCCGCGCTTTGTCGCCATCGTGGTCGTGCGGATCGTGTTGCTGCCGGCGTCGGGCTCGGTGATCGCAAAGCAGAAACGCGTTTTGCCGTTGCAGGCATCGGGCAAATAGCGCCTCTTCTGCGTTTCGGAGCCGTATTTGGCGATGAAGCCAAGACTCATCGCGGCGCCGACGACAAGATTCAGTAGCGGAATGCCGTTATTCGACAGTCCCTCCAGGAAACAGATGCATTTCGACCATGCCCTGGCCGGCGCCGCCATATTCCTCGGGCACCATGGTCCCGACGAAACCGTCCTCGGCGATCTGCTGGTAGAGCGCCTCCGGAAACACGTGCTTGTCTGCACATTCCATCCAGTATTTGCGATCGAATTTCCTGGCGACGGTGTCGCCATAGCCAAGGATCTGCCGCTGCTCGTGCGTAAGATCAAAGTCCATGGATTCAGCTCCGGCTCCGGTTGTAAGATGGATCAGCCCTGTTTAGGCAGAAGGCGGCCGGATTGTCAGATCTCAACAGAGCCGTGGAAATCGAACATTCGTTCAGAATAATAAACTCGAAGCGGTGTTTCATGCCGTCCGCATGCAGGAAATCGCCGGATGGAGCGTCTTCCTTACGCCCGCCGGAAACGGGGCAGCGTCGTATTGTCGTCGATATGCTCGCAGACGAGTACGACGTCCATGTCGAAGGTGACGTCTTCCGCCCTGCCGCCGGTAAAGCTGCTGATCATCCGGGGACCTTCTTCCAGATCAACGAGCAGCACTGCGTAGGGGGTATCGGCCTTGAAGGCCGGACCCGGCGCGCGATGGACCACGCTGAACGAATGCACCTCGTCCGCGTCCCGACGCGGCGCGATGCGCGAGATTTTCGCTGCCGCATTGCCGGCACATGCCTTGCTGGTAGTACTGCACGTGGCGGCAATCGCCGCAGTGCTGCAACAGCAGCACGCCGTCGCGCAGGCCACGCCACAGCGCGGCGGAGTCCGCGTCGGGCGTCGGGACCGGCTTCCTGTTGGCGTCCTCGGTCGAGATCACAGCGAATTCTCCGTGCCCAGGATGGTCGTGGCGTTGGTCGCAAAGCCCGCGCCGAGGCTGTGAACCAGACCAAGCTCCGCGCCGCCCACCTGGCGCTCGCCGCATTGGCCGCGCAATTGCGCAATCACTTCGTGAAAATGGAACAGCGAGCCGGGCATTCCGGGATGCGCGAAAGACATAAGTCCGCCATGGGTATTCGACGGGATCTGGCCTCCATAGGTCATCTGCCCGTCGGCGACGAAACGGCCGCCTTCGCCCTTGGGACAGAAACCGAGGTCCTCCAGCATCATGATCACGGTGCCGGTAAAGCAATCGTAGACACCGGCGACATGCATGTCTTTCGGACCATATCCCGCCATCTCGTAGGCCCCGCGGCTCGATTCGACAGCGCCGGTGGTGGTCAGCGATGGCATCAGGAAGATGTGTTCGTGGGTGTAGCACTCCCCGCCGCCCAGAATGTAGACCGGCTTTGCTATTCCGAGCTCCCTGGCATGCTCTGCCGAGGTCAGAATGAAGGCCGCGCCGCCGTCAGAGATCAGCGAGCAATCGAGCTTGTGGTAAGGCGTCGTCACCCAACCCGAATTTAGCACGTCGCCGACGGTGATTGGCTTGGTTTGCTGTGCGCCAGGCGTGCGCGACGCGTGGCGTCGTTGGACCACGGCGACCTCGGCCAGTTGTTCGGCCGTGGTGCCGAATTCCTTCATATGGCGGTGGGCAGTCATCGCAAAGGTGTTCGCGACGGGAATGCCGAACGGCATTTCATATTGCTGGTCGCGGCTCTCCGTCAGCGAACGCAGCGCCATGTCCGGTGTCAGGCCGGTCATGAGGCTGTCACTGGCGACGACAAGAACTACCTTCGCAAGGCCGCCATGAATGGCGGCGGCACCAATATTGAACATCGTCGCCGCGGTCGCGCCCGACACCTGCAGGGTGTTCGAAAAGGTCGGTTGAATGCCGAAATATTCGCTGAACGCCACGCTGAAGCGATGGAATGGCGAGGCAAAGGCGTGGCATGACAGCACGCCGTCCACGTCGCGCCTTTCAAGCCCGGCGTCGGCCAGGGCCTGCTTTGCGGCGTGGGCAGCAAGCCAGAGAGGGCTCCTGCCGGGCACCTTGCCGACCGGCGACATGCCGATCCCGATCACCGCGACCTTGCCGCGCAGTCCGCTGTCGCTCATGACGGGATTCCGGCACCGGCTGTTTTGGCCAGTCTTGCTTCTAGTTCGTGGCGCTGAACCTTGCCGCTGGTCGAGCGGGGAAATTCCGAGAAGTCGATGAAGTTGAATTGCCGGGGCCGTTTGTACGATGCGAGATCGCGCCGGCACAGTTCAAGCAAATCCGCTTCGGTCACGCTGTCATCGCGGCGGGAGACGAAGGCGACCGGGACCTCACCCCACTTCTGATCGGTTGCCCTGACGACGGCAACTTCAGTGACGCGGCCGTCGCTCAGCAGAACGCGCTCTATCTCGGCCGGATAGACGTTCTCGCCGCCGGATTTGATCAGGTATTTGACGCGATCGACGAAATCCAGGGAGCCGTCTTCATTGCGCCGGAACACATCGCCCATGTGAAACCAGCCGCCGCGGAAATCCTTTGCATTGGTGTCGTGGGCCTGCCAATAGCCGGAAAACAGCGTCGCGCCGCGCATGGCGAGTTCTCCGGGCATGCCCGGTGCGACTTCCTGGTCGGAGGGATCGACGAGCTTGACCTGGCAGAATGCGCTTTGCTGCTTTGACAGCCGCTCGGGAATGTGGCCCGGCGCGATCAGCGCCCGTGTGGCGGGAGGCAGGCCGGTTTCAGTCGACCCGAAGCTGTTGAGATAGGGCGCGTGCAGCAGTTCGGTTACCTCGGCGATGGCATGCGGCGGGACCAGATCGGCCATCGCGCCACAGACGCGGACGCCTTTCACCCTTGCGGCTTGTACCTTCAGCGCGGCAGCAAACGCCTCGACCATGCCGGGGATCAGGACCAGCCAGCCGATATCGTGACGTTCGACGGCCGAAAGCAGCGGTTCGACCTGAAAGCCATCGATCATCACGACCGTGCCGCCGCGAAGCAGAGTCGACAGGCTGTGATCGGTTGAGGCCATATGAAACATCGGCGCCCAGGCGACAAAGCTGTCGCGGGGCGCAATGCACAGCTCGGAGCTGAACACCAGGGATCGTGCGATCATCGCGCGATGTGAAATCACGGCGCCCTTCGGCAGGCCGGTGGTGCCGCTGGTATAGAGGATCACCAGGCCGTCTTCAGGCTCGGCCACGATCCGTGCCTCACGATCGACTTGCTGCTGCAACAAGCATTCGTATTGTGGCCCGATTTCGAGGGTTTGCCAGGGCTCGCCCGCGGCCGCCGCGAGGTTGCCCGCCAGATCCGGCTCAACGATCACAAGCTTTGGCGACACCAGCTCGACACAATAGGCGAGTTCGCGCGGCGACAAGCGCCAATTCAGACAAGCGGTGATGACGCCGAGATTGGCCGCCGCCAATTCGATCTCGATGTATTCGGGGCGGTTGCCTGACAGCAAGGCGATACGATCGCCGCGGCGCAGGCCGCTCGCCGACAACATGGAGGTGACGAGCTCGACGCGGCCGAGCAATTGGCCATAGCTGATCTGCCGGCCCCGATATTCGATCGCTATGTCGGTCGTCTGGATCTTTGCGCGACTGCGGAACAATTCACCAACCGTGGGACCTGAACCGGCTGCAGCGGCGCCGTCGAATTCGCCAGTCATTTTCCGCTCGCTCCCAAAGGCGTTCTTCTTGCTTGGCGTCCCTCTATCCGCGCAAAACTATACGCTTGCGGCGGTATCCGATCAAACCTAAATTCTAACATCTGTTCGAAACAATCCAGCCGGTTGCACGCAAGCGATCGGAGGGCCCGGGATGGGCCCGTCAGCAAAAAGGGGAGAGCCCATGTCCGATCGATATGCCGCCTACACCAGCCTGAAGATCGATTATCCATCCAAGCGAGTTCCTGCGGCTGACATTCGATCGGCCCGAAACCTACAATTCAGTCGATGCGCAGACCCATACCCAGCTCACGCATATCTGGCGCGATATCAACGACGATCCCGACATCAACGCCGTCATCGTGACCGGCGCCGGCAAGGCGTTTTCGGCCGGCGGCGATTTCGAACTCATCAAGAGCATTCTCGACAATCCCAGCGCGCGCATGGCAACGTGGAAAGAGGCCAAGGACCTCGTTTACAACGTCATCAACTGCAACAAGCCGATCATCTCGGCCATCAACGGCGTCGCCGTCGGCGCGGGCCTCGTCGTCGGCATCCTTGCCGACGTCTCGATCTGCGGTAAATCCGCGCGTATCGTCGACGGTCACACCCGGCTTGGCGTCGCAGCCGGCGATGTCGCCTGCATCATCTGGCCGCTGCTGTGCGGACTTGCCAAGGCAAAATACTATCTGCTGACGTGCAAACCCCTGTCGGGGACCGAAGCCGAGCGGATCGGGCTGGTCTCGCTATGCGTCGAGGACGCCGACCTGCAAAAGGTCGCGCTCGAAACCGCCGAGGATCTGGCAACCGGTGCGCAAAGTGCGATCCGCTGGACCAAATATGCGTTGAACAACTGGCTTCGCGTCAACGGGCCGTTGTTCGACACGTCGACCGCGCTGGAGATGCTCGGCTTTACCGGCGCCGAAGCGCGGGAGGGACTGGCGTCGCATCTCGAGAAGCGCAAGCCGGTGTTTCCGCAGGATTGCCCGATCTGACGATCGCCGCGCGGGAACGTCGTTCGGAAAGGCGGGGTTCGCCCGGCCTTTCCGTCGGTTCACATCGCGGCGAGTTGCTCGCGCAGCCGGTCGACGGCTTCGGGATTGGCCAGCGCAGAGAGATCGCCGGGGTCCTTGTCCTCGAATACGGCGCGCAACACCCGACGCATGATTTTCAGGTTACGTGTGCGCGGCAAATCATCGACAAACAGGATCGTCTCGGGGCGGTACGACGTGCCCATTCCCGTGACGATGGCCGATGACAACTGGGCCGCGAGGCTGCGGTCACCCTCGACACCCGGCATCGGCACGCAAGCGCATACGATCGCGGAGCCCTTGACGGGATGCGGAATGCTGAACACGGCAGCCTCCGCGAGCTTGCCGGTCGCGATCAGGATACCTTCGAGCTCTGCCGGGCCGGTGCGCTTGCCGGAAATCTTGATGGTGTCGTCGGAGCGGCCGAGAATGTAGTAGAGCCCGTCCTTGCCGCGCATCGCGAAATCGCCATGCACCCATAGCCCCGGCAGCGTGCTCCAGTAGCTCTCGATGTAGCGCGCATCGGCCTTCCAGAGGCTTTTGGTCAATCCGATCGACGCATGCCGCAGCACGAGTTCCCCGACCGTTCCGTCTGGCACTCGCTGCCCGCTCATGTCGACGATGTCGGCACCGACTCCGAGCGCAGGCCGAGAGAACGAGCCCGGGTTCATCGGGTGATTCGGGCGTGCCCGTGAAGATGCAGCCGCCGACTTCGGTGCCGCCCGAAATGTTGATGATCGGAATCTTTTTCTTGCAGACGTGCTCGAAGAACCACAGCCAGGGCGCCGCGGTCCAGGCTTCGCCGCCGGAGGCAGTGATCCGCAGGCTGGACAGATCGTAGTCGTCGATCTCCCGTCCATAGCGCATCAGGCTGCGCACGATCGTCGGCGATACGCCAAGATATGTCACGCGATGGTCGGCGATCAGGCGCCAGAATCGTCCGGTGTCCGGATAATCCGGCGTGCCTGCCGCAATCAGCAGGCTGGCGCCGGCGAAGCTTGGAATGCAGGCGCACATCGCGCCGACCATCCAGCCCATGTCGCTGAAAAAGAAGAAACGATCGGACGATTTGAAGTCCCCGCAGAGGATCATGTCGCGGGTCACCATCGAACCGATAAAGCCGATATGGGTCCAGACGCACCCTTTCGGTTCACCCGTGGTCCCTGAGGTGTAGAGCAGGATGGCGGGGTCTTCGGCCTGCATCTCGGCCGTTTCGATGGTTGCGTCCTTGCCTGCGACGGCGTCGTCCCACCAGAGGTCGCGCCCCTTCCGCATCGGCGTGTCGATCGCAAGGCCGTCGCGACGGGTGACGATCACGTGTTGCACCGTCGGCGCGCCTTCAAGGGCGGCGTCGAGCACGGATTTGAGGGGCGCCAGCGCGCCGCGCCGCCACGTGCCGTCAGCGGTGATCACCGCTTTTGCCTCACCATGATTCAGGCGTGACTGGATTGGCGCAGGACCGAAGCCCGAGAACAACGGCATGACAATTGCGCCGAGTTTCAGGATCGCGAAAAACGCGACGAATGTCTCGGGAAGATTCGGCATGTAGATGGCGACCACGTCGCGCGCCCCGATCCCGACGTCGCGCAGCCCCTGCGCCAGCCGGGCGACATCCCGGTCGAATTCGCGGTAGGTCAGCGAGCGGCGTTCACGCTTGTCTTCGCCTTCCCAAACCAGGAACGTCTGATCCCACACCGCCGTGCCGCGGTGCTTGTCGAGGCAATTCAGCACGATGTTCGTGGTACCGCCGACGCACCATCGTGCCCACGCCTGACCGCCCGAAACATCGAGCATCTGATCGTAGCGTTGATAAAACCGGACGTCGCAGAACCTGAAGACTTCCTGCATCAGCCATGCAGGATCTGTTTCGGCTTTCGCCGCAAGGTCGTCGTAGTCCTGATGGGCGGTTGCGCGGAGGAAGGCCGTGAGATTGCTTTGCGCCACCAGCTCCGGCGAGGGCGTCCATATATATGGTGTGGTGTCGCTCATGAACGGTCTTGTTTTCGCGTTGCAGCGGCCTTGCGTTCGCGTGGAAGCTAACGCCTCGGTGCGTTTTGGGTCAATGGGCCGCTATCTTTTGATTCTAACGTTTGTTAGAAATGTGAGAATGCACGGGAGAAGGAAATGAACTCCAGCGCTTCCAGGCTTTTGGCCCCGACGGGGTTTGTCGACAGCGGCTCCTCCGAGGTCCGCGACTTCGTTGCGAGCAGCCTAGAAGGCGCGGGCAATCTATCGCAGACCGACAAGGCAATCCGCCTGTTCGACGCGGTCCGCGATCGGATCAGATACAATCCGTTCGACATCGGCACGACGGCGGACGAATACCGCGCCAGCTGGATTGTCGGGAAACCGTCGAACTATTGTGTGCCAAAGGCAATCTTGCTGACCGCCGCCTTGCGCGCGGCTGGTATTCCGGCAGCGGTCGGATTTGCCGATGTCTGCAATCATCTGAATTCGCCAAAGCTCGCGGAGCTGATGGGAACCGACCTTTTCATCTATCACGGTTACGTCGCCGTGTGGCTCGACGGCCGGCAGTTCAAGGTGACGCCGGCCTTCAACACCGAGATGTGCGTGCGATTCGGTGTCCGGCAGCTTGTCTTCGACGGCAAAAGCGACGCGCTGTTTCACGAATTCGACGCCAATAGCCAGCGGCACATGCAGTATGTGAATGACCGCGGCTGGTTTGCCGATCCGCCGATCGAACAATTGCTGCAGGATTTTCGAGCGACCTATCCGAAACTATGGCAGTCCAGTATCGAACGCGTGCCGGTCCGCGACGCTGCCTTCGATAGCGGGCGATAGGATCGCGGTCGCGCTTATTTCGTAGTCGTCCCGGTTGCTTCGGGTTGCCTAGCGTATTGAACCGCAACCCGCCCGACTTTCTCCCGGGCAATGACAATTTTCTGAATCTGCGCGGTGCCGTCGCCGATCTGAAGGCCCATGACGTCGATGTAGCGTTGATGGAACGGCAGATCGGTGGTGTAGCCGTAATGGCCGTGGGTGAGCAGACACTGGTGGATGATCTCGCAGGTTACCTTCGGCACGTACCATTTGCACATCGCGGCCTCGGCGGTGTGGGCGAGCCCCCGGTCGCGCAGCGATAGCGTGTAGAAGCAGAGTTGCCTCATCATGGTGAGCTGGGTTTCGGCTTCCGCGAGCGGAAAACTCACGCCCTGATACTGGGCGATCGGCCGGTCGAAGGCGATGCGGCCGGTGCTGTATTGCCAGGCTTCGTCGACCGACGCCTGGGCCGGGCCGATGCATTCGAGGCCGATCAGGGCGCGGCTATAGTCGAAGCCGGCCATGATCTTGGAAAAACCCTTGTTTTCCTCGGCCATCAGGCATTCGGCGGGGATGGGGACGTCGTCGAAGAAGACCGAGCCCCGACCGACTGGCCTCGTGCCGATGTCGTCGAAATGCGTGCGGGTGATACCGGGCTGGTTAAGGTCGACAAAGAAGGCGCTGACCCCGCGGGCGCCGTCTGCTACGCTGCCGGTGCGAGCAAAGATGACCGCCGCGTCGCATTGGTCCGAAAAGCTCATCGAGGTCTTTTCGCCGTTGAGGCGGTAGCCGTTACCGGACTTCTCGGCGCGCAAGACGAGGTTGGCGGCATCCGACCCGCCACGCGGCTCGGTAAGGCCCAGGCCGATGATGGCTTCGCCGCGGGTAACGCGCGGCAGCCATTCGTCCGCGATGTCGGGCGAGGCGTGCTGGGCGATCATCCCGCCCATCAGGGAAGCCAGCAATTGAACGTAACTGGCGTTGAAGTCGCCGTAAGCGATCTGTTCGATGATGACCCCGGCGGTGGCGCTGCTCTCGCCGAGGCCGCCATATTTTTCCGCAAGGTCGACGCCGATCAGGCCGAGATCGCCCATTTCCTTGAGCATCGTGCGGTCGATGCGGTCCTGTTTGGCGCGCTTCTGGTAGTGAGGAGCGAGCTTCTGCCGCGCAAATCGTGCTGCGGTCTCGCGAAACGCCTGCTGCTGCTCGCTGAGCGCGTATTCCATGACGATTTCCCCGCGAACAGGGCCGACGGCTTGCATTCGGCCCGATTTTTATCCAGTCTAACAAGTGTTAGAAATTCTGCAATCGTGAGCCGCGACGATGACCTGTCATTCGGGAATGTCAGACTATCCAAATCTGTTGTCGCCGCTCAGGGCTGGCCGCACCATGTTGCGCAACCGGATGATCATGGGCTCGATGCATACCCGCCTCGACATGGAGGAGAACGGGTTGCACAAGATGGCGGTGTTTCTCGCCGAACGGGCAAAGGGCGAGGTCGGGCTGATCATCACCGGCGGCTACGCGCCGAACACCGCGGGCCTGATCGAGCCAGGCGGACCGATCCTGACTGAGCGCGCGCAGGCTCAGGAATTGCAGCGCATCACCGAGGCGGTTCACCAGCATGACGGCAAGATCTGCCTGCAGATCCTTCATTCCGGCCGTTATGCGCGGCAGCAGGAATGTCTCGGCCCATCCGACATCCGCTCGCGCATCAACAAGTTTCCGCCGCGCGCCATGAGCGTGGCCGAGATCGAGCAGACCATATCGGACTATGTGCGGTGCGCGATGCTGGCGAAGAAGGCCGGCTTCGACGGCGTCGAGATCATGGGGTCGGAAGGCTACTTGATCAACGAATTCACGGTGCTTCGCACCAACGACCGCAGCGACGAATGGGGCGGGGCGGAGGAGAACCGGCATCGGCTCCCTGTCGAACTGGTCAAGCGCGTGCGCGCGGCCACGGGCCCGGAATTCCTGATCATCTATCGCATTTCCGCGGCCGATCTGGTCGAGGGCGGCGCGACCGGCGAGGAGATCGACCGGCTGGCGCGCCGGGTCGAAAGTGCCGGCGCCGACATCCTCAACACCGGAATAGGCTGGCACGAGGCGCGGGTTCCGACCATCGCCTATCCGATACCGCGCGCCGCCTGGCGCTTCGCCGCGGCGCGGCTGAAGCGGGTGGTCGGCATTCCCGTGGTGGCTTCCAATCGCGTCAACACGCCCGATGTCGCCGAGGCGATCCTTGCGGCCGGCGACAGCGACTTGATCTCGATGGCGCGCCCGATGCTGGCGGATCCGCATTTTGCGAGGAAAGTGCGGGAAGGGAACGCCGGCAAGATCAACATTTGCATCGCCTGCAATCAGGCTTGCCTCGATCTGATTTTTTCCGATCGCAGTGCCACCTGCCTTGTCAATCCGCGCGCCTGCCGCGAGACCGAATTCGATGACGGGCCGGCGGCAAAGGCCCGCAAGGTTGCCGTGATCGGCGCCGGTGCGGGAGGGCTTGCGGCAGCGGCAGAAGCGAGCCGTAGGGGACACAAGGTCACGTTGTTCGAGGCCACCGATCGCCTCGGCGGCCAGATCAATCTCGCCCGTGCCGTTCCCGGCAAGTCCGAGTTCGACGAGATGCTGCGGTATTACTCAGGCAGGATCGCCGACGGCGGCGTCGAGCTGCGCCTCAGCGCCTCGCCCGCCACCGACGATCTCAGGAAGGAGGCGTTCGAGGCTGTGGTGGTCGCTTCGGGCGTGCATCCGCGCATGCCGGAGATTGCAGGCATCGACCATCCCAAGGTCGTCTCTTACGCCGATCTGCTCAGTGGTAAACGAAAGGCCGGCCGCCGCGTGGCCATTATCGGTGCTGGCGGCATCGGGTTCGACGTCGCGGAATATCTCTGCCATTCGCAGCCGGGTGAAGCCCCCATGGCGCGCGGGATGGATGTGGCGGAGTTTCAGGCCGAATGGAACGTCGATGCCAGCCTTGCCGAGGCCGGTGGCCTGAAGGGCGACCCGCTTGCGCCGCGGCAAAGTTCGCGCGAGATCACCATGCTGCAACGCAAGGCGACTCGGCCGGGCGCCAATCTCGGGGTGTCGACCGGCTGGATCCTGCGCAGCAGCCTCGCCAAGCGCAACGTCAGGATCGTGGCCGGCGTCGTCTACGAGCGGATCGACGATCGCGGATTGCATCTCCTGGTCGAGGGCGTGCCGCAGTTGATCGAGGCCGACACCATCGTGATCTGCGCCGGGCAGGAATCCAACCGCGGCATATTCGACGAGCTGAAATCGGCAGGCATCGAAGTCCACATCATCGGCGGGGCCAAGGAAGCCGCTGAACTCGACGCCATGCGAGCCGTCGACGAGGGCGTGCGAATCGCCCAGACGCTCTAGCCCGGCAATTGGCTCACTTGATCTTGGGGACGGCCGGTTCGCGCCTGGAGAATTTCACCATGTCGATCATCTGGCGCGCATCATGGGCAAGATGCAGCGTTTCGCCGCCGTCGATGTACCATTCCTCGCCGGTGACGAATTTACCCAGCGACGAACCGAGAAAAATGATGGCGGCCGAAATATCGCCGACATCGCCCATGTGACCCATGATGTTCCGGTTCAGCTTGAGCCATTGCTCCGGATCGATCGGATAATGATCCATGCCGTCGGTTTTGACGGTCCCTGGAGCGACGCAATTGAGGCGGATGCCGAATTCCGCCCATTCGAATGCCAGCGTCTTCATCATCGCGAGCACGCCGCCGCGCGCCGCCGCCGTATGAACGAAGCCGCTCAATCCCGAACGGACGCAGGCTGTGACGAAGACAATCGAGCCGCCATGCTCCAGCATGAAATGATCGGCGACGGCCTTGGTCATCTGCCAGGAGCCGATCAGATTGTTGCGAATGACGGTCTCGAAACCCTTGTTGTTGAGTTCGCGCGCCGGCGTGACGAACTGGCCGCCGGCGTTGTTGACGAGAATGTCGAGCCGGCCGAACTCGTCCTTGATGCGCTGCATGGCAGCGTCAATCTGTTCGGGTAGACGTATGTCGGCGGAGATCGCGACGGCCTTGCGGCCGAGTTCGCCGATGACCCTGGCGCAGTCTTCGATCGGTTCGGCGCGGCGACCGAGCACCACGACATCAGCGCCGCAGCGCGCCATTTCGATCGCCGTGGCGCGGCCCATTCCGGTTCCGCCTCCCGTCACGAGCGCGACTTGGCCTTTCAGAAGGTCTGATGCAAAACGCATGGCGGGCATTGGCGGCATGATGGTCCCGATTGATTGAATACAGGTTGTATTCGAACGGTTCGGCGGTATTCTAACAGATGTTAGAAATATCCGGAAGAGAAAGACAATGTCCGAGCGCGAACCGGTTCGCTATACGCTAGACGATGGTGTCGTGACCGTGACGATCGACCGGCCGGATCGCAAGAACGCCCTGTCGGTCGAGGCGATGAATGCCTTGACCGATGCGTGGGAGCGTGTCGAGCAGGATTCGCAGGCCAGGGTGGTGATCCTCACCTCGACCGATTGCGGGGTGTTTTCCGCCGGCATGGACCTCAAGCAGGCGGCCGAAATCAGGGCGCGTGATGGTGTCGACATTCTGACGTTGATGCGTGACCCGATGCAGACCGCGATGCGCAAGGTGTCAAAGCCGATCATCGCGGCGATGACGGGATCGCTGATGGCAGGCGGTATGCTATTGGCCATCAAGTCCGACTTGAGGGTCGGCCTTCGTGGGACACGCGCCGGAATCACCGAGGTCAAGATGGGGCGCGGTTCGCCATGGGCGATGCCGATGCTGTGGATGCTGCCGCAGCCGTTGCTGATGGAACTAGTCCTCACCGGCGAGACGGTGCCTATCGAGCAGCTCGCCGGCCACGGTTTCCTGAATTATCTGGAAGATACGCCTGATGCCGTCCGCGTGCGGGCGTTGCAACTGGCACGTAAGATCGTCGAGGGCGCGCCGCTGTCGGTCAAGGCGGCCAAGGCCAGCGTATTGGCGGCGATGGACCTAGGTTGCGCCAATGGGCTGGTCGAGGCCAATCGGCTGCATGTCGAAACCTATGCTAGTCTCGACGCCATCGAAGGCCCCAGGGCGTTTGCCGAACGGCGCAAGCCGGTGTGGCAAGGCAGATAGAAAATCGGGTAAAGAAGGCGGATCGGATGAAAGCTGTCGCTTCGAATGGCCACGCGACCTCCGTTTATCTTGGCGAGGAGCATGAACTGCTGCGAGCCCAGATCCGACGCTTCGTAGATGAGGAGATCAAGCCTCAAGCCTCGGCCTGGGAACAGGACGGCATGGTGCCGCGCTGGGTGCTACGCCGGATGGGAGAACTTGGTCTTTTCGGCATCCGCTATCCCGCGGAATATGGCGGCTCCAATCTGAATACGCTGGCGACCGTGGTGCTGGCCGAAGAGCTGGGTCGGTCAACCTTCTCGGGCGTGGCTATCACGGCGCTTGTTCACACCGACATGGCGTCGGTGCATCTGTTCAACGGTGGTTCGCAGGCACTGAAGGATCGTTTCATGCCTGATGTCGTCGCCGGCAAGAAAATCGTCGCGGTCGGCGTCACCGAACCGGGCGCCGGTTCGGACGTGAAGGGCATTCGGACCACCGCGCGTCGAGACGGCGACAGCTATGTCCTCAACGGCGCCAAGATGTTCATTACCAATGGTGTCCACGCCAATCTATACTGCGTTGCGGCCGTCACCAATCCGGACGCACGGCCGTCGCAGCGGCTGTCGATGCTGCTGGTCGAAAAGGGCACGCCGGGCTTTCGCGTCAGCCGAGCGCTCGATAAGCATGGCTGGCGCGCGTCCGACACCGCGGAGCTGTTGTTCGAGGATTGCCGCGTGCCGGTCGAGCACCTGCTCGGCGAGGAGGGGCGGGGCTTTTACGCGATCATGCGCAATTTTCAGAACGAGCGGATCGTGATCGGCGCAATGGCGATGGGCGAGGCCCTAGCCGCGATCGAAATCACGCTGGACTGGGTGACACAGCGGCAGGCCTTCGGTGCACCGTTATGGTCGAAACAGGCGATTCGTCAGCGGTTGGCGATGCTGGCGGCGAAGGTCGAGGCAGGCCGGCAACTGGTCTACCATTCGGCGTGGCTAGTCACCCAGGGGATCGATGCGACCAAGGAAGTTTCGATGGTCAAGGCCTATTGCGGCGAACTGGTCAATGAGGTGATGTACGACTGCCTGCAATTTCACGGCGGTATGGGTTATATGCGCGGGAGCGCGATCGAGAGGATGGCGCGGGATGCCCGGGTGCAATCGATCGGCGGCGGTACGACGGAGATCATGCTGGAGGAAGTCGCCAAGCGCATGCGCTGAGGCGGGCTCTCAGCAGCCGATCATGCTTTCTTGACCCCGTCGAAAATCAGCAACTCAGTTCGCCGCGCCAGTTTCAGGACCGCGTCCTTGCTGTCGAGGCTGAACCATTCGATCGTCCAGTTCAGCGCGCCCAACACGAAGATGCGCAAAGGAACGATTTCGATGTCGGCTCGAATTTCTCCGGCGCGGCGCGCGTCGAGAAAGAGCTTGTCCCAGAATTTTGCGTAGGCTCTGCGCAGGGGGCGGTGCGGCTTTTTGAGAGCTTCAGGGAGCTGACCGTAGA
This sequence comes from uncultured Alphaproteobacteria bacterium, assembly GCA_963739755.1. Classification (GTDB taxonomy): domain Bacteria; phylum Pseudomonadota; class Alphaproteobacteria; order Rhizobiales; family Xanthobacteraceae; genus Bradyrhizobium. The sequence continues at coordinate 25,170 of CAVUCB010000102.1, read as the reverse complement.
TACGTATATTGGCGGATGTGAAATCACTGGCTTCGAGGAGCGCCACCAAATGAGCTTCGATCGCGAGCCCGATGCGGCGTCGATGCGAAACCTGGCCTGCATCGCGCAAGGCCTTCTTGACGGCCTCGAACACGCTGAGCAGCCCGAGATGCAGGACCTCGTCGAGGATTTGCTCCTTGGAATCGAAATAATAGTAGACGCTGCCTGCCTTGATATCGGCGATGGCCGCGATCTGGCGCAGCGTGGTGGCCGAGTAACCCTGGCGGCGAAACAGTTTTGCGGCCGCTCCCAAAATCGAATTGCGCGACTTCTCCGATTTGGAAGTCTGGACGGCGGCAGTCACCATTTTCGCTGGTGATGCGCCTCCGCGTTTCGACTTCGTCAACTTTGGAGGATTGGATTTGGAAATACGCTTCTGGGATTTGGAAACCAGCAAAGACCGCCGTGTCGGATTCATGTGAGAGCGCCTTATGCGAGCGATTATTGGCGCAGTCGAAAGACTTCGTCAACCGCTGGTGCGAATGGTGAGCCGCATCTGCGACCTTGTGACAACCGGTGTGGCCGATAAAGTGGGCGATAGATAACGGCGGGAGTGACCATGAGCCTGGCGATACCGACGACGAGTTTTACCTGCGACGTGGTGGATGGCCTCGCCCATATCGCTTTCAATCAGCCCGATCGGGGCAACCCCGTCGACGCTGGGTTCTGCCGCGAGCTCAGCCTTGCGATGGCGGAGCTGAGCGAACGCGAGGATGTCCGTGCCGTGCTGATATCGGCACGAGGCAAGCTGTTCAGCGTCGGCGGCGACATCGCGGCATTCAAACGGCGAGGGACAGGGCTGGCGGCCATGATCAAACACTGGACGGCCGATCTTCACGCCGCGATCGTGAGGATGAAGCGGATGCGCGCGCCCGTCGTGGCCGCCGTCCATGGCCATGTGGCGGGAGGAAGCGTTTCGCTGATGGCCGCCGCCGATCTGGTCGTGATTGGAACGTCGGCCCGGATCACGTCGGCATTCACACGGATCGGCTTCAGCCCGGACACCGGCTCGACGATGACGCTGACGGCGCGTATGGGCCCGGCGCGCGCCAAGCGCTTCTTCTGCTCGCCGAGACACTGGATGCCAATGCCGCACAGTCGGCCGGGCTGGTCGATATCGTCGTTGACGATGGTCATGTGTTGGCGGAAGCGGAGCGAATCGGCCGGGAGCTGGCCTCGGGTCCGAGAGAGGCTTATGGCGCAATCAAGAAGCTGTTTCTGCAGGCGCCGAACCGCTCGTTCGAAAGCCAGCTCGAGGATGAGGCCCAGACGCTTGCCGCCATCTCGAGAAGGGATCAAGGCATTCCACGAAAAACGAAACCCGAATTTCCAGGGACGATAGTCCTTGGCAGGTTCGCTGGCGGCTGTCCGCCAATGTGTCTGCTCAGTTCGCAATGACAAAAGAAGCAACAGCAAAAGAAAAAGGGGAGGTAGATATGCGTGGACTTGATGGGCGACGGGTCATTCTGACCGGGGGAGCCAGCGGCATCGGACGGGCGACGACGCTGCGGCTGGCCGAGGAAGGCTGTGTCGTCGGTGTGTTCGACCAGAATCTGGCGGGTGCGGAAGAGACCGTCCGTCTCTGCGCCGGCAAGCCTGGTCGCGTCTTGGCCTTTCAGGTCGATATCACCGATCGGGATGCGGTCGCTGCCGCAACAGACAAGTTCGAAGCCGCCGCGGGGCCGGTTGAGCTGCTGGCCAATGTGGCCGGCTGGGATATCCCGGTTGCCTTTCTGGAAACCGACCGCGCCTTCTGGGACAAGGTCATCGGTATCAACCTTTACGGCCCGCTCAACCTGCATCATGTCGTCGTCAGGCGCATGGTCGATCGCGGCTTTGGGCGCGTGGTGAATGTGGCGTCCGACGCAGGCCGGGTCGGCTCTTCCGGAGAGGCGGTCTATTCGGCCTGTAAGGGCGGCTTGATCTCCTTCACCAAAACGGTGGCCCGCGAGCTGGCGCGAAAGAACATCATCCTGAACGTGGTGTGTCCCGGCCCGACGGACACGCCCTTGTTCGATGCCTTCACCAAGAGTTCGCCGACTGGAGGCAAGATCGCCGAAGGCCTCGCGCGAGCGATTCCACTGCGACGCCTCGGCCAGCCCGATGACTATCCCGGCATGATCGCCTTCCTGCTCAGTGACGATGCAGCGTTCATCACGGGGCAGACGATCAGCGTGTCGGGCGGCTTGACCATGCACGGCTGAAGACCACGCTCAGGAATGATGTGATGCCTTTGAGAAGCTTTACGTTTGGCGACGTCTATCGCCGCAACGCCGCGTGCTTTCCCGATCGGACTGCTTTCATCTTCGAGGGCAAGCGCGTGACGCATGCAGACTACCTGCGGCGCGCCGAAAATCTGGCGGGCGGTCTCGCGCGCCTCGGCGTGCAGTCTGGCGATCGTCTCGGGATCCTGTCGCAGAACTGCCTCGAGATGGTCGATTTCATCGGCGCGGCGGCGCTGCTCGGTGCGATCCTGCTGCCGGTCAATTATCGGCTGAACCCGGACGAGATTGCTTACGTCCTCGCCGACGGTGCGCCCGTCATCATGATTGCCGGCGCGGACTATCAGGATACGGTCGCCGCGCTAAAGGGATCGCTGCCCTCGGTGCGGCACTATTTCGGTCTCGGCGCCGCGCATCCAGCGCTGGTGCCTTTCTCGCAGCTGCCGACGGCCGATGGGAATCTCCCGCCGGTCGCCATCGATGCCGATGCTGGCTTCGTGATCATCCACACCGCGGCCGTTGGCGGCCGTCCGCGCGGCGCGCTGCTGTCGCAGGCGGGCATGCTAACGGCGCAAAGCTCGCTGATCCAGGCGTGGAGACTTGAAGAGGGCGACGTCAGTCTTGGCGTGCTGCCGCTGTTTCATGTGGCAGGCCTCGGCCTGATGCTGACCATGCAACAGGCCGTCGGCGCCAGCGTCATGGCCGCGAAATTCGATGCCGCACAGGCCGCGCGTGACATCGCCGCCGAAAAGGTCACGATTATGTCCGAGTTCGCCCCAATGCTCGGCAGCATCCTGGATCAGGCTCAACCCGGGCAATTGTCATCGCTGCGCGCCGTGATGGGGCTGGATACGCCTGCAACCATCGAGCGTTTCGAAAACGAGTGTCCCAATGCAACGTTTTGGGTCACGTTCGGTCAATCGGAGACGTCGGGGGTAGCGACGCTCTCGCCGTATCGGGATCGTCCGAAGTCCGCGGGCCGGCCGTTGTTCTGGCGCAGCATCGCAGTGGTAGACGACGACGCCCGCCCGAAGGCGACCGGTCAAGTCGGCGAGATTGTCGTGCGCGGTCCAACGGTTTTCAAAGGATACTGGAATCTGGAAGCCGACACGGCCGTCACGTTCCGTAACGGCTGGCATCATACCGGCGACATGGGTTATTTCGATGCCGACGGCTATCTTTGGTACGCTGGCCGCGCGCCGGAAAAGGAACTGATCAAGACCGGCGGCGAAAACGTCTATCCAGCCGAGGTCGAGAACGCGATACGCCAACACCCGTCGATCGCCGATGTCGTCGTGATCGGCGTGCCCGATCCGCAATGGAGCGAGGCGGTCAAGGCGATCTGCGTGCTGCAGCCATCCAAGGTGGCAACCGCTGACGAGGTCATCGACTTCGTAGGCGGCCTGATCGCGCGATACAAGCGGCCGAAAATAGTGGTCTTCGTCGACAAATTGCCGAAAGGCGTGGGAGGTGACGTTGATCGACCTGCCGTCAAATCGGTCCACGGGCAGGCGTGAAGGTCAGCTTCGGGTATTGACCGCGTCCGCTGGACTGACCGCGCATGGCGCGAAGCGGACCTTCACACGCACGAGGTCTGAGCTCGTGATAAAAAGTGTGCGGGATGCTTCTAGTGGCAGGCCGCTCAGGCCGGCGAATAGATGATGAGCTTCAGGTCAGGATCGTCATTGGCCTGGAAGCTTGCATGGGCAAAACGCAGCAGACCCCTCTTGGGATGTCGCAAGCGCTTGACGCCGCCGGCGCCGCCCCGGATATCATGGGCTTCCCACCATTCTGCAAACTCCGGACTGCCGTCGCGAAGGCGGGTCAGCAATGCGACGAATGCTGGATCTCCGGCCCAGAGATCGTGAGTTCGCACGGAACTGTGCGACGATACGCTTGGCCTCCTCGGTCCAGCTTGATCCAAACAGCCGGCGCGATCCCGGATAGAGCAATACGCAGATGAGAATGTTGCAATCTTCTTCCGCCAGGCGATCGAAGCCAAAAATGTCGGCGGCAGCCTTGTTCCACGCTAGGACATCCCACCGTCGGCCCGTGATGTAAGCCGGTTGATTGAGGGACTCGACCAGGTTCCGAAGGGCTGCGGGAACGATTTCCCGGATGAAGGCGCGCCGATTGGTCCCCGATGCCAGCGCGCGCAAATGCGCATGCTCGACTTTGCTGAGGCGCAGCGCACGCGCCAGTGCGTCGATCGTGGTGACCGAAGGACTGACTGCCCGCCCCTGTTCCAGCCGGATGTACCAATCTACGCCGATCCCTGCCAGTTCGGCTACTTCCTCGCGCCGGAGGCCGGGAGCGCGACGTCTTCGCCCGTCGGGAAGGCCGACCGATTTGGGGTTGAGTTTGGCGCGCCGCGAACGAAGGAAGTTACCGAACTCACTTCGACTGGGGTCTGGCATGGCCTTGCTTTCCGAATGCAGGTACTCAGTGTCCTAGGATAGTACTAGTCCTTCTGCGACGCGCAATCCGTGATTATAAGGAAATAGCAGAAGCATCAACTGTCTCCTGCACTGGCTTTCCAGTCGGACTTCCCACAGCGGGACAACGAGATTCCATTCCAGCAAGACAATTTAGGAGAACTCTATGTCACCTGGTTCGTCCATCCGTATTTCGCTCAAGATCAATGGCCGCGATTGCGAATTCCCGGCAACAGCCTGTGACACGCTGCTGGACGTTCTCCGGGACAAGCTCGGCATGACTGGCACCAAGAAAGGCTGTGACATGGGAGCGTGCGGTGCATGCACTGTGCTGGCGGAGGGCCGCCGGATAAAATCCTGTCTGGCGCTTGCGGCTTCCTGTGACGGTCGCTCGATCACTACGATCGAAGGCGTCGGCGGAGCGGACAAGTTACACCAGCTGCAAGCCGCTTTTATTCGACACGACGCACTGCAATGCGGCTATTGCACGCCAGGGCAAATCATGTCCGGATTGGCGCTGCTTGAAGAAAAGCCCGCGAATCTCGAAGCGATCCGCGAGAGTATGAGCGGCAACCTCTGCCGATGCGGCGCCTATCCGAACATCGTGGCGGCGATCGCCGAGGTGGCTGGGCTATGAGCAGACATTCGTTTCAATACGGCCGCGCGGCGAACGTTTGCGACGCCCGGAGTCAGGCGTCGAAATCGGGTACCGCGTTCCTGGCTGGCGGAACCGAGTTGCTCCAGCTGTGGAAGTCCGGCGCAATGACGCCCGCGGCGGTCGTGGACATCTCTCGCCTGCCGTTGGGCGATGTGGAATTCATCGACGGACAACTCTCGCTGGGCGCGCTTGCCCGGCTAAGCGATGTGGCGACCCATCCCGATGTGACGCGATATCATCCGTTGATCGCAGAGGCGATCCTGGCCAGCGCCAGCGGGCAGATACGCAATATGGCGACGGTCGGTGGCAATCTATTGCAGCGAACTCGTTGCCCGTATTTTCGCAACGAACAGCTTGCCTGTAACAAGCGAAAGCCCGGCAGCGGATGTGGCGCGCTTTCCGGCCAGAACCGCCAGGCAGCTCTGTTCGGTACAAGCCCGTTATGCGTCGCGACGCACGCCTCGGACTTGGCCGTTGCGCTGGCGGCACTAGACGCCGAGGTCGAGGTGTTCGGGTCGGAGGGCGAGCGGCGCTTCTCGTTGCGGGATCTCTACAGGCTACCCGGTGAGACGCCGGAGCATGAAACAAACCTGGCACCGGGTGAGCTCATCACCGGCGTTCACGTGCCCAACGCAACTCGCTTTGCTGGCCGCTCGACTTATCTCAAGATTCGCGATCGTGCGTCATTTGAATTTGCTATCGTATCGGTGGCGGCGGCATTGCAGATCGAGAATGGCAAGATCGTCGGAGCGAGATTGGCCGCCGGTGGTGTAGCGCCATTGCCGTGGCGGCTCGACCGGACTGAAGCGGCATTGGCCGGCCGCGCATTGGACGCCCAAACCATCGCCGCCGCCGGCGACATGGCCGTCGAGCACGCCCGGCCGCTCGCCGATAACGGATTCAAGATCGCATTGCTGCGCAACGCCGTGATCCGCGCCTTGCAAACCCTGCGGAGCCAGCCATGAGCAACTGTTCCACCTTGCGCTACGAGGCAGGGCTGAAGGTTACCGGCAGCGCCGTATATGAGGCCGAAGTTCCTGCGGCCGGCCTGTTGCACGCTGCCCTCGTGCAGGCGCCGATCAGTTGCGGCGACGTGTTGTCGGTCGACGCGACGCGGGCGATCGACCTTCCGGGTTTCGCGGCGATGGTCTCCCATGCGGATACTGAGGTGCTACAGGCCTCTCCCGCCACGGCCCTGATCCGCGAACGCACCGTTCATTTCGCGGGCCAGCCCGTCGCGCTCGTCGCAGCAAGCAGCCTGCAGGAGGCGAGAGAAGCCGCACATGCGATCCGGGTCAGCCTTGAGGCGCGTCCGGCGGTGACGGCGCTGGCGCAGGCCCTCGACAAGTCATTTGCACCGGCCATGGTCGGACGCTTTCCGGCCGAGACGCATCGTGGCGACGGATCGAGGGCGCTGGCTGAGGCCGATCTCGTCGTCCGACATCGATACGAGACGGCCGTCAACAACCATCATCCCATGGAACCGCACGCCGTGGTGTGCTGGTGGGAGGGCGGCAAAGCCGTGGTGCACACGTCGACCCAGGCCATCTTCGGCACCCGCACCATGATCGCGCACGCCTTCCAAATGCCGGCATCGGACATCCGGGTCATCTCGCGCTTTCTGGGCGGCGGCTTTGGCTGCAAGGGGCAGCTTTGGTGGCCGTGGATGTTCTGGGCGATGCTGGCTTCCAGGAAAACCGGCCGCCCGGTGCGACTGGAACTGACGCGCGCACAGATGTTCACCCTTGTTGGTCGTCGCCAGGAGACGGTGCAAGATTTGGGGCTCGGGTTCAGCGTCGACGGCCGTCTCACCGGTATCGAACATCACGCGCTTGCGCAAACCTCAACTCACGCCGAATACTCAGAACTCGACCGCGGTTTATTCGCGCTTCTTGTATGCCTGCCCGAATGTCACGACCACGCACCGCCTCATACGTACCAACGAGCCGCAACCCGTCCCGATGCGCGCGCCGGGCACAGCGCCGGGAACGTTCGCACTCGAATCCGCATTCGACGAAGCGGCCGAGCGGCTGGGGATCGACCCGGTCGAACTTCGCATGCGCAACTTTGCCGATCATGATCAGGAATCGGGTCGCCCGTGGAGCAGCAACGGCCTGCTTGAGTGCTATCGCGTCGGTGCCGAACGGTTCGGCTGGTTGCAGCGGCCGAAGCAGGGTGCCACCACCGACGGACGCTGGCTGGTCGGTTGGGGCATGGCAAGCACGCTTTATCCGGCAATACGCCAAGCCTGCAAGGTCCGTGTCGAACTGGCAGTAGACGCCTCGTTGCGCGTGCAATGCGGTACACAGGATATGGGCTCGGGCACCTACACGGCGCTGGGCCAAATGGCGGCTTCCGCTCTCGGCATTCCCCCTTCGCAAGTGACCGTCGAGCTTGGCGATACGTTACTGCCGGAGGGGCCGTTTTCCGGAGGTTCCCAAGTGACCGCGAGCCTCGCGCCCGCGACTGAATTGGCGATGACCAGACTTCGCTCGACGCTGGCGAACATGGCCGTGACCGACGAGCGGTCGCCGCTCTCCGGCCAAAGGGTAGAGGAATTGGAATTTCAGGATGGAACGATCCGAAGCCGGACCGGCAATGTCGGCGAGTTGTTGACGGATGTGCTGGCGCGCGCAGCGGCTGAAGGGCTGGAAGCGGAGGGAGAAAGCGCGGCGACACAACACCAGTCGTTGTCCGCGAGTAGCATGGGCTACGGCGCGGTATTCGTCGAAGTGGGTGTCGATGCACAGCTCGGCGAGATCAGGGTGCGCCGGGTATGCGGCGCTTTTGCCGCGGGCCACATCCTCAACCCGCTGCTGGCCAAGAGCCAGTATGTCGGCGGCCTGATCGGCGGCATTGGCATGGCGCTGCATGAGAGAACGACGACCGATCTCGCGTCAGGCTACATAGTCGGCGACAGCTTCGCCGACTATCTAATTCCGGTCCATGCCGACATTCCGGAGTTCGATATCGCGATGATCGAAGAAGAGGACTCGCATTTGCCAGGCGGTGTCAAAGGAATTGGTATGCTGGGCACGGCGGGTATCCAGGCTGCCATCGCGAACGCAGTTTACCACGCGACAGGCAAACGAGTTCGCACACTGCCGATACGTATCGAAAACATTATCGAATAAGAGCTATGGCAGTCCAAGATCAGGCCAAGTCGCCGAATACCAAAGTTCTGGGATCATTAAGCGAGAGTGCTGCAAAGGGACAGTACGCTCTAGAAATCAACCGGTCTGGAACGGCCGCTTCTGGCGCGAAGCGGTCGTTGCAGATGTTAGATCTCGCTAGCTCCCGCTAACTCGACCTAATCCGAACAACTTGCTCTCGATGGACTGAACCGACATGCATTTGCGAGCGCCTATTCAAGCGCGTGCAGAAACTTTCACCCAAATTGTTTACTCGCGCGAATGAACCAGAACTGAAGTCTCAGGCTGGGTCTGATATCGCGTTGTAAAACAAAGAAAAAATGGCGCGCCCGACACGATTTCGAACGTGTGACCTTTCGCCTTCGGAGGGCAACGGTCAAACTATGCTGGCCAATCGAGGAATGCCCCCTTCGACCAATCGCAAGAATCGGGTGCTGTGTGTTCGCGACCTGAACCTATCAAATCCGCGCTCGCTACCTCGCCCGCCATCCCCGAGACTGATGGCACAGCTATGGCGACCAAATCGGAAGCGGCGCCGATGGCCAGCAACAGTCATCCAGTGATTTCGGTGCTGCCGAGCGACCGAGCGAATCCATTCTTCATCGTGACCCAGACCGCCGCCGACACGATAGCCAGCTATCAGAAGACAGGAGGCGAGGGCAGACGCACAGCAGGATCCAGGATCGGCGCGGAAGCTGCCGTCTCCACGGCGCGCAATCCAGCCCGCCAGCGCGAAGAGGCGGCGCGTTAGACAATACGGCCGGGTCTCCAGCCGCTTCGTGCGGATTGCCTGCCCGCGTTAGATCGGAAAGATGAGCAATCTCAGTGGCGCCGGGAGATTTTAAGTCCCTTGCGTCTACCAGTTCCGCCACGTCCGCCCTGTTGATTTCCATAGCTTTTTTGCCTTTGGCCCGCAAATGTTTTGCAGCAAATCCCTCGTGTTTTGCAAATCCCTGTTCACGGCTTGTCCTTGATCCGGCTGAATGCGCGGATGATGTTCTGCTCAGCCTCGACGTGGCGGGTGTAGTGCTTGCCCATCGCTTCCGACTTGTCGCCGATCAGGTTGGCGACCTCCTCGTCGCTGGCGCCGTTGCGCTTCCACCAAGCGGCGTAGGAGACGCGGAGACCATGCAGGGTGGTGCCGGCGCCGATCAGGCCCTTGCGCTCTTGGTCGCGCAGCCAATGGCTCACGCGAGTCTGCATCTCCTTCTCGGAGGGCCAAGCGGAGCCGTCGTCGCGGACGGCAATCAGCCCGTCGGCGCGCTGCACCTTGAGATCGGCAGGAAGGCCTTCAACTCAGGCATTACGTGCAGGAGGGTCGACTTGACCTTCTTTCTGTTCTTGCGCGGGGTGTAGCGAACAGCTTTGCCCGTCGGTCCATCGGATGGTCCTCGAACTGTTTCCCGGTTGATGCTCACGATCGTCTGCCCGCGCAGGCCGGCATAGCGAGCGATGATCATCGGGATCAGCACTTCAAGCGGCGCATTCTCACGAGCGAATTTCCACTCCGGGGCGAGCCATTCCCGATTGGAGTCCGGATCAGCCTCGTGGGCATCGTCCATGCCCGTGCACGGGTTGAATGGCATCTTGCCGCGCTTGACGGCCTGCCGGAACATCGACGATAGCGCCGCGATCATCTGATCGGCGAAGCGGGCCACTTCCTGCTGGCGCAGGCATCGCGCACCTCGTAGAGCGCCGGCTGGGTGATGTCCTTGAGCACGATATCGAACTCAGGGCGCAGGTATTCGTAGGCTTCAAGATAGTCCTGGCGCGTGGCCTTCGCGAGATTGGGCCACTTCGGATAGCATCCATCGACCTTGCCCGGCTCCTTGAGCCGTTCCTTGTCCGGACGGTCGATGTCTCCGTTCGTGTACCAGTGGAGGAAGCCGCCGAGCGTCTCGATCGGGAAGGACGCGGCAAGATGCTTTTGGAGCCGCGGACGGTTGTAGGTCTGGATGAAGTCGGGCTCGGCCAGCTTCTTCAGCAGATCCTCGCGCATACCCTCGAACCCCTTGATCAAGGGCTCTCCGCCGCCGCGCGGGTAGACGTACCAAGTCCCGAGCCGCCGCCCCTTGATGATGTGCAGCCCCTCAAGCCTCACCTTGACCACCATGTAGCTTCTCCCCGAACCGTCGGACCGGCCGGGATGGTTGCGTATTTTGCTCTGCCAAGGCAAGACTTTGAGCAGAACGGTGCCGGCTCTTTCTCCACAGGTCGATGGCGTCAAGATCGAACATGTCCGTGTCGGGGTCCGGCTCAGGAAAGCCGCGTTTGATCAGTTTCGGCAGCAACTCGTCGAAGCGAGCGAGGGTGAGGTGTAGCCGCCGCGCGGCGTTCCCGGGCGGCACGTCGCGTGGATCGACGCGGTAGCGGATCTCTGCTTGTCGAGGGCCGGTCATCCAACCATCATGTTCTTATTGATGCCGCATCGAAATAGTCGTCAAATGCGCGTCGTACGATTGGATGCCAAAGCGAATAAAAGAAAAATCGCCGAGACGGTTCTGCTTTCCTCACTTGGTTGTGTGGCCTTACCCCAACGCCAGCTCAGGGGTTACTTCTTGAATGCTGGGGCGAAGGTTCCTCAGGACCACAAACAATGGCTGATTAGCTATTGAATTCGTTGGTCGTCTGCCACGATGCAACCTGCAACCAGACCGTTATGAGCGCGAGGATAAAGGTCGGCTTCGTTGATTTTATTGCGTTCGCTAGAGATTGATCGCGCTCGTTGCGGTTCGGCAAGGTCGTTTCTGGTGCGGTACGTCCGGCCAATCGAAACTTGGATTTGGCGCCTGTGCCGCCACGGGCCACGTGTCAGTTTCGACTCTCGAATTCTCTTGACTACGAATCTGAGGGGCGGACGTTCGAATTGTGTCGGGCGCGCCACTTCGGAATACGCTATTGACGCCGAAACTCGCCGTTCTCCCGATGCAAGCCATCGAGTTGCATCCGCTGGCCGCGCGTCTCACACTCTCGATGTATTGCGATGACGAGTTAAGTGCACTGTCACCGTAATACTGGGTATGGGCCCTCCGGGGCGAGGCCGCTAGGCGCGCTTGCTACGCTTCGCCGTCTCGCACTGTTTGTTGCAGCCGGCATCGAGCCGCTTGCAGCGATTCCTTTATGCGGCTCGCCATGGCGTCAACCGCGGAATCCAGCGCGGCACATTAGTCCGAAAGCTCTCGTACTCCGTGCCGAATGTTTGCTTGAGCGTCGGTTCTTCGATCATCACCACCCAGACATGAAAAAAAAGCCAGAGTAGCGCGCCGTACCAGAGGAGACGCCAGTCACCAAACAAAAGGGCCTGACCAAAAATGACCGCGACGACCGCGATGTAGATCGGATTTCGCACGTAGCGATAAAGGCCAGTCACTACGAGCTTTTGTGGCGGCGCGATCGGGGCGGGCGTCCCCAGCCCCTCCAGCGCAAAACGGGCAAATGAATCCACAACTCCGGGCACTCCGACGATGATCAATATACCGCCGAGGATGCGGGTTAGATCGACGCCGAAAAAAGCCGGCCGAAATTCCCACTGCGTGACCCACCAGGGGACGAAGCCTGCCAGCACCAACGGCGCAATGACGAAGAACAGAGCGGAGCCCAAGACGGCAATTGCTTTCGACATTGCGTGCTCCCCACGACCCGACAAGAATAGGTTAGCAAATCACTTTCTGCTACGAGCATTGAACGCGGCTCCACAATTAGTTGTCCCGGCCGTCGAGTTCTCTTCACCTCGCTCCTTCCCGTCCTGTCGCAATGTTAATGCAGCCATGTCCGGTCAGCGCGTTCAGCGGTTGAATTGCGACGGCCTTGCGAAAGCGTCTCGACCAAGCCCACTGTCCAGCACATCGGGCATCCGCGTAGCGCGACGAGGGCGGCAACGCCCGCGCCCAAGGATAGCCAAGGGTGCGCGGTCTGGTGGACGATGGCCCAAGCGAGTAGCGCCGCCGCAGCTGCGCCGCGCATCAGGTGCGCGCCGAGGAAGGCGCTCCCGAACATGCCGACTCCACGAAAGTAATTCATGTGCTCTCTCGTCCGCTGTCCTTTGTGCCGAGCAGGTATTCGCGCACCAATGTGCGGGCGCGGCGCAGGCGGCTTTTGGCCGCTTCGCGCGTCACGCCGAGCCGCCCGGCGATTTCCCCAATCGTCAGATCTTCGAGATCTCGCAGCAGCAGCACTTCGCGATGGGACGGCGAAAGCGACTCGATCGCATTGACCAAGTCCATGCGTAACTCGTCCGGCGGGACCTTTGCGAGCTCGCGTGACTCTTCCAGGCTGGCGAGCTCCTCGACTCCGCGCATCAGCATCAGCGCCGGCAGCATGCAAAGGCGCGCGATGACGGTCAGCAGCCAGCCGGCGAGTGCGGCTGGACTGCGGATCGTGCCCACGCGCCGGTACACGACGATGAGTGCTTCTTGCACCACATCTTCGATGACCGAGGTGCGGTGGCAAAGGCGCCGGGCGTAGCGTCGAATGTCCGGCTGCAGCGCCACCAATAGCTGTGTCAGCGCGTGCCGGTCACCCGACTGTGCCGCGAGCAAGAGATCGTCTGATACGCGCGCCAAGGCGGTCACCCCTTCAGTGGCTCCCGCCCGGCGATGGCGCAGGCAGGGCAATAGCCGAACACGCCGGTGACCAGCGTCACGACACCCGCGCCGCTGAGCAGTAGCCCGAGCGGCGAAGCGTGCAGCGCAACCACGCCGCAGATGAGCATCAAGCCCCCGCCGATCAGCCTGGCCGCGCGCTCCCACCCGCCAACGTTCTTCCTATACCACATGGTTCTGTGCTCCGGTTGGTGACGCGCCGCTATGGCGCATTCACCCAGACAAGAGGGCGCAAACCCGGCGCCGGGGTCGCGGCACAAAAAAAAATTTGAGGGGGTGGCAGCTTCAGCAGGCTGGCGTGGGCGTCGGCGCGGGCCTGGGCCGCTGAGGAACGCCGGCATCGGGTCGCCGGCCAGCAGCCATCATTGCACGACGCCAAAGTGGTTGCCCAATTCCGATCGACCATTTGGCGACCGCCCAATGACAATCACCATGGTCCAAATCCAATTGCGCGATTGCGATTATGCGATTGCGATGCCTGGAATGGCCCATCGGGCCGTACCCGGGATTGATCGAAATGGCTGCTGCCATCGAAGGGCAACCGGGCCACCCGCGACATTCGAAAGACGGCTGCCCATGAGGCGTAGCGCAAAATCGCAGTCCGTCGCAGGTTATCCGGCCGGATCGCTTCGGCGGCTGCTACGTCATAGCGCCGCAGCGAAGCAATAGTGCCCGTCTTCATCGGCCATGGTGCGCCACTTTACGATTTTGCACGATATTATTGCCTAGTCGCGCGCAAGCGCCGCATTAACTCGTCGATAGCCGCGCATGGAAAATGCTGCCAGGCGCCTCGGCATAGCGCAGGAGCGTTTTTATGCTCGGCGCCGCCGATATCGCTTGACGCACTGTAGCCTATGGACTACATAAACTCCTATGGTCGAGGTGCGCCAGACGGAGGAGTTTTTCGGGCTGGCTGTACCGTCTCAGGATGACAATGCGGTCGCGCGCATTGTCGGCCGCATCGCCGCATGGAGATGGGGAATCCCGGCGACGCCAGAGGCGTCGGTCACGGCATCCTCGAAATGCGCATCGACTACGGGCCGGGTTACCGGATTTACTATGTGCATCGCGGAGCACAAATTGTGATCCTGTTGTGTGGTGGCGACAAGCGCACGCAACCGAAGGATATCAAACGGGCTCAGAAGCTGGCGGAGACATTGTGATGCCCAAGACAACGCGATTTGATGCCGCCGACTATCTCGATACCGAAGCGCGTCAGGTTGCCAATATTGCGGCGGCGCTCGAATCCGGTGACGCGGATTTCGTCCGTGACGCGCTTGGTCTCGTTGCACGTGCACGCGGTATGGGTGGGATTGCGAAGAAGGCCGGCTTGAACCGCGAGAGCCTGTACAAGGCGCTCGGGGAGGCCGGCAATCCCGAATTCGGCACGGTCATGCGCATTGTTCGCGCTCTGGGTCTAACCCTTTCAGCGCGCCCCGTGGCGAGTGGACAGACGTCAAAGCGGCGCCGAGTCGCATAAGATAGGCTGGGAGAACATGCGGCACCGCGCGAAGGCATAGCGCATAATCGCTGACGCTCGCAGCATTGCCGATTGGATCGCGCAGCAGGCTGCGGCTTCATAGCGCCACGGCGAAGCAATAGTGCCCATCTTCATCGGCCGCGGCGCGCCAATGGAAAATATTCGCATAGCGCTACACGGTTGAGGCGGCCCGCAATGTCAACTTCGGAACTTCCGGTTGTGGCGAAGCGGACGTTCGTGATTCTGGCTTGACGCGACCATGATCGCCTATCGCCACGGTCTCCGGCCGGCCGAATTGGTGGATTTGCGTTGGATCAGATCGATTTCCATGCTGCCACCTTGACGGTCCGCAGCAGGGCTCTCCCAGCACGTGGAACGGGCAGGGAAGGCCGTCAAGCTCGCCTTCAAGGCGCATTCACATATGCTACGGCATGCCTGCGAGTTTGCGCTGGCCGATAAGGGCCGTGATACCCGCACCCTGCAAGCTTACCTCGGCCACAAAAATATCCAGCACACAACGGTCTACACGGCACCGATCGCAAGATCGGTTTAAGGATTTTCGGAGATAACAAAGCGACAACCATTTGTTGAGAAATCTTGTGTGCGTTATGCGTTGACCGAACTCCTTCTGCGAGGTGCGGTAAGCCTGTCGATCTGCGCTGTTGTGGCGGTGTTCATGGCAGGTCTGCTGTCAGTATTGGCTGAAAAGCTCCCAAAGGGACGCGGCGATACTGATCCGGTCTATACCGGCAGCATTTGCAAAGCAGGCGGCTGCCCCTCCAAGGGCAAAAGCAACGGGCATCGGTTAGCCACGGCGAAAGTGCCGTTGCACTAGAACGACTCAGGGAGGGTCGACGCGCGCATGTCTTCCATAGAGCGGTGCGCTCCGGCGGAGGCCGGGTGATAAGATGCAAGGCGCAGGATTGCGAATTGGTACCGGTGCGGCAACTGCGCTGTAGCGTTAGCCCGCCAAGATTGACACATCGAGCCGTTTACTGAAACGACCGTCTATTTCACATACCGTCGTTGCGAGACGATCGGACGATCTACAAGTGAACACGTTTGCCAACATGAAAACGATGGGCGCTCTCGAATTTGTCGCTCGGCTTTTCGCCAAAAGAACGCGGCGCGCCATACGAATATTCCAAGCTTCCTCTAGATCAGGCCGCCTCCCTCGGAATAGAAGCCAAAGGAATAGATCACCGGCAAGCTGAAGCGCGCCGCCTGATTGATGATGAAATCGCGTCTCGTCCGTCAACGCGCTCTGCGTCACGATGAGGCCGCCGCGTTGCTGTCCAAAATCCGATAGCACGCGTTCGATGTCGTCAGCGTTGCCTATCTCAGCCGAAGACACAGCCATTCCTATTTGGAGCGATTTCCGGAACACGCGCCGACGCGGAATGAGGGCGTCGTGAAAATCCGGTCCCATTCCGAGGGCCACGTCGTCGAACTGGATGACGGCTCGCGATGGCAGATTTCCCGGGCGACCTCGACCTCACTCTCGGCTGGAAGATACCGTCTCTCGGTCATTCCCATCGACGACGAGGTCAGTTCTCACGCGCCTCATGGGCGTCGGTGGAAAGTTGGCGAAAGTTGGCCAGTCAATTCTCAAGGATGGAACGTCGCGCCGTTCGCAGATTGGGAGCGGCACCCCAATCCGGCCCCTTGAAAACCGCTTGAGAACATCCATATAACATCCACACGACATCTAAATGGATGGCAAGGACGGATGCTTTCATGGCCGATAATGTGCGCGAGCTGCGACCCAGGACCCCCGACACCGAGAAGATCACGATCAACCTTGGCTATGTCGACCTCGGTCACGTCGATCTCATGGTGCAGGAAGGGTTCTATTCGAACCGTACGGATTTCATCCGGACGGCCATCCGGAACCAGCTCGAACGGCATGCGGACGTCGTCAGGCAATCCACTGCCCGGAAGAGTCTGACCTCGGGCTGCGAAATTACAGCCGCGAGGATCTTCAAGCAGCGCAGCGCGCTGGCGAGATGCTGCAGATCAATGTTCTGGGCCTGGCCACCATCGCCCAGGACGTCACTCCCGAGTTGGCCCGCGCCACCATCGCCTCGGTTTCGGTGCTGGGGGCCCTTCATGCCACTTCCGCGGTCAAGGCCGCCCTCGCCGACAGGATGAGGTGAAACAATGCTGAATTAAAGCACAGTTCGCGAAGCGACCCGCCTCACGCGTGCCGGCCAACTGGTCGAGGCCACCGCCCTCCTGCAACGCATGCTCCGCGGCGAGTGCGTCCCAGGACCGACGTCCGGCAGTGCTGACCGTACCGCTTTCGCGAGGCTCGAGCCGCCAACCATCGACGCAAAGGCCCACGTCTTCGAGGCGGGCGAAAGCTGCCGGGCAAGACGTTCCGGAGTACGCCCGGGGCTACGGGCTGCAGGTACGGCTCGATGCGATGGAATTACGCCGCCCGCGGCAATGGGGAGCCTGCTGGCTTTCGTGTCATCTCTACGAGCAACTGGAGCTCGATCGGTTCTGGAGAGAGCGCCTGCCGGACTCGCGCGAAGGAACCAGCTGGCGGCATATCCTGCAAACGTTGGGTGCGACCGGTTGATTGATCCCGGCAGCGAATGGCGGCTGCATCGGCAATGGTTCGAGCAGAGCGCGATGGGGGATCTTCTCGGCGAGGATTATTCGCTGGTGTCGAAGAACGCGCTGTATCGCTGCCTGGACAAAGTGCTGCCCCACAAGAGCGTGTTGTTCAGCCACCTGCGGCAACGCTGGCAGGATTTGTTCGGCGCCAGCTTTGAGGTTCTGCTCTACGACTTGACCAGCACCTATTTTGAATCGGCCCCGCCGGATGACGAGAACGACAAGCGCCGTTACGGCTACAGCCGCGACAAGCGCAGTGATTGCGTGCAGGTGGTGATCGCCCTGATCGTGACGCCCGAGGGCTTTCCGCTGGCGTATGAAGTTTTGCCCGGCAATACCGCCGACAACACGACGTTGCGCGGCTTCCTGCAGAAAATCGAAAACCAGTACGGCAAGGCCCAGCGCATCTGGGTGATGGATCGCGGCATTCCGACCGACGAGGTGCTGGCAGAGATGCGGCAATCCGATCCTCCGATCTCATATCTGGTCGGCACTCCGAAAGGACGACTGACCAAACTGGAAAAAGCTCTGCTCGAGCGGCCATGGCAAGCGGTGCGCGATGGGGTCGACGTCAAGCTCTTGCAGGACGAGCAGGAGCTCTATGTGCTGGCTCGCAGCCGTGCCCGCATCGACAAGGAACGCGCGATGCGGCGGCGCAAGTTGAAGTGGCTGTGGGGCCGGCTCAAGGAGCTCTCCGCCATGCGACTGAAGCGCGAAGAGCTACTGATGAAACTCGGCGCCGCGCGGGACAAGGCAAGGGCGGCGTGGCGGCTGGTGGACATCGAAGTGGATCCGCACATCGCCAGCTTCAGCTACGCGCTCAACCGCGACAAGCTGCGCAAGGTGCGCCGCCGCGAGGGTCGCTATCTGCTGCGCACCAATCTGTACGAACACCAGCCAGAGAAGCTGTGGAAGTTCTACATCCAGCTGACTGAAATCGAGGCAGCGTTCAAGAACCTTAAGGGCGATCTGGAAGTGCGCCCGATCTTCCATCAAACGATCGAGCGGATCGAAGCTCACATCTTCGTCGCCTTCCAGGCCTACTGTCTCCACGTCACCTTGCGTGCAAGGCTCAGGCCGTTGGCGGGCGGCCTCACGCCCAGGGCGGTGCTCGACAAATTTGCCGCCATCCAGATGCTCGATGTTCACTTCCCCACCACCGAAGGGCGAACCTTGATCCTCAGCCGCTACACCGAACTGAACGCCGATCAAAAGCTCCTGGCCAGCCAGCTCAACCTCGAAATGCCACCTCAGCCAACTCCCAAGATTACCGCAGCGGGCCAGATCGCGAAGGCATCAAACCCGGCTTTGTAGTGAAGACCTTTTGACCGCTGCCCTTGATTTACCAAGGATATTTGGCTGCGTTACCCCTCAGTTGGGAAAGTTGGGTTAGCCCGTATTCCTGACCGCCTCAGCGAACATGGTGTAAAGCTGGCGCTTGGTTAATTCCTTCGGCTGCCGCACAACTGGCTTCCGCGAAGACACCACCTTTGCCACGGGACAGGCACAAGCCGCCAACGACGTCGTCCTTCGCTTCGGCACCGGTATGATCCTGGGCTTTGCTGTTGGTGGCTTGCGACCGCGCTTCAGGCCCAAACGCGTTAGCTTGGCGCAGACCGCGTTACGGCTATGGCCGAGACGGCCCGCGATCTGCGCGGCGCTCTGTCCTGAGGTCCAAAGTTTTTTAAGCAGTGCTAAGTCTTCTGCAGCCCAATTCATGGGAGATGCTTATACCTTGACCGCCGCCCAAGGACTAGTCGTGCCGGTTGCCGAGACCGACGTCCACTTTGGTGCGCGTAAGACACCACTAAGCCGACCCTCGCGTCAGCGGCCAAAGCTCGACCTGCTCGGCGATGTTTAGAGCGTCATCCATCTCAATCCCAAGATATCGAACAGTGCTCTCCAACTTCGTGTGGCCGAGAAGGAGCTGAACCGCGCGGAGGTTGCCGGTTTTTCGATAGATCTGGGTGGCCTTGGTGCGCCGGATCGAATGCGTGCCATAGCAGACCGATTCCAAGCCAATGCTGTCAACCCAGCGATGCACAAGTCGGGCGTATTGTCGTGTGGATAGGTGAGGGCGGGCATGAAGTCGACTTGGGAATAAATATCGACAACCAGTTATCCTGACTGTTCCTAGCCAGGCTTCAACAGAGACCCTTGTCTGCTCCGTGATCTCAAATTGGACTGGTCGGCCTGTCTTTTTTTGAACGATTGTTGCTCGATCCCGCACCTTGGCACCTGAACAGACTTCATCCAAACGAAGCTTAACCGGTCGCAGGCGCGAAGCTTGCTGTCGATTGCTAAGTTGAATAGTGCTAGGTCGCGCCATTTGCGTGAAATCTCCAGTCGGATGCGAATGGACCAAACGTGCTTGGGTTGAAGCGGCTTCTTTTGACCGACGAGCAATCCCTTATTCCAAGGTCGTGATAGGTTTTTGCCGACAAGAGTAAGCATGACGATTTCTCCGCCATCCCACCCTCCGCGGCGCAATGCCATTCCTGATTGGCCGCTTCTGGCGCGAAGCGGACATCCGCAGTGGCTTTCGCGCTTGTCTGTCAATTCGTTCCTAGTCAGGTGCCCACGAAGAGTTCGATCGACTGCCTTGCCGACATCGAGCGGGCTGATCGCATTGGATAGCTATACCGGACGAGGCGGTCCTTCATGCCGAAGCCACCGACGGTGGCTTTGCCGCGATCCGGAAGAGAAGACCTCAAGTCACTTTTGACGGATGCACGGAATGTGAGTTCGAGGCCGGAGCACGATCCCGGCCCCATCGACTGACTTGGGCGCCCTGCAAGCCGGTGCTTGCGGCGGCGCTCCCCGGCATTTAACTGACGGCACACAAGTTCGTGAAACTTTTTCGATGCCGAACACGCACCTCAAGAGTCACGCTACTCTTTGCTCTCGAAAGTAACTGCGACGTCGGATACGTTTCGCAAGGTACCTGCGAGCCGAAGGACCAGAACATATGAATGGCACGAAGAAATCATTCGGTCGAATGGCGGGTATTCTCCTGTCGGGCGTGCTGGCGATAGTTGGGATTCCGGCGGCAATTGGTCAGTTGGATGGCTCCGGGCCTCCGGCCGTCGGCGTCTTGGAGGCGGTCAAGCGACCGATCACCGAGTCCAACGAGTTCCTGGGGCGAATTGAGGCCACCAATCGCGTCAGTGTCGTCGCGCGCGTCACGGCCTTTCTCGAAAAGCGAAACTTCGCCGAAGGCGCGGAGGTCAAAACCGGCGACCTGCTCTATCAGCTGGAGCGCGGCCCGTTCGAGGCCGACCTCAAATCGAAGCAGGCGCAGGTCGCGCAGCTGCAGGCGACCCTCGTCAACGCCAAGCTGACGACCGATCGGGCGAGAACCCTGCTCGGCGGACCGGCCGGCCAGCAATCTACTTATGATGCTGCTCTCGCCAACCAGCAGAGCCTTGAAGCACAGGTGCAGGCCGCGCAGGCGCAGGTCGACCTGTCGAAGATCAATCTCGACTACACGGAGATTCGCTCGCCGATCGATGGCATGATTGGCCGCACCGCGGTCACCGAAGGCAATGTCGTGACGCCAAGCTCGGGGGTGCTGACCACCATCGTCAGCCAGGACCCGATGTACGTCACGTTCCCGGTTCCCGTCCGCGAAGCGTTGACGCTGCGCGATCGTTATGCGGCGCGCGGCGGTTTCAAGGCGGTCGTCATCAGGATTCGGTTAACGGACGGTCGCATCTATGACCAGGTCGGCCAGTTGAATTTCGTCAACAATACGATCGCGCAGAATACCGACACCATCACGCTGCGCGGCACCATCCCCAACCCTCCCTTGCCAAATCTGTCGCCCCAACTCACGCTGCGCGAGCTTACCGACAATGAGTTCGTGACCGTGCTGCTGGAGGGCGTGGAGCCGGTCGAGGTCCTGGCGATTCCACGCTCGGCGGTGTTGTCGGATCAGCAGGGCGAATATGTCTATGTCGTCGGCGCCGACAACAAGGCCGAGCAGCGGCGGATCCAGCTTGGGCAATCCACCTCCACTATCGCCTCGGTGACGAGCGGCATTTCGCTCGGCGAAAAGGTGATTGTCGAAGGTCTGCAAAAGGTGCGGCCGGGCGAGGTCGTCGCGCCGGGGCCGGCAAGCGCGCTGATCCAGTCGAGCATGAATGCCAACCCGGAGGAAGGTGGCGCCCAGAAGAAGGGCGGGATCGGGCCGAAGCCGGCGGGGGCGACCCCATGATTTCATCCGTCTTCGTCGACCGTCCGCGCCTGGCGATCGTGATCGCGTTCGTCATCACGATCGCCGGCGCGCTGGCGCTGCTGCAAATCCCGGTCGCGCAATTTCCCGATATCGTGCCGCCGCAGGTGACCGTCACCGCGAATTTTCCGGGTGCCTCCGCCGAAGTCGTGGAAACGAGCGTCGCCCAACCGCTCGAGGCCCAGGTCGTCGGCGTCGACAAGATGCTCTACATGAAGTCGACGAGCGGCAATGACGGCAGCTATACGTTGACCGTTTCGTTTGCGCTCGGCACCAATCCCGATATCAATACCGTCAACGTCAACAATCGGGTGCAAAGTGCGCTTGCGCAATTGCCGACGGAGGTGCAGGCGCAAGGCCTCGTCGTGCAAAAGAAATCCTCGGCCGTGCTGCAGTTCATCGTGCTCTACAGCAAGAACGGCGCGCAGGATCCGCTGTTCATCACCAACTACGCCATCATCAATGTGCTGGATGCGATTTCCCGCACCCCGGGCGTCGGCCAGGCAACGCTGTTTGCCAAGCTGAACTACTCGATGCGGATCTGGTTTGATACGCAACGTCTGACCAGCCTCAACCTGGCGCCATCGGACGTGATCGCGGCCATCCGCGCCCAGAGCGTGCAGGCGCCGGTCGGGCGCATCGGCGCCCGGCCGATCGGCGATGACCAGCAGTTCCAGTTCAACGTGCAGACGCAGGGCCGGCTGACGACTTCGACCCAATTCGGCAACATCGTGCTGCGCGCCAATCCGGACGGTTCGGTGCTGCGGATCAAGGATGTCGCCCGCGTCGAGATCGGCGCCCAGAACATGGACAGCGAGTCGCGGATCGACGGCAATCCCGGTGTGCCCATCGGCATCTACCTCGCTCCCGGCGCCAATGCGGTGACCACGGCGAAAGCTGTGCAGGACACGCTTTCCAAATTGTCGGAGCGGTTTCCGCCGGGGCTGACCTATCTCGTGCAATACGATTCCACCACCTTCGTCACCGACACGATCAAGGAAGTGCTGAAGACGCTGGGCGAAGCCTTCGTGCTGGTGGTGATCGTCGTGTTCCTGTTCCTCGGCAATCTGCGCGCCACTATTATTCCGGCGGTCGCCGTTCCTGTCAGCCTGATCGGTGCCTTCGCGGTCCTGCTTGCGCTGGGTTATTCAGCGAACACGGTATCGCTGCTCGCGATGGTGCTCGCCATCGGCATCGTGGTCGATGACGCCATCGTGGTGGTCGAGAATGTCGAGCGCGTGATGGAGGAGGAGCCCGACCTCTCGCCGGCCGAAGCCACCAAGAAGGCGATGACGCAGATCACGGCGCCCATCATCGCGATCTCGCTGGTGCTGCTGTCGGTGTTCGTTCCGATCGCCTTCATTCCGGGCATCTCGGGAACGCTGTTCCGCCAATTCGCCGTGACGATCAGCGCGGCGATGGTCATTTCGGCGCTGAACGCGCTGACGTTGTCGCCCGCCCTCTGCGCGGTGTTCCTGCGGCACGGCGGACCGCGCCGCGGCATCATGGGACGCGTGCTCGGCGGCATCGATTGGGTGCGTGACCGTTACGCCGGCGGCGTGCGGCGGCTTTTGCGCGTGGCGGTGTTGTCGCTGGTTGCGGTGCTCGTCTTTGCCGGCGGCATCTTCGGCGTGGCGCGCCTGACGCCGACCGGCTTCCTGCCGGAAGAGGACCAGGGCGCGTTCTTCATCGCCGTGCAATTGCCCGACGGCGCATCGGTGGCGCGCACCAGCGAGGTGACCAAGCAGGTGGAGGCGCTGCTGAAGAAGCAGCCGGCGATCGACCACGTCCTCTCGATCATCGGCTTCTCGCTGCTCGACGGCGGCAACGAGCCGAATTCGTCGTTCATCGTGGCACGCATGAAGCCGTTTGCGGATCGCCAGACGGCTACAGGTTCGGTGCAGGCGGCCATTCGACAGACGTTCGCCGCGGGAGCCCAGATCCGCCAGGCCAACATTCTGCCGTTCAACCTGCCGCCGATCATCGGGCTATCGACCTCCGGCGGCTTCGAATACCAGCTTGATGCGCTGGAAGGCCAGGACCCGGCTGCGCTCGGCAGCGTCGTGAGCGGCATGATCAGCGCCGCCAACCGCGACCCGCGGCTGACGCGTGTGTTCTCGACGTTTACCGCGACCAATCCGTCGATCTATCTCGACATCGACCGCGCCAAGGCCCAGGCCCTCGGGCTGAACATGAGCGACGTGTTCACTGCGCTGCAGGCGACGCTCGGCGGCGTCTATGTCAACAACTTCAATCTGTTTGGCCGCACCTGGCAGGTCAATGTGCAGGGCGAGGCTGCCAACCGCGGCTGACATTCCCGATATCTGGCAGATCTACGTGCGAAACAGCACCGGCGAGATGGTGCCGATCCGCTCCATCGCGAGCCTTCGGATCGTAACCGGACCGCAGGTCATCACCCGCTACAACAACTACCGCTCGGTGACGATCAACGGCGGCCCCGCGGCCGGCGTGTCGTCGGGCACGGCGATTGCGGCGATGGAGGAACTTTCCAGATCGACACTGCCGGCCGGCTATTCCTACGAATGGACCGGCACCGCCTATCAGGAGCAGGCGGCCTCCGGCCAGACCGGAATCATCCTCGGGCTTGCGATCCTGTTCGCCTATCTGTTCCTGGTGGCGCTGTACGAGAGCTGGACCATCCCCGTACCGGTGTTGCTCGCGGTCACGGTCGGCGTGCTCGGCTCATATCTTGCGATCAAGGTCGCGGGCCTGAACCTCGACCTTTATGGCCAGATCGGCCTCGTGGTGCTGATCGCGCTCGCCGCCAAGAACGGCATCCTCATCGTCGAATTCGCCAAGGAACAGCGCGAGGCTGGCATGTCGATCACCGAAGCCGCGGTGCTGGGATCGCAGATGCGCTTCCGCGCCGTGATGATGACCTCGGTCGCCTTTATCCTCGGCCTGGTACCGCTGGTCGTCGCAACCGGCGCCGCCGAGATCAGCCGCAGAGCGGTTGGCACGGCGGTATTCGGCGGCATGCTCGCCGCAAGTTCGATCGGCATTTTCCTGGTACCGATGCTTTATGTGACGTTCCAGCGATGGCGGGAAGCGGTGAAGAAGCGCTTCGGCGGGAAGGGCGAGTTGACGCATTCTTCGACCCAACCACGACCGAAGTGAAGCACCGCAATCCCGGCATCTGAGCCTACCTGCGGCAGTTCAAGCGAACGCGGATCGCGCATGAACGGACGGCGTTTGTCGGGCAGTGTTTCGGTCCGCTGGGCTGGAATTCAAGATGAAGCCGCCCACGGAGCCCGAGGTGTTCCTGAAAGCGATCAGCTCGCTGACCGGACCGTTTGACCCGATCTTCCGCGGCCCCAATAAGGGCGTGAAGCTCGACGGGGAGGTGCAGCTGGCCATCGTGGTCGGGCGTGAGGCGGGGGATATCAGCGCGGCCGAGGCGGCCGACTACATCTTCGGCTATGTCTGCGCAAATGACATCTCCGACCGCGCGACACAGGTCGATGAAGAGGGCCAGCAGCATCTGGTCCGCGCCAAACCGCGGCCGAGCTATTCCCCGATAGGGCCCTACCTGACCACCGGCATCGACGGGATGAAGCTCGACGTCTGGACCAAGCTGAACGGGGACTGCGAGCAGCGCGGCAATACCAGCGACATGCTGTTCGGGGTCCGCGAGATGCTCGCCTATTTCTCGTCGCATATGACGTTGCTTCCCGGCGACATCCTAGCGACGGGTACGCCGCCCGGC
>CAVUCB010000101.1:0-73636 GCA_963739755.1 uncultured Alphaproteobacteria bacterium | reverse complement strand
TGCAGGAATGCCTCAAAGCGTCGCTTCACCGGTTCGACGCCGTGTTTGTCGAGCCATTTGCTGCGCGAGCGGGAGGCAATTCCAGCCGGCGAGCGGTGCCGGCAGGGAAACCTCCTTCCACTTGGGATGAAAGGGCGGGTTCTGCAGAGTGGCGAATTTCGCGAAGAAGGCATTGACGAACAGAGCAAGCTTGCGACTACGTTCAGTGTTGGGTGACCAATTGTACGCAGCAAGCACCGCTGGCACTGCGATCGTGTCCACCGTCTCCCCCTCGGGAATCAGGTTCGGATAGTCCTGCGAAGTCAGCGCCGTCGGCAGATAATCGCTTTGCAGGGGCTTCGAATAGTCCACCGCAGCGAGATGAAAGCGGCCGTCGTTGGGAAGTTGGTGACCGACACATACGGCTTACCGCCAACCACAATGACGGCGTCGAGGTCGCCCTTCTTCAATTTTTCCATTGCGATCCGCTGTTCGATATAGACGAAGTTCGCCTTGATCCCGAGCCGCTCGAAAACTGTCAGTGCAGTCACAAACGTGCCGCCATTGGGAAGGTCGACGCTCACCGTCTTGCCTTCGAGATCGTTCGAACTCTTGATGGTCTTTGGTGCGATGACCTGCATCTCCTCATTGTAGAGCCTGGTCACATAGTTGAATTGCTTCTTGATGCCGTTGGCGATGCCCTTCTTCTCGAGGTAGTCGAGCGTGTCTGCGCGCACGATGCCGAGATCGACGCCCTTCAGGAAAAGGACGTCAGCGGCGCCCTGCACCGAACCTCGACCGATGATTGGCAGGATGCGCAGATTTCCGTCATCGTCGAGCACGGAAGCCAGGTCGGCACCGAACTGCACATAGGTGCCGCCGATCGTACCGGTAAGCAGCGTGACCGTGTTGGCGTTCAGCGTCTTCGTGGTCGAGGCCGAGCCAAAGTGGTATAGCGCCTTCAGGCTGTCGCTGACCTTGGCCGGGTCATAGTTGGTACTGTTTCTGTCGTTCTTGGATTGAACCGCCACGCGACCACAGGGGTTCAGCATGGGCCGCAACGCCGGAAGCCATCAGGATCATCGCGGCAAACATTCTAAGGTACTGACGCATGGCATCCTCCCGACATGGAGAATTAATTTTTAAAGTTGAGTGAGACGCTGTTGCGCATCCGTCGAGCCAAAGCTGGCCGCCTTGCGGTACCAGTCGCGCGCCATCACAGGGTCGGGTGTGATGCTTCGCGTGTCGCGCACTCCGAGCACAGCCGGATCATAGGTCCGTGCCAGCAGGAAAGCCGCAGTTGCGTCCTGCGCATTGGCGGCGCGTTCAAGCAGCAATCGCGCCGCGGCGATGTCGCCGAGCGCCAGCAGGCTCTTGGCGCGTGTCATCAGCGCTGCCAACGTTTCGGCATCGAGCGTTTTCGACGGCGCAGCGCCTTCATTCCCTCTACGTCCGGCTGGGGCCTGACTCTGCTGCGCGGCGCGATAGTCGCTTACGATATCCTCGCAGCTCGCTGTCCCCAATCGCGGCGCGCTCGTATTGACGCTCGCCGGCTTCCCTGGGTCCGATGCGCGGGCCGGATCATCGTTCAGCAGTATTTGGCGCGCAGCCGGTTGGTTCGAGGCGGCCTGCGTCGCTGATTGATCCCTCGTCGCGCCGCCAATGGATACCTTTGTTTTGTCGATAAGGACGCGCGTGACATCGGAATTAAATACCGCGACCAAGATCGCGAACGCCGAAACCACCGTTCCACCAGCCACAACCCGCGTTAGGATGCTTGTCCGTTGGATTGCCGCAAAAGGCGCAAACTCCCGCGGATCAGGCTGATCCTGGAGATCGGAATGAAATCATCTGAAGAGAAATCCGTTGACGATTCGGGCTGCGGATCCCTTCGGGGTTCGTCGAACGCCCCCTTCGAACCCAGCGACCGGCGATATGTCCGCTCCATCGCGCTCATGCTTGCCTCCCTAACGCAACACGGGAAGCCCCCCGGCGCTAGCGCGCCGGTCCATTCACACACAGAGGTGCCGGGGGAACCTGGCACATGGACTTAACCTCCCCGACTGTTGATCGTTCCTCGGCAGACGGCCTGACGGCGGCGCGCTCGCACTGCAAAAGGCAGCCGCTATTCAAAAAGGCAGGTTGCTGGGCATAAGCAGCGCTACCTGGCACGTGCCTTTCAAAGCTCCACGTCGCGGCCGTCCACGTACGGCTTAGGCGAAGCGGATCGACGTCGTGGGGCTTGCAGGTTTTGATCAGCGAAGCGATGACGGCGTAGTGCTCAGCGCCGCCGTCGGAGCCTGTGCAGAGCGCATTTTTCCGGGTGAGGGTGATCGGACGCATGGGGCGTTCGATTTTGCGTCGTCGAACTCCACCAGCGGCGAGTGTGTTGCCGGTCAGCGGAACCGTTGCCGCCGCAGACTATTGGTTTTAGAGGGCAAGAAGGAGCGGATCATGAGATACGTTTTGGCCTTGCTGGCAGCTGTGAATGCGTGGGGGATCATGCCGGCGTGCTCCGAAGAAAGCAAATCTGGAGTAAGCCTGGCATCGTTAGACAACATCTATACGGTGGGATCGACCCAAAATAACGGTGCGGAGCCGGACCGGAACACGGCACTCACTAAAGAATGTGATTTCGAATCCCCAGAGACGATTGCAGCTATTGAGAAAAATCTCGAGGATCGGGAGCGGACCGTGGTCATGGACCGCTAGCCTGCCCCAAGGGTGGCTGCCTGATCCGTCTTCCGATCGAAACGCAAAACGCACTGGACCGCAGGAACCATCGCTACACTCGACCTCCAGTCAGCCCGGTCCGCCACGGAGGCACTGGCCAATCGTGGGCGACGGCTGCGCGGGCCCATCGGCCAAGCCTCTGCCTCCGCGCGGTCGGACGCCGGACTGAAACTGCACAAACCAAAAACGGCCGTAACCAGCCGCGCGGACGACGTCGGTCCGTTGGGGTAAAGCGGACGTCGCATCAGGCGAAAGTAGCTCCACGAGATCAGCTTCGTTGCGGATGGCGTTTTCCAAGGCGGAGCGCGCGAGCACGAAGATGTCGTTGGACCGGCACTCGCGCAGCGCCATCGCTGCACGCCGCAACATGTCCTGACCAAAATAGATCGGCTTGTCGTCATGCTGGCGCGGTGCCGAGGTCTCGCTCTTGGTCGCGCGCATCGCCAGTGCGCCCAGATGGCGTTGGGTGGTCGGGCCGACGTCGATTCGCTTCGTCCAGACCGCCGCGCCGGGTTTCGATGGCGTCGAGGAGGTTCTGCAGCATGCGATCAGTATTGAACTAGAGTTGAAGACTGCAAGCTGCCCACTTAAGGCAAATCCCGGTCAGGTCAGTGCGCGACATCGTCATCGAGCTGCAAAAGCTCGGCTTCGTCAACGAACTAGGCGCGGTGTTTTCGTCGACGTCGCATCAATGCTCGCGGTGTGACGGCGCGCCGACTTCGACCCCTCCTGATTTCAAATCGGGTCCCGGAGTAAACCCCTAGGGGGCTGTAATAGTGCGATAGCTCCGATTTGCTCCGTACTCTTCTCTCAAAAGGGACCCTTTCTGCAAAGGGTCCCATTCCACGTCCGATGGGTCGCTTGCTGTCACGCGACAGCCCTTGCGCGATCTAGCAATCGAGAAGGTCTCGCGGTCCTTGTTGGCGGTGCGGCGCTTACTTCAGCGCGCGCCTTTATTGACGCGTTATGGCCACCGGGCTTTTGGTTCAATTCCGGAACAATAAATCTGGGCGACACGACGTTAAGAATTATCAGAATCATCACAATGTCCGGAACCCGACATAACGGCGCGCGTTTGGCTTACTTGATCTTAGCGAGCCGATCTCAAGGGCCTCCCTTACGTGCCGAATGTTACGATTTGGGCAGAGGGAACTGATCAGAACTCAAAAACGTAGTCTCTCGGAGGCTATCATGGATGGCTCTCGAAACGAACGCGCGCGTGCACGACACCTCTTGGCACAAATCGCACCCTTGCCCGATGACGCTGAAGTCCAGCGCTTGCGTGAATTATCCATGGATTACATTCGCGAAGCCGAAAAACTCGAAATAAAAGGTGTCACCGCATGGGAGATCCAGCGAACAAATCTCCGCAGTCTTAGATGCGATAGCCCGCGACCGTTTTGCTCGTGCTCTTCGAAATAAAGTCAAAGGAGTAGGTCGCGCCGGATGCCGGCGCCGCTCGCATCTCGCGCCGTCAGCGTCTCGAACCGAAACATTTCCAATCTCGAAGAGTTTGGCTTGGGGGCTTCGCAAAACGCGAGGCATGACATGAACCCCCTATCGGCGGCCGACGTGTTCCTAACGGTCGCGATCATGAGCGTCGCTTTCCTGACCGAGATCGCTCTGTTCATCTTGATTGGAATGATCTGAAAGAATTGCGCGCTCTGGGCAGTGCGCAGCCGATGCGAAGGTCTAGTTCTCCGTGAACTTGATGGTTGAGACCGGCCATCTTCCGTCATGACCTTTGATCGAAATCCGAAGCCCGTGCAATTCATCCAACCAAACGTTCTCGACCGTGCCTGCCTGTCCGTCGGTAAGCACGACGGCCTTGCCGATCAATTCGGATTGCGCCGCACCAAACTCATTCAAAATATTTGAGGCACGGAGGTTCACCGATGGCATTGCGCGTCCATATTCGGCCGAGCCGTCTGTGCTGTCCTAGGCGGCTCAACGGCGAAGTTTGTCCCAGCGCTCAGCACTGTGAATGATTGATGGCGACTGCTCTTCCAATTCGCGGAGCCGGTCGATTTGCGCTCTAAGGCTCCCCGGTAGTTCTGGATCTTCTTTCAGGAACGCGCGCAGTCTTTCTCCAATCTCTTGCACGATTGCCCGGCTGTGCTTGGGATCTATGTCAATGCGGTTGCGCATGAGAAGCCTCGTTCGGGTAAGAAAGCGCCAGCATTGGCGTCAACCCCTCCCGCAGCTCTCCCGCTTGCGAGCACAGCTGGCAATTCTGAATGGAACCGGAGACCGCCGCTTTTGGCTATCTGCGCGAGCGCTGGTTTTGAGAACAGCGGGCCCTGCAGTAGGAACCTTTGGCTATCCGCGACATGCGCCATGTAGTCAACGGCGAGCGACGGTCTCGTGATTCCAAAGTCTTGACCGGAGCTTTCGTTCCCTGACTTTTGATCGTGACGCCATTCGGACGGCCGAGGTGTTTGCTGGCGCATGACATCTCGGCCCGCCTAACCGGCATCACCCTTGAAGCCGAGAAACTGCTGGATCGTGCAGCCTATGGGCCCGCCGATGCTCTCTCGAGCGGCTCGATCAGCGACTTCGCCGAGAACGGCTTTGTGAGATATGCGAGACACCCGGATTGAAGCGCAGCCGTGCGAATGGCGGGGTCTTCGTTACCGGTCATGTAGATGACCGGTATTCCCAGCCGCTTTGAGACGGTGCCTTAGCTCGATCCCTGACCCATCGCCCAAGTTGATGTCGAGAAGCACGCAAACCGCGTTGTCGAAATCGCCGTGGTTTGCGAAGGTTTCCGCAGACGGAAACGGCAAGCAGTGGCGCATCGATCTTCAAGAGGATAGTATCCCGCCACAAGTCGGTGGACACCTTGCGGGGCTACGTCCGCGATGCCGAGCTATTCAAGTATCATGCGGGAGCCGGCTTCCTATGAACCTTGGTTGAGGTCCCTAGGGCGCTTGGGATGGCTTGTCGTTCGTGCTTCGCTGCCATGCCGTTGAATGTTCAGCAATCCATTTGACCGCGTCATGTTCCGTAATGAAGCCCTTGACTACTTCGGTTTCACCATCGGGTCATAGAATATCGATCCCCCAGCCAGTTCCGGGATTTTCCGAGCCGCAAAGGTTGGTATCTGCTCGAACATCCGTCGAATATGCGCCTACGGCGGCCCGGTTCAAGCCAGCTATCCTGCCACAATCAAACTGACCACCACCCCAATCTTGGAATCTCCCCGTTTGGACCAAGATACCTATGGGCGCTCAACTCTTTCTCGTCCTATGTTGACTGGCCAGTTACCCTTGGGAGTTTTGCAAAATGCACCCCGCCCTAACACTCCAGTTCGAACGCGCGGTGAACGAGTATGCTCAGTGGCAAGCTGTCCCGGCAGAGGATCGTTCGGATGCACCGGCTTGGTGGTGGGACACTGTGTTAGCCGCCGTCGATGAAACCGCAACGATGCCTGTAGAGTGGTGTACTACCCTAGGGGTAGCTGACGAGTTGACCTACGCTAAGGGTGGCGAAGTTTTCAGGAACGCGCTCGCCGGACAAACTTACATGCCGCAGTCGGAGAATTTTCCACGCAAGTTTAAGGCGATTGACGCCGCTGCAGACGAACAATGATCCCCAAACGCCCGATAGTGCGTCAGTTTGATTGTGGCAGAGTTCCGGGCTGGAAAACGCGCGCCTTGGGGCGTGTCTAGACCCTTGGTAGCGGGCGCTTGTACTGGGCGCGATGTTGTCATAGAAGGCGTTCTGCCAACCGTGGCCCGCCCGGATATTCTTGCCGTCCACGCGGGAAATTCTTGCTATCCAGCGAGCAGGCTCCCGCTCACTGACGTCGATAACGTAGCCTTTGTAGATCATGGGACTGTGAAGGCGGGCGAGTATGCGCAGCCGCAGAGTACAACCCGCCATGGTCGACTCGGCAATAGCCGGGCGTTGGCGGGAAGCGGCCTGGATTTGTCTTCAGAGGCCGGCCCTCTGCAGCCCGCGACCGAAGCCGCACCGGCGGCCTCCGTAGACTCGGCAAAGGGCTATTCGGGCCAGTCGTCGCCGGCGATCCAGGCGGCAAGGTTTCCGATGGCGTCGTTCAGATACCTCATAATCAGCGCCACGATGTAGAAAGGCGTCGCAAGACCACGGCGCAGCTTGAGCGAGTGTGATGTCGGTTATCGGAGCGTTATCTTAGCATCCCGCTGGCTTGGGATCGATGGCGCTGATGGAGGGCAGTTAGATGCATTATGGACCTCGCTGGGCGTGGGATTTCAGCCGACCGGAAGCCATTGAGGCGTGGCGTCAAGTTGCAGAATTTTGTAGTGGAGCGACCTCCGCACGGCTGCCTCAACAAGACGAGCCAACGCCGCTGGATTTTGTAGAAAATTTACGAGCCACACATTTTCGCCTAGCCGTTCGACACCTTTCTGCTTGTCTAATAGGTCTGGTTTGTGGCTCGTCAGTCGAACCACGCGAGCCAAAAAATTCTCCCATGCTGGATTAGATGTGGCGTTGAAGGGCGCTTCTGGAATTTCGACAACAATAATCGCGCTGTGCATTAATCTCCTCCGCGGCCGAGCTTTGAGGTAATTAGTTCACTCCTCGCGCGGCGGTTGAGTTAATCGGGATTTGCCGCCTCACACCACGGTGTTTCGAAAGCGGAACCGAGCTAACGCGAAAAAGCCTCATGCCGGGGCTGGCTGGCTGAGGCTTTTTCTGCGCGCCGGTTCTTTGAAGGCAGGGCGAGAACCGCACATTGCCAGTTTTTCCCGGAAAAGCACATGAATCCAATTTGCAAATGCTGAGCGCC
Organism: uncultured Alphaproteobacteria bacterium; assembly: GCA_963739755.1. Taxonomy (GTDB): domain Bacteria; phylum Pseudomonadota; class Alphaproteobacteria; order Rhizobiales; family Xanthobacteraceae; genus Bradyrhizobium. The sequence goes on along the minus strand of CAVUCB010000101.1, from coordinate 66,150 downwards.
CAAAAATTAGGACAGCACCGCATACTCGAACGCCACGCCCTCCGGATCGTGCTCGGGCACCTTCAGGTGGTCGACATCGCCGGCATCTTTCGCGGTGCTGATGGGACATGCGCCGATAGCGTTCTTTCCAATCGAGAGATCGTATAAGTCAGATTTCTCGCCGAGTCCTGAACTGCCGTGCTGCGACAGAGCGGGTTCGTAAGATCGAAGATACCTGTGCGTTCTTCTTCGATATTGATGTCAGCATCGAGCAACTGAACCAGGCGTCGCAAGTCGGAAATGAACCTCTCGGTCCTTTCCCGAATTAGCACCTTGCGTTTGGTTAGCGTCTCAAATTGGGATGCAGTACGCATGGCGCGCCTCGGTTTGGCACAATTGACTCCCCTAATCCGAGGCAGGTGCAAGTTGGGTGCCGGGCTAGGAGTGATCCCTCATCTGCAGGAACATCTCTTTCACGTCAGGAATGCGCACCGGCTTTTCCCGCGGTCCCTGATGTTCCCTGAGCGCGTGCATCTGCCGGCCTGCTATCTCGTCGCGCTTGATGGCGTTGGTCTCGGCGAAGTAGGCGCGCATGTCCTCGACGAAACGGCGCGCGACGGCGGGCGGTAGTTCTGTCAGCTCGCGGGGCAAGTGCCGGATATAAGGTCTCAATTCCTGTTGTTGCAGGGCAGCAACATTGCGCATGTTTCGCAATGCGCACGCCTGCTCGGCGCTCCACTTCTGCCATGTTTCGGTCTATCTTCAATCAACCGGGGCTGGAATATATATTTTCCCAATCAATTTTCCCGGACGGGCCGCTAGCGAGCAGCGGCCCTTTTTGCGCGGCGGCGCAGAGGCAGCCGAGCGTTCGTGCCTTGGGGTAGGCGGAAAAACGCGGCGCCCGGCTGCCGACCGCGGCGGCGCGGCCAACCCCCATCAAAACACTTTTTCGCTAGAAAACAGTGGGCTGGCACACAATCATCAACAAAGTTTTCAGCGCTCGCCTGGATCTAGGTTATAGCCAAGAACATTGCGCCCAGCACAAGACCCACTGCGAGAGCAAGCGCGGTGGGAATGACGAACTGTGCCGAGCTACTGCGCGTCGTGGGTGGGAAAAAGACCGCTGGCTGAGCCCTGACCAATGCTAGTCAAATTTCGGGAGCTTCGGGAAATAGGAGTGCGCGCACCAGCTCAAATTGTTTCGCGATGCGCTTATGGATATCATTTCCCTTGCGGTGAAGTGGACCCCGGAGCTGGGACCAGGGATCGGCGAAGTTAAGGTGTGATCGCGCCTGCCTTTGTCCTTCAAATCAAGCAGCTTCCTGTTGCTGCTTTTGGGTCTGCTGTGGGTATGTGGGCAACGCGTTTGCGTTGTCCAAGCGAAGCGGCATATCCACAGTCTTCGCTGCCTCGATCCTGTCCGTGCCAGCGCGCCATGCCGCCATGGGAAACTGATTGTTCATCGCCTGATGCGGGCGGTGATGATTGTAAAAGTTCATCCATAATCCGATGCCGTTTCGCGCTTCGCGCCCGTCAGCATAGGCTTTCAGATGCACTTCCTCGTATTTGATTGAGCGCCACAACCGTTCGATGAAAATATTGTCCATGAAACGACCGCGTCCGTCCATCGAAATCGCGATGCCTGCGGCCTCGAGCCTACCGGTGAAGACGGCGCTGGTGAACTGCGCGCCCTGATCGGTGTTGAATATTTTTGGCGTGCCGTGCCGCGCCAGCGCTTCGTCGAGCGCCGCGATGCAAAAGCCCGTATCCATCGTGTTCGACAAGCGCCACGCCAGAACCGCCCGGCTGGCCCAGTCGATAATCGCCACCAGATACAGAAAGCCAAGCGCCATCGGAATATAGGTGATGTCGCTGGCCCAGACATGATTGGGCTCGGTGATGCTCACGCCGCGCAGCAGATAGGGATAGATCTTGTGGCCGGGCGCGGCTTTGCTGGTGCCGGGGCGCGGAACCAGCGCCTCGATCCCCATCACGCGCATCAGCCTTTGCACGCGCTTGCGGTTGATGCCGTGGCCTGCCTGGTTGAGTTCGAACAGCATAGCGAAGCGGCAGCAATCCAAACGGGTCTGGAAATAACGCAGCCGACAGATGCGAAACGCACTCATCGGCTATTTTTGAACCCCTACGCCAAGCATCCGATTCCAGGGCTAACGGTGCGTCATCTTGAGGTGGGGATCCCAGGTCTTTGGAAAGATGACTTTCAGAACGACGCCTATTGATCGAGCAGTTGGCAGACCACTAGGGGTCGCGGACGAGATTTGCTAAGAGCGGGCACCTGGCTAGTCATGGCCGGTGTTCGATCGGGGATGCGAACGAGCGCAACCTTCTCACCAGTGATGAACAAACGCTTCCTGCCCCGAGACCAACGTGAATTTAATCTTTTTGGATCGGGGTTGCCTAGACAAAGACACGAACTCGAACGAGGCTATGGCCGTTTCGCGCATCACGCAAAACGATCAAATCGGTTTGCTCGAACCAAGGGTGGGAACATGAAGTTAGTCACGGGCGTGCTCGCGGCAGTCCTCTTGGTTGCGGGCGTGGGAGCAAGTCATGCGGTAGTCCGCATTGCGGATGATCGGGGCGGTCGGATCGGAGCCTACCTCAACAAATATCAGGGTCTGCGCTCATCCGGCGAAACCGTGGTCATTGACGGTCTCTGTGCCTCGGCCTGCACCATCGTCCTCGGTGCGGTCCCTCACGACAAAATCTGCGTGACCTCGCGAGCGACGCTCGGCTTCCACGCCGCGTGGGATTTCGGCGCTGAGGGCCGCACCATCACCGATCGCGAAGCAACCCTGGTGCTGTATTCGATGTATCCGATGCCGGTGCAGCGCTGGATCGCCGCGCGCGGTGGGTTGACGCCTCACATGATCTTCCTGCGCGGCAAGGTGCTGCAGGCGATGTACAAGCCTTGCTATGTTGACGCACACCGATAAATCGCGCGCTCCGCAGGATTCTGAATTGAAACGATCAACCATGTACCCTAGCGCGACTAGCCGAGCGCTGTGTGCGGCGGGGATTACTGCTGGCGGGTCGATCACCGAGCATTGCCGACCGTAAGCACATGATAATGCGGCAGTCGATGCGGTTCATTGAATTGTCGGCGGCGGCCGGGGCGATACCTCTCCAGCGGTCGCGAGGATCGCGTTAATTGCTTCGCGGAGCGTCGATACCGACAACGGCTTCTGCACCGCCTCGCTCATGGAATGCTTCCGGTCGCCTCCTTATCCATAACCGCTGATAAGAGTTGATCGAGCCGAAGGGTGTCCAACCTGTGAAGAGCAAACTCTGGTTGGTTGCTACTACATTTCATGGTGGGAGCGTAGTGTGGAGCGTGCCACGCCCAATGGGGGTCGAGTATGCCAAACACAGAAGCCAAGGGGCTGGACGTAGACCCGCTGTGCGTAAAATGCGGCTTGAAAATGCGCTTTTCCTGCACCGAACCGGACAAGCCGGGATTTGTACATCACGTATACGAATGCACCAAATGCCGAAGCACGCAGAGCTTTGTCACGCCGGTCTAGCGTCTACCCGAAATCCACTTTTGATCAGAGATTTAGCAGCCCTGCGCTGTGTCCCGCTAGCGGTGGGGAGCTATTTCGGTGTTCAACAGTGTAAGCGAATGCGCGACGCCGTTGATCGGTTGTTGACCAAGGCAGGAGCAGATTGGCGCCATGTCTTCGAAACGCGAGTGGTCGCCGTTAGAAAAGCAAGCCGTGGACGTATTGCGTCGAGCTAGAAGGCTACCGCTTGGGCCTCACCGAAACGATCTCCGGCAACTCGCCAAGGGACTTCTAATGTTGCACCGTTACGGCATGGATGCCGTGGCGAGACAAACTGCCTCGTCTGCCGTGAGCCGCGACCCCGTGGCGCAGCATGGCAAGTCTGGTAATGAAATGTGAGCGCCAAACCTAAGGGACTCGGCCATTGACACCGCTTTCTCATTCGCGCGCTAAATCGTGGGTGCGCTCGATCCTAACGGGCTCGACATTTGGCGTGCCCGTCTCCCGGTCCCAGTTTACGTAAAGCAATCGGTCGATCGCGAGGATCACGCCCCACGTCATGAGGCAACTCGCGATCGCCAAGGCGACGACGAACAGGGCGATATTGCGCCAACTGAAGTCCAGCATTGCCAACCCCGCCTAAATTCGGAGCTTACAACCATCATCGGCCGGCTTGGTTCCTAGACGGTGGATCACTGCCGTTGGGAACGATTCCGGCTGTGTGACGTGGCAGTGCTTCGTTTGTTTGGCCCACGGAGGCACTTCTCCTAGGCCCAGCTTCCGCGGCTGGGGTCTTTCTTATTGCGCAGGTACCCGTGGATTGCCGGGAACGTTGGAAATGGAAAGACCTATCCAGAACGGGCAAGTTCTTTCCGAGGAGAACAAAAAGCGACGGCCAATAGCCGGCACCCGATCGTAGCGAACCCGGCGAAATATAATAAATAGTCCCTTGTTAGCTTGGTCCGTCACGTCGATTTGGCTGGGGCCAGGGGGAGCAGCAGAAACGTCTTCTGTTCGCCGTCGAGGGTTTTGATCGTGTAACCGCCCGACCAGCATGGCGGAGAGGGTGGCGCGGCGCAAAGACAAGCCATTGCCGAAGTTGCGCGAGGCTGATGTTGAACCCCTGCTGTTGAAGCTTGTCGATCTTCGCATGAACCAATGCAGATATCCGTATGGAGAGCGGGATTTTCGGTTTTGCGGGCTGACGACATGGGTGTCGTCTTTGAGCTACTGCCTTGAACATTACGATCTCTGCCATAACCCCCGCGTTCCCAAATCACTGACCGTGCCATCAAGCTTGGCGGGTGACGGTCCCGCCGATTGGCGTTTCCCCGGGAGCGGGGTCTCCATTTGGTCTTATTTATTTCAGAACTCGGGAACGTAATGGGACCCCAATTTTTTTGAACGATTAGGATTGGTCAAGCAAATGTGCACGGCATTTGCGCGCAGCTCGATTTCTAGGGATTGAAACTGCATTAATTGTTTTTTACGTGATCAAGCTGGGAGGGTGTTATACTCGACGAGTCGAACATGAAGAACGGCAACCTGAAATCGATGTCCGTGGACGAACTTTGGGAGTTGCACGAGTTGGTGCTCGCCAAGTTGACGGACAAAATAGCGGAAGAGCGGGCTCGGCTGGAGGAGCGGCTGCGAAAGCTTGGTTCCACCATCACGAGGCCCCAGTTGAGGCGTGAGCGGCGTCCTTACCCGAAGGTGCTTCCCAAATATCGCAATCCGGAAAATCGTAGCGAGACATGGGCGGGACGTGGCAAGCAGCCGGGTTGGGTGACGGCTCAGCTTCGATCCGGAAAAAAGCTGGATGACTTTCTGATCCGTCGAACACGGGCTTGATCGTCAGGCGAACCGACGCGACGACTTTGTGTCGCACTGCGCAAAAGTGAAGACAACAGCTCCATAATTTTGTGCTACCAGTACCCCCATACAGTTCGGGGTATGGTCAATGTCGGTTCAGATCGAAGCTATCTCAAGTCACTGCAGTAAATTGCTAAAGCTAGAACAGCAGATGACAGAGCTACTTGCTTTAAGACGCGCCGTTTGCCTGCTCAATGCTAAACGCTGTCGGCCAAAGGGTTCCCGACGGCGCATTCATCCAGCTTCGGATATATCCGCCACGCAGTGGGCAAGTCGGGTACCGAGCCTCGCCAAAAACGTGTGACTGACTTAAGCCCGCTACTGCGATAGACAATTCCATCGCTTGCGGGCATGGCTCAGCGACGCGGGATTGCGAATTGGGTATGTTGCAATCTCTCCCTAGACCTTGGCCCGTCGCCAATGGCGGGTCACCCTTTGAAGCCGGATCGCTCGCTTTGCCAGTCCGGCCGAACGTCAGTGCCGTTGCACTCAGCTCTCGCGAATGCCTTCGCCAGCTCCAAAGCAACTTCGCCGGTCATCTGGTCGGGCCTCATGCGCCGTCCCGGAACATCGTCCCAATAGAAATACCGCGACGGCTTCCCATCGGAGAACTGGACTTCAAAGCTGCCGCATTGGGGCACGGCTTCATGGCGGATAAGGCGGATGGGTTCCATGTCCTATGATCCCGCCGATCCAGCGGGAAGGGAAGTCCGTATCAGATTGGTGTCAGAAACGGGTCGAAAACCCCGCAACGGAACGCGAACAGATGGACAAAAAATAGCAGCAGTTTCAATCTATCAGCCGTGCTAGTTCGTATGGCTGGTTAGGGGATGCCCCGACAAGGCGGTCGCCGCCAAGAGCGGCCGGCCGTCCGGGCAGGGATCAGGCGCAGGAGCTCTCACGCTGTGAACGGCGACCCGACATTGGAGCGGATTGCGCGTGGCAATGCCCTTGCGCTGTGCGCCGCCGGGCCTTGGATCGCGTCGTTTGCGCCGCTGCTCGAGACCATCGTCAGCGACGCCGAAAAGCTCGCCGGCAGCCGGCCCAATATATTCATCGATGTGTCGCAGGTCTCCAGGCTCGACACCTTTGGCGCCTGGTTGATCGAACGGCTGCGCCGCAGCCTGACCCACGGCAATATCGAGGCCCAGATCGCGGGTCTCTCGGTCAATTATGCGAGCCTGGTCGACGAGGTGCGGCAAGTGAAGGCGGCGCCGAAGCCTAAGTCGACGACCGTTACTATCACCGGCATGCTGGCCCAGGTCGGCCGCAGCGTGGTCGGCGTCAGCGACACCTTTGTCGGCCTGATCGACATGCTCGGCGCGGTGCTGGTCGCGGGCGGGCGGGTGTTCCTGCATCCCTGCGATTTCCGCCTGACCTCGACCGTGCATCATCTCGAGCAGGTGTGCTGGCGTGCGGTGCCGATCATCGTGCTGATCACCTTCCTGATCGGCTGCATCATCGCGCAGCAGGGCATATTCCACTTCCGCAGGTTCGGCGCCGACATCTTTGTCGTCGACATGCTGGGCGTGCTGGTGCTGCGCGAGATCGGCGTGCTCCTGGTCGCGATCATGGTCGCGGGCCGCTCGGGCAGCGCCTATACCGCCGAACTCGGCTCGATGAAGATGCGCGAGGAGATCGACGCCCTGCGCACCATGGGCTTTGATCCGATCGAGGTCCTGATCCTGCCGCGGATGCTGGCGCTTGTGATCGCGATGCCGATCCTCGCCTTCCTCGGCGCGATGGCCGCGCTCTATGGCGGCGGTCTCGTCGCCTGGCTCTATGGCGGCGTTGATCCCGAAGCCTTCCTGTTGCGGCTGCGCGATGCGATCTCGATCGATCATTTTACCGTCGGCATCATCAAGGCGCCGGTCATGGCGGCAGTGATCGGCATCGTCGCCTGCGTCGAGGGGCTCGCGGTGCAGGGCAGCGCCGAGTCGCTCGGCCAGCACACGACGGCCTCGGTGGTGAAGGGCATCTTCTTCGTCATCGTGATGGATGGCGTATTCGCGATCTTCTTCGCGTCGATCGGGATGTGATCATGGCCGAGCAGCCGCAAGCCATGTCCGATGCGATCATCCGGGTCCGCGACATCACCGTCCAGTTCGGCGCCACGCGCGTGCTCGATGGCCTCAACCTCGACGTCCGGCGCGGCGAGATCCTCGGCTTCGTCGGCCCGTCCGGCGCCGGCAAGTCGGTGCTGACGCGCACCATCATCGGCCTCGTGCCGAAAGTGGCCGGCCGCATCGAGGTGTTCGGCGTCGATCTCGACAAGGCCGACTCCCACGCGCGGCGCGCGGTCGAGCGGCGCTGGGGCATCCTGTTCCAGCAGGGCGCGCTGTTCTCTTCATTGACGGTGCGCCAGAACATCCAGTTTCCGGTGCGCGAATATCTCAATGTCTCGCAGCGGCTGCTCGACGAGATCATGGTGGCCAAGCTCGTGATGGTGGGTCTGCGGCCCGAAGTCGCCGACCGTTTTCCCTCGGAGCTATCCGGCGGCATGATCAAGCGCGTGGCGCTGGCGCGTGCGCTCGCGCTCGATCCCGAGCTGGTTTTCCTGGATGAGCCGACCTCCGGCCTGGATCCGATCGGTGCCGGCGACTTCGACGAGCTGGTCCGCACCCTGCAGCGCACTTTGGGCCTGACCGTTTTCATGGTAACCCACGATCTCGACAGCCTTTATACCGCTTGCGACCGCATAGCCGTTTTGGGGAACGGTAAGATCATTGCCGCAGGATCGATTGCCGACATGAAGGCATCTCAGCATCCCTGGCTGCGACAATATTTCAACGGCAAGCGTGCCCGCGCCGTTGTGGGCTAGTACCGTGGTTGGGGCTTGGCAAGCGGAGTAATTATGGAAACGCGGGCGAACTACGTCCTGATCGGCTCCTTCACGCTCGCGGTGATCGCGGCCGCGTTCGGGTTCGTTTTGTGGTTCCAGAGCCTCCACACCACCAAGCAGCGCGACCCCCTGCGCATCGTGTTCGAGGGGCCGGCGGCGGGCCTGCGTAATGGCGGCAGCGTCAATTTTAACGGTATTCGGATAGGGGAGGTCGTCTCCGTCAAGCTCGACAATCCCCGTCGCGTCGTCGCGCTGGCGCTGGTCGAGAAGAACGCCCCGATCCGCAAGGACACGGTGGTCGGCCTTGAATTCCAGGGCCTGACCGGCGTTGCCGCGATTTCGCTGAAAGGCGGCGAGGAGGCCGCCCCCCCGGTGCCGCTCGACGAAGATGGCATCCCCGTGCTGACCGCCGACCCAAACCGGCTGCAGGACGTGACCGAAGCCATCCGGGGCACGCTTCAGAACATCAACAGGATCGTCGCCGACAATCAGACCGCGGTGAAGAATTCGCTGGCCAATCTGGAAACCTTCACCCAGTCGCTGGCGCGCAATTCCGAAAAGATCGACGCCATCATGGCGCGGGTCGACGGCGTGATGGGCAAGGCCGACAATCTCATGCTCGGCCTCAATACACTCGCCGGCGGCAAGGAAGGCGGCGAGCTGTTTTTGACGGTGAAGTCGATCCGCGAGCTCGCAGACGACTTTGACAAGCGCTCCGGTGCCTTGATGGCGGACGGCCGCAGGACGCTCGGCGATATCAGCCGCGCCGTGAACAATTTCGACCGCAACCCGACCCGGGTCCTCTTCGGCGCCAGCAACAACGGCAGCAACGCCCAGGCCGCGCAACCGGCGCCCGCGCCCGCCGCGAGCGGGCAGCGGCGGCAGTAAAAGCGCTTCATTCAAAACCAAAACGGAGGCCGCGAGGCCTCCGTTTTCATTCGCTGATCGCTATTGGCGAGGCTTATCCCAGCCGGCCCGCCGCATGCGCGAGCAGGGTGTAGACTAGGCCGGTTTCCGAGGTGAGGTGGCTGCGCAGCGCCTGCGGTCCGCGGTCCTCGCGTGCGACCTCGTCGAGCAGCCGCTCGAACTCGGTGATGTAGCGGTCGACCGTCTGCTTGAAGCCACGGTCGGCGCGGTACTTGCGCGCGACCTCGTCAAAAGCCTTCTGGCCGGCGGGCGTGTAGAGGCGTTTGGTGAACGCCTTGCTCTCGCCGCGCTGATAACGGTCCCACATCTCGGCGGCGAGGTTGCGGTCCATCAGCCGGCCGATGTCGAGCGACAGCGACTCCAGCGGATTGCCGCTGCCGCCACTGCCTTGCTGCGGCGCGCGGCCGCGCGGGGCGGGTGGCGGCGGAGCCGCTGGACCATTGTCGGCGCGGCTCAGCAGGTCGGAGAGCCAGCCGTCGCGGCCCTGGTCGGCCGGGCTGACAGGCGGGGCCTCGGTGCGGCGGGGCGAGGGCATGCCGAGATCGGGCGGGGGCAGGTTGGATGCGCTGCCGCCGCCATCACGTGCGCGCGGCTCGCTGCCACGGCCGCCACCGCCGGCGGCGGTCGCCATGACGGGCTCCTCCTGGCGCTGCACGCTCGGACGCGGGGTCGAGACCACGTCCAGCCCACGGCCATGATGGGCGACGATGCGGTTGAGTTCGGCCAGTGCCTCGATCTGGTCGACGATCACCTTGCGCATCTGCGCGGTGCTCTCGGCGGCCTCTTGCGGCATTTCCAGCACGCCGCGGCGCAGCTCGTTGCGGGTCGCGTCAAGCTCGTGATGCATCTCGGCCGCCATCTGCTTCATGCTCGAAACCAGGCTGGCGAACTTTTCCGCCGACTGCTTGAACATCGAGTCCGCTTCTTCCGTGGTCTGCCGGTAGATGTCGTGCATGGCGTCGACGGTCTGGCGGTGCTCTTCCTCGGAGGCGACGCGGACCGCCTCGAACTGCCGGCTGATCGCAGCTGAGCCCGCGCCGGCGGTCTCGGCGACCACGCGCGCGATGTCGCGGGCGCGCTCTTCGGCGGCAGCCAGCGATTCATCGAGCAGGCTCGTGAAACGCGACAGCCGCTGGTCGAGGTCGGTGGTGCGCAGGTCGATGGTGGTGACCAGCAATTCCAGCGTGGCCTTGCGCTCGGCGACCGAAGCGGTCGTTGAGCGATTGGCCTGTTCGACAACCGCGGCGGCCTCCACCAGCGTGCGGCCATGGGTGTCGAACTGGCTCGAGAGCTGTCCCAGGTCTTCCAGCGCCTTCTGGGTCTTGTCGTTGAAGATGTTGAGCTGGTCTTCCAGCGTCTGCGTAGCAGTCCCGTTGCGCGAGGTGACGTCGTTCATGGCCGAGACGAAGTCGGCCACGCGGGTCACGAGCGCGCGCTCGAGCGAATTGAGGTTGTCGTGGGCGCCGGTCAGCACTTCCTGCAGGAGGATGTTGCCCTCGCGCAGCCGCTCGAACAACGCCACCGTGTCGGTGCGCAGGATCTTCGAGGTTTCCTGCATCTCGGTGACGGCCGCGACCGAAACCTGGCGCGACTGCTCGATCGCAGCCTTGGAGGACTGCTCCAATTCCCTCAGCGAGCGGTTGAGCGCGTTGGTGGCCAGTTCGCCGGCCGAGGTGATGGTGCGCGCGACGTCGCTGCCGTTGCCCATCATCGATTGCGAGAAGGCCTGGCCGCGAGTCTCGATCGCCTTCAGCGCATCCGAGGTCACGCGATCGACCTCGACGGTCAGCTGGTTGGTCTTGGTGCCCAGCGCCTCGACCAGCGAGCCGCGCTTGCTGTCGATCGCCTGCGACAGGCGATCGGTCTGCGACTGCACGTAGCTCACGATCTCGTCGGTCTTGCCGGTCATCGCCGAACCGAAGACGTTGGTCGCGGCGAGCACCGCGCGCTCGATTTCGGAGGCCGTCGTCTTCACCTTCGAGGAGACGTCGTTGGAGACGGTAACCAGCACGCTCTGGGCGTTGAGGGCGGTGGTCTGGATGTTGTCGGTGGTGTTCACCGTGACCGCACCGAGCGAGCGCTCGATGTCGGCGGAGATCGCGCGGATTTGGTTCGCTGCGTCGGCGGAAGTCGCGGTCAGCGAGCTCTGCGCCTCGCGCGCGCTCGAGAGGATGGAGGCGGCAGTGTCGGCGCCAACCGCCGTGAGCGTGCGCTCGACGTCGATCGCGAGCGACTTGACGTGATTGGAGGCCTCCGAGGAGGCGGTCACGAGCGTGTTCTGCGCGTCGCGAGCGCCGGCCGTGATCGCCTCCGCCGTGGCGGTTCCGACGATCGACAACGTGCGCTCGACATCGGCGGCGAGCGACTTGACCTGGTTGGCGGCTTCCGAGGAGGCGTTGACCAAAGTGCTCTGAGCGCTGCACGTCAACGGCGAGTGCCTTGACGTGATTGGCGGACTCGGAAGAGGCGTTGACGAGCGCGTTCTGTGCCTCGCGGGCGCCCGCGGTGATGGTCTCGGCGGTCGAGGTGCCCGCGATCGATAGCGAGCGCTGCACGTCAACGGCGAGTGCCTTGACGTGATTGGCGGACTCGGAAGAGGCGTTGACGAGCGCGTTCTGCGCCTCGCGGGCGCCCGCGGTGATGGTCTCGGCGGTCGAGGTGCCCGCGATCGACAGCGAGTGCTGCACGTCGGCGGTCAGCGCCTTGACATGGTTGGCGGCCTCCGAGGATGCGGCGACCAGCGTGCTCTGCACTTCGCGTGCGCCTGACAGGATCGAGGCGGCGGTCGCGGAGCCCGCGGCCGAGAGCGTGCGTTCGACATCGGCCGACAGCGACTTGATCTCGTTGGCGGCATCGCTCGAGGCCGATACCAGGGTCGCCTGGGCGTCACGCGCGCTGGTCAGGATCGAGTTGGCCGCACCGGTGCCGACCGCGGTGAGCGCGCGTTCGACTTCCGAGGAGGTCAGCTTCAGTTGCGCGCCGACGTCGGAGGAAACGTTCAAGAGCGACTGCTGCGCGGTGCGGGCGCCTGTCTGGATGGTCTCGCTGGTGTTGACCACGAGATTAGTCAGCGAACGCTCGGCGTCATCGACGTGGGACTTGATGCCGGCCGACAGCAGCTCCGCGCGCGCCATCAGTGCGTCGCTGGCCTGCCGTCCGCTGCTCTCGATGCGGCCCGCCACCGCTTCGACGCGCGAGCCGAGCAGGTCCTCGAACTGCGCGATACGCGTATCGATGTCGCCTGCGATCGCGCCGACCTTGGTCTCGATGCCGGAGTGGATCTCCTGGAACCGCGCCGTGATGTGGTTGGAGAGCTCGTTGCTGCGGCCGTTGATGGTGTCGGACACGCTGGCGATGCGGCTGTCGACCGCGGCGATTGCCTGCGTCGTGCCGTCGGTGAGGGAGGTGGTGAGCAGGCCCAGCCGCGCATCGAGCGAATGGAGCACCTGCGCGGCGCCGTCGGTGAACGAATCCGTCAGCGTGCCGATGCGGTTGTCGATGGTCTCGGTCACCGACTTCGAGCGTGTCTCGAAAGTGGTTTCGAGAGTCTTCAGACGGTTGTCGATGCTGTCGTCGAAGGACCTGATCCTGGTGTCGAGCGAGATGTCGAGATGCTCGACCCGGCCCTGCAGCGTGGTCTCGAACTGCGCCAGCCGCTGGTCCATCGAGGCGGTAATCTCGCCGCCGCTCGAGGCGACGCGGCTGTCGAAATTCTCGACATAGTTCTTCAGCGTATCGGAGATGTCCTGGGTGCGCTGGCCCATGCGCTCGACGATCTCGCCGCCAAAAGTCTTTACCGTGCGGTCGAATTCGGAGACGTGGCGGGTGATCAGGGCACCAAGGGTGCCGGAGTTGCGGGCGAATTTCTCCGCCAGCTCCGAGCCTTGGTTCTTCATCAGTTCGTCGAACGCGCTCATCTGCAGCGACAGCGTGTCGTGCGCGGTTTCGGTCTGGCTCACGACCTTGGCCACCAGCGAATTGACGGTGGCGTCCAGCGAGTCGCTGGCCTTGTCGCCGGAGGTGAGGATCGAGGTGGCGAGCCGGTTGCCGGCGTCGTCGATCTTGCTGACGAGGTCGCCGCTGCGCAGCTCGAGCTCGAGCAGGAGCGAGTTCGAGGAGTTCTTCAGCGAGTTGTGGACCTGCTCGGTACGGTCAGAGATACCGTCGACGATGGTGGAGGAGCGCTGCTCGAATTCGCTGGTGATGCGGTCGATGCGCTCGTTCAGCATCTCATGAACGCGGTCGGCGAGGTCGACGAATTCGTCGTGGACATGACCGGTCTTGAAGTTGAGGCTGGTGGTCAGCCGCTCGGAGGCATCGAGCACGGCGCGCGTGGTTTCGGCGCTGGCTTCCTCGAGTTGGTCGAGCAGGTCGCCGCCGCGCTCGCCGAGCGCGAGGATCATGTTGTCGCCGGCATTGGAGAGCGCGGAGGTGATGTGGGCGCCGCGCTCTTCCAGCGCGCTGGTGATGCTTTTGGCGACCTCGTCGACGCGGGAGGCAATCGCGTCCGAGATCAGCGCGATGTCGTGGCGGAGGTCGATCTGCACGCCGGAAATGGCGCTGCGCACCTGCTCGGCCTGGCCGACCAGGTTGTCGCGCTGGTGGGCGATGTCCTGCAACAACGCGCGGATGCGCACTTCGTTGTCGCTATAGGCGCGTTCCAGCGCGGCCACTTCGTTCGCAACCAGCGTTTCCAATTCACCGGCGCGCGCGATCGCGCGCTCGACGCCGTCACCCATCGCCGCGACTTCGCGGCGGATGGCCTGGCCGACCGTCACCATGGAATTGGCGGCGGTGCCTTCCGGCTCGGAGAAGCGGATCGCGACCTGCGCCATCGACTGGGCGATCATGCGCAATTCCTGGCCGCGCCAGGCGAGGCTCGCGAGGAAATAGAACAAAAGAACCGGCGCAAAGAACAGCGCCACCAGACCGCCGAGCACGAGCACGCCGCCCGAGCCTTGACCGATCGCAGCCTGCAGCGAGGGCAGGAAAGAAACGGTGAGAAGAGCGCAGCCGATGATCCAGATGCCGGCGAACAGCGTGGCGAGCGTATAGACGTTGCGCGCGGGGCGGCCCTTCTGGATCGCCTGCAGAATCTGGCCGATGGTCTCGCGGTCGTCATTGGCGGGACGGCGCGACGAAGTCGTGCGCGGTTCCTCGATCGGCGCGAACACCGGCATGTCGACGTTCTGACGCACTTCGTAGCTGGGCTCGTTGAAGGCCGGAGTCTCCGGCGGCGCGATATCGTTGCGCGCGGCGCTGCGGTTATTATCGCCGCTTGTATCCGAGATGTTCAGCGCTTCCTGAATGGCAGAAAGCGCAACCTCAGTAGGGTCTTTGACCTTCTTGGGATTGTTCGCCATGTTGAGTCCGAGCCCTCTTACTATTATGCGTGTTCCCGGCGAGCTTGGCGCGAGCGCCCCTCAAGCCCGAAAACCGGCATCCAGCCCCTAAGCAGATGGCAAACCGCGGCCCCCCGAGGCCCCGCGCCATTCCGCCGAACATCCTATTGGCTGCGCGATGCGAATGAAATGGTTGCGGTTAATACAATCTTAATCATCGTTAACAGCACAAGGGCGTAAGGCATTAAAACAGTTGGAAATTCGCAATTCCTTTTGAGGATTGTGGCGACTTATCGTCAAAAGCGCGGCAATCTCGGGTTAGGTGCCCAAAACGTTGCATTAACCGTGTTCCTGATTGGCGGCGCCGAGCCTCGAGGCCGGCAAGGGAAAGGGCGGACATATCGGGCTTAATCCTCCACTTCAGCTTCAACGGACCCCTTCGGATGCCGTCCTCGCCGCCCGTCTCCGCCGACTGCCCTGTCGATCTCGACCATCTCAAGCGCATGACGTCAGGCGAACGGGGCCTCGAGCGCGAGGTGCTGCAGTTGTTTCTAAAGCAGACCAGCCGCCTCGTTGCAGCGCTGGACAGTTTGCCCGCGGAAACGGGCGCGCTCTCGCACACGCTGAAGGGCTCGGCGCGGGCGATCGGCGCGTTCCGCCTCGCGGACTGCGCGGCTGCATTGGAAGAAGCGGCTTGCCATGGCCGCAATCCCTCGGCCGAGCTAGCGGCCGTCCATGCGGCGGTGGCGGAAGCGCGGGCCGCGATCCAAGCGCTGCTGCGCGCTCATAAATCGGCAGCCAAAAAGGCTGCCAATACCGCCTGTTCTCGAGCCCGGCATCGCGTCTAAATTCTTGTTTGCGCATGATCTTTTCGGAAAACCGGTGCCCACTTTTCCGGATCATGCGCTAGCGCGGATGACATCGACCCGTTATAGGACAGCCCGGACCCACCTTCATTCTTCATCCGGCACACGAGCAAACATGGCCAAGATCAACTTTGTCGACCATAACGGCGAAACCCGTACTGTTGATGTCGAGAACGGCGCGACCGTCATGGAAGCGGCAATCCGCAACGCCATTCCGGGCATCGAGGCGGAATGCGGCGGCGCCTGCGCCTGCGCGACCTGCCATGTCTATGTCGACGAAGCCTGGCGCGAAAAGGTCGGCGGGCCCACGCCGATGGAAGAGGACATGCTCGATTTCGGCTTCGACGTGCGGCCCAATTCGCGCCTGTCGTGCCAGATCAAGGTGAGCGACGAACTCGACGGGTTGACGGTTTCCACACCGGAACGGCAGGCCTGACCAACGCGGTCACGCCTCGTCCGGCAAGGTGAATACCGCGCAGGGCGAAGCGATGCCGCGCAAATGGTGCGCGCCGAGCGGGAGCAGGGGGCTCTCGGCGAAGGCCGCGACCGCGCTCGAAATCAACACGGTTCGGTTCAGCGGCTTGCATAGCCCCTCCAGCCGGCTGACGAGATTGACGGCCGGCCCGATGGCGGTGAAGTCCAGCCGATCGGCAGCCCCCACATTGCCCCAAAAGATCTCGCCGAGATGGAGCGCCGCGCCAAAATGGAACGGCTGCAGTCCCTGCTGCTCGCGTGCAGCGCCCAGATGCGCCATGCCGGCTTGCGCCGCTCTCACCGCGCGAAGCGCGGCGCGGCAGGCTTCGCGAGGGCTCTCGCCGGTCACCGGAAAGATCGCCAGAAATCCGTCGCCGATGAATTTCAGGACTTCGCCGCCGAAGGCATGGGTCGCGCCGGCGATGCGATCGAACCAGGCATTGAGCGCGGCAATCACCGTCGCAGCGGAT
This sequence comes from uncultured Alphaproteobacteria bacterium, assembly GCA_963739755.1. GTDB lineage: Bacteria > Pseudomonadota > Alphaproteobacteria > Rhizobiales > Xanthobacteraceae > Bradyrhizobium. Next base: position 49,854 of record CAVUCB010000101.1, on the reverse strand, counting down.
GCCGCTTCCGACAACTCGGTGAAGCCGCGCAGATCCGCAAACAGCAGCGCCGCCTGAATGGTCTCGCCGTAGTCGCGGCGGAGCGGCCCTGACAATACCCGTGCGGCGCTGCGCTTGCCAAGATAAGCGTCGAGCGCTGCCGCAAGCGTCGCGCGCGCCGATAGCGCAGCAAGCGGCGCGACGGCAAAGCGGGCGGCGTGCGCGAGCCGATCGACCTCGGCTTCCGTCAGCCGGCGCGTTCCGACAAAGCCAAGCGCAGGCGCATTCGTCCCGTCCCCGACGGCGTGCTCGTGAACCGGGCCGCCGCCCAGTTCCGCAAGCCAGCTGCGCCCAGCCTCGTCGAGCAGGCCCGTGTTCTCGCGCTCCGGCGCGAAGCTGAAGCCCAGCGCCTCGATCACCGCGCCACTTTCCGCCCGCCAGAGAACGGTGCGGCGCGCGATCAGCGGGTCGGGCACGTTGAGCGTCAGCGCCGCGCCCGCAAGCGGCACGCCGTCTTCGACCAGGCGCGTGCCAAGCTCGGCCAGAAATCGTTCGGAACTCGGCGCCGCGCCGGCCGCATCGACAAGCCAGGAAAGCGTCGCGGGCAGTTGCATGGAACGATCATGGGCTGCGGTCACTTCATTGTCCATCAGCGACAACCGGAGTTAACTCGCGCGCCGCGATGTGCTTTGATCGCGCCGCTCGCGAGCCTCAATCCGGCCTGTTGCCGCAACAGAGGGAGAATGCCGATGACTGAACCGCTCGTGGTCCGGCGCGAGACCCAGATCGCTGCCCCGCCGTCCACCGTCTTCGCTTTCCTGACCGATCCCGACAAAATCATGCGATGGATGGGACAGGAGGTGGTCACCGAACCGCATCCCGGCGGGCTCTATCTGCTCAAGGGTGTCGGTATGGAGCGCAGTCGCGTGGCGCGCGGCACGTTTCGCGAGGTCGTTCCGGTCCATCGCCTGGCCTATACGTTTGGTTGGGAAGGATCCGACGCCGTGCCGCCAGGCTCGGGCCTGATCGAGATCGATCTGATCGACAGGGACGGCGGCACGCTGTTGCGCATGACCCACAGCGGCCTGCCGGATGCGCAGCAATGTGCCGAGCACGACCGCGGATGGGAGTATCATCTCGACCGACTGGCGAAGGCTGCCGCCGGCGGCGATCCTGACACGGTTGCAATGCCGGCGCGGCGGAGCGCCTAGCTTGGCGGCCTAGAATTTCGGCTGCGCGATCTCGATGCCCTTGCGCAGCCAGGGCTGGAACGCGGCGACGATCCCCGCCGTCAGCGGCATCGGCTTGTGCGTCTCGGCGTCGATCAGCACACTGACCGACTGCGCCGAGGCCACGCATCTGCCTTCCGAGAACACCACCTGACCGAACGTCACCGATGTGCGGCCAAACTTCACGAGCCCCAATCCCATCTCGATGGTGCCCGGCCAGCGCAGCTCGGCGCGGAAATGCATGTCGAGCCGTACCATCATCCAGGAGAGTCCCTCCGGCATCAGGCCCCGCGAGCGGTCCTTCATCAGCGTGACGCGGCCGGTCTCGAAATAGCTCGCATAGACCGCGTTGTTGACATGGTGGTTCGGATCGAGATCGGCGTAGCGCACGTTGTCCGTGATCCGGAAGGGAAAATCTTCCAGCCGCGGCTCGGCGTCTTGACGTAACGGGGCGTTCACAGGCGATCTCCGAAAATTTCATTCCGTTACACCCGACTTGGGCGACGGCGGCAAGGGGCCGTGCGGCGGGGCAGGCTGGCATTTATGGGCTTTCCTCAACCGGCCCGGTTGGCTAGACAGGCGTTCGCCCCACTGCTTTCTCCCGGGCGGTTCAACCGATAAAGAAGCGATATGAGCGAAGCGATCAAAACCGATGTGCTGATTATTGGCGCGGGCCCTTGCGGACTGTTCGCCGTTTTCGAACTGGGCCTGCTCGACATGAAGGCACATCTGGTCGACATCCTCGACAAGATCGGCGGCCAGTGTGCCGAGCTCTATCCGGAGAAGCCGATCTACGACATTCCCGGCGTTCCCTTTGTCACCGGGCAGGGGCTGACCGATCAGCTGATGGAGCAGATCAAGCCGTTTAGCCCGACCTTCCATCTCAACGAGATGGTGGAGAAGGTCGAGAAGATCGGCGATCCGCTTTTCCGCGTCACCACCGATGCCGGCAATGTGTTCGAGTGCAAGGTGGTGGTGATCTCCGCGGGCGGCGGCTCGTTCCAGCCGAAGCGGCCGCCGGTGCCGGGTATCGAGGCCTATGAAGGCTCCTCGGTGTTCTACTCCGTGCGCAAGATGGAGCAGTTCCGCGACAAGGACCTGCTGATCGTGGGCGGCGGCGATAGCGCGCTCGACTGGACGCTCAACCTGCATCCGCTTGCCAAGCGCGTGACGCTTCTGCACCGGCGCGATGAATTTCGCGCCGCGCCCCACAGCGTGGAGCAGATGCGCGCGCTGGTCTCGTCAGGCAAATTGGATCTGAAGCTCGGCCAGGTCACCGCGCTCGAAGGCGAGGGCGGCAAACTTTCGGGTGCGACCATCAAGGGTAACGACAACAGCGTCACGAAGATCTCCTGCGATACCTTGCTGCCGTTCTTCGGGCTCACCATGAAGCTCGGCCCTGTCGCGAACTGGGGCATCGAGCTCGAGCACAATCTCGTGCCGGTCGAAACATCTGCGTTCGAGTCCAGCGTGCCCGGCATCTTCGCCATTGGCGACATCAACACCTATCCCGGCAAGCTGAAGCTGATCCTGTGCGGCTTCCACGAGGGCGCGTTGATGGCGCAGAAGGCGCACCGCTATGTCTATCCGGACAAGCGGCTGGTGTTCCAGTACACCACTTCGTCGTCGAGCCTGCAGAAGAAGCTCGGGGTCAACTGATTCCAACGGAATTATGACCTGCCCTTCGCGCGGGCACATTACCACTTGGCAATCTCGCGCTCCGGGCTCTGGAACGATCCTCGAAATGGCCGTAGTCTGCGGCCATTCCATTTGTCGATTGGTCAGGTGAGAAGAATGCGGAACACGCTATCCAGACTGCGACTGTTGCCTGCGATCGCCGGCCTTGCGATCGTTCTTGGCGGCACTTCCAACGCGCTTGCCTTTGATTCCACCTCGGCCGCGGGGCTGTGGCAGAAGATCGACGACGGCAGGCCGGCCGGATGGTTTCTGGTAATCGACCACAGCGGCATCTTCGAGGGCGTGATCATCAAGATGTTTCCGCAGCCGGGCGATCCTCCCAATCCGGTCTGCTCCAAATGCACGGATGATCGCAAGGACGCGCCGTGGCTCGGCATTTCCCTGATCCGCGACATGAAGCGCGATGGGCTTGCTTACGAGAACGGCAACGTGCTCGATCCGCGCGATGGTAATGTCTACAAGGCCAAGATGACGCTCAGCGCCGACGGGCAGACGCTGACCATGCGCGGCTATCTCGGCATCTCGCTGTTCGGCAAGGACGAGGTCTGGAACCGCCTGCCGGATACGGCGGTGGCACAGCTCGATCCCGTGATCGTCGCAAAATATTTTCCGGCGCAGGGGGCGAAGCCGCCCGCCGGCAAGAAGGCCGCCGCGCCCGCGCGTTAGCGCGCGCCGCAACTTCAATTCGATCTTTCAAACAGCCGCATCGCAAAGAACCGTAGGGTGGGCAAAGGCGCTCTTGCGCCGTGCCCAGCATTATTGCGACAGTATCATCCTGAATGGTGGGCACGCTTCGCTTTGCCCACCCTTCGATCCGACACAACTCCACATTCCCGCGGCGCGTTTGCGCCCGAGTGATGCATCGTCGTGTCCCTCAGAGAATAGAGCAACTGTGGCGAAGTAGCCCGGTGATCGGGCGGCCTCAAGGCTGGCGCTGGCGCGCCCCCGCCTGCGGCGGCTACGGCCTTGACCCCGCCCGCTCGCCGGTCTGTTGGCTTTGCAAGCGCTCGGCCGAGGACCGAGCGCCGAGGCTGCGATCGCTCAGCTCAGCGCATAACGGCCGGGATCCCACTTCTGCCGTCGTGCGATCATGGAGTTGAGGATGACGATCAGCTTGCGCATGCAGGCAATGAGGGCAACCTTCGGCTCTTTTCCTTTGGCAATCAGGCGCTGATAGTAGGCCTTCAGGACGGGATTGTTCAGCGTGGCTGCGCCAACACAGGGCATGTAGATGGCGTTACGGACCCAGCGACGTCCCCCCTTGATGTGGCGCTCGCCGCGGCGCTTTCCGCTATCGTCGTCATAAGGAGCAACGCAGATCAAGGCCGCGGCAATCTTGTCGCTGACCTGCCCGAGTTCGGGCATCCCGGCAACGATGTTTGCGGAGCTTGTCTCGGCAAAACCCGGCACGCTTTCGATGATCTCGGCGCGCTCGGCAAAATCCGGTATCGATTTGACCTTGGCGCAGATGGCGGCTTCGAGCTTGGCAATCTCGCTGGCCAGGCTCTTCAAGATGTGGGCATGCCCTTTTTGAACCAATCCCGCTGCAGCATGTTCACTTCGGCTGACCAGGCGCATTCTAAAATCGATCAAACTCAAGCGCGCCTTTACCAATGTCTGCAGCTCCTCGTGTGCTGCATTGTATGCCTGGCTCGGCGCATCACTGAATGTCTCGGCGAACCATGCGATCATCTCCGCATCGATCGCATCGTTCTTGGCCAATCGACCGGCCGATAGCGCGAAGTTGCGGACCCGTTTGGGATCGACAATCCGCACCTCGATGCCGGCCTCGCGCAGCACCTTGGCCCAGACGCGTTCATAGCCGCCGCTCGCCTCCATCACCGCTCTGCCTACTTGGTGCTTGCGAAGCCAGACCATCAACTTGCGCCGCCCCTGTGCACCGCTCGGGCACGTCTGCCGCAGCGACAATGAGCGGATGCAGGCATCCACCTTGTCCTTGGCGACATCGATACCCGCGACAACGCGATCATTTTGTGCCATCATCCACTCCCTTCCTTGCTCGGTTCGGGCTCGCAGCCCTTGCAACTGTTCGGGTTGAGGAAGACACCGGAGCTGTCCCTCGCTCTACTACAGGCTCTGTGGCCTTTGGGCGCAACGGGCTCAGTTCCAGCAACGGGCGGTTCTGATCCAGCCGCCCGTTCGCATATTCTGACAGATTTCCAGGACACAAGGGCGCAGGGAATGCCGGATGCATCTCGCACCCGCAGCCTCGTGTGTAAGAATGCAGAACACACGAGTTAGTCACCACAGGTATGCCGAAACATTCCGGCACTCCCTGCGCAATGGTTTACGGCTTACATTTGCTCTCCCCGGTGTCTACCCCGGTGTCCGGGCTCGATAGCCACCGTCGTCCGACGGGCAAAATCAGTCCGTAGTTGGTAGGATGGGTTGAACGAAGTGAAACCCATCGCGCCGATGGAGGTATGATGGGTTTCGCGGAGCCTGTCATCGTCGCGCGTGTTTGCGCGACCCGTTGGCTCAACCCACCCCAACATGCCGCGCCCAACCCGTGGCTACCGCGCTTGCCTGCGCAAATGCGCCAATATGGACCAGCGCGCAGCGGATCAATTTGTCGTAACTTCGACATAGACGGGTTCGCATCTACCCAGCCCGCCGGGCTAACACTGCTGACGTGCTCGGACTTTTATGCATCTGCGCGAGCAGGAGGGTTATTGTGATGAGGATAAGTTGGTCCGGATGTGTCGTGCTGATGTGCTCGGTGTTTTTGAGCGATTTTGCCACAGCGCAGCAGGTAAACGTGAAGTGCACCTCCGCCAGTCCGACGAATGTCGCGCAGACATTGCAGTGCGAGGGCGGGGTCACCATCGTCGTGGAGAGTGGCGCGCAATACACGCTCGGCGACGCCAACCATGATGGTCGCATCAACTCCGTCGAGTTGAGCAGCAAGGCCCTGCTGCTTGACGTCGAAAGGAAATCGAGCGGCAGGAAATTCCAGGTCAACACGCCGCAGGCCATCGCCGCCGTACGCGGTACGCGCTGGGCCGTTGACGTGGCGGAAGGCAAGACGTCCGTCTTCGTGGTGCATGGCAGGGTCAACGTTGGACGCCGCGGCGGCGCTGACCGCCAGGTCGTGCTTGGACCAGGCGAGGGCGTCGATGTGGAGGCGTCGGCTCCCCTGGTCGTGAAGCGTTGGGCACCCGCTCGCGTCAGCGCGCTGATGGCGAGATTGGGACAGTAAAGCGGTCCATGCGCAGACGGCTGCAAAATCTGGTCGCCGTCGTTCTCGCCGGCTTGTGGGGAGCTTTCATCTGGTCGGCTCACGGCCGGGGCCATCTGGCGTTCCTTGATCGGGTTCAAGCCGCCGTTACCGACTTCGGGACGATCCTGCGGGGCGTGAAGCCGCCGCCGGATTTGGTCACGATCGTCGAGATCGACGATGCGCTGGTGAAGCAGGCAGGCAGCTCCTTGCCCCGGCTCGAACTCGGCCACCTCGTCCAGGCGATCGCGCGGCTGAAACCCCGGGTGATCGCGCTTGATTTCCTGCTGGTGGACAAGGGATCCGACGAGGGGGACGATGCCGTGGCTGACGCGTTGGGAGCCAGTCCCACTGTCATCGCGGGAGCGGCGCTGTTCCCGGAATCGCGTCAATCCATCGACGTCGAGAACCGCGAGGATCCGATCGCAGGCCTGCCCAAAGCCGAGAGATTTCTTCTGCCATTGAAGAAATTTTCCGACCATGCGCAGATCGGCATCGTCAATCTGGGGACGGCTCGAACAGGCACGCCGCGCTCGATGCCGATGCTGTTTCGAACCAGCGACAGCGTCGAGATGTCATTACCGCTGCGCGTGGCGGCGCTCGCCACCGGGAGTCATCCCACCATCGGACCGCATCGGTTGACGCTGGGCCAATTGTCGATTCCCACCGACAGCGATTTCGCCGCTCCGATCGTGTTCTATGGTCCGCGCCGAACGATCCGGACGATCAGCGCCCGTTCCGTGCTGGCGGGAGAGGCGGATCCCAAGGCGATCGAGAACAAGATTGTGGTTCTCGGCAGCACGGTGACTGCCGGCGGCGATGTCTTCTCGACGCCCTTCGAACCGGTCATGCCCGGCGTCGAAGTGGTTTCAACGGCGATTGCGCAGCTCGTCTCAGGCGACGTCGTACGGCGCGACCGATCGGTGCGGATTGTGGATGGGCTGACAACCGTCCTCCTGCCGATGTTTCTCGTCGGCATGCTGGCATGGCGTCGCAGCACAGCAGGCATTTTGGCGGCAGCGTCCGTCGGACTCGGCTGGATGAGTGCGGTCTGGCTCGCATTTTCATTGGGAGTTTGGCTGGACGCAGTCTTGCCGATCGCGGCCACGGCGCCGCCAGTCATTCTCTTTGGCAGCCTTCAGCTTCGGTCCGGCCGACAGCAGGCGCAGTATTTTGCAATGAAAAGCCGACTGCTCGGCCAATTCCAGGCTCCGGATGTTCAGGAGTGGCTGACCCGCAACCCCCGCTTCCTTGCCGAGCCGGTCAGTCAGAACGCCGCGATCATCTTTATTGACCTGTCCGGGTTTACCTCTCTCAGTGAGGGATACGGACCGCATCGTGTGCAGGAACTGCTGAAGGACTTCCATGCACTGGTCGATCATGAAGTCGTCCTGAGCCGGGGAACCGTCATCGGCTTTCAGGGCGATGGCGCGATGATCCTGTTCGGCCTGCCGGAGGCGGCGGCGGATGATGCTCTCAGGGCCGCAAACTGTGCCGTCCGGCTTTGTGTCGCCACCCAGCAGTGGCTGACCTCATTGCCGGTATTGATCGCATCCAGGCTCGGCTTCAAGGTCGGCGCGCATTTCGGTGTCATCGTCGCCTCTCGCCTCGGCGGCGAAAGCCATCACCACATCACGGCAACCGGCGACACCGTCAATGTAGCAAGCCGCCTGATGGAAATCGCGGCGCATCGCGGCTTTCAGCTTGCGGTCGGCGATGAATTGGTGCGGGCGGCGGGAGCGGACTGCGCATTGTTGAAAACAGGCACGCTGTCCGGGCCCCATGAAACCCCTGTTCGGGGCCGCTCGGCAGCGCTGACGACCTGGTTTTGGAAAGGCACATCTGTTCTGTAGCTCGCAGTGACGGGTTTCGCTGCGCTCAATCCTGCGCGCTCTCCGCAGGCAAGCCATGATGGTGAACATGCATTCAAGAAAGTTCCTGCGATGTTCCAGAAACTGTCGGCGGCGCCGTTCGTTTTCCTCCGTGTGCAACAACGACTGGAGAGGAACATGAGAAAGTTTGTACTCGCTGCCGTGGCCGCGATGGCTGTTGCGGCGCCTACCATCGCCAGCGCGACCGAATTCGGCGTGCGCATCGGCGGCGACCGCGATTACTACCGTGATCGCGATTATCGTGGGCCGCGAGCCGAGTTCTATCAACATGACCGAGGCTGGCACCGCGGTTGGTACCACCACGACTATGATGGCGACCGCGGCGTCGTGATCCGGCGCCACTATTGGGACGACTAATCGCAAAGCGACCAATCAGAGGAGGACGGCCGGGCTGGAAAACCCGGCCGCTTTTGTTTTACAAATGATGGCGGGAGGCCGTTTGACTTCCGAACTGGAAATTGAGCCGTATCGGCAGCCGTTCAGAAGATGTAGAGAACTCGGCCATGAATGATCTGCTGATCTCGCTTCTTGTGTTTGCGCTGATATTGGCGGCGCCCTGGTCGGTGCATGCGTTCGGCCATTTCTGTCGGAAGGCCACCTGCATCCTGACTCCAGGGACGCCGTAAGAATGGCAACGGGCCTGATCGGCACACTGGCCGCGCTCGTGCTGGGTTTACTGATTGCGTCCGCGAAAGGTACCTACGATCAGAAAACCAGCCAGGTCAGGCAAATGACGGCGAACATCATCCTGCTGGATGATCTGCTCGCGCAATATGGTCTGGAAGCGGCTCCCGTCCGAAATCGCCTGCGACGGAGCCTTCAACCGCTAGCCGACCGCATTTGGCACGAGCAAGAGCTTCCGAACGGCAAGCCGGTTCGTTTCGAGTCGAGTGCCGAGGCCCTGGCATTTGAAAGTGAACTGGAACACCTGTCGCCGACCAATGATACGCAGCGCTCGCTGCAATCTCGCGCCATTCAGGCCTTCACGGAAGGCGCACAGATACGTCTGCAGTTGTTTACGCAGGCCGCCGGCTCAATTCCGGTCCCGTTTTTGATCATTCTCGTCTTTTGGCTTAGCGCCATTTTCGTGAGCTTCACTCTGTTTGCGCAAACCAATCTGATCGTGATGACCTCCCTGTTTGTATGCGCGCTGTCATTTGCCTGCGCGATTTTTCTGATCCTGGAGCTTGACGACCCCTTCACAGGGCTGATGGGAATTTCGAGTGCGACGCTGCGGGGCGCGCTTTTGCCGCTTAATTTGTAGTCCCTGACACGCTACCGCTGCTCCTGCGCCGCCGGCTCCGCGGTCACGTCGGGAACGGCGGCATTGAGTTGCAGCACGGCGGCCGCGGCCGGCACCACCGCGTCCGCCATCGCCGCATGGCCCTCTGCGGAAGGATGCAGGGCGCCGCCATAGACCGCCGACAGCATGCCCCAGGTTGCGTCATGAATGTCGGCGGGCTGCATCGAGGTCGGCAACCCCTGCGGATAGGTCATCGCAGCGAAAGTAACTGTCGTTGGCGTCGCGGATCCAGCGCGCGCGCGGCAGGTAGGCGCGGTATTCGCCGGCGCTGCGGCCGCAGACCAGCGGCTGGTTGGCCGAGTTCACGATGTCGGGATCAAAACTTTCGCCCTTCGGCGAAAAGCATTCGCGGTCGAAGGCGGGATCGCTTTCGGCGCGTGCGCAGAAACCGTGATTGTTGAAAGCGGCCTGGTGCGCTTCGACGAAGGTGAAGCGGTCGCCGGCGGGATCGCGACAGATAATGCCGGACTGGCACAGCGCGATTGCCTTCAGTTGCGGCAGGAATTCGCTCTGCACGAACGCGGAGACTTTGGCGAGCCGCTGCGGATCGGCATTGAAGGAAGGATGGATGTCGAAGCCGGCGCGGCCGCCGGGGCAGGGCGTGCCGCCACTCGACAGTGCCGGATTGGCGTAGGACGTATAGACGACATGCGAGAGATCGCCGACCAGGGGTTTCAGCGCATCGCGCAGCTTGGCAAATCCACCGGCAGATCGCGCGCCAGCTCCGCGCGGGAATCGTCCACCGAGGCCATCACGCCGGAGCGGCGGAACAGCGTGCGCTCGGTCGGCGTGTCGACGATGACGTCGGCGACGAGCCCGGAGAAATAGATATCGTTGGCGCCGATCGACAGCAGCACGAGGTCGAGCGTGCGGTCGGGCTGGCGCTTCTTGGCCGCGGTGACGGCGGCGCGCAACTCGGCGAGCTGGCCGTTGATGCCGGCCTGGCAGGTGGTGCTCGACTTGTTCGAGGGGCATTCGCGGGCGCGCTGGCTGCCGAACAGGCCGTCGGCGATGGTGGCGCCGGTGCAGGCAAGCGGCAGATAGGTCACCGCGATGTGCGGATATTGCACCGCGAGCGCGAGCGCCGTGCGGGTCTGATAGCTGTAGAGCGAGCGATGGCAGGCGGCGTTGAGCCACAGCGCGCCGTAACGCTGCCAGTTCTGCAAGCTGTCCGGCGCCTCGCAGGCGCGCCCGCCTTTATATCCGGCGCGGCTTGGCCGGTAATATTGCGCGGCCGCTGATCCGAGATAGTAGCGGAAGCAGAAACCTTCGTCGGAGAGCGCCACCGCGCGGTCCGGATTGCCTTCGCCGGAGGCGATGCTGTCGCCAAGCCCCGCGATGAAGATGTCGCGTACCTGGATCTCGGTCGAAATCCGCTGCGTGGGATCGGAGCCGGAGGACACCTCGACACTCGCGACCGTCTGCCGGCCGTAGCGGACGCGCAGATTGACCGGCTCGGCGCAATCGAAAGTCGATTTCTGCGGCCCGTCGCCGTCGTCGAACGTCCAGGCGCAGGTGGCGCCGACCGGAACCTCGCCGGTCAGGCGGACCACGATCGCATGATCGATCGGCGTCAGGTAGTTTTCCTTGACGTTGTCGCGGCTGGCAGGGATCGGCGACGCGGCCCTGCAGATCGATGCAGAGGCGGTTGACCATGTTGCGCGCCCAGCCGCGGCCGTCGCTCTGCAGTTCGAGCGTATCCTCGGAGGCCAGCACACAGCGGTTGCGCATGCTTTCGGCATGGAGCTGAAAGTCGCGCTCCTCGCGGAACAGGCGGAAGCGGTTTCTCACTTCCCATGCGATCTGCAGCGGGGAGCCGGCGTGCGGCTTGGGCTGCGGCCGATGGCGCAGCCAGCGCCGTCAGCGCGCCCGCGAGCAGCGCGCGCCGACACGAACGAACCAAGGCAAAACCGGATCATGGCGCGCGTTTGACGTTACAGTTGGGGCGGAAATAAGAGTAGCCGCGTTTAACCAACTTAACGTGACTTTGATCGCCGGCGCCGGTTTCACCCTTTCGATTTGTAACGCTTGAACGGCTGCACCACCGCGGTGGCGGGCACCGGCGTCGTGGTCGCTGAGGCGCGGGCGTGATGGCGGAACGGCGCGCAATTGCCGTTGCCATTCTCGCGGCCGCCGCTCTTCCAGGGTATCACGACATTGAGCCAGATCTCGCGCGTGCCCATGATCGAGATCGCGATGGTGAACGGGATGACGAAATAAAGCACGCGGAACACCAGCAGCGTCGCGAGCAATTGTTCCCGTCCGAACTGCGGCAGCGCCACCAGCATCGCGGCATCGAACACGCCGAGGCTGCCGGGTGCATGGCTGGCAAAACCGAGCAGCGTCGCGAGGATGAACACCACCGCCAGCGACATGAAGTCGATGTGCGGCTGCACCGGCATCAGCAGATACATCGCAGTGGCGCAAAAGCCGAGATCGACCACGCCGATCAGGATTTGCACCAGCGTCAGCTTCGCCGACGGCAGCACCACCTTCCAGCCGTTCTGTCCGAGCTGGCGCCGTTCCTTGCCCGTCATCAGCCAGACGAAATAGGCGACGATGCCGGCCAGACACCCGAGCGCGATCAGACGATTCAGTTCCGGCGGCAGCAGGTCCATTTCGGAGGCCGCGGCCGGATGATAGGCCATGCCGATGCCGAGCACGACGAGGTTGCCGAGCCAGAAGGTCAGGCCGGAGAGAAAGCAGATCTTTGCGACGTCGATCGCGTTCAGGGCGTAGTCGGAATAGATCCGGAAACGGATGGCGCCGCCGGTGAAGACGGTGGCGCCGAGATTGTGGCCGATCGAATAGCTGCAGAAGGCCGACAGCGCGGCGATGCGATACGGCACGGCCTTCTTGCCGATCGTGCGCAGCGCGAAGAAGTCGTAGAAGGTCAGCGTGCAGAACGCGCAAACCACGCAGAGCGCGGCCAGCGCGATATGGCCCGGCGGAATGTCGGTCAGGGCGGTCAGGATCACGCCGGTGTCGACGCCCTTGAGCGTATGGACGAGAGTCCTAACCGCAAGGGCAATGATGAGCAGGCTCGCCGCAACGCCCAGCCGTTTCCAGCCGATCCATTTCTTGAAACCGCGCCCAAACGCGGTCAGCAGTCCTTGCATTCATCCTCCCGGCAGGGCGACTCGATCCAAATTGGGCCCGTTCAAACCATCGATCGAACGCGGCGGCCGATCGCTCCGTATCCCGTAGTTCCAATAAGGCAAAAAGGGCCGGTTGTGCAGTCCTTGACAACGGCGCCCGGCCCCTGGCCAGCTCGAGGCCCTACCCGAACGACCCCAACGATAGGCCCAAAGTGAGCGGTTTCGGGGCTGATTTCGGCCACATGTCTCAGTTCGCTGGCTCATCTAGTTACGGACGGCACGCTCGGCCGGTTTTGCCTGTTTTCCGCAACCTTCGCGACGGCAACCGGCCCTGCCTAGGCCCTTGAGGCAAAAGGTCGCGCGGTTCCCGTGCCGTGGCCGGGTCGGCCGGGACCCGTGTGATCGGGAACCGCCAAATTTCGGGAGATGCTGCCGTATAAATACGGGCGAGCCTCTGCGTTTCGCGGTCGCATTCAAAGCAATTGTTCACTATCGGCTAAACCGAACGGCGACGATTAACCAGCTTGAATGGGTACCTGCGCTTTTTAGGCCCAAAACAGGGTCTGGGCTGCAATGTATCAAGTATTAACCTGCCTGACGACGGAACATGATTGGCGGCTGGTGGTGCTGGCCGGCGCCGTCTGCTTTCTCGCGAGCGCTGTTGCGATCAGCCTGTTCGATCGGGCGCGGGCAGCGCAGGGACGCGCGCGCGCTGATCTGGATCGCGCTCGACGCCGCAGTCAGCGGCTGCGGCATCTGGGCCACGCATTTCATAGCCATGCTCGCCTATGATCCCGGCAACGGCGCCGGATATTCCATCCGCGTGACCATCCTGTCGCTGGTGTTCGCGGTATCGATCACCGGGATCGGACTTGGCATTGCACTTGTCGGATGCGAGGCGCGTGTTCGCGGCTGATCGGCGGCGCGGTCGTCGGCATCGGCGTCGCGGCGATGCACTACACCGGCATGATGGCGCTGGAGCTTCCCGCGCGCATCAGCTGGTCGCCCTGCATCGTATTCGCCTCCGTCGTGTTCGGCAGCGTGTTCGGCGCGCTCGCGCTTGTGGTGGCTTCCAGCCGGGACAGTTTTGGCCGCGCGGTCGCCGCGGCCGTGTTGCTGACGCTCGCCATCGTCTCGCACCACTTCACTGCGATGGGCGCAGTGACGCTGGTCGCCGACCCGACCCTCGTGTTCGAGGAGATGCTCGATCTCGCCGACCACGCTGTCGTTCCTGGTCGCGGGCTCGGCTGCCGTCATTCTGGTTATTGCGCTGTCGGCGGCCGCGATCGACCGGCGCGCCGAGAGCGCGCTGCGCGGCAGAAGATGCTGCTCGACACGGCGCTGGAGAACATGTCGCAGGGCCTTTGCCTGTTCGACGCCGAAGGCCGCATCCAGCTGTTCAACGAGCGCTACATGACGATGCTCGGGCGGACGGATCTGGAACTGAGGGGACGATCACTGCTCGACGTTCTGCGGGAGCAGAAGGCTGCCGGTCGCTGGCACGGCGAGCCCGACGAGTTCTTCGCCAGGCTGATTGCGGATGCGCAAACCGGCCGGGGCGCGACCAGGGTCTTGCAGCAGCGCGGGCGGTCGATGCGGATTGTCACTCAACCGATGAAGATCGGCGGCTGGGTTGCCACCTTCGAGGACATCACCGAGTGGGAGCGGGCGCAGGCGCAGATCTCGCACATGGCGCGCCACGACGCGCTCACCAATCTGCCGAACCGCACGCTGTTCCGCGAAGAGCTCGAGCGCGCGCTGCATCTGGTCAAGCGCACCGACCAGCTCGCGGTGCTGTGCCTCGATCTCGACCATTTCAAGAAGATCAACGATTCGCTCGGCCATCCCATCGGCGACGCGCTGCTGAAGCAGGTTGCCGCGCGCCTGCGTACATGTGTCAGCCCCGGCGATACGGTGGCGCGGCTCGGCGGCGACGAGTTCGCCATCGTGCAGTTCTGCGACGGCTGCGAGCCGTCGGCGGTGCCGGCGCTCGCGAGCCGGATCGTCGAGGTCGTCGCCGCGCCCTACGAGATCGAGGGACATCAGCTCGTGATCGGCGTCAGCATCGGCATTTCGCTCGCGCCGGAGGACGGCGAAAATCCCGACGAGCTCCTGAAGAATGCCGATCTCGCGCTCTATCGCGCCAAGGCCGATGGCCGCAGCACCTACCGTTTCTTCGAAGCCGGCATGGATGCGCGTGCCCAGGCCCGCCGCCTGCTCGAGCTCGACCTCCGGCTCGCGTTGCAGCGTGACGAATTCGAGGTGCACTACCAGCCGATCCGCGACCTCGCCAGCGGCGAGATCGCCGTGTGCGAGGCGCTGGTGCGCTGGAGGCATCCGCAGCGCGGGCTGATCGCGCCCAATCACTTCATTCCGATCGCCGAAGAAACGGGCTTGATCCTTCAACTCGGCGACCGGGTGCTGCGCACGGCCTGCGCGGACGCGGTGCGCTGGGCGAGCGCCTGCGTCGCCGTCAATCTCTCGCCGGTGCAGTTCCGCAATCCGGACCTGGTGCGATACGGTGAAGGCGGCGCTGCAGCAGTCCGGCCTGCCGGCGCATCGTCTCGAGCTCGAGATCACGGAATTGGTCCTGCTGCAGAACAGCGACACGACGCGCGCGATGCTGCATGAGCTGCGCGCTGCTCGGCGTCAAGATCTCGCTCGACGATTTCGGCACCGGCTATTCCTCGCTGAGCTATCTGCGCAGCTTCCCGTTCGACAAGATCAAGATCGACCGCTCGTTCGTCAGCGAGCTGGCGACCGGCAACGATTCGCTCGCGATCGTTCGCGCCGTGACCGGGCTCGGCAAGAGCCTCGGCATCGTCACGACCGCGGAAGGCGTCGAGACCGAGGCGCAGCTCGACCTCTTGAATCGCGAAGGCTGCACCCAGGTGCAGGGCTATCTGATCAGCAAGCCGCGCCCGATCGCCGAGATCGAGGGGATGTTGATCAAGCCGCGCGCGAGCGCGGTTGCGTCGCATAAGCGCGCTCGACGCGCGTTCCGCTCCTGTTGTTCCAGGGCTGTTTCGGTTGTTCCGGCAGGAACGACCATGCGCGCGGCTGGTTAGCGACCCGTAGCCAATCGAACATCGCGCGTGTGTCGGGGCGAGGAACCGCGCTCGCTTGTTCAGAGCAACAGAGGACCAGCGCCATGGGACTGTTCACCAAAGATATCAAGACCATGAACGACCTGTTCGTGCATCAATTGCAGGACATCTACTATGCCGAGCGGCAGCTCGTGAAGGCGCTGCCGAAAATGGCCGACAAGGCGAGCGACAAGCAGCTCAAGCAGGACTTCCTGTTTCATCTCGATGAGACAAAAAATCATGTGCAGCGGCTGGAGCAGGTGTTCCAGCTCGTCGGCGTCGCCGTGAAGGCGGTCGATTGCCCGGCGATCGACGGCATCATCGAGGAGGCCAACGAAGTCACCGCTGAGGTCGCCGACAAGGCGGTGCTGGATGCGGCCCTCATCAATGCGGCGCAGGCCGCCGAGCATTACGAGATCGCGCGCTATGGGAGCCTGATTTCCTGGGCGCGGCAGCTCGGCCGCAGCGACGTTGCGGGGCTTTTGCAGAAGACGCTCGACGAGGAGAAGGTCACCGACCGCAAGCTGACCACGCTCGCCGAAGGCCGCATCAACCTGCGCGCGGCGGGCTGATCTCCTGGGAACTGCGGGTCAAAACGGAAACGTCGCGCATGCCGGCACGCGCGACGTTTTTGGTTCTCACTCTTTCGGTAGATATCGCGCGCCGAAATAGAGCGCGAGCAGCGCGAAGATGACGATGGTGGCCGCGAACGCCAGGCTTGCGGCGCTCGGAGCCGGCAAGCGTCGAGACCACCCCGATGCCGATCACCGGCAGCGCGTTGCCGGCAAAAGCGCAGATCAAATAGCTGGAGACGATCTCGGCGCGGCGATCTGGCGGGGCGATCTGGTTGGTCACCTGCAGGCTGCCGCGATAACCGAGCCCGGCTGCTGACCGCACAGACGGCGGTGGCAACGATCAGGAGCAGCAGCGACGCCGCCAGTTGCGCGGCGACCAGAACGCAACGCTCGGCAGCATCAATGCGAGCGCCAGCAGCATCGAGCTGCGGCTCGATAAGGATCGCGTCGCAAGGATGGCGGCTGAACGCACACCGCCAGCTCCAGGAAGATCGTGCCGGCAATCGCATGGTTCGTCACATGGAGCTGATCAGCGAGAAGGGAGGGCGCAAGCGCGGCATAGAAGCCGACCAGCGCCATGGCGCCAAATCCTGTGACTGCGGGTGCCACGAACTGCATGCGTATTTCGGAAGGCACCGAGACGCGCGGACGGATCGACAATTCCTGCATCGACGGCCGCGGCCGCGTGACAGTTTCGGGAACCATGAGAACCAGGCCCCAATCGCCAACAGCGCGAGCAGGTACACGATATAAGGCAGGTGCAACGGCCAGGGCAGATATTCGGCGAGGACGCCGGCGATCAGCGCGGCGACACCAAGGCCGATGAAATTCGCGCTGGTCGCGATCACGGTCGCACGCGATTTGCTTTCATCGTCGATCAGCTCTGCAAGCCACGCTGTTCCGGTGCCGGCTCCGATGCTGATGGCAAGTCCGCTGAGAATTCGTCCCAGTAAAGCGCGCCAACACCATGTGCGAAAAGAAAAACCAGGGCGCCGATGATCATCAGCACCATGCCCGCCACCGCCATCGGCTGGCGGCCGACCTGGTCGGAGAGCCGGCCGAACAGCAGCAGTCCGCAAAGGTTTCCGATCACGTAGACCGCGTAGATCAGCGTGAGCGAGATCTGCGAGAAGCCGAACGCCTGCTTGTACATGATGTAAAGTGGCGTCACGACCGTACTGCCGGCGAACAGCACGCCGATCATGGTGGCGACCGCCGCCGTTGCTGCGGCTCGGCTCAATTCAAGTCGCCCCTGCGACCGATCGAGCCGGGAAGTGTCAGCAGATGTCATCAGTAGTCTCCATGATTGGCCACAACCACAACACTCGAAGGCGCCTTTCGCGTTCCCGCAAATCGACGCGTTGAATGCAGGTGGATGTGGCGCGATCGGAGATAGCCCAAGACGCAGAGATTGTCCCGATCGAGCGGCGACACTTCGACCGGAAGCGAAGCGTTGCGGCGAACCCAAGCCTATATGCCCGCGTTCTCTCTCCACATTGGAGATAAACCATGCGAACCGCTTTCTTGAATCCGCGCAGCTGTGTCTCGGAACCGACGACCGACCGCTCGCGGCTTGCGACATCGCTGACACTTGCCGCCATGAGCCTCGGCTATGGCGTGGTGCAGCTCGATGTCACCATCGTCAACACCGCGCTGAACAGCATCGGCTCCTCGCTTGGTGGCGGTGTCGCCGAGCTGCAATGGGTGGTGAGCGCCTACACCATTGCCTTTGCGGCCTTCATCCTGACCGCGGGCGCGCTCGGCGACCGCATCGGCGCCAAGGGTGTGTTCATGGCGGGCTTTGCGCTCTTCACCGCGGCCTCGGTGGCGTGCGGGCTTGCGCCTGATGCGTTGACGCTGATCGTGGCGCGCGCGGTGCAGGGCCTGGGCGCGGCGATCCTGGTCCCCAATTCGCTGGCGCTGCTTGAGCCACGCCTATCACGGACGACAAGTCGCGCGGTCGTGCGGTCGGCATCTGGGCGGCGGGCGCGAGCCTGACCTTGACGGCGGGACCTTTGGTCGGCGGCACTCTGATTGCGCTCGCCGGCTGGCGCTGGATCTTCTTCGTCAACCTGCCGATCGGCTTGCTCGGCTTTTGGCTCACCTGGCGCTATGCGTCCGAGACCACGCGCTCGCCGCAGCGCGAGGTCGATCTGCCCGGCCAGGTCATGGCGATCGCGGCGCTCGGCTGTCTTGCCGGCGCGATCATCGAGGGCGGCGCCATCGGCTGGAGCCATCCGTTCGTGCTCGCGGGCTTTGCGGGGTTCGTGATTTTCGCCCTGCTGTTCGTGGTGCGGGAGCAGCGCGCGGCGCAGCCGATGCTGCCGCTGACGCTGTTCTCCAAACGCATGTTTTCGGTGACGGCGATGGTCGGACTGCTTGTCAATATCGCGTTTTACGGGCTGATCTTCATCTTCAGCCTTTACTTCCAGCGCATCAATGGCTGGTCGGCGTTTGCTACCGGGCTTGCCTTCGTGCCGATGCTGGGCGCGGTGCTGCCGGTCAACCTGGTGGCCGCGCGGATTGCCGAGCGGATCGGCGCGCCGCAGACGATTGCGCTTGGCGCCACCATCGCAGCGGCCGGCTGTCTTGGCCTGCTCTTCATTGCGCCGGGCACGAGCTACTGGGCCGTTGCGCTCCAGCTCGTCGCGCTGGGTGGCGGGTTGGGTCTCCTGGTACCGCCGCTGACCTCGACCTTGCTCGGCAGCGTCGAGAAATCACGCTCTGGCGTAGCGGCCGGCGTGCTCAACTCGACGCGCCAGACCGGCAGCGTGCTCGGTGTCGCGCTGTTCGGCTCGTTGATCGGAGCAGTCGAGCGCCTTCATGGGCGGCATGCATGCGGCGCTCTCGATCTCGGCCGCGTTGCTGCTGATCGCGGCGGCGGCGGTCTGGTGGAGCGGGACGAAAGCCGCGGGTTAAGCGGCGAGGGCGGCTATGCCTTGCGGAGCGCGAAATGCGCTCCGCAAAATGCCATGGCCGCGCCAAGACACAGTGCGGCGAAGCCGGCGAGCACGCCGGAAATTATAGAACCCGTGCCCGGCGCGGCGGCGGCTTGGCCGGCACCGGCGAGCAGCAGCACGCCGACCGCGATCAGGAACTGCCGCATTCGCTGCGGGATCTGCCCGGCGACGGCGCTGTGCATCAGGCTCGCGGTGAAATAGCCGCCCGAGAACGCCATCGTGGCGATCAGCCACCACGCGATCGCGGCCCCCACCGGCATGAAGTCCCGCGTATCGCCGCGCCAGAGCCCGCCGAGGTCGAGGCCGTAGCGCGCGACCAGCATGTGTACGGCGAGCGCAAGCAGCACGCCGGAGATCATGGCGCCGCCGAGGATCAGCCGGCGCGGAAAAAAGGTCGTCTCAGCCATGCGCCACTTGTAGGATAAAGCGCCTTCGCACCGCAAGCGATCTTGAATGCAGGAACAAACGATAGAAGCGGCTCCGGAAACGCCCGTCATCCGCTACGCCTACAAGGCGTCGCTGATCGGTGCCGCGCATCAATTCGAACTGACGGAGGAGGGGCTTTGCTGGCGCCTCGCCGGGCGTTCCGGCGTATGGCCCTATGCCGATATTGCCGCGATCCGCCTGTCGTACCGGCCGGTGTCGATGCAGCAGCATCGCTTTCGCGCCGACATCCGTCATGTCAACGGCGCGCGCATCTCCATCCTCTCGACGTCCTGGCAGACCGCGGCGCTGATGGCGCCGCAGGATAATGACTATCGGACCTTTATCATCGAGTTGCACAGCCGCCTGGAAAAGCTTGGAAGCAAAGCCGAATTGATCGCCGGCCTTGGGCGCAAGACTTACGTCGCCGCGGTCGCGCTGCTGGCGCTGGTTGGCGTGATGCTGTTCGTTTTGTTCATTCGTGCGATCGCGATCGGCGAATGGGCGGGCGCGCTGTTCTTTGTCGGCTTTGCGGCGCTGTTCGGCTGGCAGGTCGGCGGCTTTGTCCGGCGCAATCGGCCGCTGGCCTATACGTTCGATCACATCCCCGAGGCGCTGCTGCCGTAACCAAGCGCAATGATTTTTGAGTTCGCGCATCGCCTGCCGCGAGGCATCGTGCCGCCGGGCGAGGGGGATTCTCCTGTGGATGACCGGAACGAGCGGTGGCCGGATGCGGCCGAGATTGCCGCGATCAATGCAACACATCTGATCACGACGCGACTCGAGCCCGCCGATCTCCTGTTCGTATTCGGCACGCGCCAGCACGAAGCTTTGCGTGCAGAGACCGCATGCCAGCTCTGGCGCGATGGCCTGTTTCGCATGACCATTGTCAGCGGCGGCGTGACGCCGGGCTCGCACTTGAGCGAATGCGCGGTCATCAAGCCCTTGATGGTGCAGGGCGGCATTCCCGCCGACCGCATCCTCGAAGAGCATCACGCCACCAATACCGGCGAGAACGTGACGTTCTCGCTGCCGGTCATCGACGCCTCCATCGGGCTGAAGAATATCCAGAGCGTGATCTGCTTGGGCAATAGCTGGACCGGCCGCCGCTACGCGATGACGCTGCACCGGCATTGGCCGGAGGTCGAGAAGATGCTGCTCACCGTCGACAATTTCGCGACCCCACGCGAGCGCTGGCACGAACATCCCGAATTCCGCCGTCGCGTGCTGGCCGAATGGGACAAGATCGAGCCCTACAAGAAGAAGGGCTTTATCGCGGAGTGGCCGTAAGTGATTAATGCCGCACCACCAGCACCGAACATTTGGCGTAGCGTACGACATGGCCGGCGTTGGAGCCGAGGAAATAGGTCCGCATCGCCGGCCGGTGCGAAGTCATCACGATCAGATCGGCTTTGACAGCGGCGGCCTCTTCGAGGATTTCGTGATAGATGCCGCCTTGCCGCACTACGGACGAGATGCGCCCCTCTTCGATGCCGGATTCGCGGGCGACGATGGCGAGCGCTTCTTCGGAACTCTGGCGCTGCTGTTCGTCGAAATCCGCCGGCACATATTCGGCCAGCATCACCGGCGTCATCGGCAGCACATTCAACAGACGTACCGCGCCGCTCCAGGTCTGCGACAGCGTCGCGGCGGTGGCAATCGCGGGCTTTGCCAGATCGGTGTCGGACAGATCGATCGGCACGAGAATGGATTTGAACATCTGCGCCTCCCCTGTTTTCGATCAGAATAGCACAAACGCGCAACCTCCTTTAGTCGCGCCTCAAGTCTGCTTCAGCAGTTTCGGGCTGACAAAGAGCACGAGCTTGCCGCGGCGGAATGCCACGTCGTTCCAGTCGTTGGTAGCAAAGTCGAGGACTGCGAGCCCGGAGGTCGGCAGATTGTCGGATAGCGCTTGCCGCCCTGCAGCATCGCCGCTGCCGGTCAGCATCAGCGCGAACTCGTGCATGCCGGGATTATGCCCGACCATCATCAGATGTCGGGGATCAGTGACGGAGGCGGTGCGGATAATTTGTAACATTTGCGCCGGATCCGCGCCGTAAAGTTCTGGCAAGAACTCGACCTGCGGCGCCGGCGCGCGTTCCTTCATCGCCTCGCGGACCAGTTCCCAGGTCTGCTTGGCCCGGACGGCGGGTGAAACCTGGACGAAATCGGGAAAGGGCGGATGGCGGCCGAGCCAGGCGCCGATTTCGGCGGCGTCCCGGTGGCCGCGATCGTCGAGACGGCGGTCCTGGTCGCGGCCCGACGGCGCGTCGGTCTCGGTCTTGGCATGACGCAGCAACATCAAACGGCGCATGAGCGGCAATCTCGATTCGAGCTTCGCATTAATCTACAAGCCCACGCTTAGGACAAGGTGACAACGTCGCCAAGGCTGCGTAAGAAAAGGTCTCCAAGAAAACGGCATGAGCGAGACTTCCACAGACATGAACGAGGGACCCGACGCCGCCGCATTGCGCGAGCGCGCGCGGCTTTCCTTCGACCTTGACGTCGACATCTGCATCGTGGGCGCCGGCCTCGCCGGACTGACCGTCGCGCTCGAGGCGGCGCGGCTGGGCGCCAGCGTCGCGGTGCTCGAAGGCCGGCATGTCGGCTGGAACGCCTCCGGCAACCAGCTCGGCACGGTCATGCCCGGCTATGCGCTTTCGCTTGGCGAATTGATCGAGCGCGTCGGCTTCGAGGATGCAAGCGAGCTCTGGGCGCTGTCGAAAGAGGGTGCGGAATATGTCCGCGGCCTCGCGACCGAGCAATCGATGCCGGGCATCGCCTTGAGCGAGGGCGCGCTCGAAGTCTCCAATATCGATGTCGGCGATCAGCTGATCAGCCGGCTGCAGATGCTGAACGAGGATTTCGGGACGGAAGTCGAGGGCTGGCAGGTCGATCGCGTGCGCAGTGAGCTCAAGACCGACCGCTATTTCCACGGCGTCTATTATCCCAAGGCGTTCCAGATCGACGGCCGGAAATATGTTCATGGCCTCGCCTCGCTGGCGCGGCGCTCCGGCGCGCGGATCTTCGAGGACACGCCGGTGGTCAGCATCGATCCCTCCGGCATCCGCAAGCGCATTGTCACGCCGTCGGCGCGGCTGCGCGCCTCGCATATTGTGCTTGCGGGCAATATCCATCTCGGCGCACCGCTGCGGCGGCTGTCCGACACATTGCTGCCGGTCTGGCGCTACGCCGGCGTCACCGCGCCGCTCGGCGACCGGCTCGGTGAGGTGATTGCGTTCAGGGGATCGGTGGCCGACACCGACAACATCGATCATTTCCGCATCGTCGACGGCGACCGGCTGATGTGGGCGAGCCCGGAGACCACCTGGTCGGCCAACCCCAAACGCTTTGCCGGGGCAATCGGGCGGAGGATGCAGACGATCTTCCCAAAACTCGGCCAGGTCGAGATATCAGAGACGTTTGGCGGGGCGATCGGTCAGACCGTGCACGGCATGCCGCAGATCGGCCAGTTGCGCAAAGGCCTGTGGGTGGCGAGCGGCTTTGGCCGCCAGGGTCTCAACACCTCGGCGATGGCCGGCCAGTTGATCGCCCGCAGCATCCTGTGGGGCGACGAGCGCTGGCGGCTGTTCTCGCCGTTCGAGCTGGTCTGGGCGGGTGGTCCGACCGGCCGCGTCGCCGGATATTTTGTCGGGCTCTGGAGCCGGGGCGCCTCGGCAGCTGCCGGCGCGCTCGCCCGTCACCGCGAGCGGGTGAGGATCCAGGAGCGTATCCGCGAAGCGAGACTGGCCGAAGCCAACCGCCAGGCGGTTAGCCGTCCGGCCGTCCGCCGTCCGCCGCCCGGCCATGTACCGACGGGTCGCCCGCGGCCGGTCCGGCCGCAGCCGCCGTCGCGCCCCAACCTGAGGCGCCCGTTCCCGCCGACCAGAGCGAAGGCGAGGGGGCTTAATCACTTATACCGCTCGCATAAAGTTGAGAATAATCTTCGGAAAGCAGTGTAACTTCCGCAACTGACTCCCGTATTTCAGGGCGAACAGTCACGGAGAACCCAATGATTGACCGCCGTATTCTGCTTGCCTCTGTCGCCAGCCTGCTCGGCCTTGTGGCCTTCCGGTGGCTCAGGATTTCGCCGGCCCGCGCGGGCCAGAAGTTCGAGATCGAGAAGACCGATGCCGAATGGCGCGCGCAGCTGACGCCGCAGCAATATGAGATCCTGCGCAAGGAGGGCACCGAACGGCCCGGCTCGAGCCCGCTGCTGAAGGAGCATCGCAAGGGCACCTTCGCCTGCGCCGGCTGCGACCTGCCGCTGTTCTCCTCCGAGACCAAGTTCGAGAGTGGCACCGGCTGGCCGAGCTTCTACCAGCCGCTGGAGAATGCCGTCGGCACCACCGAGGACCGCACCTTCGGCATGGCGCGGACCGAAGTGCATTGCCGCCGCTGCGGCGGCCATCTCGGCCACGTCTTTGATGACGGCCCGAAGCCGACCGGCCTGCGCTACTGCATGGATGGCTACGCGCTGGTGTTCCACCCGGCAGGGCCGCAGGCCAGTTAGTGGTCGACGAGCTTTGACTGTGAATCCCTGCCGCGTGTACTATATTGCGCACAATCACGTGTACGATCGGCAGGGCGAACGCTTATGAGTCCAACAACCTTCACTGTACGCGTCGACTCGGACGTGAAGAAAAGGCTGGAACGTTTGGCCGAGAGCACCGGACGCAGCCCTGCTTTTCTGGCGGCGGAAGCGATCAACGAATACCTCGAAATCAATGAATGGCAGGTCGCCGGCATCAAGCGCGCCATTGCCTCCCTTGATCGCGGCGAGGGCATTTCGCATGACTCGATCAAGGATTGGGTTGCTTCTTGGGGCAGCGCAAACGAGAGGCCAGCGCCCAAGACGTCGTGAATCCAATCTGGTCGCCTGAGGCAGTTGCAGACCTCGCAACCCTGCGGGCTTACATCGAGCAGGACGATCCGGCAGCGGCACAACGTGTTGCGCTCCACATCATCCGCAATGTTGAAACGTTACTCGCCGAGAACCCGGCATGGGGCGGCCTGGTCGAGTTCCGGAGACGCGCGAGCTTGTGATCCCGAGGACGCCCTACGTTGTGGCGTACCGCGTGGTCGGCAACACGATCCAGGTTTTGCGAGTCTTTCACGGCGCAAGACGATGGCCTGACGCCTTTTGAGCTCCGACTGGCAGTTCAACCATTGCCGTGCCAACCCGGCAATTGTTGCCCGCCCGGCAAATCTGCCCTGGTCATCCGACCGGGGTTTTTTCATTCAAGTGACTGATTTAAAACGATTTTCGATGTTGGCATAACGCTTGCGACAGTGTCTTCGAAGAATTGCGGCTTGAGCCTCGGGCTGACCCCCCTGGGCTGACCGCAGGGTCAACGTGGAGACAATGTTATGGGTATCTTCGACGCACTGAACACCTCGGTCGGCGGCCTGCGCGCGCAGTCGTTCGCGCTGCAGAACATTTCCGGCAACATCGCGAACGCCTCGACCACGGGATACAAGGGCATCGGCACCTCCTTCGAGGACCTGGTCCCGGACGCCACGACACCCAATCGCCAGGTCGCCGGCGGCGTCGACGCCTTCTCGCAGGCCACCATCACCACCCAGGGCACGGTGTCGGCGACGACGGTCTCCACCAACATGGCCATCAACGGCGAGGGCTTCTTCTCGGTGCAGAAGCCGACCTCGATCACCGACAACGTGCCGGTGTTTGACGGCGTCACCGACTATACCCGTCGCGGCGATTTCCAGGTCAATGCCAACGGCAACCTGGTCAACGGCGCCGGCTATTACCTGATGGGCGTTACCGTCGACGCCAAGACCGGCAACCCGACCGGCAACGTGCCGCAGGTGCTGCAATTCCAGAACAACTTCATTCCGGCACAGGCGACGACCGCCGTCACCTATGCCGCGAACCTGCCGACCCAGCCGAAGACGCCGGCAAGCTCGTCGGCTTCCTCCGGCACGATCACCGCGGACGGCGGCATCAACCCCTCTGATTTCGCTTCCAATCCCCTGCCGATCGGCTCACCGGCGCCGCCCGTCGACGCCTCCGCTGCTGGCAGCGTCGTCCATAACCAGGTGACACCAACGCCGGGCCTGATCACGAGCTCGACCGCCCTGTCGGGCACGACCGGAAGCGACTCGCTGGCCGCGGGGTTCTCTCCCGGCGACACCATCACGGTTGACGGCACGACCATCACGTTCACCAGCGGCGCCACCAACCTCGGGCAAAACCAGATCAACGTCAACGATAACGTCGGCACGTTGTTGAGCGCGATCGGCAATATCACCGGCGTCACGCCGACCCTCACCGGCGGCGTGATCACGATGCACACCGGCACCGCGAAGAATCTGACGATCAATGCCAGCGCGGGCACCGCCACGACCGCCCTCACGGCCCTCGGCTTCACCCCGACGTTCACCTTGTCGCGTGCGGCAGGCACCAACGTCGGCACGGGTGTCGTGGTCGGCAACGATTTGCAGACCTTCACCAACGAATCCATCTCAGGCGGCGCGGTAACGACGTACAACGCGGCGGGTACGCCGGTGAACCTGCAATTGCGCTGGGCCAAGACCGACAGCGCTTCCCTCGGGAGCGGACATCAGGACACCTGGAACCTGTTCTACCAGACCAGCACCACCGCGACCGGCAACACGGCGGCCTGGATCAATACCGGCACGAACTTCGTCTTCAATGCCAACGGCGCGCTGTCGTCACCGAGCGGCACGGCGATCAGCATTCCCAGCGTGTCGGTAGACGGGCAGGCGATCGGCAACCTGACCGTCAACATCACCACCGGCGCGCTGACGCAATTTGCAAGCTCAGCCGGTGCTGCGACCATCAACACCATCACCCAGAACGGTTTTGCCGCCGGCCAGCTGCAGTCGGTCGCCATCAACAACAGCGGCATCGTGGTCGGCACCTTCTCCAACGGCCAGAACATCGATCTGGCCGCGGTGACGCTCTCGCACTTCAACGGCACCAACTACCTCAAGGCGCTCGACGGCGGCGCCTATCAGGTGACCGACCAGTCGGGCCCGGCGATCATCGGCGCCTCCGGCACCATCTCCGGCTCCTCGCTGGAGGGATCGAACACCGACATCGCCGACGAGTTCACCAAGCTGATCGTGACCCAGCAGGCCTATTCGGCGAACACCAAGGTGATCACCACGGCCAACAACATGGTTCAGGACCTTCTGAACGTGCTGCGCTGATATCAGGCGCGCACGCGGTCAGGTCCAGTAAAGGCGGGTAAATAACATGGGTTTGAGTTCAGCCCTTGCCAGTGCGATGTCGGGACTGCGCGCCAACCAGGCTGCGCTGTCGATCATCTCGTCGAATATTTCCAATGCGCAGACGCCCGGCTACGTCAACCAGAACCCGAACCAGATCGAGGTATCGAGCGGTACCATTGGCTCGTCGGTCACGGTCACCGGCGTCAACCGCGCGCTCGACACCTTCGTGCAGAACCAGCTGCGCACGGAGACCTCGGGTGGCTCCTATGCCAACCAGATGGCCAATTTCCTGAGCCAGCTGCAGAGCGTCTACGGCACGCCCGGCGGCGACGGCACGCTGGAAAACGCGCTCAACAATTTCACCACCGCGCTGCAGTCGCTGTCGAACAGCCCCGGCGATTCCTCGGCGCAAAGCGTGGCGCTGTCGGCGGCGCAGACGCTCGCCGGCCAGCTCAACTCGACCACGCAAGGCATCCAGGCGCTGCGCTCCAATGTCGAGCAGGATATCGGCAATTCGGCCAACAAGGCCAACACCGATATGAGCCAGATCGCGACGATCAACAGCCAGCTTCAGGGCCTGAGCCCGACCGATCCAATGGCCGCGACGCTGATGGACCAGCGCGACAACGCCATCAATGACCTGTCGAAGCTGGTCGACATCCGCGTGGTCACCGATCCCTCGAACCAGACCAACGTCTTCACCAACTCCGGCATCCAGCTGGTCGGTGCAGGTCTGGCATCGAGCTTCACCTACACCTCGCCGGGCTCGCTCACCGCCACTTCTCTTTATAATGCAAATCCTGCCCAGAACGGCGTCGGTTCGCTGAACGTGAAGCTGCCGAACGGCGCCGCAATCGACGTCGTCGCCAACAACGTTCTGAGCTCGGGCCAGATCGCGGCCGACCTGAAGCTGCGCGACCAGACGCTTCCGCAGGCGCAGACCCAGGTCGACCAGATGGCGGCGACGCTGGCGTCCTCGCTCTCCGATGTCACCACCGCGGGCACGGCGATCACCGGGCCTCCATCAGGCTTTTCCGTCAACACTTCGAATGTGCTGCCGGGCAACACCATCAACCTGACTTATACCGACTCGTCCAACAACCAGCACCAGGTCTCGATCGTCAACGTCACCGATCCGGCGGCGTTGCCGCTGAAGAACGGCGCTAACGCCAATCCACTGCTGGTCGGAGTCAATTTCTCGCTCGGCATGGCCTCGGTGGTGTCGCAGCTCAATACCGCGCTTGGACCCAGCGGCCTGACTTTCAGCAATCCTCCTGCCCCTCCCTCCAACTCGTTGCTGAACATTGTCGGCTCGTCGACGGCGACCGTGAACGCTGCCTCATCGACGACCACCAGCACAGCGGTCGCCAGCGGCATCCCACAGCTCGCGTTGTTCACCGACGGCAACTCGCCTTACACCGGGCAATACACCGGGACCGGCCCGGAACTGACGGAACTCGCCGGCCGCATCAGCATCAACCCGGCGGTCATCAACAATCCGTCGGCGCTCAGCATCTACTCGACCTCGCCGCAGACGCCGACCGGCGACAACACGCGCTCGGACTTCATGTTCTCGCAGCTCACGAGCGCGCGCTTCACTTATTCGCCGTCGACCGGGCTCGGCTCGGCCGCGCAACCCTTCACCGGCTCGATCTCGAACTACCTGCAATCGTTCATCAGCCAACAGGGCAATGCCTCGACGCTCGCAACGCAATTGCAGCAGGGGCAGAGCGTGGTGGTCAACACGCTACAGCAGAAGTTTAACTCGACCGCCAGTGTCAACATCGACACCGAAATGGCGAATTTGATCCAGGTGCAAAATACCTATGCAGCCAATGCCCACATCATGTCGGTGGTTCAAAGCATGATGCAGTCGTTGCTGCAGGCTCAAGTATAGGACGCGTAAGATGTCGGTCAGCAGCATCAACTATGCCAATTCCCTGCTCGGACTGTCCGTGCAGAACATCAACAACCAGTTGTCGAACCTGTCGACGCAACTCTCGAGCGGCGTCAAGTCGAGCAACTACGCCGGCATGGGGGTCGACGAGGGCTTTGCGATCGCGGCGCGCGCGCAGCTCTCGAACATCGCGGCCTTCACCACCACGATGACCAACGTCAACACGGTGATCTCGGCCGCCAATACCGGGCTGCAATCGCTGTCGGCCATCACGAGCCAGGTGCAAAGCAGCGCGAACAGCTCGCCGCAGAACCTGACCTCTACCGGTCAGACCATCGGCCAGCAGAACGCGCAATCCGAGCTTTCCGCGATGGTCGGCATCCTCAACACCCAGGTCGGCAACCGCTATATCTACTCGGGGACTGCCATCAGCACGCCGGCAGTGGCGTCCGCCGACGATATCATGAACGGCACGGCAAACCAGGCCGGCTTGAAGCAGGTGATAGCCGAGCGGCTGCAGGCCGATCAGGGTGCCAACGGCATGGGCCGGCTTGTCCTCACAGCGCCGACGGCGGCGCCGGCACCGCCGACACCACCGCCGCCGTCGTCGACAATCACGACGGTGGGTGAAGACGTCGCAGGCTCGCCCTTCGGTTTGAAGCTGAACTCGGTCACTTCCACGCTGAAGAATGCGACTGTCACCGGTCCTTCCGGCTCGCCGGCGGCGTTCTCGGTCGATTTCGCCGGCGGCAATCCCAATCCCGGCGATACGATCAGCGTCACCTTCAACGAGCCCGACGGCACCACCGATTCCTTCACATTGACGGCGAGCAGCGCGAACCCGGTGCCGACGGGCAGTTTCGCCATCGGCACGACGACGGCCCAGACCGCTACCAATTTCAGCAACGCGCTGACCTCGGCGATCTCGACGCTCGCCAACACCTCGCTGGTCGCGGCCTCCGCGGTCGAGGCCGGTGACAATTTCTTCAACACCGACAGTTCGGCGATCGGCGCCGCGAAGAACAACCAGGCGACGCCCGCAGCCCCAATTACCGGCGCCACCGCGCTGTCGGGTACTTCGGGTACGGATTCGCTCACGTCGAGCTTTGCGACGAATGACACCATCACCGTCAATGGCACGACGCTGACCTTTGTCGCATCGGGCGCGACCAGCAACCAGATCAACATTACCGACAGCGTGCAGGCGCTGCTCTCCAAGATCGACCAGATCACCGGCACGTCGACGCCGTCGACCGTCCATGGCGGTGCGATCACCATCAATACCGACAATGCCTCGACGCTTTCGATCACGAGCTCGAACGCGGCTGCCTTCGGTGCCCTCGGCTTCAGCGGCACCGTGACCGCCGCCCAGCCGCCGCTCAGGGTTTCGGGCTCGCCATTGTCGTCGGCGACCAGCCTCGTCAACGGCTCGGCCAATACGGTGAAATGGTACACCGGCAATTCCGGACCCGGTTCGGCGCGGTCGACGGCGACGGTACGCGTCGACTCCTCGCAGGCCGTGCAGTTCGGCGCGCAGGCCAACGAGCAGGCGCTCCGTTCGGCGATCCAGGCGATCGCGACCTACGCGGCGGTGACGGTATCGCCGACAGCCACGACCTCGGCTGCAACCGCGAACGCGCTGAGCCAGCGTGTCGCGGCCAATTTGACGCCGCAACTGGGCCAGCAGACCATCCAGGACATCCAGACCGACTTCGCCGCCGCGCAAAACACGATGAAGGATGCCACCGCCCGGCAGACCCAGACCCAGACGGCGCTGCAGGACCTGGTCTCCTCGACCGAAGGCATCAACCAGAACCAGGTCGCGAGCGAAATCCTGTCCTTGCAGAACAGCCTGCAGGCCTCCTACCAGACCACGGCCATGCTCTCGCAGCTCAGCCTGACCAAGTTCCTGCCGGCGGCTTAACGGGCGAGGGCGCCCGTTAGGTTTTCATTAACCACGTCTATTTACTAATTGGTCAGAAGTGCAGGGCTCGCCTGCTGCTTCGGAGCCAGACAATGACCGAACGCTTCAACCTCACGATCGCCACGCCCTGCTTCGGCGGGCAGATCTCGACCGCCTATGCCAGCTCGCTTTTTGCACTGCAAGTCGCGCTGCAAAAGTTGTCCAACGTCAATCTCAAGGTCCACCTGCGCGATGGTGACGCGCTGATCACTCGGGCGCGCGCCAATCTGGTGACGCTGTTCCTCGACGATCCCTCCGCGACCCATCTTCTGTTCGTCGACGCCGACATCGGCTTCAAGCCGGAGCAGGTCTTCCGCATGATCGAATCCGGCGCCGACATGGTGGCCGGCTGCTATCCGATCAAGCAGGTCAATTGGGACAAGGCGAAACGGGTGATGCAGGCGGGCCATCCGAACCCTGCTTCGGCCTCGCTCGATTACGTGCTCGAACTCGACAATCCGGAGGAGGTGAGGGTCATTAGCGGCTTCGCCCGCGTCCGCTATGCCGGCACCGGCTTCCTGATGATTCGCCGCCACGTGCTGGAGAAGATGTGCGCGCATCCGGACTACGCGCCGCTGCAGTTCCTTCGCGAACATTCGCTCGATGCGCTCGCCGGCAGCCCGAACCGCTTCGCGCTGTTCGAATGCCTGATCGACCCGGCCACCGGCACCTATCTCAGCGAGGACTTCGCCTTCTGCAAGCGCTGGACCGATATCGGCGGCGAGATCTGGGCCGATCTCGAAAGCCGGCTCGACCATGTCGGACCGTCCGTGTTCCGGGGCGACATCGCCTCGCAATTCGCGGCGGTGCCGGGCGCGGCGGCGAATGCGGCCTGAAAGAGCTCGCGGAAATGACGTTTGCCGGCCCCCGCCTGGAGATTCTGGAGCAACCGCGTTTCCCCTCATTCAATGGGGGCTTGCGCGACCTCTTCGCGACCCTCGATGACCTGCTGGCCTGCGGCGGCGATCCAAGGCTGATGCTCGATCCGATCAGCCGCCTCAATGATTATGGCTGCGGACCGATGCCGTCGCCGCAGACACTAAGCTTCGCGTCGAGCACGGCGTCCGCAATCTCGGAGCGCGCCTATGAGCGGGCCGGGCTGGCGCGCGAGGAGCTGATGCGGTTGGCCATTGCCGTCGGCCTCGAGGAAGCGCTCGAGACCCGCATCGAGGAGATGCGCGGGGAGCTGAAGGCGCATCTCGCGCTGGGCACCGATGTCGACGTGGTCTTTTCGCCGTCGGGCACGGACTCGCAGCTTCATGCGCTGTTTCTCGCTCGTCTGTTGCTCGGCGAGGGGCTCACCACCATCATTGTTGGCGCGGACCAGACCGGAAGCGGCACGGCCTACACCGCGCGCGGACGCCACTTCAACCGCTTCACGGCAAGCGGCGTGACGGTGCGCAAGGATACGTCGATTGCGGGCCTCGCAGCCGACTGCATCGCGCTGCCGCTTGCCGACGCGACCGGTCTCAAGCCGCGCGCCGATATCGATGTCGCGGTGCTTGGGGCCATCGAGATGGTGGTCGCGCGCGGCGCATCCGTCCTGCTGCAGATCATGGATGCCTCGAAACTCGGCTGGCGCGCGCCGAGCAACGCCTGCCTCGATGAGATCGCGCGGCGCTGGCCCGGCGAGGTGCAGGTGGTTGTGGACGCCTGCCAGATGCGGCTCGGCCGCGGCCGGCTGCGCGCCTGCCTCGACCGCGGTTACATGGTGCTGGTGTCAGGCTCCAAGTTTTTCGGCGGCCCTGCCTTCAGCGGCGCGTTGCTCGTGCCATGGCGGCTTGCCCGATGGGTCGATGGGCGCGAGGCGAACGTGGCCGGGATTGGCGACTATGCCAACCGCAACGATTGGCCGAAGGGCTGGAGGCTGCGATCCAATTTCGAAAGCCGGGCCAATATCGGGCAGTGGCTGCGCTGGGAAGCGGCGCTGGAGGAGATCGATGCCTATTACCAGGTGCCGGACGCCTGGCGCGCTAGGGCATTGGGCGAGTTTCGCACCTGCGTCGAGAACCTGCTCGCCCTGTCGCCCCAGCTTTGCTTGATCGGCTCGGATAGGAACGCGGCTGATATGGGTGATGAGGAGTTTGGCGAGGCCACGATCTTCCCGTTCACGATCGAAGGAAAATACCGCAGGTTTTCGTCGCATGAATGCCGCGTCCTCTACGGTGCGCTGACCCAGGATCTCGGCGACGTGATCGGCCGCAGCGCTTCCGACCGCGATCTCGCCGCGCGCCGCTGCCTCATCGGTCAGCCGGTGCGGATCGAGCGGAGCGATGGTGAGCCGACGGCCGCGCTTCGCCTTTGCGCGGGCGCGCGCCTCGTCACCGAAACCTGGGCGCCGAACGCGGATATCGCGGAACGAAACCTGCAGGCCGAAGTCGATTGTGCAGCCGAAGTCGTTGCCAAGATCGAACTCACGCTGGCGCACACGGAAGAAAAGGGATTTGCGGAGCTGTCACATGGAATCTAGGGCGCTCGAACTGTCGGAAGCGGCGCGTGCGGAATGCGCGGATCGCATCGGCATGGCCAAACTGGCAAAGATGGCTTTTGATGGACGCGATCTCCGCCCCAAATGGACGGAGCTGATCGCCAAGCTCTTGAATGGCACCGCGAACGCGGGCGAGGGGATCGATCTCTCTCTGATCGCGCAACTGCTCGGCGACAAGCAGGCGGGCCTTGTCATCCAGGAAGAAGTGCTGCGCTCGCATCGGCTGTTCCGCTCGCCTTGTGCGACAAAAAATCCGCGGCTGCGTGTGCTGGCGCTGGCGGCGGCGACCGACATGGGGAGCAACACGCCGATCGAATTCCTGCTGGAAGATTCCGGCGTCGAGCTGATGGTGCTCTATGTCATTGACGATGCCGAATTGCCCTCGCCGTTGCCTGAGCACGACGTCGCGATCGTGATCGCCTCCGATTCCGAGGATTGCCGCGACGCGCTGCGCAAGATCGATGCTGCGGCGCCGAGCTGGCCGCGGCCGCTGCTCAATCCGCCGAGGCTGATCGGAAGCCTCGATCGCGACAAGCTGCACCGTCTGCTTGACGGCATCGACGGACTCGAAATCCCGGCGACGCTCGTGGTCACGCGCGAGCGCCTCTCGGAGGTCGTGCAATCGTCCGACGAGCTTGCCGATATCGCCAAAGATCTTGCTTTCCCCGTCATCATCCGGCCGCGCGGCTCGCATGCGGGCTCGGGGCTGGCCAAGATCGATGACGGACAGGCTTTGGCAAGCTATCTCGAAGGTCGCGACGAGGAGCTGTTCTTCATCTCGCGCTTTGTCGACTATTCCGGCGAAGATGAGCTGTTCCGCAAATACCGCATCGTCTTCATCGATGGCGCGCCCTATGCCTGCCACATGGCGATCGCCGATCGCTGGGACATCTGGTATCTCAACGCCGGCATGTCGGAGAGCGCGGAGAAGCGTCTCGAGGAAGAGACCTGGATGTGCACTTTCGACATCGGCTTCGGCCGCCGGCATCAGGCCGCGCTCGCGGCGATGGGCGATCGCATCGGGCTGGAATATTTCACCATCGACTGTGCGGAAACCTGGGACGGCTCGCTTCTGATCTTCGAGGCGGACAATACCGCCGTCGTGCACAACATGGATCACGCCCACGTCTTTCCCTACAAGCCGCCACAGATGCGCAAGATCTTCGACGCCTTTGCCGCCATGCTGGTGCGGCATGCCGGAGAGCGGCGGGAGCAGGCGGCGTGAGCGTGCCGCGCCACCAGGCACCGCCGCCGGGTGAGTTGAGCGAGACGCTCGACCCGAAAGACTGGGACGAGCTGCGCGCCCAGGGTCATCGCATGCTCGATGACATGATCGACTACATCGCGACCATCCGCGAGCGTCCGGTCTGGCAGCCGATCCCCGATGCGGTGCGGGCGCAGTTTCGCGAGCAGCTTCCGCAAAGGCCGTCAAACCTCGCCGACGTCTATCGCGCGTTCACCGATTTCGTGATGCCCTATACGACCGGCAATGTGCATCCCGGCTTCATGGGCTGGGTGCATGGTGGTGGTTCTCCCGTCGGCATGCTCGCGGAAATGCTGGCGGCCGGACTCAACGCCAATCTCGGCGGCCGCGATCACATGCCGATCGAGGTCGAACGGCAGATCGTCGAATGGACGCGCCAGATGTTCGGCTTCCCCGCGGGCGCGAGCGGCATTTTCGTTACCGGCACGTCAATGGCAAATCTGATGGCGGTACTGGTGGCGCGCACTTCGGCGCTTGGCAGGCAATCGCGGCAACGCGGCGTCGGCGAGGCGGGCGCCGGGCTCGCGGCCTACACCTCGAAGGCGGCGCATGGCTGCATCACCAAGGCGATGGATATTTCGGGTCTTGGCAGTGACGCGCTGCGCTGCATCGCCGTCGACGGCGCGCATCGCATCGATGTCGAGGCATTGCGCGCCCAGATCGCGCGCGACCGCGCCATCGGCCTGGATCCGTTCCTGGTAGTGGCATCCGCCGGCACGGTCGATATTGGCGCGATCGATGATCTCCGGGCAATCGCCGAATTGTGCCGTGATGAGGAACTCTGGTTTCATGTCGACGGGGCCTTTGGCGCGCTGGCGGTCCTTTCGCCCGAGCTCGCGCCACTCCTTGCCGGCATTGAGCACGCGGATTCCATTGCGCTTGACTTCCATAAATGGGGGCAGGTGCCCTATGATGCCGGCTTCCTCATGGTCCACGACGGTGAAAAGCATCGCGATGCCTTCGCGGCGCCGGCAGCCTATTTGCGCCGCGAGACGCGCGGGCTTGCCGCCGGCTCATGCTGGCCGTGCGATCTCGGGCCGGACCTGTCGCGCGGTTTCAGGGCGCTGAAAACCTGGTTCACGCTGAAGACCTACGGCACCGAAAAGCTAGGCGCCGTCATCGCGCGCTGCTGCGCGCTCGCCCGCTATCTCGAGGCGCGTGTCCTGGCCGAACCGCGGCTCGAGCTGCTTGCGCCTGTCCATCTCAATATCGTCTGCTTCCGCTATCGCGCCGACGAGGCCGACGTGGTCAATGGCGAGATCGTCGTCGGTCTTCAGGAGTCCGGCATCGCGGCGCCGTCGACGACAATCCTGGACGGCCGGCTTGCGATCCGCGCGGCTATTGTCAATCACCGCACCGATATCGGCGATATCGACCGGCTGGTGGCTGCGGTGCTGGAGTTCGGGGCGCGGCGATCGCCGGCTGCGCGCGATCAGCTCAAATCCATCGAACCATCGTCGCTTGCGATGTGACCGGGTAGTGGCCGGGTCGATCCGGCCGCCTCGATGTCAGGCGGAGCGGCGCTCGGCTTCGGCCTGGCGGTTCGCCTCGAGTGCCGCGTGCTGGTCGAGCAGCTTCTTTTCGTAGGCGATCAGCTTCTTGGCTTCCTTCAGCGCCTGGTAGAGGTCGCCGCTCAGGATGCAGTTGTTGATGCCCTCGATGATCGGCCAGGCGCTCGGCACGGTAACGACGATGTCGCGCAGCAGGTTGAAATAGGTGCCGTGGCTGTTGTGCGGGTCCGGCGAGATGTACATCAGCTGCACCGCCAGATAGACGAGCTTGGCGGGCGTGTTCGCCGTCTCCGGCGTCAGGATGTCCTTCTCGCGCAGGATCGGAATATTGTCGCCATCGATCAGGAGGCGGGCGCGCTGATCGGTGTTGGTGACGACGCAGGAACCGATGATGATCCGTTCGTGCGGCTTGAGCTCGACTTTCAGGGCCATATTGTTCTCCGTTGCCGCTTCTGACGCCGGCGATCCACTACAGCGAATTCGAAACGGTTGGCGGCCGGCGCAACCTGTACCTGTGTCTTTTTGCCAACTCGAAGCGATCCTTTCCGATCAAGGTTAACGCTCGGTAAACACGCACCTCCGCGCGCAAAACTGTAATGGGATCAATGGCGTTTGCCGGCGGCTACGGGCGCCCGATCGCGCCCGTCGCGCGGGTTTGCTTAATTCCGGAATCAGCGAGGGCCTCCCACTTCATGTTTTTTTAGCCACTTCAGACGACCGTCGCGAGGTCACCTGACCAAGAAGGTCGGGAAGTACTCTGTGTTTCACACCAGAAAGGTATGAAAAATGACCGGTATCGTCCTTTCGGCGTCAGTCCGCCAAAACCTGCTCTCGCTGCAGTCGACGGCTTCGCTGCTCGCCACCACCCAGAATGACCTCGCCACTGGCAACAAGGTCAACTCTGCCCTCGACAACCCCACCAACTTCTTCACTGCCCAGTCGCTCAATAACCGCGCCAGCGACATCGGCAATCTGCTCGACTCGATCGGCAACGGCGTGCAGGTCCTGCAGTCTGCCAACACCGGCATCACCTCGCTGCAGAGCCTGGTCGCTTCCGCCCAGTCGATCGCCAACCAGGTGCTGCAGACCCCGACCGGCTACTCCACGAAGTCGAACGTGACCTCGGCTGTGCTCACCGGCGCGAGTGCCACGAACCTGCTCACCGGCGTGACGAGCGTAACCGGCAGCGCCATCAACAACGACAACACCACCGCGGTCGCGATCAGCGCCTCGACGAAACTGTCTGGCACCGGCGGCTCCACATCCAACGATCTCGCCAGTAGCCTTGTAACCACCGACACCCTGGTCGTGAACGGCACCACCTTCTCCTTCACGACGGCCACCACCTCTTCCGGCACCAGCATCGGCATCGGCGACAACGTCGGTGACCTGCTCAACGCGATCAACGCGGTGACCGGCGGCACCTCGACCGTCTCCGGCGGCGTGGTCAGCCTGAACGCTGGCAACGGCATCACGCTGTCCGGCACCGCCCTGGCCAAGATCGGTCTCGCGGCGCAGCCGGGTGACGGCCTGCTCGGCCAGACGTTGACAATCGGGGCCACCGGCGGCGGCACGGCGACCAACCTGACCTTCGGCTTCGGCGCGAATCAGGTCTCGGACCTGAACGAGCTCAACGCGGCGTTGGCGGCCAACAACCTCCAGGCCACGTTCGACTCCTCGTCCAGCAAGCTCAACATCACGACCACGAACGACGCGGCCTCATCTACGATCGCCGCGATCAGCGGCTCGGCTACAGCCCTCAGCGGCACCGCGCAGGGGCCCGTGGTTGATCCGAACTCGCAGGCTTCGCGTTCGGCCCTGGTGGCGCAGTACAACAACGTGCTGACGCAGATCAATACTACGGCGCAAGACGCGTCCTTCAACGGCGTCAACCTGTTGAACGGCGACACCCTGAAGCTGGTGTTCAACGAGACCGGCAAGTCGACCCTGAGCATCACCGGTGTCACCTTCAATCAGTCCGGCCTCGGCCTCTCGACGCTGGTTTCCGGCACCGACTTCCTGGACAACAGCTCGGCGAACAAGGCGCTCACCGCGCTCTCGACCGCGTCGTCTACGCTCCGCGCCGAAGCCTCGACGCTGGGTTCGAACCTCTCGATCGTGCAGATCCGTCAGGACTTCAACAAGAACCTGATCAACGTGCTGCAGACCGGTTCGTCGAACCTGACGCTGGCCGACACCAACGAGGAAGCGGCCAACAGCCAGGCGCTGTCGACCCGCCAGTCGATCGCGGTCTCCGCGCTCGCTCTCGCCAACCAGTCGCAGGCGAGCGTGCTGCAGCTGCTGCGCTGATCGCAAAAGACAGCGAAAACAGACACAAAGCGGCGGGGGAAACCCCGCCGTTTTTTCGTTTTGCGGCCGGCACACTTATTATTGGCGGGGGGCTCAGGAGGCGGTAAGGAATCGTTAACCAATTAATTTAAAGCGCCATTAACCATAATTTAAGCGTGTCTCCCCTAGAACTAGGCGTACCTAAGACTAGGAAGGTTTGAGACAATGTCTGGTATCACGCTTACGGCATCGGTTCGCCAGAATCTGCTCGCGCTGCAGTCGACGGCCTCGCTGCTCGCGAAGACCCAGAATGACCTCGCCACCGGCAACAAGGTCAACACGGCACTCGATAACCCGACCGAGTTCTTCACCGCGCAGTCGCTGAACAACCGAGCCGGCGATATCGCCAACCTGCTCGACGGCATCGGCAACGGCGTGCAGATCCTGCAGGCGGCCAACACCGGCCTCACTTCGCTGTCGGCTCTGGTGTCCAACGCGCAGTCGATCGCCAACCAGGTGCTGCAGAGCCCGACCGGCTACTCGACCAAGTCCAACGTGACCTCGCTCCCTCAAACCGGTGCTACCTCGACCAACCTGCTCGCTGCGCAGTTGGCCCCGGTGACCGGCGCCACCATCAACAACGACAACGGCGCCGCGGCTGCGCCGATCAGTCTCTCGACCAAACTGTCGGGCACCGCCACCTCCACATCCAACGATCTCGCCACCGGCCTCGCCACCAGCGATACCCTGGTCGTGAACGGCACCACCTTCTCCTTCACGACCGCCACCACCTCTTCCGGCACCAGCATCGGCATCGGCGACACCGTCGGCGACCTGCTCGCGGCGATCGACGCGGTGGCGGGCAGCTCCTCGACCATCACCAACGGTCAGATCAGCTTCAACCCCACCCCAACCGGCCTGACGCTCTCCGGCAACGCCCTGACCAAGCTCGGCCTCAGCCCGATCGGCGACAGCCTGATCAACCAGAACTTGACGATTACTCCCACCGGCGGCGGCACGACGACCAATCTGACCTTCGGTTTCGGCGCGGGGCAGATCTCGAACCTGAACCAGCTCAACGCGGCGCTGGCAGGGAACAACCTGCAGGCCAGCATCGACACGCTCGGCCACATCACCCTCGTCACTTCGAACGACGCGGCCTCGTCCACGATCGGCTCGATCACCGGTTCGGCCGCGCTCAGCGGTCAGGCCTTCTACAACCTGGTGGCGGCGGCGCCGATCATCGATCCCGTCTCGCAAGCCACCCGCGCCAACCTGGTCTCGCAGTACAACAACGTGCTGGCGCAGATCAACACCACCGCGCAGGACGCATCCTTCAACGGCGTCAACCTCTTGAACGGCGACACGCTGAAGCTGGTGTTCAACGAGACCGGACGATCGACCTTGAGCATCACCGGCGTCACCTTCAATGATGCGGGTCTTGGTCTGGCGAATTTGACCGCGGGCGTCGACTTCCTGGACAGCAATTCGGCGAACAAGGTGCTCACGGCGCTGGATGCGGCTTCCACTACGCTACGCGGAGAATCCTCCGCGCTCGGTTCGAACCTCTCGATCGTGCAGATCAGACAGGACTTCAACAAGAACCTGATCAACGTGCTGCAATCCGGCGCATCCAACCTGACGCTGGCCGACACCAACGAGGAAGCGGCCAACAGCCAGGCGCTCTCGACCCGCCAGTCGATCGCGGTCTCCGCGCTGGCGCTCGCCAACCAGTCGCAGGCGAGCGTGCTGCAGCTGCTTCGCTAAATTCGAAGACAAAAGAGATTCAAAACGGCGGACGAAAGTCCGCCGTTTTTTCATGCCGCCCATGCGACACAGAGCTATGGTTGGTGATGATTTTTTCGGCTCCGTACATCTACGGAAATTATCGCTAACCATATTTTAAAGGCAACCACGTACAAAACGCAGGCAGCCACGTCTCGTCGCGTCTAGCGTAATCCTGGGGTTCTGAATGTCCAATGCCGCTCAAGCCTATGCTCGCACTTCGCAAACGACGGCATCTCCCAGGGAAATCGAAGCGCAGGCCCTGCTGAAGGCGGCAAGGCAGCTCCAGGAAATCCAGAACAACTGGAAGGGGCCCGACCGCAACCTGCACAAGGCGCTGATGTTCAATCGCCGCCTGTGGTCGATCTTCCTCACGGCCGCCGAAGCCGGCGACAATCCGAACTCGATGGAAGTGCGCCAGAACATCGCCAATATCGGCGTGTTCGTGATGAAGCAGACCATCGAGATGCAGATGGATCCGGATCCGGCGAAGCTCAAGTCGCTGATCGAGATCAATTGCAACATCGCAGCCGGCCTGGCCGGCCGCGGCTGATCCTTCCAGACCTCAACGTGCAGAGCGAATAGCCGGCGCCGGACCGCGCGGCTTCAGGCGACGCGATCGGTCGGGATCACGCGCGGCGCATCGTCCTTGCTCATCTCCAGCGCATGGAAATAAGCGCGGCGGCGCAGCACCGCCTCGTCGGGATACTGGTCCACGACCTCATCGGTCTTCTGGTCGACGACCTGATAGACCATCGAGCTCGCGGCGCGATCGTAGAAGGCCTCGTGCGAGATATCGAAGCTCACGATCTGTGCGTCGTTGCGCGTGACGGTAGAGGCATCGGTAGCCGCGACGCTCTGGCTCGAGGGAAGGTCGGTCTGCACAGCATTGTTCGCCGCCGTGCTGACGGGCTGTACGACTGGCGATGGCGCCGGTGCGCCGACCGGCCTGATGCTGAAATCCGTGCTCATGGCAGCCTCCTAAAGCCGCTCCCAGAGTCAAATCCCAACCCGTCCCGATCGCAACCATAGAAGCGAGCTTTCAACGTTCTGTTAGGGAACGCGATTAATCGTGCGTTCTCGCGAACGCACGATTTTGCCTAAAATTGTCCGCGTCTGGCGGCTCTTATTGTTTGCGCATGATCTCCTCGCAAACGCTCCGCGTTTGTCGCGAGGGAAAACCGCTACACACTTTTCCGGATCATGCGCTACAGCGAGCGGCTCACCGACAAGGGCGTGGTCTGGCGCGGGCTCGGCGCCGTGCGGCGGCCCGCGGCGGTGTAGGTATTGGGCATGCTCTTGCGCTGCATCTCGGCATTGACGCCGCGCACGATGTTCTCGGAGACCGCATGCGCGGTCGCAAGCACCGTGAGATTGACCTGCAGCATCGAGCGGAACACGTCGTGATGGCGGTGCAGCGTCTTCAGAAGCTCGGGCGCAGCCTGTGACAGATATTTCTGGCTCGCCTTCATCTGGCCGACCACGACGACATAGCGGCGCGACAGTTCGGTCTTCTGCGGCCCGAGCTTCATCGCTTCCTTGACCTTGCCGGCGCGCACGAGCTCGGTCTCGCCCTCGATCACCGACAACAGCGCGCTCATGACGTCCATCAGATTCTCGGCGAGCTTGCGCGCTTCCGCGGCATTCGCCGCCGCCGGGTAGAGGGTAGCCTGCCGTTGCGGCTGTGCGTTCATGTTGTCCCCTTTAACTCTTGGTCTCAGCTCTTGGTCTTCAGCTCTTGGTCTTTAGCTCTTGGTCTTGGCCTGCTGCATGATCAGCGTGCGATAGACTTCGGTCGCGATGCCGACACCGCCGGCGCGCGCAAACGATTTCGAATATTGCTCGGTCAGCATCGAGCGCCACACGCCGGTGCCCTGGGTCTCGCCGAACGGGCCATCGCCCTTGAGCCCCGAGGTCATCTGCGAGAACATCGAATTGAGGAACATCGCCTCGAAATCGGTGGCGGTCGACTTCGCCCGCTCTTGCCCCTGCGGCGAGACTTTCTTCAACGCGGCCGCGAATTCGAAATCGGGACGCCCATTGATGATGGGCATGTTGAAGTCGTTGGAGATGCGGTTCGAGGAGCCGACGGCGCTTGCCTGCATCACATCACCTCGATGTCGGCCTGGATCGCGCCGGCGGCCTTGATCGCCTGCAGGATGCCGATCAGGTCGCGCGGGCCGATGCCGAGCCCGTTGAGGCCGTCGACGAGCTGCTGCAGCGAGACGCCGTCTTTGACGACCGCGAATTTCTTGCCGTCCTCGGAAACGCCGACGCTGGAGCGCGGCGTCACCACGGTCCGCCCGCGCGAGAACGAATTGGGCTGGCTCACTTGCGGGCTTTCGGAAATCGTGACGGTGAGGTTGCCTTGCGCCACTGCCACCGTGTTTACGCGCACGTCACGGCCCATCACGATGATGCCGCTTCGCTCGTCGATGATGATCTTGGCGGCGAGATCCGGATCGACCTGCAATTGCTCGATCTCGGTCAGGAAGGCGACGACGTTGCCCTTGAACTCCGGCGGGATCGAAAGCTGCACGGTGGAGGGATCGATCGGCTCGGCGGTCTTCACGCCGAGGAAGTCGTTGATCGCGGCGGCGATGCGCTTGGCGGTGGTGAAGTCGGCGTTGCGCAGCGCCAGGCGGACATTGGGCAGGCGGTTCAGCGCGAACTCGATCTCGCGCTCGATGATGGCGCCGTTGGCGATGCGGCCGACCGTCGGCACGCCGCGGGTGACGCTGGCGGCAGCCCCTTCGGCCTGGAAGCCGCCGATCGCGAGCGAGCCCTGGGCCACCGCATAGACGTTACCATCAGCACCAAGGAGCGGGGTGACGAGCAGGGTACCGCCCATCAAGTTCTTGGCATCGCCGAGCGCGGACACGGTGACGTCCATCCGCGTGCCCTGCGTGGCGAAGGGCGGCAAATTGCCGGTGACCATCACGGCGGCGACGTTGCCGGTGCGGATGGTGGCGCCGCGGATGTTGACGCCCATGCGCTCCAGCATCGCCTGCAGCGACTGCTTGGTGAATGGGATGTTGTTGAGCGTGTCGCCGGTGCCATTGAGGCCGACGACGAGGCCGTAGCCGATCAGCTGGTTTTGCCGCACGCCCTCGATATTGGCGAGGTCCTTGATCCGGGACGTCGCCTGTGCCGACACGACCGAGAGCGCCAGCGCGGCAAACGCGGCGCAGGTGACAGCCAATAATCCTAAAGCCCGGATGCTGGGCATCCTCTGCTCCCCTCAAAACTCACTGTTCCGGACGCTTTGGCCACTCCCATAGCCTTGGCGTCCGCCGCTAAGTATGCGAGCGCCGTGCCACGCGGTGCAGTGCACGTATTTTGTTGATTTCATTGAGTAAAATTTGTGTACCGGGGTGAGGCAGGCGCTCACCAGGGCAGGCGAAACTGCCGCCCCGCGGCAGTTTTTGCCGGGCTGTTTACGGAGCATTAACCATAAAGAGGCGATGGTTTGGCCAACGCCCCGCAGGATCAGACCATGCGCATCTACGGACCGAACGGCACCACACTGGGGACCCCGGCTTCGAGCGCCAGGCGGACCAGCTCGAGCGGCTTTTCGCTGCCGGAAGATGTCGCCTCGACCTCGGAAACCCGCGCCACCACGGCTCCAAAAGCCACTGCCAATATCGACGCGCTGATCGCCATGCAGGGCATCGAGGAGGACCC
The DNA here is from genome assembly GCA_963739755.1 of uncultured Alphaproteobacteria bacterium. GTDB lineage: Bacteria > Pseudomonadota > Alphaproteobacteria > Rhizobiales > Xanthobacteraceae > Bradyrhizobium. Next base: position 6,274 of record CAVUCB010000101.1, on the reverse strand, counting down.
CACCGAGCGGCGCCGGCGTTCGGTCGCCCGCGGCAAGGGCGCGCTCGACGTGCTCGACGATCTCAAGCTCGGGCTGCTCTCCGGCAATCTTGATTCGGCCACGGTAATGCGGCTTCGCGACGCCGCGGCCAACCTCAAATCCTCCTCCGGCGATCCCGGCCTGGACGCGGTGCTCTCCGAGATCGAGCTCCGGGTCGAGGTCGAACTGGCCAAGGCCGGCCAGTTCTAGGCCCAAAAAGGCCTTCTTTTCCCGCCGTTTACGTTGCGCACAGGTTCCTGCCCGGAAACCCGGGAGAGGGTGGTCTGGCGGCCTTGACTGATATTGTCTGTCACAGGACGCCGCTATATAAGGCGCGCGCGCGGGGGACCCGTAGCGGCCGCCCGCAGCCGCAAAGGCGAGGCGCCAGTGCGTACAGATGGGCTTACCTTGGAAAAACTGAAGAACTACCGACCTTCCGAAAAAGAGCCGTTCATGAACGAGCGCCAGCGCGACTATTTCCGCGCCAAGCTCCTGAACTGGAAGGAGGAGATCCTCCGCGAGTTGAAACTCACCCTGCAAACCCTGCAGGAGGAGAACGTCAACCACCCCGATCTCGCCGACCGGGCTTCTTCCGAGACCGATCGCGCCATCGAGCTTCGCGCTCGCGACCGCCAGCGCAAGCTGATCTCCAAGATCGACGCCGCACTGCAGCGCATCGAGGACAACACCTACGGCTATTGCGAGGAGACCGGCGAGCCGATCTCGCTGAAGCGGCTTGAGGCCCGCCCGATCGCGACCCTCTCGGTGGAGGCGCAGGAGCGCCACGAGAAGCGCGAGAAGGTCTATCGCGACGAGTAACGCCGGCCCATCCTTTACTGGAGGTGCCGCCGGAATTTCCTTTGAAATCAGATCGCTCGCCGGACCCTTTGAAACAGGGATTTGGCTAGGGTTCATCTTGTGGACGAAGATGAATTCGTGTGCAGCATGGGCTCTGCCCATGGACAGAATTCTTGAAGCCGCCCAGTTGATCGCGACCGCGCGCCGCAGCCGCGCCGTGCTGAAGGCGTTGCCGCCCGACATCGCGCCGCAGGACGAGGCCGAAGGCTACCGCGTCCAGCGCGCCGTGCATGATCTGCTGCTGCCGAACACGGGGGCGCTGGTCGGCTACAAGATCGGCTGCACCAGCGCCGTGATGCAGCAGTATCTCGACATTCCACATCCATGCGGCGGCGGCGTGTTTGCGCGCGGCGTCTTCGACTCCGGCGTCAATTTTGGCGCCGCCGATTTTGTTCGCGTCGGCGTCGAATGCGAGATCGCCGTGCGGCTGGGGCGGAACCTGCTGCCTTCCGAGGAGCCGTTCACGGCCGAATGGGTGAAGGAGGCGATCGAGGCCTACATGCCGGCGATCGAGATCGTCGACGACCGCTACGAGAAGTGGGAGACCCTGGGCGCGCCGACGCTGATCGCGGACGATTTCTTTGCCGCGGCCTGCGTGCTCGGCGATGCCGTCGCGCGCAACGCCGCGCCGGATCTGCTGTCGGTCATTGGCCGAGCGCTGATCAACGGCGAGGAAGCCGGCCGCGGCACTGGCGCCGACGTGCTCGGCGATCCCCATCATGCGCTGGCCTGGCTCGCCAATCACCTGGCCTCCGAGGGCAAGGGCCTGCATGCCGGCCAGATCGTGCTGACGGGAAGCCTGGTCAAGACGGTGTGGCTTGCGGCCGGCGACCACGTCGTGATGGAGCTCGTGGGGCTCGGCCTGGTCGAAGCGACGTTCTCCTAACCGCCCCAGCATTTCGCGACATTGTTGTCGAAGAACGTCTTCACCGCGTCGAAGGGAACGGTGAGTCGCGCCGGCATGCCCTTGAAATAGACGGTGACCTCGAAGCGATCGTCGCTGACGACCAGGCGGTCGAACTCGTATTGCAGGATCAAGGTGACCTCGTCCGGATATCGCTCGACGAGCCAGCTCGGCATCTTCACGCCCTCGGCGCGGCTGCGGAGCGTGATGTTCACCGGCCGCTCCTCGCTCGCGCGCGGCAGGGTGTGGACCAGGATATCCCGCGCCGCCGCGGTGTCGCAGGGATTGGGTTCGGCCTGCGCAGGCGAGGCGAGGATCGCGGTAACGAGAAGCGCGGTTGCGCCTATCGTCATGGTCTTCGGCTGTGACACGCAATTTCCTTAGACGTTTTTCGCGATCGCGATATATGGACCCCGGGGCATAGCTCCGCATTCCCGCGGCATGATCTGCCCGAGCCTTGCGAGATACCCTCGATAAGAGGGCGCAGGGAATGTCGGGTGATGGCCTCACCCATGGCCCGCCTGCAACAAAAAAAGCAGGCGGCAGTCACCACAGGTTTAGCCAGATCAACCGGCATTCCCTGCGCAATGGTTTTAACGGCTTATACGAGCTCTCCCCGGTGTCCGGGCTTGATAGCCACCGTCACTCGCGGCTTCACCCGCAAGCTTGATCCCAGCGTCGGGGGACCAGGACCACACGCCTTTGCCGTCCGCCTTGATCACGCATCACCTTGCGCACCCGGGCGGCCATCGCATCCTGACCCAACGTCCGTGGCGACGCGTACGCCCCTCTACCGGGAAAGGATGGCGCACCCTACAACTGATTTGCGTTTCGGAAAAAGAGAAATATTTTTACGGAAGGGGATTGACAGGACTTCGGAAAATCAGCCCGTCGGGCAAATCACTTCGTCGGAAATCACTGTTTTGCGAGACTTTCTTGCTCCGGATGGCATCGGCGCCAGCGCAACGCCAACTCGACGATGTGCAGGTAGTTTTGCTGAGCGAGCGGGCTCGGCTAGCGGCAGTCGAGATGCATTGCCGCTCGAACGGTGTCTTCGACATCACGGTTGCGCCGATCTTGCAGACCATGGGGTTGCTGCCTCGATTGGCCGGTGATCTGCCGGGCTCAGGCCCCGCGCGATTACCTGATGCGATCGAACTGCTTCCGGACGGGAGCGTTCGCTTTCATCATCCCGCAATCAGGGTCGATCTCGGGGGAATCGCGTTCTTAAGCCTTGCATGAAGGCGGCGTTTTTTGGTGACAATGCCGCTACCGATATGTCTGCACTTGGCATGGTCTCGGCCAGCATCCAGAATATCGAGCACCGGGCAGTCGGGGGCAGCGCCGTCGGAACATCGGGCAACCGTTTCCGCCAGGATGGCCTCGAGCTTGGCGAGGTCTGAGAGCTTACTGCGAACATTCGTCAGATGCGCGTTCGCAATCTTATGAACGTCGGCACATGAGGCGCGCTCTGGCCCTCCGAGAGCCAACAAGGCGCGAATCTCCTCAAGAGTGAACCCGAGGTCGCGGGAGCGCCGGATAAAGGCCAATGTTCTTCTTTCGGCCGGCCCGTAGAGCCGCCGACCGCTCGCCGTACGGGGCGGCGCCGGCAGCATTTTGATGCGCTCGTAATAGCGGATGGTTTCAATGTTCACGCCGCTCTGCTTGGAGAGTTCACCGATTGAGATATTTTCGGCTCGCGGGGACGTGATGGTGCCCATGGAAATTGTCCCTTGATCCTGTAGTCACTACAGGATGCATGATTTACCGTATGACAATCAATCGGGCTGATCACTTTGCCGATAACCGGCGTCGGCAAACCGTGATGGCGGCAGGCGGCCTCCTTGGCGCACTTGCGGCATCGTCTTGCTGCATCTTTCCCTTAGTCCTATTCGGCCTTGGGGTCAGCGGAGCATGGATCGGCAATTTCACTCGACTTGCCCCCTATCAACCCTTTTTCATCACTGCGACGCTCGCGTTCCTCGGATACGGCTATTGGCTGGTCTACCGATCATCAACGCGGGGCTGTGCCGATGGCGAGGCGTGCGTGCGCCCCCTGCCGCACCGGATCGTCAAAGCAAGCCTCATCCTCGCAACGATCCTCGTCGTCGCCGTGCTCAGCCTCGACTTCATCGTACCGCTCTTTCTCAACTCATGACTGGAGATTTCCCCATGAACAAGCCTTTCGCCTACGCAGCTTTGGCCCTCGGCATGATTGCCTCGTCATCAGTGATGGCCGGGGATAGAACGATCACCTTGGCGGTGAAGAATATGGATTGCGCGGCCTGCCCATCCATCGTCAAAGGCAGTTTGGAAACTGTTCCCGGCGTTGCCAAGGTTGCGGTATCTTTCAAGGACAAGACGGCCACCGTCATCTATGACGATGCCAAAGCTGACGTGAACCAACTGACGACGGCAACCACCAAAGCGGGTTATCCGTCCTCGCCGAAGAGCTGATCCGATGCTTCTCCAGTCAACCATCACCTGTCCGCACTGCGGTCTTCCGAAAACGGAGACCATGCCGACCGACGCATGTCAGTTCTTCTACGAATGCACCGGCTGCGGCACCAAGCTAAAGCCCAAAACGGGCGATTGTTGTGTGTTCTGTTCCTACGGCTCGGTGCCGTGTCCACCGATTCAGGCCCAGCGAGCCGACGAGCCAGACGCCGCGGGGTGTTGTTCCTAAGGCGGAGCTGCGGACTGAGCATGCCCGAGGCCCGAACTCATCAGGCAGATGATCAACGCGGCGAGGCCGGAAACGAAAGCGTTCTTCATTTTGTACTCCTTATCGCTGAGCGATGCTTCCCGACGAACGCGCCGTGGCGACCCGGCTCATTGCCCGCGTGACGCGGGCGATGAGGATGATGGGTTTGATGTCGTCGACGACGTCTTCAGGCAGCGAGCGATCACTTGCTTTGAATCAGGAGACCCAGCGGAGCGAGCGGACCGATAGGGATCACCTCGTACTGCGCGTATCCTTCGGTCACGAGCGGCAGCGCTTCCACGGCCGCCTTGGCCTGTTCGACCGACTCGGCATTCATGAGAAAGATCACGCCGGGCTTATCCTGGCGGTAGAAGAACTGCTCGATCTTGCCGTCGAGATAGAGCTTCAGTGTCGCCGGGACTTCCTTCGGCATGATTTGCTGCCGCTGTTCCGGGGTGACCGGCTTGATGATGTTTCCGATAGCGATGACTTTCATGGGAGTTCTCCTGTTCGCAGTCAAATGTTTGCCAGGACCCACCTACGCTTCGGTCCTCGGCATTTGGTAGAGGCGTAAACGCCAATTTTAGAGGCATTTACGACATCGATGTTTCGGCGATGATTTTCCTAAATGCGTTGTTTTTCAGTAGATTACGCGTATATTCCGGTTATCAATGCTGACACTGTTGCGATCATCGATGGCGAAGGGTTAGCTTGAGCGTCGAGAAGGCGGTATTGTCGTAAACGACAAAGTTGAGGCCATTTACGCCATGCGCATTTTGATCCTAGCGTTGGAAGGATTTTGGGATACTGGGCTTACGGTGACGCTCGATGCGTTCTCGCTCGCCAACAAATTCTCGGCAGCGCAAATGGGCGGCGCGCTGCATTTCGATATCTCGATCGTCGGCGTGAGAAAAAAGGTGCGCTCCGGCCAGGGCTTCGCGATACCCGTGAAGTCCATCACGCCGGATTTGAAGCCGGACTGGGTGATCGTGCCGGCCCTCAATACGGGTCGGCCGGAGCAACTGCTCCCGGCGCTGGAGCGCCGCGATGTCAATCAGGCGAAAGAGCAACTACGAAGATGGTATGCGGCAGGTTCGCGTATCGCCGCTGCCTGCATCGGCACTTTTCTCCTGGCGGAAGCCGGACTTCTCGACGGGAGAGAAGCGACGACGACGTGGTGGCTTTCGCCGCTGTTCCGGCGACGCTATCCGAATGTCCGGCTCGATGAGACCCGCATGCTCGTAACATCCGACAGGATCGTCACGGCGGGTGCGGCGATGGGGCATCTCGATCTTGCGCTCTGGTTCATACGCCAGGCGAGCCCGGAGCTTGCGGCCGTCGTTTCGCGCTACTTGCTGGCCGACCTGCGCTCCTCGCAGGCGCCCTTCATCATTCCCAATCATCTCGCGCAGGCTGACCCCCTTATTCAACGCTTCGAACGGTGGGCGCGCGAGCATCTGAAGGAGGGGTTCTCGCTGCAGGAAGCCGCCGACACACTGGCGACGAGCCCGCGCACCTTGCAACGCCGTTGCGAAGCCGTGCTCGGCAAATCGCCTCTTTCCTATTTTCAGGATCTCCGTGTCGAACGCGCGCAATCCCTGCTCCATGGCAGCGGCCTCGACGTTGATGCCATCTCCGCCGAGGTCGGCTACGAGGATGGAGCAACGCTACGAACTCTTTTGCGCGACCGCCTGGGACGGGGCGTCCGCGAGCTTCGCGCTAACCTGCGCTGACGGGAGCGGCTCACATTGCGACATCCGCGCACGTCATGAGAGCGACGACTGCCCGA